>CADEDU010000050.1:16260-20315 GCA_902826155.1 uncultured beta proteobacterium
ACACCAAATTCGCCGGCCCGGACTACTATCGCGCGACAACCGCAGCTCGCCGATAGTCTTGCCAGCTCTCTCCCGGATTCTTCTACGCCTCGTGCGGGCGTTCGCCTTCGCGCTGGGCGTGCTCGCCCTGATCGCCGCTGGTGCGCTGCTCGTCGGCCCGACTTTCGACGTGTCGCGCTGGAATGCGACGATTGGCGAGAAGCTGAGCCAGGCATTCGGTCGCGCGCTGCGCGTCGACGGACGATCGCTGCTGCGGGTCTCACTGCGGCCCGGCGTGCACATCACCGACTTGCGCATCGCTAACCCCGCAGGGTTTTCGCAGCCCGATTTCGCCTCCTTCGGCGAGTTCGTGGTCGACGCCGAGTTGCTGCCGTTCGTTCGCCAGCGCTTGGTCATCAACGCGCTGCGCGCGGCTGATGTGCGCATCGATCTGGAAAGGCTCGCTGACGGCCGCGTCAATTGGCTATTCGCGCCTGCCGCCGCCAGAGACCCGGCGGGCAGCGAGCCGGCGGGCGTCGGCACGGAACATCCCCTCGAACAGATCGGACTGGACCAACTCACGATCGAACGGCTGCGCGTGAGTCTGGCCACGGGCGATGTTCGTCACGAATTCGCGATCGAGCGCTTGGAAGCGCAGGCGCCGGTGCGCTCGCCGATTGCAGTCAATGTGCGCGGCACCGTCGATCAACGCTTCCCTTATGAGCTGAAGACGAGCGGTGCGCCGCTTGCCGGTCTGGCGAGATCGACGGATCCCTGGGCGTTCGAGGGGGTGCTGACCTTTCTTGGGACGGTGGTGCAGGCGAACGGTACGCTCAGCGCCGAGTCGAGCGCCGGTCGTTCGTTGGCGCTGCAGTTCGGTGCCGGGACGGGCGATCTGGCCGAGGTCGAGCGCCTGCTCAACATCAAGCTGCCGAAGGTGGGGGCGACCGCGCTGGCCGGGACGATTCGCGCGAGCCAGGGCCGCGTGGCGCTCGAAGCACTTCGCGGGACGGTGGGCGCTACCACGCTCGCCGGAGATCTAACCTTCGATACGAGCGGACCACGACCGCGTCTGAGCGGATCGCTGGTGCTGCAGGCATTGGATATGCGCCCGTTCCTGCTCGATGCGCCCGATGCCGCCGCGCGGCCGGCGCAGAGCCTGGCCGATGTCTACCGCGAGTTGGAGCAGGTTGCGCTCGATCTCCGCGGCCTGCGGCGGATCGACGCCGAGCTCGATCTGGCCGTGGAGCGTTGGCTCAGCCTGCCGGGTGAGGTTCGTGACGCGAAGCTGCAGGTGCGCATCGACAACGGCATCCTGCAGGCACCGTTGAGCTGGACCATCGCCGACGTTCCGTTCAGTGGCAAGCTCAGTGCCGACGGCGGCAAGTCGATTCCCGAAGTCGTCGTCCAGCTGGGTGCCCGTTCGAGCCAGCTCGGGGGGCTGGCCCAGTTGGTGCTGAATGCGCGTGGTGTACAGGGCGCGGTCGATCGTCTGGAAGTGCGCATGGCCGCAAGAGGCGAGCGCGTGCGCGATCTGGTGCGTTCACTCGATCTGCGCGCCAGCATCGAGGGTGCGAAGCTCACCTATGGCAATGTCGAAGGCGGCCGGCCGGTCGATCTGCGTCTGGACGCGTTCGAGTTGCGTGGTCCGCCGGGTGCGCCGCTCGCCGGAACACTGCGCGGCGCCCTGGCAGGGCAGGCTCTGTCGGTTCAGTTCAGCGCCGGTGACATCGACCGGCTGGTGCGGGAAGGCCGCACGCCCCTCAAGCTCGAAGCACAGGGACAGGGCGTACGTGTCACTGTCGCGGGGCAACTCGCACCGTTCGCGCCCGAATCGGAATCGCGCCTCGATTTCGATCTCACCGCCGCCAGAGCCCGCGACGTGGCGGCGTGGATCGGTGTCGCCAACGCCGGACAGGCGCCGGTGCGGATCAAGGGGCAGGCGCTCGTGTCGCAGCGCGCGCAACGTGTACGCGATCTAGCGGTGCAACTGGGGCGCACGAGCCTCAATGGCGATATCGAAGTGCAACGCGTCAACGGGCGGCCATTCGTGAAGGGCCGGCTGGTCTTCGATCGCATCGATGCCGAGGAAATCCAGTCGATCGTCCCCGCCGGCTCCGCATCGGCCAACCGACCAGTGATCGAGATCCCGATCCTACCGGCGGGCGTCGATCTCACCGACTCGGAGATCGAAGTGGTGATCAAACGCATCGACGGATTGCGTCTGCCGGTCACCGACGTGGCGTTCGATGCGCGCATTCGCGATGGCGAGATGCAGCCGTCGATCTTTCGCGGGCGCATTGCCGAGGCGCGCTTCGATGGCGCGCTGGCGCTCGATCTGCGTAGTGCCGAGCCGAAGGCCGAGATGTGGTTGGCCGGCGAGAACACCGACATCGGACGGCTGTTGCAGCGGCTGGACATCACGCGCGGGATCGAGGCGCAGGCAAAGCTGCTGCAGCTTCACGTGGTAGCGCGCGCCAGCCGGTTGGGTGACATGCTGCGTCGCTCGGCGGTGGTGGGCAAGATCGAGGCAGGGCGCATCGCCATCCGTGATGCCAATACCAAGGGGACGTTGCAGATCGCATTGCGCGAGGCGGAGCTGCGGGCCGATGAAGGCGCACCGGTCAAACTCACACTCAATGGCTCGATCGAAGACGCGCCTGTTAGCGTGCAGGTCGAGTCGGCACCGATGCGCGAGCTGGTGGCGCCCGGTGCGCGCGTGCCGGTATCGCTGGTCGCCGAGCTTGCCGATGCGCGTCTGAACCTCGCCGGCTCGATGGCGTTGCCCGCGAGCGAGCAGGACATCGAGTTGTCGATGGCATTGCAGGGCACACGCCTGGACCGGTTGAGTCGCATCGCGCGCACTGCATTGCCGCCGTGGGGACCGTACACGGCGGTCGGCAGGTTTCAAAGTAGCAAGCGCGGTTATGCGGCGCGCGACTTCAGTTTCGTCATCGGTGACAGTGTGCTCAGCGGCACCGGAACGGTCGATACGACGCGGGCCAAACCGCGCATCGATATCGATCTGGCGGCCGAGCGCATTCAACTCGACGATTTCCCGATCCGCGAATGGTCGGTGCTCGAGAGCAAAGGTGCGTTGCCCAAGCCGGCCGGCATCAGCGATGCGCGCGAGGCGGCAGCGCGCGCGGGCGACCGGGTCGAAGGCGTGCTAAGCCGCGAGGTCGTGCAACGTCAGGATGGCCGCGTCAACGTCACGATCAAGCAGGTGCTCGCGGGCAAGGATCAGCTCGGCAACGGCCGACTGGTGGCGACGATCGAGAACGGTCGTGCCTCGATCGCGCCGGTGGAGGTGTCGGTGGCCGGCGGATCAGCGCGGCTTGCGCTTGTCTACGAGCCAGGGCCGCGCGACATGGCGGCGAGCCTGCGCCTGGAGGTCGATCGATTCGATTACGGAATCTGGGCGCGACGGCTGCGGCCGGAGTCGGACCTGTTCGGCCTGCTCTCGCTCGACGTCGACATCAGCGGGCGCGCCGAGCATCTGAACGAGATCCTCAGGCAAGGCAGCGGCCGTATCGATTTCGGTCTCTGGCCGCAGCGGATGCAAGCCGGCATCTTCGATCTGTGGGCGGTGAATCTGTTGGTGGCGCTGGCGCCGGTGATCGATCAGTCGCTTGCCTCGCGCATCAATTGCGCGATCGGTCACTTCGATCTGAAGCAGGGCAAGCTCGATGCACAGCGGTTGTTGATGGACACGAGCCGCATGCGGGTGATCGGGCAGGGCGGGGCGGATTTCACCACCGAGTCGATCGGTCTGCGCCTGGCGCCGCGGCCGAAGGAGCCGCAGTTCTTCAGCCTGGCTACTCCGGTGGCCGTAGGCGGCACGTTCAGCGCCTACGAGATCCAGCTCAGTCCGTGGGACGTTGCCGAGACCGTGTTCCGCCAGCTGGCCTCGGTGGCCGTCGTGCCGTTCCAGTGGCTGTTCGCCGAACGATTGCCCGGCGACGGTAACGATGTGTGTGCCAGTGCAGCGCGGCCGGCGCAGAAGCCGGCGAACTAGGCCACGAACTTGCTCAGCAGCAGAGCGCCCGCAATGTGCCGCGAGCGATCTGTCGACG
>CADEDU010000050.1:20415-25254 GCA_902826155.1 uncultured beta proteobacterium
CCTCAGAACGTCTTGCCGATCGAGAGCACCGCGCCGCTGGTACCGGTCTGCTTGGTCTTGCCGGCGGCATCGCGTGCGTAGTACCAGCTCTTGTTCGCGTTGGTGCTCACCCATGCCGCGCCGAGCAGCCAACCGTTGAGGTCGTACGTAGCGCCGAGTTTGTAGTCGGTGTAGTCGAGCTCGCCGTAGTTCTTGACATCGGTGCGGCCGACGTGAGCGTTCAAGGTGAGCTTCGGCACGACCTCGTAGTTGAACGACAGGTCGTAATACAGCGTGCCGCGCGAACGCCCGCGATTGGGCAGCGCGGCAGCGGTGTCGCGATGCGCGTAGAAGCTCTGCGCCATCACGCCGTCGAGCCCGAAGTAGTTGTTGGTCGCGTAGTTGACCTTGGCGGTGATCCACTTCCAGCTCAGCCCGAAGTAGACCTCCTGGTTGTCGAACTTGCGATTGCCCAGTGTCGTGCTGACGGCGCGCGCACTCGGATAAAAGTAGTACATGTATCCGACGTCGAGGCCCAGATCACCGAACGACTTCTTGTAGCCGCCGTAGAAATCCATCTCGATGCCGGCGCCGTTCGGATAGCTGATGCCGCTGACGTTCGAATTCCAGTTGCCCATGTAGAAGCCGCTGGCGTGGGCGTAATCGAAGCCGCCTTGGAACGCCGGACCGCGGAAGGTCTGCGAAATGCCGCGGAATCGGTAGTCGCTGACGACGTTGGCGTTGCCCGTGAGCGTGTGGACCGACTGGGCTTGAGCGAAGGTTGTCGACGAAACTGCGGAGGCTGCTAGAGCGGTCGCAGCCAAGAGCGTGTTCTTCATGGGTTTTCTTCCCCGCCGGGAGCGGCGCTTAGTTCGACTTGGGGCGCCGATTCTTGCGTGGATTGTTTCAGGAGTATTGCGCGAACAATCCGAGGGCGTGACTTAGTACCCGACGCGATTTTCCCGACGTATGCCGGCTGCGAAATTTGTGGCGGCGGCGCCACGTCGTATCACTGGCGCGGCTCAGGGCTCCGATCCGCCGGAAGGCAGGGGATCGTCAGATTGTCCTGGGCGGCTGCACCACCCAGGGCGCCTGGGTCTGATACGCGCGTTCGAACGTTTCGATCTCACCGATCAACGATTGACTCAGGCCTAACTCATCGACGCCCTTGAGGATCATCTCGCGTCCGAACGCGTCGAGCGTAAATGCGTGCGTGGTGCGGTCAGGTTCGATCACGACCTGCTGGTGGAGATCGACGGTGAGCTCGGTGCCTGGTTTCGCGGCGAGCATCGCGCGCAGGTGATCGCACACCTTGGCGTCCAGGCGTACCGGCACCAGGCCGTTCTTCTGGCAGTTGTTGTAGAAGATGTCGCCGAAACTCGGTGCGATGACGCTGCGAATACCGACGTCGGACAGCGCGTACACCGCGCCCTCACGTGACGATCCGCAGGCAAAGTTCGTGTTCGCGACGAGAATCTTCGCGTCGCGAAAATGCGGCCGATTCAGTACGAAGTCGTCGCGTTGGTTACCGTCGTCGGTGCGGCGCACGTCATGGAACAGGAACTGGCCGTAGCCGCCGCTGCGCGGGTACTTGAGGAATCGCGCCGGGATGATCTGGTCGGTGTCGACGTTGATCGGATCGTAGGGCGCGGCGATCGCGGTGAGCGTGGTGAACGGTTGCATAGGGGCGCCGTTGGTGCTGAAGGTGATTGGTGAAGGGCGAAGGGTCGGGGTTCAGCCGAGCGTGCGCACGTCGGTGATGCGGCCATTCACCGCGGCCGCGGCGGCCATGGCCGGACTCATCAGATGCGTCCGCACGCCTTTGCCCTGGCGACCGGCGAAGTTGCGATTGGACGTCGAGGCGACATGCTCACCGGCATCGCCGATGTCGCCATTCATCGCCGCGCACATCGAGCAGCCGGCATGGCGCCACTCGAATCCGGCCTCCAGAAACACGCGGTGCAGTCCTTCGGCTTCGGCTTGTTTGCGTACCAGACCGGAACCGGGCACGACGATCGTCGGCACTCGCGCTTTGCGGCCCTTCGCGATCGACGCAGCCGCGCGCAGATCTTCGATGCGGCTGTTGGTGCACGAGCCGATGAATACGCGCTGGATCGGAATCGCGGTCATCGCGGTGTTCGGCGCGAGGCCCATGTAGCCGAGCGCGTTCACGATCTTGTCGCGCGCCGTTGCATCGGCGGCCTGCGCCGGGTCGGGAGTGCGCCCGTTGACCGGTAGCGCGTCCTCGGGGCTGGTGCCCCACGTGACCATCGGGGCGAGAGCGTTGCCGTCGAGCGAAACTTCACGATCGAATTTCGCGCTCGCGTCGGTCGGCAGGGCTTTCCAGTCGCGCAACGCTTGATCCCACTGTGCGCCATGCGGAGCGAAGGGCCGGCCTGCGACGTACTGAAAAGTGGTGTCGTCGGGGGCGATCATTCCGGCGCGCGCGCCGGCTTCGATCGACATGTTGCACACGGTGAGTCGTTCCTCGATCGACATCGCACGGAACACCTCACCCGCGTACTCGATCACGTGGCCCACCGCGCCACCGGCGCCGATGCGCGCGATGATCGCCAGGATCACGTCCTTCGCGGTCACGCCCGGAGCCCGCTTGCCGTCGATGGTGATGCGCATCGTGCGCGGCCGCGTCTGCCAGATCGTCTGCGTAGCGAGCACGTGGAAATTCTCCGACTGGCCGATGCCGAACGAGAACGCGCCGAGCGCGCCGTGCGTGGAGGTGTGGCTGTCGCCGCATACCAGGATGATGCCGGGCAGCGTGATGCCTTGTTCGGGGCCGACCACGTGCACGATGCCCTGACGCTCGTCATCGAGCGCGAAGCTCACCGGACCGTGCGCGGCGACGTTGCGTGCCAGCGTGCCGATCATGCGTCCGATCTCCTCGGTGGCGGCATCCTCGGCACGCCGGCTGGTGGTGGGCACGTAGTGATCGGGCGTGGCGAACGTCTGGTGCGGCCGACGCAGTTTCAGTCCGCGCTCACCCAGATAGCTGAATGCGTGGAACGAACCGTCGTGCACGAGATGCCGATCGACGTACAGCAGGCATTGCTCGCCGCGGCGCGTGATCACGTGGCGGTCCCAGATCTTGTCGAACATCGTGCGCGCGGTGCTCATCGCCTGATTGGCCCGTTGTGTTTGATCCGTCGATCGAAGGGGCGCAGACTGCCATGTCCCCTGCGCAGTGACAAGCCGCAACCGCGATGGTCAGCGCCAGGCAATTGCGGCATCATCGAACCGTCCCGCAGTGACAGGAGCAGAGCGCATGGCGCGCGTGCTGGTGATCGTGCCGTTTCCGATGAGCGAAGAGAACCGTCTTGGCCGCGCCTCGCAGATGAAGGCGGTGAAGCTCGGGCCGGGCATCGAGTTCGATTTCCGTCCGGTGCGGGCCGCGCCGTCCAACTACACCAGCGAGCACGACGCGGCGCTGGCGGAGCTGTCGATCGTAGATGCCGGCAAGGACGCGCAGGCGCAAGGCTACGACGCCGTGTGCATCGACACGATGAGCGATTCAGGCGTCGCCGCGTTGCGCTCGCTGCTCGACATTCCGGTCATCGGGCCGGGGCGCGCGTCGATGATGACCGCACTCATGCTCGGTGAGCGCTTTTCGATCCTGATCATGTGGGATCGCTGGCGGCATCTGTACAAGAAGACGATCAACGAGCTCGGTCTGCACTACCGGTGCGCGTCGGTGCGCTCGATCGGCATCACGCCCGACAACCAGTCGCTGCTCGCGGGCAAGGAAGATGCGGTGTTTCCCGCGCTGCTCGAGGCAGCGCGCACCTGCATAACGCGGGATGGCGCCGACGTCATCCTGCTCGGATCAACCACGATGCACCAGGCGCACGCCTATCTCGCGGAACGGCTGGAGGTGCCGGTGATCAATCCGGGCCCGCTTACCTACAAGCTCGCCGAGGCCGCGTTGGCGCTGAAGCTCTCGCACTCGCGCAAGGCATTCCCCAAGCCGCTCGCGCCCAAGCCCGAGATGATCGATGCGATGTTCGCGGCCGCGGCGCAGTTTCCCCATCGCTGATCGACTTTCCCTGTTTGACGAAACGAAGGACCCGACATGGCCAAGATCCTGGTGCTGGTGCCGTTCGCGCTCGATGCTGAAGGCGTTGCGCGTCGGCGTGATCAACTGAAAGCGGTGAAGCTCGAGCCCGACAGCGAGTTTCATTATCGACCGGTGAAGGCCGGCCCCACCTCGTTCATGAGTCCGCACGACTGGTCGCTCATGGACCTGGCGATCTTCGAGGCGGGCGCCAGCGCCCAGGCCGACGGCTTCGATGCCGTCTGCATCGACACCATGAGCGACTCGGGCATGGCCGCGTTGCGCTCGGTGCTCGATATTCCGGTGGTGTCGCCGGGCCGAGCGTCGCTGTTGTTCGCGCTGACCCTTGGTTCGAAGTTCTCGGTGCTCGCCCAGTGGGAGCCCGCGATCCTGCGCTACAAGAAGCAGATTCCCGAGTGGGGGCTCGCGGCCAACTGCGCGTCGGTGCGATCGTTCGACACGCCACCGTCGTTCGATACGCTGATGGACGGCAAGGAAGACAAGGTCTTCCCGAAAATGCTCGATGTGTGCATGAAGTGCGTGGAAGAGGACGGCGCGGACGTGATCTGTCTGGGCTCCACGACCATGCACCAGGCGGCGCTATGGCTGGCCGAGCGGCTGCCGGTGCCGCTGGTCAACCCCGGCCCACTCACCTACAAACTCGTCGAAACGCTGCTCGCGCTCAAGCTCACGCACAGCCGCGCGGCTTACCCCAAGCCGCAGGTGCCCAAGCTCGACATGTTGCACGCGATGCTCGACGCTGCCGCGGCGCACGAGAAGGCGGCGAAGAAAAA
>CADEDU010000050.1:25354-44702 GCA_902826155.1 uncultured beta proteobacterium
GCTTGCTGCGGCCCCATCTTGCGGACTCGGCCGGTGTCCGCATCGAACGCGACGCGCCAGATGTTGTCGAGGTTGGTGCCGGTCACGCGGATGAAGCGCGACTTGTCGGGATAGTCGATAGCATGGATCGCGCCGTGCGAATACGTGCCGACCTCACCCGGGTTGAGCCGATACTTGCGCGTCACTTCGAGCTTGGCCAGATCGGGGTTCTTGCCGTCGTCGGTGCGCGAGAACTCGGTCATGTCGGTGTAGCCGATCGCCTGGCCGTACACCGCCCACGACTCGCCGTGATCATGCGGCGGTGATTTGCGCGCCTTGTCGTTGATGTGCGCGAGCACCTCGAAGCCCATCTCCGGGTCGACGTAGATGCGGTGCAGACCGCCTTCGGCGCTCGCGCCGCAGGTCTGCTCGACGAATGCCTTGTTCGCCAGGAGCTTGCTCAGCAACTGACGCACCGTCTCGATGTCGTTCTTCGATTGCCCCGCCTTGAGCGTGGCGCGCAGGTCTTGCTTGAACTGCTCGAACTCGTAGGCCATGGTTCGCTCCTTCTCGCTGGTCGTTGGATGAACGTCTATCCTTGATTCTAGCGGCCGAGCGCTACCTTCGCGGCGCTGGTGCCGGCGATCCGCCCCAACGTGGTGGCGGTTAGCAGGCCGCCGCCCGAAAAATAGCCCCAGCGCGACGGGCCCGACAGGCCACGCGCCGCGCCACCGCCGGCGAACACGTTGGGGAGTTTCGACCGATCGGGGCGCAGCACCCGCGCATCGGTGTCGATCACCACGCCGCCCTGGGTGTGGAACAGCGCGCCGGTGATCTTCACGCCGCAGAACGGCGGTTGCAACGGCTTGGTCCGGGTGAAGTCGCGGCCCCATGGGCAAGGGCGCTTCCCGGCACGCATCTCGTCGACCTCGCGGACGGTGCGCTCCAGCCCGTCTGCAGGGATGCTCAGCAGTTGCGCCAGCTCGCGCAACGAGGCGGCTTTCTTCACGCCGCCCAACGCCGTGACCTCCTTGTAGTCGGTGAAGCCGAGGATCGGCTGCTCGCGGATCTCGTCGTAGATGTCCCAGGCGACGCGGCCAGGCTGCGCAATCACGTCGACCGCCTGTTCCGAGTAGCCGCGCACCTCGTTGGAGAAGCGCTCGCCATTCGCGTTGACCTGGAAGCCGCCTTCGGTGAGCAGCCCCCAGTTCATCGGATTGCCGTGCGGATACGCCACGCCGCCATGGCCCTGGTAGCTGCCCATGTCGGCGATCGCCGCGCCCAGGCCGAGTCCGAACTGCACCGCGTCGCCCTTGTTGCCGACATGCCCCCAGAATTCGGCGTCGGCGATCTCGGGGATGTACTCACGCACCATGTCCTTGTTGCCGCCGTAACCGCAGCTTGCGAGCACCAACGCGCTGCAACCGACCGACTCGCTGCTGCCGTCGGGGCGCATGAATCGAACGCCCGCCACCCTGCCGGACGAGTCCGCGTAGAGATCGGTAGCCGTGGCGCTGGTAAGCACGTCGATGCCCAGGCGGCCCACTGCGGCCAGCAGCGCGGCTTCGAGTTCGGTTCCGGTGCGGTTGGGCGTGCCGTGCATGCGCAGGCGCGAGTGACCAGGATAGAGAAAGCCCTGCACCAGCGAGAAGGCGACGCCATGCACTTCATTGAGCCAGTCGATGGTCGGGCCCGAAGTGCGTGCCACGACCTCGACGATCGCGCGATCGTTCTGCCCCTTGGCCTTGGCGGTGATGTCCTGCGCGAGCAACTCGGCCGAGTCGTCGATGCCGGCGGCGCGCTGCAGCTTCGTGCCGGCCGCGGGGATCAGACCGGTGGAGAGCGACGTGCTGCCGGTGGGTTTGTCGTCGCGCTCGAGCACCAGGACTTCAGCGCCTTGTTCCTTGGCAGCGAGCGCGGCCGTGAGCCCGCAGGCCCCGGCACCGATGACCACGACGGGAACGCTGTACTCGAATCGCGCCTGGGCGGCGGACAGGATGGGCATTGAACGATCCTTCGTTGGTGGTCGTCGATGGCTGCGTGTGGAGGGGGTGCGTGCGAAGGGGGGCGGCCGGATTCAGCGGGCACGCTTTCTGCGAGCGGACGTGGCCGGCTTGCCGGGCAGGACCGGGTCGCCGACCGGTGGATTGCATTTCGACGGGATGAGCAACCGCACCTCCTGGTCGCGCAGCATCGGTCGCACTTTGGCCAGATACGACTGGAACGCGGGATCCTTGTACAGGCGCGCGCGGCGCCGCTCGCGATCGCCGGCGTCGGCGTACTCGAACATCATCACGATCTGGTTGATGTTGCCCATCTCGGTCCGGTACAGGCCGAGGAACTTGCCGCAGATGCGGATCTGCGGCTCCAGACCCTCCTGCTCGAACAGCGCCATGAACGGTGCGACCATGCCTGAGTGAAGCGTGTACGCGCGGAAATCGATGACCATGGGTATCCCTGATGATGGGTCCGGTGCGCCTTCAACGTAGCGACGCAGGCTGACCACCGGCCGGTTGACGAACGAGTTGTCGTCGATTCTACTGGCCACTCCGAAAACTTCACCCGATCCGATCAACGATCGCCGGAGGATCGCAGCGATGTCGCAGCAGTCGTTCGAGGTGCGCAGGCTCGGCCGCACGTTCTTTGCCGAGGTGGTGGGATTCGACGCGGCGCGGCCGATCGACGATGACGACTTCGCGCGCCTGCATCGGGCGCATCTCGACCACGGGGTGATCGTGCTGCGCGATCAGCGGCTGACACCCGAGCAGCACATCGCCTTCTCACGCCGGTTCGGCGCGCTGCAGGTGCATTCGATGTCGCAGTTCAACCTCGAGGGCCATCCGGAGGTCCTGATGGTGTCCAACGACAAGTCGCCCGATGGCCGGCCGTTGGGCATCGCCGATGCCGGCCGCTACTGGCATTCGGACATGTCGTATCTGCCGACGCCCGCGCTCGGATCGATGCTCTACGCGCGCGCCATTCCGAGCGAAGGCGGCGACACGCTGTTCTGCGACATGACGGCGGCGTTCGCGGCCCTCACGCCGGAACAGCAAAGCCGCTTTCGCGGCTTGCGCGCGATGCACTATTTCTCGGCACGGTGGGAGCGCGAAGCCCGTCTGGGCCTGCGCGCCCCGCAGACCGACGAAGAGAAGCGGCGCAATCCGCCGGTCACCCATCCGCTGGTTCGCACCCATCCGGAAACCGGCCGGCCAGCACTGTATGCCGGGGGCTTCACGATCGGTATCGAGGGTATGCCCGATCCCGAGGCGATGGCGCTGCTCGAGTGGATCGAGCAGTGGGTGACCCGCCCGGATTTCGTGCATCGCCACCGCTGGCGTCTGCACGACCTCGTGTTCTGGGACAACCGTTGCGCGATGCACCTGGCGACGACGTACCCCGAGACGCAGCGCCGGCACATGCATCGCACCACGCTCAAGGGCGACGCGCCCTATCTCGCAGCCTGATCGTCCGGCGCGGACGGTCGCGGTCGAGCCGCTATGGAATGCGCAGCACGATGCGGCCGGTATGCGAGCGCGAGGCCATGAGCTGCTGCGCCTCGCCCGCCTGCGCTAGCGCGAATTCGCGGCAAGGCGGAGCGTGCAGGGCGCCGCTCGCGAGCAGATCGTAGACCGCGCGTGCCGCCGCCCGGGTGGGCCGGCCGCAGCCGTGAATCGTGATGTGCCGGCGGAACAGATCCACCAGATCGAGTGACACCGTTTCGCCTGCGTGCGCGCCGACCACGGCGATGCGACCGCCGGGTTTGATCAGCGCGAGCGCTTGTGCATGCTGCGGGCCGCCCACCGCGTCGAGCACGCAATCGATGCCCTCCGCTGCCAGGGTCGCGCGCGCCTGCTGCGGCCAGTCAGTGGCACTCGAATCGAACGCGGCATCAGCGCCGATCGCCAGCAGCGTCGCGCGTTTCTCCGCGGTGCTGGCTAGTGCGAGGACGTGGGCCTGCAAGTACTTGCCCAGCATCACTGCAGCCATGCCGACGCCGCCGCTTGCACCGAGCACCAACAATTTCTCTCCCGGTCGCAGTCCCGCGGTATCGACGAGTGCCTCCCAGGCGGTGACCAGCTTGTTCGCGGCGATCGCCACGCGCGGATCCAGCGACTCGGGCAGCTCGACCACGCGATGCGCGGGCACGCACACGTACTGCGCGTAGCAGCCCCAGCGTTGCGCGCCCAGCACGGTGAAGGTGACGCACAGATTCTCGCGTCCACTCGTGCAGGCTGCGCAGCGACCGCAGCTCAGGATGACCTGCGTGGCGACCCGCGTTCCCAACGGCGGCGTTTCGACCCCGGCACCATGCGCGACAATTCGGCCGACGCCCTCGGTGCCTGGCACGTGCGGAAATGCGATCGACATGCCTGCGGTGCCGGCGCGGATGTCGAGATCGACCCGGTTGATCGCCGCGAACTCCAGCCGCAACAGCACTTCACCGGGCCCCGGATGTGGAACCGGCATCGCCTCCAGACTGAGCGCGTTGATATCGCCGTGCCGGCGCAGCACGATCGCTTGCATCAGTCGGGGCAATTCAGTCGTGTGCACGCGCGACGTCAGAGTTGCTGCACGCGCGAGCAATCAGTACCGCGCTCGCGCGGCGTCATCGACTCCGTAGCGGGCTTCCATTGCCTGGACTTCAGGCATGCCCATCAGATCGAAGAACTCGCGGAATGACGCGACCTCGCCGGTGAGGCTGGCGATCGAGCCCGTCTCCTTCAGTGTCTGCAGCACTTTGCTCGCTGCGCGGATCGCGGCCAGCACGATCCAGTTCGGATAGATGATCAGTTTGAAGCCGAGCTGTTCGATTTCCTGCTTGCCCAGGAACGGAGTCTTGCCGCTGGCGGCCATGTTGTAGAGCAGCGGAGTCCGCAAGGTCGGGGCGATCTTCGGCAGTTCCTGTGGACCGGGTGCTTCGACGAACAGCATGTCGACGCCTGCTTCGCGATACCGCCCGGCGCGCTCCAATGCCGCTTCGAAGCCGTCGACGGCGATCGCGTCGGTGCGCGCGATCACGATGAAATCAGGGTCGGTGCGTGCGTCGACCGCGGCCTTGATCTTCGAGCACATCTCCTCGACCGGCACCAGCGTCTTGCCCATCAGGTGTCCGCAGCGCTTGGGCATGATCTGGTCCTCGATGTGTGCGGCGGCGACGCCGGCACGCTCGTAGGCTTTGATCGTCCGACGCACGTTCAGCACGCCACCGTAGCCGTTGTCGGCATCCGCTATCAGCGGCAGGTTGCTCGCCTCGGCGATGCGTCCGGCGTTGTCGGCCATCTCGGTCATGGTGAGCAACCCGACATCGGGCATGCCCAGGCGCACCGCGGTCGTACCGGCGCCGGTCATGTAGATCGCATCGAAGCCATGTTTGGCGACGAGTCGCGCATTGAGTGCGTCGGCCACGCCGGGGGCGACGACCGCGCCGGGTTGTTGGAGCAACTGCCGGAGTCTGGTGGTAGGGCGCATGGGTTGTTCCTCGAGCGGGAGGCGATTGCCGGTGGTTAGAGAATCTCGGGATGAGAGGCGTTCGACCCCTCGTGATGTCCAGGGAAGTATGGGAACTTGTGCATTCCCAATATAGGTCATGCAGATGTGCCGTGGAAATCGTGGCCACCCGAGGCGAACGATGAACGGCTGCGGCCGACGACGAGCGCAGTCGGGATCGCAGACAGATCATGCATCCTGCCGTTGGCGACCGCGACCGGCTAGACAGAGTGGGTCATTGTGTCGGGGGCAGGGCGCCGGAGACAATCCGCGCTGGTACCGTGAGCATCCATTCCGCTTGCACCTGCGTATCCACTGATCTTGTATATGACAACCCGCCTAGGAACGGTGTCGCATCAAGCATGAAACTCATCACCTGGAACATCCAGTGGTGCCGCGGCGTCGATGGCGAGGTGCGGCCACAGCGCATCGTCGACACGCTGCGCGCGATGGCCGATTTCGACGTCGTCTGCCTGCAGGAAGTGGCACGAAACTACCCGGGGCTGGCGGGCAGCGCGGGCGAAGATCAGTTCGCGATCCTGACTCAGGCCTTGCCGGGGTTCACGCCGGTCGAAGGCATCGCCACCGACGTCATCGCCGACGACGGATCGCGCCGCCAGTTCGGCAATCTCATTCTCAGTCGATTACCGGTGCTGCAGGCGTTTCGCCATCTGCTGCCATGGCCGGCGGATCATTCGGTACCCAGCATGCAGCGTTGTGCAGTCGAAGTCGTCGTCGCTGGCGCGAGCGGTCCGTTGCGCGTGACTACGACGCATCTGGAGTACTACTCGCGCACGCAGCGAGCCGCGCAGGTCGCGGCCTTGCGGCAGTTGCATCTCGAAGCATCGAGCCATGATGCGGATATCGAGAGCAAGGAGAAGACCGGTGGACCGTTTCAGCGCCAGCCGCGTCCGGCCTCGGCGATTCTCACCGCCGATTTCAATTTTCGGCCGAGCGATCCGTTGCACGCGCTGTTGCAGGCCCCGCTGACTGATGGCGTGCCGGCCTATCGTGATGCCTGGACGGCGCGCTATCCCGGTGTGACCCACGCGCCTACGCTGGGGGTGTTCGACAAGCAGCAGTGGCCGACCGATCCGTTCTGCTGCGACTTCATCTTCGTCACGGAGAACCTCAGCTCTCGCGTGCGCGATGTCGTGGTGAACGGCACCACTCAGGCTTCCGATCATCAGCCGGTGCTGCTCGATCTCGACGCGTGAAGCGGCTCGCGCGGGAGCGACGTCGAGAGATGTCGAGCGACCGCGTGTCGCTACCGCAGGAATGCGATGAGCGCGTCGAGCACTTCGTCGGGTCGCTCGGCCATCAGGTTGTGGCCCGCGCCGTCCAGTTGCAAGACCCTGGCATCGCGAAACGACTTCGCGAACTCGCGCCCGGCGCGCGCCGGCGTCATGACGTCGCGGCTGCCGGCGATGATCAGAGTTGGGCAGTTCACCGCGGCGGCGCGCGCACTGCCTTCGCCATAGGCGTTGCAAGCTTCGAAGTCGGCGGCCATCACCCCAGGCCTCTGCCGCTGCATCAGTCGCAAATTCGCGCCGTGCACCCACGAACCGGGGCCGGGATTGTTCGGGTAGTGCGCGAATGCCGCGTTCGACCAGACGTTGACCATGTTCTGCGCGCGTGGCTCGTCGGTGCGCGTGGCTTCGAGCAGATCGTCTGACACTCGCATCGGAAACGCCGATCCGATCAGGGCCAGCTTGGTTGCCCGCGCGGGCTGGCTGCCGGCGAGCTCGGTGGCAATCAACGAACCCATGCTGTGGCCGACCAGCGCCGTGCTCGCAGCGCCGGCCGCATCGAGCACTTGTGTGAGCCATGTCGCCATGGCCGCTACTGATTTCAGCGGCGCGCCCGACGAGCGACCATGCCCCGGCAGATCGACCGCGAGCACCCCATAGCCATGATGCGCGAGATAGCGCGATTGCAGTGCCCACACCGAGTGATCCAGTTCGGCGCCATGCACGAAGGTGACGGCGGGTAGCTTCGGGTCGAACGGCTTGCCACCGGTGTACGCATAGGCGCGCTCCCCTGCGACGGTCAGGTCCATCGTGTCACCCCCGCTTGGCGGCGCGCAGTCCGCGCGACAGATCGTCGATCAGATCGTCCGCATCTTCCAGCCCGATCGACAGGCGAATCGTGCCCTCCGAGATGCCTGCGGCGCGGAGGGCTGCTTCGTCCATCCGGAAGTGCGTGGTGCTGGCGGGATGAATCACCAGCGAGCGCGCATCGCCGACGTTGGCCAGGTGCGAGAACACCGTGAGCGCCTCGATGAACCGGCGTCCGGCGGCGCGATCGCCCTTCAGGTCGAAGCTGAACACCGCGCCGCAGCCACGCGGCAGCAGACGCTTGGCCAAGGCGTGGTCCGGATGCGAGGACAACTCCGGATACGACACCGAAGTGACTCCTTCGTGCGCGGCCAGGAACTCGACCATCTTGCGCGTGTTGGCGACATGCCGCTCCATCCGGATCGGCAGCGTCTCGACGCCTTGCAGCAATTGGAACGCGGTCGCGGGGCTCATGCATGCGCCGAAATCGCGCAGACCTTCGCGCCGGGCGCGCAGCAGAAATGCGGCGACCGTCGACTCTTCCTGGAAGTCCATGCCATGAAAGCCCGCGTACGGCTCGGTGAGTTCCGGAAACTTGCCCGAGGCTTCCCAGTCGAAGCGGCCGCTATCGACCACGACGCCGCCGATCGCGACACCGTGACCACCGAGAAATTTGGTCGCAGAGTGGTACAGCAGGTCGGCGCCATGATCGAACGGTCGCAGCAGATAGGGTGTGGTGAACGTTGCATCGACCAGCAGCGGCACACCCGCGCGGTGCGCGATATCGGAAACCGCTGCGATGTCGAGCACGTCCAGACCGGGATTGCCGAGCGTCTCCCCGAACAGCAGTTTAGTGTTCGGCCGGATCGCCGCGCGCCAGGCGTCGTGGTCGCGTGCCTGCACGAAGGTGGTCTCGATGCCGAAGCGCGGCAGCGTGTACTCGAGCAGATTGTGCGAGCCGCCATAGAGCGCACGACTGGCGACGATGTGCGAGCCCGCACCCATGAGCGTGACGATGGCCAGATGCAGCGCGGCCTGGCCGCTGGCCACGGCAATCGCGCCAACCCCGCCTTCGAGCGCCGCGATGCGTTCCTCCAGCACCGCGTTGGTCGGGTTGGAAATGCGTGAGTACACATGCCCGGCGCGCTCCATGTTGAACAGCGCCGCGGCGTGATCGCTGTCACGAAACACGAACGAGGTCGTGAAGTAGATCGGCGTGGCGCGCGCGCCGGTGACCGGGTCGGGGCGCTGGCCGGCATGCAGCGACAAGGTGTCGAAGGCGAGGGGGCGAGGATCGGGCATCGGGATTCTCCGGAGTGTTTCGATTGTAGCGGCGCAGCCCGAGCAGCCCGCGGCGGCACTCGTGCAACCCCCTCGAGGCGACCGCACGTGTCAATGGCGCCGCGAACCTGGAGATTCATCACAATTGGGTGCGCGGATCGTTACGGTCCGCACTGCTGTCAGCCGATATCGCCAGGGACGAGAGGCCGCGACGCCTCCAGGAACGTTGCAAAGTTCTCACCCCCCACTGTCGAGGCGATCCGATGCGAGTTCCCCGCCTGCTGACCAAGTGCACGCTTGGTCTCGTTGCATTGCTCATCTGCGCGGCCATGCCCGAGCTGGCCTCGGCCCAGGCCAAGACGGTGGGCGCCCGGCAGTTCAAGATCCTGCACATCATGAGCTACCACTCGCCGTGGCGCTGGACCGACGGGCAGCTCGAGGGTTTCAAGGAAGGCATGGGCGATGCCGCGGCCGAATACAAGGTGTTCCAGATGGACACCAAACGCAACAGCTCGGCCGAGGCAAAGGAGCGCGTCGGACGCGAGGCGCGCGCGCTGATCGAGTCGTGGAAGCCCGATCTGGTCTACACCACCGACGATGACGTGCAGGAATACGTCGCAGTCCACTATCTGAACAAGGCGCTGCCGTTCGTGTTCAGCGGCGTCAACAAGGATCCGGGCGCCTACGGTTTTCGCGGCAGCAAGAACATCACCGGCGTGCTCGAGCAGGAACATTTCGTCGAGTCCGTGCGGCTGCTGCGATCGGTTGCACCCAATGTGAAGCGCATCGCAGCGGTTTTTGACGACGCCGCGATGTGGCAACCGGTGATCGCGCGCATGCGCGAGCGGCTGGCCGATATCCCCGAAATCCAGATCGTTGCCTGGGACACGATCAAGACCTGGGAAGAATTCCAGCGCAAGATGACCGAGTATCCGCGGGATGCGGACGCGGTAGCGCTGCTCGGTGTATTCAACTTCAAGGACGCACAGGGCAAGAACGTGCCGTACCAGGAGGTGCTGCGCTGGACGGCCGAGCACTCGAAGCTGCCCGATATCGGCTTCTGGATCGACCGCGTGCACTACGGCACCCTCGCAGCGGTGACGGTCTCAGAGCGTGAGCAGGGGCTGGCGGCCGGCCGCATTGCACGCGGCATTCTGGCGGAGGGGCGCAGTCCGGCCAGTTTCGAAATGAAGCCCACGCTCAAGGGCGTTCCGGTGCTCAGTCTGGCGCGCGCGCACCAACTCGGGCTTCGCATCAAGAGCAGCGTGCTGCTCGCGAGCGAGGTCATCAAGCGCTACGAGTGGGATGGTAAATGACGCTTGGGCTGCGAGCGCGGGTCATTCTCGCCGCCACGGCCGTCGTGCTGGCGGCGGTGGGGGCGATCATCTTCATCACTGCGCACCGCTATGCCCATGACTACGACGCCGCACTGCACTCCAAGTCGACGGCGATCGCCAAGGGGTTGACTCAGCAGCTCGAGCGCGTGCTGCAACTCGGTATGTCGCTCGACGACCTGCTCGGTTTCGAGGAGCAGTGCGAACAGGCGGTAGCCGAGTATCCGGACGCCGCGCGCGCGTTTGTCGTCAATCTCCAGGGCAAGGTGCTGTTCGATAGTGCCTCACGCACCGGCTCCGCTCCGCCGTTCGCGATCCCGGCAGCGATGCTCGCGGCGCGCAGTGCCCATGCGGAACTCGACATCGGCGGTATCGAACACCACCTGGAACTGGTGCCGGTCATGGCGCGCTCGGGTAGCGCCGTCGGCTACGTCGGCGTGGCCTACAGCACAGCGCTGGTGGCGGGCGAAGTGCGACGTGCCGTCCGCGACGCGGTGCTCGTCGGCCTGGTGGTGATCGTCGGCGGCATCGCGCTGTTGTACGTTGCGCTGAATCTGGTGGTCATCGGACCGCTGCGTCGGGTGGTGGTGGCCCTCGAGGGCGTCAGCAGCGGGCAACTCGACTACTCGGTGCGCGCACCCGAGATCGGCGTCGGCGAGATCCGCTCTTTGGGCGCAGCGTTCAACCGGATGCTGAGCGTGGTGCAGCGCCGCGACGCCGAACTGGTGAATGCACGCGAACAAGCCGAGGCCGCCAGTCGCGCCAAGAGTGAATTCCTGGCGACGATGAGCCATGAGATCCGCACACCGATGAACGGCGTGCTCGGCATGAACGAGCTGTTGCTCGGCATGGAGTTGAACGTCGAGCAGAAGCGCTGTGCCGAGGCCGTGCACCAGTCGGGCCTGCACCTGCTGTCGATCATCAACGACATTCTCGATTTCTCCAAGATCGAGGCGGGCAAGCTCGAGTTGCTGCAAGTGAACTTCGATCTGCGGCAAATGGTCGACGAGATCGCCACGATGCATGCCACGCGTGCGCACGCCAAAGGCGTCGAGCTGATCGTGCTGCCGATCGGCGACATTCCGGTGCTGTTGCGCGGTGACGCGATGCGGGTGCGCCAGGTGGTCGGTAATCTGCTCAACAATGCAGTCAAGTTCACCGAGCAAGGCGAGGTCACGATCGGCATCCAGGCGCGAGAGGAAAGCGATCGCTCGGTGCGTATCGTCATCGAGGTGCGCGACACTGGAATCGGCATCGACGCGGCATCGCAGCGGCGGCTGTTCCAGGCGTTCTCCCAGGTCGACGGTTCGATGGCGCGCCGCTTCGGCGGCACGGGTCTGGGGCTGGCGATCTGCAAGCGACTGGTCGAACTCATGCAAGGTTCGATCACCGTGAGCAGTGAACTGGGCAAGGGCTCCTGCTTCGCAGTGGATATCCTTCTCGATAAGCAGGGACGCAACGCACGCGAACCGCGCAAGGTGCTCGACGGCCTGAAAGGGCTGCGCGTGCTCGCGGTGGACGACAATGCCACCAATCGCGAAGTGCTGGCGCGCCAGTTGCAGAATTGGCGACTGGACGGGACGATCTGTGAAAGCGGCGCCGCGGCACTGCGTATGTTGCACCGTGCCGCCGACAGCGGCGAACCGTTCGAGCTGGTCATCCTCGACATGCAGATGCCGGAGATGGACGGCCTGACGCTGGCCCGCACGATTCGAGCCGATGCTGAGCTGGCCGGAACGCGGCTGATCATGCTGAGCTCGGTCGCCGACGAAGTGGTGATGCAAGGGCGCAAGGACGCCTCGATCGAAGGCTTCCTGCTCAAGCCGGCGCGGCAATCGGACCTCATGAACACGATCGCCGCGTTGTTCTCGGTGCGTGCCGGTGGGGCGCTCGCTGCCGCCTCACGCCTGACCCGCCATACGGTCGGCGCGCCGATCCGCGGCCACGTGCTGCTGGTGGAAGACAACGTCGTCAATCAGCGCGTGGCGATGGGCATGCTCGCCAAGCTCGAAGTCGAGGTCACCAAGGCCAACAACGGGCTCGAAGCGCTTGATCTGTTCGCGCAGAACCGGTTCGACGCGATCCTGATGGATTGCCAGATGCCCGAGATGGATGGATTCGAAGCCACGGTCGCGATCCGACAGCGCGAGGCCGCGGAGCCGCAACGCGGCCGCACGCCGATCATCGCGCTCACTGCCAATGCGATGGACGGCGATCGCGAGCGCTGCTTGGCCGTGGGCATGGATGACTATCTGAGCAAGCCATTCTCCAACGCCGATCTGGCGGTCAAGCTGCGCGAATGGATCGGGCAGGGGCGCGATTCGACCGAGGCCGGTGTGCGATCAGCCGGTGAGGCATCGCTTACGAACTGAGCGGGCGACGCGCTTGTGCCGGTGACGCATCCAGCCGGTGACCATCGCAATCAATGGCAGTAACCCCGCCAAGCACGCGACGATGCGCCCGGCCATCCCGAAGGCCTCGCCGTTGTGGATCGGATGCATCCAGGCGAGCACCTTCTCGCTGCCGGAGCGATGTTGCCCATCCTGCACCCTGAGCACCGCGCCGGTGCCGGCGTGCAGCCAGATCATCGTCTGCGGAAAGCGGCGGCTCGGCTCACCCGGTTGGTACAGGCGAACGACGATCGCCTCACCGTTCCGACCGCTGGTATGGATCCAGCGCGGCTCGCCCGCGGGGAAGTGCTGGTGGGCAATGGCGATAGCCTGATCGAGTCGAATTGGCGCGATTGGACCGGCCGGCGCGGGCGCTTCCAGAGCGGGCGGTGGGTGGCCGAGCGAGACGATGTTGCGCGCGATATTCGGCAGCGCGAGCGCTGCCCCGGTAAGCGCCAGCGCCGTCAGCGCGATCCAACCGTACAGGCCGATCAGCAGGTGCAAGTCGTAGGTGCGGCGCACCGCTCCATGACGAAGGCTGGGGCGCCACGCACGCCAGCGTCTGCGTCGCGCCACCCACCACAGCGACAGTCCCGTGGCGAGCGATGCCAGCATCAGCAACCCGACGATGCCCACCAGGGTATGCCCCGTCCGTTCCAGCAGCAGCGTGTAGTGAAGGTTGTAGATCCACGTGAGCACGCCGCGTCCCCAGAAGCGCTCGTCGATGACGGCGAGCGTGGCCGGATCGAGCGTGACGAGCAGCGGCGCGAACATGCGATCGGCCGTCTCGACCGGGTTGTAGTAACGGGCCCGCAGCGGACGGCCTGGTTCGAGCGGCATCTCGATGCGCCATGGACCGGCGCGATCGGGGTGTCGTGCGCGCAGCCGCTCGATCACCTGCTGGACCGCGACGGGATGATCCGCCCGACGAACCGGCGTGGACGCGGCTTCGTCGATCTCCAGGTAGAAGACCAGCACGCTTCCCGTCAGGCCGAGCAGAACGAATAGCGCTCCCACCGCGAGGCCGATCCAGCGATGCAGCGCGCTTGCGACGCGCTGCACAAGCGCTCGCCGCATCAGAGCCTGATGTTGAGCGAGACGAAGTACGCGCGCGGGCTGCCCGGCGCGTGCAGCGACTGCGCGCCATCCCACCACACGTACTCACTGTACCGGTCGGTGACGTTGCGCACCATGAACTCGACCTCGACATTCCGGTGCACCTGATAGCCGGCAGAAAGATTGGCGATGGTGTAAGCACCGAAGCGACCGGTCGAGTTGGTGCGTTCGAGGTAATAGCTGCTCTGGCCGGTCACCCAGCCCGACAGCCGCAGCGCTGCGGTGGGTTTGTAGTCGACGCCGAGGTTGTAGAGCAGATGCGGCACGTGGTCGATCTCACGCCCCTGCGTGTTGAGCGCGGTCGCGTCGGCAACCAGTATCCTCGAGCGCTGCAGCGCCGCCGCCATCCACATCGACCATTGCTGGTTGGGGCGCATGTTGATCTGCAGGTCGATCCCCCGCCGGCGCGTCTCTCCGATGTTCTCGGCGTCGTTGGCCGGATCATTCAGCTTGCGGCGCGCTTCGTTCGAGGCGGTCTGCTGCCATAGCGCGAATCGGCCGTCGAGCCAAGCGACCGGCCGGAACTTCACGCCCGCCTCGTAGCCCTCGTTGATCGAAGGCGTCAGATCCGCGACCTGGTTGACCTTGTAGCTCGCCGTCCCCACGCCGACCTGAAAGGACCTGCCCCAGTTGCCGTAGACCGACGTTCCTGGCGCGAAGGCGTAGACCGCACTCAGCTTCGGTTGCTTGATCAGTCCGTAGTCGTTGGCCGGATAGCTCACCCCGTTGAGTAGGTTGGTGTAGCTGCCGGTGATGCGGTCGATGCGGAACGCCGGAGTGATCGTCAGGGCCGCCACCGGTTTGATCAACGCCTGCACGAACGCACCAGCGATATTGAAGTCGAACTGCTGGTTACGCGTCTGCGCGGTACGCACCTGATTCACGGTGTTGTAGCGCTCGCTACGATTGTCCTGGCGCTCGACATCGGCGCCGCCCGAGAGTGCGACATCACCGATCGCGGTCGCGCCCAATCGCCACGTCAGGTTGCCCGATGCGCCGATGTGGCGTTCGGCGACATAGCGCTCCTGCTGCGAAACGGTCGAGGAGAACCGCACGAAACGGCGATCATCGAGATCGTTCAGGTAGGCCTGCGTCGCGGCGAACAGGTGTGGCCCCAACTGCGACTCGCCCTGCAGTGCGAACTGTGTGACGCGCCGCTTGTCCTGGTCGCTGGCGTTGTGGGCGGGCGACTGGTCGGGGTCGGCGCTGCGTTGCGCCAGGGTCAGATAACCCGCTTCCTGGGCCTTGGCGCTGTAGTGCCGCGCAATGAGCCCGAAGCGATTGGCGCCGCCGCCAGGGGTGACGAACCACTTGCCGGCGAATACGCCGCTGGAGGCGTCGGAGTGCGCGCGGTAACCATGCGTGTCCATCAGCCCGACCGCGTAGTTCTGCGACACCCCGCCGCGATCGATGCCGCCGGCCAACTGCAGCTCTTTGGTACCGAATGAGCCGAGTGTGGCGCGGCCCAGGCCGTAGTTGCCGCCGATCTTCGTCGCGATGTTGGCGTTGCCGGCGATGTTGTGCAGGCCGTAACGCGGGTCGTTGGTGCCGCGCACGACCTCGATCGATTCGATGTCCAGGCGCGGTGCCAGATCGATGGACGGCATGTTGCCGTCGTTGCTGTTGCTCGGAATGCCGTCCAACAGCAGCTTCACGGCATTGATCTCACCTTCGCCGTTGAAGCCGCGCATCGAGAACTTGCCCGAGGTCAGGCCCTGCCCGAACTGCGTGATCATCGCGCCGGGGACCTGATCGAACAGCTCCCAATTGTACGAGGTCACGCGCCGCTCGATCCGCTCGGACGGCAGAACGTCGACCGAGGTGAGCACGCTGCGCGTCGAGAGCGGGCCGTTGTTGCCGGACACCACGACCTCGCCCAGTGTCATCGTCGTCGTCTCGGAGGGTTGGGCGCGCTCGGCGGTTGCAGCGGTTTGCGCGAACACGCCAGGCGCCACCGCGATCGTAAGCGCCACCACGATCGTCATCGTGTAGTAGTTGATCGGCGGTGTGTGGGTGGCACGCTGCGCCGGTGTTCGGCAGGCTTGCATCCACGCTTGGCGGATGGTCGATGAATTCGCAATCATTGGATTCCCGGATGAGGTTGCGGGCACGTTCATAGGAGAGGAGGGGTGCGGCAGACCAAGTCGTGCGAATGCGCCCGAATCGATGCGACGACTATTTCTCCGCTCGCACCTTGAGTCGGTGCACGTGGCCGCTCTGCGGGTCATCTGAAGGCGCCCCGAAGAACTCGTTGCCGCGCCGGAAGACGAAGCAACACCATGCTTCATTCGCCGAAGCACCCTCCCAGGAGATATCGACGCAGTACTGTCCGCGCGGCGTGATGTTCCAGCGGCCGCTGCCGTTGACCCGCCGCTGATCGGCTCCGATGCTCACGCCCGACAAGGAACCATCGGCCAGATTGGTCCACACTCGTTCCGCCGAGAAGAAGTGATTCTCGGTCTGCTGGCCCGACACCAGCCGCCGGAGTTCGTCGGCTTCGATCCTGTAAGCACCGCTGCTCAGCAATTCGCCCACCGTGGGTCCGTGACTACAGGCCGCCAGTAAGGCCGCAGCGCAAAAAGAAGTGATGGCTCGCACGAATTCTTCTCCTTGTGAAGGTGATCGTCGTCGTGGATCAATGTTTTGCCGCTGGCTTGGTGAGCGGCGCGACTTCCGCTTTGATCTCGACGACCTTCTCGGTGTTGTCGGCGCCGCGGAAGCGCAAGCTGATCGGGACGCTCTCGCCCGCCTTCAGTTCTTGTTTGAGGTCCATGAGCATCACGTGGTAGCCACCGGGCTTGAGCTCGAGCGCTTTGCCTGGCACGACGTCGATCTGCGGGACGGCACGCATGCTCATCACGCCGCCCTGCATGGCCATCTCGTGCAATTCCACGACGCCCGCCACAGGGCTGGCGGCACTGATCAGCGACAGTAGGCGATCCGATCTGATTTGCATGAACGCGCCGGTGGCCGACTGCCCCTTGATCGTGCCGCGGACCCACACGCCGCTAACCTCCTGAGCGGCAACGGGTGTGACGGATGCAGCGACCGAGAGAGCGATGACCGAAGCGACTGCGTTGAGGTGGAGTGGACGTACAAAAGTGATGTGCATGCGGAGTCTCCGGTGATTGAGGTTTGCGAACGGGTGGTCGTGGTCAGCGCTCAGCTAGCAGCGTCTTCACGTCCGTGGTAATCGACGCCGGCCCCATCCCGTGCCGGACGAACAGCCGCAGCCGGCCGAAGGTGTCGTACACGTAGCTGCCGGCGGTGTGATCGATCGTGTAGGTGGTCGGCGTCTTGCCTTCGCGTCGCTCGTAGAACACGTTGAACGACTTCGCGGTTCGCGCGGTGGTGGCGGCATCGCCATAGAGCCCGAGGAAACTCGGATGGAACGCGGGTACGTAGTGCGACAGCAACTCCGGCGTATCGCGCTGGGGATCGACCGTGACGAACAGAACCTGTATGCGCGCTGCGTCGTCGTGTCCGATCGCATCCATCACGGCGCGCATTTCCGACAACGCGGTCGGGCACGCGTCGGGGCACTGCGTATAGCCGAAGAAGATCAACACGACCTTGCCGCGAAAATCGGCGAGCGTGCGCGGTTGGCCGGTGTGGTCGGTCAGCGCGAATTCACGCGCATAGGTCGCGCCGGTGACATCGACGTGCGCGAACTTGCGATCGCTCCAATCGCAGGCCGATAGCAGGGCGCACGCAGCGAGCATCGCGTGCGCGATTGCACGGGACATGATGGGTCCTCGCGTTGAAAGCAAAGGCCCGGCGCGTGGCGCGTGCAGCATCGCCGCTTGCCGAACCAAGGGTGGCGAACTAGGGATGAGACGACGGTGCTCAGCGCGAGGCGCGCGAGCTCAGCCGCAATCAGCCGTTCGCCGGATCAGGTCACTACGAGGGAGGGTTCCGCGACGAACGCGCGGAACTAGGCGTGCCCGGGCGGGCCGCGCGGGGCTGCGGCAGTGTGAGTCCTGCCCGTGCCGAGGGAATGCTCGAAATAGAAGGGGCGAACCGCGAGTGCGAGAGGGATCGGTACGTCCGGCCGCGTCGGCGCTGCGGTGATGAGCATCGCTCCGGCGCTTGCACAGAACGGGCAGTGGGCACCACCGAACTGCTGCGGCTCGCCCGGCAGACCGGATTCGCGATCGATCGCAACGATCTGGATGCCGTGCGCGGTGCACAGGACGATCGTGTCGTCGCTTGCCGGTCTGGCAAGCGAGGCGAGCGGCAGCAGCGTATTGACGCCGACGGCAAGCAGCGCGAGCCATGCGCCCCACGTGCGAAGTCGTTGGATAACGTTACGGTGCCTCATCGAGCGCCGATCATGTCATCGGCGCGGGCATCATGCAAGCACCTGCGAGCTGCGCGATTCAGACTCGACCGCCGAGGCTAAGCGCGCAGACCGGCGTCACCACCGATGATAGAGACCACTGGATCCCGCCAGAGACGGGCGAAACACTGAGCGAATCGCTGGTTCAGCTCAGTCGCAGCGGCACGAACATGCGCGTGCCTTCGCGCTGAATCAGCAGCGCGGCGCGATCGCGGGACTGCTCGGCCAACTGCTTGAGTTGCTCGACCGACTCGATCGGCCGGTTGTTGAACGCGATGATCACGTCGCCCGCGCGCACGCCTGCACGCGCTGCCGGACCGGCTGCCTGCTCGACGACCACGCCGCCGGGTCCGTCGATGCCGCGTTTCTCATCAGGGGTCAGCGGACGCACCGCCAGACCGAGACGCCCGGTTGGCGCCGCTTCCGCTGGCGCGGGCGCGTTGGTGGCGGCACGCTCTGCGGGCAGCTCCGCGACACCGACGCGCAGGTCGCGTCGCTCGCCGCCGCGGACGATCTGCAGCGTGACAGACTGACCCGGCTTGGTCTCGCCGATCAGGCGCGGCAGATCGGTGGATTGCGCCACCGCACGCTGGTCGACCGCAACGATCACATCACCGGGCTTGAGGCCGGCCTTGTCGGCGGGGCCATTGGGCTCGACCATGTTGACGAGTGCGCCGTTCGCATTGGCGAGTCCGAACGATTCGGCCAGTTCGTTGGTGACCGGCTGGATCGTCACGCCGATGCGTCCGCGATGCACGCGGCCGTACTTCCCCAGATCGTCGCGAACACGCATCGCCACATCGATCGGGATGGCGAAGGAGAGCCCCTGATAGCCGCCGGAGCGCGAATAGATCTGCGAGTTGATGCCGACCACCTCGCCGTTCATGTTGAACAGCGGTCCGCCGGAGTTGCCCGGATTCACCGCCACGTCGGTCTGGATGAACGGCACATAGGAGTCATCGGGCAGCGCGCGCGATTTGGCGCTGACGATCCCGGCGGTGACGGTATTCTCGAAGCCGAATGGCGACCCGATCGCGGCCACCCATTCGCCGACGCGCACCTTGTTCGGATCACCGATCCGCGCGACCGGCAGGCCGGTGGCGTTGATCTTCAACAGCGCGACATCGGTGCGCCGATCGCTCCCCACCACCTTTGCTTTGAACTCGCGCTTGTCGGTGAGACGCACGTTGACCTCGGTTGCGCCCGATACGACATGGGCGTTCGTGAGCAGGTAGCCGTCGCTGGAGATGATGAATCCCGAACCCACACCGCGCGGCACCGGCGCATTGCCTTGCGGCGGGCCGCGGAACTGATCCAGAGGGTCGGCCGAGGGGCCGTTGCCCGGCGCACGGGCGGTGCTGATGG
>CADEDU010000050.1:44712-52892 GCA_902826155.1 uncultured beta proteobacterium
TGATGTTGACCACCGCAGCGCTTTGCGATTCGAACAGGTCGGCGAAGTTGGGAAGCGATTGCGTCGCGCCGGGGCTGGTCACGGCATGCGCGGGAGCAATCAGGGCCGCGTGGCCGAGTGCAGCGACAAGTGCCAGAGCGGTGAGCGAGGCGCCGACAGGTCGGGTAATGCTGGGCATCCTGCCTCCTGAAAGGTGAAGGGTCGCATCGGAGTACCCCGCTTCGATCATTACATCGCGCGCCGAGTTCCCGCTCTTACAATCGGATACGCTCAGACCAGGACGAGTCACGTCCGCCCGCCCATGCTGCTTCGCATCTTCGTGCCGTTCGCGCTCGGCTACTACACCTCGTTCCTGTTTCGCGTGGTGAACACGGTGGTCTTTCGCGATCTGGTGGCGGAGCTGTCCATCCCGGCGACGACGCTTGGACTGCTGACCGCCGCGTATTTCCTCAGCTTTGCGGCCTGCCAGATTCCGCTCGGCCTGGCGCTCGATCGCTTCGGTCCGCGCCGGGTGAGCGCGGGACTGATGGGTATCGCCGGCCTGGGCTCGCTCGGTTTCGCCTTGAGTGCCAATACCGAACAGCTGCTGTTGTCGCGCGCGTTGATCGGCGTCGGATGTTCCGGGGCGCTGATGGCAGCCATCACTGAATTTCGCATCGCGTTCAGTCTGGATCGCTTGCCCAAGCTCAACGGCTGGCTGCTCGCGTGCGGCGGGATAGGCGCGATGTCGGCGACGGCTCCGGTAGAGCTGGCAATGGCTGCGCTCGGCTGGCGGGGGGTATTCGTGCTGCTGGCGGGCTCGAGCATGGCGATCGGTGTGCTGACCCTGCTGATGGTGCCCGAGCACGCCCGACCCGATCGCACCGAATCGCTCGGTGAACTGCTGCAGGGGCTGGGCGCGGTGGTGCGCGACGGTTCGTTCTGGTCGGTGGCGCTGATCTTCGTGTGCGGATCGGGCGTGACCCTGGCGCTGCAAACGCTGTGGGTCGCACCGTGGTTGCGCGACATCATGGGCATGCCGCGCGGATCGGCGGCCATGGTGTTGCTGGCGATGAACTTCGCATTCGTGTGCGGGTCGATCTTGCTCGGGCAGCTCGCCGATCGCTGGACCGAGCGCGGCATCGGCGCGCCGCAGCTGATGATGATCGCGATCCTGCTGCAGGCGGCGATGCTGATCGTCGTGGGGTTCGGTGCGTCGCCGCTCGCGATTCCGGCGTGGCTCGTGTTTCATCTGTGCGCGAGCATCGCAACGCTCGGCTATGCGATCCTTGGCCGGCGGTTCGCGCGCGAGTTGACCGGACGCGCCGCTACTTCGGCCAACCTGTGCGCGTTCGTCGGCGCGTTCGCTTTCCAGTTTGCGGTGGGTGCGATACTGGATCTGTTCTCGGCGAGCGCCGATCGCTACAGTGAGCGGGGGTACACCGTCGCGCTATGGGCCATCGCGGCGCTGCAAGTGGCTGCCGTCATCGTGTTCCGGGCGCGTACCCGACGCTGGGATGCCGATGGCACCGATGCCGCGACCGCAATCGGCAGCAGGAGCACCTGACATGAGCAAGGCATTCACCAAGGAATCGGACGCCGATCTCGACGACGAACTCGACGCCGAGCCGGCACCATTGCCCCTGGGCAGCAAGAATTACATGACGCCCGGTGGCTATCGGCGCATGAAAAGCGAGCTCAAGCAGCTCGTCGAGACCGAACGGCCCCAGGTGACGCAGACGGTGTCATGGGCGGCGGGCAACGGCGATCGCTCCGAGAACGGCGACTACATCTACGGCAAACGCCGCTTGCGCGAGATCGATCGGCGGATTCGTTATCTGATGAAGCGGCTCGACAACGTCGAAGTGGTCGATCCCCGCGATCAGCCCGCCGGACAGGATCAGATCTTCTTCGGCGCGACCGTTGCCTACGAGAGCAGCAGCGGCGAGTCGCACACGGTGTCGATCGTGGGCATCGACGAAGCCGATCCGGCGCGCGGTCGGGTGTCGTGGATCTCGCCGGTGGCCAAGGCGCTATTGCGCGCGCGCGAGGGGGATCGGGTGGTGCTTCGTACGCCTACCGGAGCGCAGGAACTCGACATCGTCGAGGTGCGCTACGCAGTGATCGATTAGCTGCGTGTGAACGGTGGCGCCGGCGTGCGCGCAGCGCCGTCCGCCTGTCTTCAAGCACTGCTAGTTGCGTGTCGCCGCGCCCGCGTTCGCCGCCGCGGTCGCCTTGGACGAATCCCCCGCCCAGACCGTCGACAACCCGCGCGGATCGATGTGTCGGCGCATCGCTTCCTGGATCATCTGCGGCGTCAGCGCGGCGAGGCGCTTCTCCAGATCGACGTCCCACGCGAAGGTGCGATTCAGATGCGTGTAGCTCGCCAGCCGGGCCGTGAGTGAGTTGTCCTGATTGCGCGCGACCCGCCGCAACTGCAGCAGTCCCGATTTCGCTGCTTCGACTTCCTCGGTCGAGAAACCCTTGTTGAGCGCCGAGTCGATCTCTTCGGCGACCGCCTGTTCGAGCCGCGCGCGGTTCTGCGGTGCGTGGATCGCGGTCACCCCGAACTCGGCCACGGCGTCGAAGCTGCCCACGTCGAGCCACGAGCGGATGCTGTACGACAGGCCTTCCTTCTCGCGCACGCGCCGGGCGAGGCGTGCATCGGGCGAGCCGCCGAGCAGGTAGTTGCCCAGCACCAGCGCCGGGAAGTCGGGATGATCGTCGCGCACCCGCAAATTCATGCCGGCGCGATAGACCGCATTGGCCTTGTCGGGTGTTTCGATCGAGCGGCTGAGCGGCTTCACTTCGGTGAAGGTGTAGCCGACACGGCGGTAGGCACGCGGGCTCTTCCAGTTGTCGAACAGCTTGTCGACCTGTGCGATGACTTCGTTCGGATCGAAGTCGCCGACCATCGCCAGCTCGGCATTCGAGGCACCGACCAGCTCGGCGTGGCAGCGCTTGACCTCGTCGAGCGTGAGCGCCTGCAGGCGCTCGGCACGCTCTTCCAACGTGGGTGTGTAGAGCCAGTGCTCGCGCGGGTAGGGATTCAGGTGTCGCACGATCTGCAACGCGGCGAGCGAACCCGGATCGCTCTTCTGGCCATCGAGGCTGGTGCGCGTGGACTCACGCAGCTGATCGAACTCCGCCTGGGGGAAGGCGGGCTCCCGCAGCATCTCGGCGATCAGGGTCAGCGTCTCGGACAGGCTCTTGCGCTGAGTCTCGAACGTGGCACCGTCGAGCGACACGCTCGCCGATGTGCGCAACCTGGTCAGCGCGTCGCGCAATTCGGTGCGAGTGTGTTTCGTGGTGCCGCGCATCAGCAACGCGCTCGCGACATTGCAGGCGGTGCCGCGATCGGCCTTGCTCGCCTCGTCGCCCCAGCGCAATACGAGCTGTGCCGCCACCGTCTCACCGCGCGTTTTCTTGGGCAGCAGCGTGAGCTTCATGCCGCCCGGAAGCGTCCGGCGAATCAGTCGCTTCTCGATGTTCTCCGGCGTCGCGTCGAACGCTTCGCCCGCCGCGATCGCGCCGCGGCCCTGGTAATCCTTGAGCAGGGCGGTCAGATCCGGTGCGGACGGAATCTCGGCGCGGTCCGGTTTGGCGGCCGGCTGGAATGTGCCGATCGTCCGGTTCTGCGGCTTGAGGAATCCGAGCGCGACGCGCTGCACGTCTTCGCGCGTGGTCTGCGCGAGCCGGTCGCGGTACCAGTAGAGGAAACGCCAGTCGCCCAGCGCGATGAATTCCGACATCGTGATGGCGAGCGAGCGCGTGTTGGTCGTGGCCTTCTCGATCTCGGCGAGCAGGGTCGTGCGGGCGCGTTCAATCTCCTCGTCGCGCACCGGTTGCTGAGTGAATCCTTCCAGAGTAGCAAGCAGCGCCTCGCGCGCGGCCTGCATCGGTGCGTCCTGGCGCACGCTCGCGCCGAACACGATCGAGCCGGTCTCGCGCTGCTGGCGATCGAAACCGAAGATGGAGGCAGCTTTGCCTGGTTCGATCAGCGCCTTGTGCAGCCGCCCGGCCGGCGCGTTGTTGAGGATCTGGGTGAGCAGATCGACGGCCGGATAGTCCGGATGCGTGCCCGGCATCACGTGGTACATGGCCGCGATGATCTGCACGTTGCCCACGCGGCGCAGCACCACCTCGCGTTCGCCGTCTTGCGTCGGCTCGCGGGTGTAAGTGACCTGCAGCTTGCGTGTCGGACGCGGGATGGCACCGAAGTACTCGGCCACGCGCGCCAACGTGAACGCAGGGTCGAATTTGCCCGCGATCACCACCCACGCGTTGTCGGGCTGGTAGTAGTGGCGGTAGAACGCCTGCAGCCGCTCGATCGGCACGTTCTCGATGTCGGAGCGGTTGCCGATCACCGAACGTCCGTAGTTGTGCCACGAGTAGGCGGCACTGCTCATGCGTTCGCGCAGCACCGCGAATGGATTGTTCTCGCCCGACTCGAATTCGTTGCGCACCACGGTCATCTCGCTGTCGAGATCCTGCTTCGACACGTGCGAGTTGATCATGCGATCGGCTTCCAGCTCGAGCGACCAGGCGAGCGCCTCGTTGGAGGCGGGGAAGGTCTGGAAGTAATTGGTGCGATCGAACGAGGTCGTGCCGTTGAACCGGGCGCCGCGCTGCAGGAATTCGCTCTTGATGTTGGGATGGCGCGGCGTGCCCTTGAACAGCAGATGTTCGAGCAGGTGCGCCATCCCTGCCTCGCCGTAGCCTTCATGGCGTGAGCCGACGAGATAGATGACGTTCGTAGTGATGGTGTCCTGCGAGGGGTCCTGCAGCAGCAACACGCGCATGCCGTTCGCGAGTCGGTATTCAGCCAGCCCTTCGAGCGACGGCCCCGCGGTGATGCCTGCGGGCAAGGTGACCGCGGGCGTGGCACCGGGTGCCGCCTGGGCCCACGCCGACGCCGCGGTGAGTACATTGACGGCGACGAACACGGGCAATGCGAGGCAGCTCGCGTTCCAGAGCCGCATCACGATGGAGGGAATCAGTCGGTGCTTGCGCATGGGGGCGGTCGATCAGGGAGGCCAGCCAAGCTTACATGGCTTGTCGTACGGCATGCAGAACCAGCATCCCGGCCAGGATGGTGAGAAAGCTGTTTTTCGTGCGCCACGCCACGAATCCGGCGGCCAGACCGGCCAGTAGTTTGTCGTGCAGCGGATTGAGCACTGGCCGGCCCTCGACGAGCAGCAGTTCCGGGACGACCAGCGCGGCGAACACCGCAGGAGGAATGAAGCGCAGCGACGCGTGCACGCCTGGTGGCACCGTCATGCCGTGCAGGAACAGGAAGAACGATCCGCGTGTGAGCACTGTCGCCACCGCCAGTGCGCCGATCGTCATCCAGATGGTGAGCGCATCGAGCGTCATGTCGTTGTCGGAGCAGGTTTGCGCCAGTATCGGTCGGCCACGACGCCGGCGCCGATGCCCGCAGCCGACGCGGTCAGCAGGCCGAGCCGATAGGGCAGATGCCAGGCGAGCAGGGCGATGACGCCGGCGACGATGGCGGCGAGCACCATCGCACGGTCGCGGATCACGGCCAGGCCCAGCGCGAGGAACGTCAGCGGCACGGTGAATTCGAGCGACCACGATGCCGGCAAGGCGCTGCCCGCGATCACGCCAAGCGAAGTCCCGAGCTGCCACGACACCCACACGACAATGCAGGTGCCAAGCAAATAGGCGTCTTTGAATGGCTCTTCCGGGTGATAGCTGAACCGCGCGATGGTCGAGGCGTAGCCGTTGTCGGACAACAGGTACGAGAACGCAACGCGCTTACGCAGCGACAGCCCCGGCAGCTGGTGCGCCATCGACAGACTGAACAGCACGAAGCGCGAGTTGATGACCAGTGCGGCCAGGAATACGACTGGAATCGGCGTGCCGGTGGCGAGCATCTGCAGCGCTGCGAGCTGAGCCGAGCCTGCGTAGACGATCACGCACATCGCCATCGCGGTGAGCGGGGAGAGTCCGGCGGCGACGGCAGCCACCCCGGCGATCAAACCCCAGGCAATCAGACCCGGTGCGGCGGCAAGGCTCGCGTGCATGCCCGAATTGAGCTGCGAGCGGTAGGTGGGCGAGGGCTGGTTGGCGATCACGGGAACTGGATGAGAGGCCGAGCAGGGCCGCTCAAGGCAGGCCGACCCGCGATTCTATCGACTGCTATCGACCGGTCGGGGTTGAAATGCGCCGACCCTGCCCTAACATGCCGTGCGCGCGTCGAGTGCTTCGTTAGTGCCGGGTACCGCCGCCGCCCCGAATCAACCTGCCGGACCGTTCCGGCACCCGCGAGAACAACCGATGACGACGAGCGCGACCAAGGAAACCCTGGGCTTTCAGGCCGAGGTGAAGCAGATCCTTCACCTGATGATTCACTCGCTCTACAGCAACAAGGAGATCTTCCTGCGCGAGCTGATCTCCAATGCTTCGGACGCTGCCGACAAGTTGCGCTTCGAAGCCATCGCCACGCCGGAACTGTTCGATGGCGACACCGAACTCAAGATTCGCATCGGCTTCGACAAGACGGCGCGCACCATCACGATCTCCGACAACGGCGTGGGCATGTCGCGCGACGAGGTGATCAAGAACATCGGCACGATCGCCAAATCCGGAACCAAGGAGTTCCTGGCCGCGCTCACCGGCGACCAGGCGAAGGACTCGCGCCTCATCGGCCAGTTCGGTGTGGGCTTCTATTCGTCGTTCATCGTCGCCGACCGCGTCACGTTGCTCACCCGGCGTGCCGGATTGCCGGCCGATCAAGGCGTGCGCTGGGAGTCCGCAGGCGAGGGCGAGTTCACGATCGAGGCGATCGACAAGCCCGCACGCGGCACCGACGTGATCCTGCATCTGAAAGAGGGCGAGGACGAACTGCTCGCCGACATGCGCCTCAAGAGCATCGTGCGCAAGTACTCCGATCACATCTCGTTCCCGATCGTGATGCAGAAGTTCGAATGGAACGAGGAGAAGAAGGAACTGGTCGGCTCGGGCCTGGAAGAGACGGCCAATCAGGCGAGCGCACTGTGGGCGCGCGCCAAATCGGAGATCACCGACGAGCAGTACACCGAGTTCTACAAGCACATCGCGCACGACTTCGAAGCGCCGCTGGCGCACGCGCATGCCAAGGTGGAAGGGCGCCAGGAGTACACCCAGCTGCTCTACGTGCCCTCGCGCGCGCCTTTCGACATGTGGGACCGCAACCAGAAGCGCGGACTGAAGCTGTACGTGCGTCGTGTGTTCATCTTGGATGATGCCGAGCAGTTGTTGCCGCTGTATCTGCGGTTCGTGCGCGGCGTAGTCGACTCCAACGATCTGCCGCTCAACGTCTCGCGCGAGATCCTGCAGGAAAGCCGTGACATCGAGGCGATCCGCAACGGCTGCACCCGGCGCGTGTTGGGCGTGCTCGAAGACCTGGCCGAGAACGAAAAGGAGAAATACGCGAAGTTCTGGGGCGAGTTCGGCCGCGTACTCAAGGAAGGCATGGGCGAAGACGCCGCCAACCGCGATCGCATCGCCAAGCTGCTGCGCTTCGCCAGCACGCAGGCCGATAGCGAGGAGCAGACCGTATCGCTCGCCGACTACGTCTCGCGCATGAAGGAAGGGCAGGACCGCATCTACTACGTCACCGCGGAGTCATTCGCCGCAGCTAAGAACAGTCCGCACCTGGAGATCTTCCGCAAGAAGGGCGTCGAGGCGCTGCTGCTGTTCGACCGGGTCGACGAGTGGGTGGTGGGACATCTCACCGAGTTCGAAGGCAAGTCACTGCAATCGGTGGCCAAGGGCGACCTCGACCTGGGCAAACTCGAAGACGAGCAAGACAAGAAAGAGCGGGAGACCGCCGAGGGCGAGTACAAGGATCTCATCGACAAGGTGAAGAGCGCACTCGCCGACAAGGTGAAAGACGTGCAGGTGAGCGCGCGGCTCACCGATTCACCGTCGTGTCTGATCGCCGATCAGCACGACATGTCGGGCAACTTGCGACGCATCCTGCAGTCGGTGGGGCAGAGCGCCGGTCAGGCCAAACCGATTCTCGAGATCAATCCGACCCATCCCATGGTGCAGCGGCTGAAATACGAGGAGGCGCGCTTCGACGAATGGGCCCACCTTCTGTTCGACCAGGCGCTGCTCGCTGAAGGCGGGCAACTGGATGATCCGGCCGGGTTCGTGCGCAGGCTGAACGCGCTGATGCTCGATCTGGCAGGAGG
>CADEDU010000051.1 GCA_902826155.1 uncultured beta proteobacterium
CTATCAGGCGCTGGCGATTGCGTTAGTCACCACCGGTCTGGTGCATCCGCTGCTGGAAGAGATCCTGTTCCGGCGCTACGTGCTTCGTCTGCTGCTCAACTTCGGACCCGCGATCGCGTTGGTGGTGAGTTCGGTCGCGTTCGGCCTGCTGCACGGCTGGTCGCGTCAAGGCGTCCTCAGCATCGCGGCCGGGTTCGTCTATGGCTGGCTCTACTACCGCAGCGGATCGCTCTTGCCGGCGGTGATCGCGCACGTCGGACTCAACCTGCTGGTGATCGTGCTGCACTTCTTCGTGCTTGGGGGCTAACGCTCCGTTCCCGCGGACCCTGGTCTCCAGCGCGCCCACTCCCTCGATGATCACGCCATGGATCGTCGAGATTTCGAGCATCACGTCAACGTTCGGACACGATCCGAAGATCGTCAGATCGACCACGACAACTAGTGTTTGCGTTCTTTTGAATAGTTCGCACCACTGCTGTCCAAGATAGCCGCGTGGCGAGCGAACACGCTTGATCTGTCGCCGGTGTGAGACGGGTTTATGAGCGTATCCAAGAACGTGCCTCCTGCAATGATGCTGTCCAAGATCAAGCGAAGCTCAGCGTGGCCTGGGGGTTGTCCTGCGGATCGGGTGGTGTGGCGAACGGTTGATCGATCCACGCCATCAGATCACGGTGTGTGAACAGATTCATGCGTAGGAGCGCCACCAGATTGGCCAGACTCCAACCGAAGCGGGAGGACAGTTGCAGGTAACGCAGCAACAGCATCGAAATCAATGCGGTCCAAATCTGGGTCTTGACCGCATTGGCCGAGGTGCCCACGAAGGTCTTGATCTTCAGATTTTGCTTCAGCGCTTTGAAAAACAGCTCGATTTGCCAGCGGTCCTTGTAGATGGCGCCGATCGTGCTGGCGCCCAGACCGTGGTGATTGGTCAGGAACACCAGGACTTGGCCGGTATCCTCGCGGATCGCCTCGATCCGGCGCAGCAGGTGAGGACACTTTTCCTGCGCGCCCACGCCAGTGAGGCGGATAGTCTGATCCTTGAGCACATTGCGGTACTGCGGCGGTTCGTTCTCCTGGATGACCTCGAACTGGGCGTTGTCCTTCATGCGCGTGACGAAGAACACCTGGGCATCGGTCCATTTGGCAAACAGCCGATAGTCGTTGTAGCCGCGGTCATCGACCACGATGGTGCCGGGGGAAAAGCCGATCTGATGGGCCGCCTTGACGTCATGGACCTTGCCCTCAGTGATCAGGCCGAAACAGGGCAGATAGCCATCGTGGTCGAGCACCAAATGCAGCTTCACTGCGCCCTTGGTACGGCGGAACTTCGCCCAGTCGTACATCGACAGGCACAGGTCGATCACGGTCGAATCGAGGCTCACCAGTTTATTCTTGAAGCGGAACTTGCCTCGTCCCTGTGCCTTGGCAGCGACCTTCTCGAACAGCCCATAGAACACCTGCTCGTACAGCTGCCACGGACGGTGCGTGTTGGCATAGGACAGCGAGGAGCGCGCCGGGGCTTCGATCCCCAGGTGCGCGAGCTTGCCCTCGCAGCTCTTCAGGCCGCCCTCGATCTCGCGCAGCGAATGGGCACGCCCGAGCTGGCAAAACAGCATCGCCACGAACTGGCTCCAGCTGGACAAGCCCTTGCTCCGATACTCCGCCCCGGTCTGCTTGACGATGCGCTCGAATTCAATGCGCGGAATCAACTTGAGTATCTGGCTGAACATGCTGCATGATGCTCTCACGTTGGGCCTCCTTCGGTTAGGTGTTGATGAGCTTGGACTCTCACCCACACCCTACACGTTAGGATGGCTCAACGTCAGATCTGTTTTGGACAAGAGTGAGATGATGCTTCAATTCATGGGTAAACCGAGAACGACACATCTCGAAGAAAACTGCATCATGTTCATTCTCAAGCCGCTGCCTAACAAGCAGTTCGAGCTGACCGTCGCAAGCGCGCTGCGCTGGCTTGCGATTCCCTCCTCGCTACGCTCGTCGGCGGCGGCTCAACTGCGGCGTTAGAGCCCGAAAGGAAAGCGCCGTGTCATTCAAAGATCGCTGGCTTCGGGAGAAGCTGAAGAAGAAAACGCAGAAGGGCTTTCGTGGCTATCCGGTCGCAACTATCGCCCACTACGGCCCGAATGATCAGCGCGCGACGAAGGTCGTCGTTTCAATCGTTGCTGCCGAGGGCGCTGAGCCAGAGGTCATCAAGAAGTGGTTCACGGAAACGTCGGATGTGAGGGCTGATGCCCAAATCAATGAAGAGATCATGCATTTCATTGTTGCACAGACGCCGAAGTCGGTCGTAGCCGTCGACCGAATCATTGGTTGTCCTCATGAAGAGGGCATCGACTACCCCGAGGGAGAGAAATGCTCTCAGTGTTCGTTTTGGTCCACGCGCGATCGGTGGTCCGGCGAGGTAGTCCACTGAAATGAAGAGATCGGGCCCTAACAAGCCATTCGAGAAGGACCTTCGCAAGCGGTCTTCGTCCGCTTGCTCGGCCTCTCAATGGCGGCGTTGGGCGTCTTGAAAGGAGCCTTTAATGGCCAGCGAACGATACTCAATCAAAGACCTCGCGCAAGACATCAAACGAATCTGTACCGAAACGCAGGATGAAAAGCAGATCATCAGCCGAGTTCGGCCATTGGTCCAACGCGCGGCGCGATCGAAAGATGCATGGCTTGAAGAACGGATGTATCACACCGACGCCGCGCAGGGCTTCGGCGTCTACGTCTTATACGAAGAGGCCGATCACTCCCTGCCAATCATCGTAGTGAGTTGGGCGCCCGACCGTGGAGCACCGCCGCATGACCACGGAACATGGGCCGTGATCGCGGGTGTCGATGGTCCGGAGAAGAATCAGTTCTACGAGCGCGTCGATGATCGCAGCCGCCCGGGCCGTGCCGAACTGAAAAAGATCGGAGAGAAAGTGTGTGGTGTAGGCGATGTCGTCGCTATCCCGGCGGGCATGATCCACAGCGTCTGGAACGAATCAAACCAGGTCAGCGTTTCGCTTCATGTCTACGGAAAGCACATCAACTACACCGGGCGCTCGCAGTTCAATCTGAAGGAGCAAACGGAAACTCCTTTCATCGTCAAGCTCGAGGCATGATCATGAGGCCGAAGCGTTCCCAAAACCACGCGGCGACGCCCAACGCCAGCCATCCAGCGGACCTGCCGCAATCGGGCTACGCCCGCTCGCTCGGCCGCTGATGGCTGGCGTTGGGCGTCACGAGCCGGCACCTAAACGTAGGAGTGGGCACAAGGCAAGTCGAGAAAGATTAAGGGAGACGTCACCATGTACCAACCGAAGTTCCCCGTGAGAACTGTCTCTGAGGTTCAAGCGATCCTCGGGCCATCTTTTCCCAGTCAAGTCGCGAAAGTCATTGATCATATTGATACACACTGCCAAGCGTGGATCGAGCGATGTCCGTTCATCGTGATCTCCAGCATTAGCGCGTCGGGCGCAATGGACACCTCGCCTAAAGGTGATCCACCGGGTTTCGTAAAGGTCCTCGATAAGCACACCCTCGCAATTCCGGACCGGCTAGGTAATAACCGAGGCGATACCTTCTTAAATGTTCTCGAGAATCCGAATGTGGGCATTGTCTTTATGGTGCCCAAGAGAAGAGAAGTAGTCCGAGTGAGCGGCGTCGCTGAACTAGCCAAAGACCCAGATCTACTCGAAACAATGTCCGCTGGTGGCAAGGTTCCCGATCTCGCTTTGATCGTTCGGGTTAGAGAGGCTTTCTTCCACTGCGGCAAATCGATGATCCGCTCTGGTATGTGGGAGCCAGAAAAGTGGGGATCGATCGATGGCCTTCCCTCATACGCGCTCGCGCTAAAGGCACACGGGAAATTGCCGAACGAGCTATCTGATCTTGAACAGAGAATGGCCCACAACGAGGCGAACCGTCTTTATTGAAGCGCGCGGAATGACGAAGCTATACACACAAAGCGCGCATGCAACCTAAAGCGACGCCCAACAAGCGTTTCGAGCTGAGCTAAACCGTGCTCACGCTGATGCGATCCGTGGTTACGGGTCGTCTCCGCTCGGAATACCGCCCCTTGGCATGGCCCTCCGTACACGATTCTCGTCTATCGACGCAGCACACCATTTCGACCTATCGGTGCGCCCCACCCACCCACGAGACGAGCGGGTAGGATGCGGCCGCGCCTAAGAAAAGCTCGCGCGCCACGCACCGGAGCGAGTTAGTGGGCCTGGCACTGCATGGCGATTCTCCTTGCTCGCACGTGACCTGGTTGGTATCGGTAATGTCACGAGGCACGTATCGATTCGTTCACACGAACAGGCCCGTTCGAAGGCGTTTGCTGCTCGGCCAGTAAGGTCGCTTCCAACAACCTAGAGGTCCGCCATGGCTTGGTCGATTCGCGTATAAGCGTCTTCCTGGCCTTTGCGGCTCAAGTGCAGGTACGGCAACGTACTAACTAAGTTAGCGTGCCCCATGTGGCTCTGGATGGCGCGAAGATTCACCCCTTCCTCTAACAAATGGGTAGCGTACGAGTGGCGCAAAGTATGCACCGAGACGTTTTGCTTCGTAATGCCGGCAGGAATCTTTGCTCGGCGCAACGCTCCCTGGACACTTGCAATCGCCATCGGAGCAGTCGCAGTCTGAGCGCTGCGACCGCCCCGACCCATCGCCGGAAACAGTAGCCGCGCATTGCGGTGGGTTTTCCAGTAAAGGCGCAGCACCGCCAGCGTGCGATGAGGTAGCGGTACGAAACGGTCCCTCGCTCCTTTGCCCCGATGCACATGAATCATCATCCGATCGCTGTCGATATCGCTTATTTCCAAGTGCAACGCCTCCTGCAGGCGTAGCCCGCAGCTATACACCGTCGTCAGAAACGCACGGTTGTGGGCGGTGCGGACGGCGGCTATGAGTCGGCGAACTTCCTCGCGGCTTAACACACTGGGTAGACGTGCCTCGTTTCTTGCGCGCAGGATTTTGAACATCGTCCACCTGCGGCCCAGTATGTTGACAAAGTAGAAGCGGATTCCGATGTAGCAGATACGAAGCGTGCTGGCCGACCAGCCGTCCACGTTCTTGCGTCGTAGAAAGTAGGCTGCTAGCTCGGCCTCGTTGATCTCCTCGGGAGGCTTGCCGAGCGCTTCGACCACCATGCGTAGCGCGCGTGTGTATGTTTGTTGAGTGCGTTCGGCCTTGCCGTTCAGGCTCAACACATCGATCGATTTCTGATACCAGTCCATGTTCATGACGATCTCCTCAGGCGCAATGGGAAATATCCGCGGCGCTGCGCTTCACATCACTGCGAGCGCGAGCTGCATCGGATTGGCTGAGCGAGTGCGATTCCCAGGGACGCACTCGAATCGACTGTCTACCGACTCTGCCGTCACGGGGCAGCTCGTTCGCACTAACCGTCGCAGTGCGTAGCTCGCGATGTCCGGTTGCTCTCACGGGATCGAAACCGCCTGTTTCCGTTTCACTCCCCCGGAATAAATAGATGTCAGAGCCCCGCAGACCTCAACGTCAACCAAACCCGCTCGATTCGCTTCAGTTCCCACAAGAGTTCACATTTCAGGTTCCTCCGACCACGATCTTGCGGCTACCCCGTGTAAAGACACGTACTGGCCTGTCGCGCAGCACCATCTACGTCCGCGTCGCCGCAGGTGCGCTCCCGGGACCGGTCGCGGTGGACGCACGCGCCGTGGGTTGGCTCGAGCCGGAGAGCGAAACCTGGTTTCGTGGTCGGATCTAGAACAATCGTCGAACCGATAAAAGGATCAGCGCATGCACTACGCTGGTGTCAACCTGGGTCACGGTCACGTCAAGGTCCAGACCGATCGACACTTCTTCCAATACGCATCGATCTCGCAACGCGCCGACGACAGCGTATCGATGGCGATGATGGAAGCCCAGACCCAGCGCGTGCTGGTCGGCGGTGCCTCCTACGACGTGGGGGAAGAAGTCGCGTTGATCGCCGATCGAACGCTCGACAAGACGGTGTTCAGCAACTGGGGCGATTCGCATCCCTACCGGGTGCTACAGCAGTCGGTGCTCGATCGTCTGGCCGAAGAATCATTGGGACCTTGGACCATCGCCTTCGGCATACCAGTGTCCCAGTTCAAGGATGCCGCCTACCGCCAAGCCTTGACAGTTGCCTGGCGCGCTACGCATCGCACCCAGCTCGGCACGCTGCAGATCGTCGAAGCCTTGGCCATTCCCGAGCCATTAGGATCGTTCTGGGAGCATTGTTTCGCGAGCAAGGCCAACGCTGACAGGCTTGGCGCACGCGAGGTCATCGTCGTAGATTTCGGCTACTTCACCACCGACCTGAACGCGGTATCGCGGATGGTGCTCAATCCACGGGTGGCCAACTCCATCAACAAGGCCATGCGCGAGGTCTATCAGATAACTGCCGAGCGGCTACTTCACGCGTACGGCAAACGCTACACCGACCTGCAAATCGAGATGGCGACGCTAGGACGCTGGCCCCTGACCTTGCGCGGTCAGCCGATCGCAATCGGCGAGGCATTGTCGGAGGCAGCGAGCCGAGTTGCCACCGAGATCCTGAACTGGCTGCGTGGCTGCGTCGACCGATCCGATGAGTTGATCCTCGTTACTGGCGGCGGCGCCCCGACGATGATTGGATTCGTTCGGAGCGCGTTCCCCGATGCCGAGGTCGTCATGGTGGCCGAGCCGCAACAGGCCAACGCGCGAGGCTATCACCGGATCGCGCGACGACTACACACTCCGTGACGTCGCGCAACGCACGGACCACCATCAGAGTTCGAGCAGGGTGAGTCGGTCGGTCCTGCGGCCGACGGTCTACCTCAACACCGATCTCGACGCACCCCTGGTGGCCGAGCTGGAACGTTGCGGCACACGTCGACGTGCCGGTCGATTTCTGACACTGGTCCGTCTTGGCGTCGCCGCGGAGCAGCTCGCAACCACGCCCTCAGCCCATGGCATCTTCGGCGCGCTCGCGCCTTCAGATCGACCACGCGCTTCCTCGCTGCGAATCACGCTGAAGCTTGGCGCCCGGGCGCAGGATCTGCGCGCGATCCTAGAGACCTGCCAGAACCAGTCGTATCGATTGCGCGAGCTTGCGATGCTGGGTATGCGCCGTGAAGCCGTGCTCAACGATCACCGGATCGCGGGCTTCCCTTCTGCGCCCGCATCGGCAGCAACGCCAGTCGCAGCCAACGCGAGTGGTGCGGCCGCAAAGCCGCCAGCGTTGACCAGACCATTGCCGCTTCCTTCTGATTCGGCGAATCACGACGTCTCGTTCGACACAATGATCGCGCGACTGCGCTCGGGTATCTGAGCGCAGATGTCCGCGTAGCCCGATGGATCAGTCGCCCAAGGCGTTCCTCGGCGTCACTAGACGCTCCAAGGCGTTACTCTGAAATCAATCGTGAGAACTTCGATCGAGCTCTTGCGCACTACGCTCGATCGGCGAAGAATCGCGCGCTTTGTTGCCTGTCACGTACTCCGTGGCGAACGGTCGGTTGGCGTCCGACGACCTGTACACCGCTTGCCAATATTTCCCCCGCGTCTGGGAATCGTTTCCACGCCGCGGCGCACCCCGCGCCTTGCTCGCGGGGCACTGGGACACGTATGACGTTCCCACTAGCCTCGCCCGTCCCTTGCCTCGCTCGCCTCAGCGGCTAGGCAAGGCGAAAACCTCCAGCACACCGCCCGCGCGACACACCCTTGGGAGGCGTGTCGCAGGCGGCCTCGACAGCGCATCGGGCAATCACGACTGATCGCGCGCGCGTCTGTTTCCCTTTTTCAAGAGTGTTCGATCGGCCTCATGCACCTCGAGGCACACGATCGAACCTGCGTTCGTCCGGCGCCAAGGCGGCGTTATTTGCTCGCGGTCCGCCCGGGCGACGAACGACAGCAAGTCGCCACCGCACGATTCCCACCACCGCAGTCCCACGGGACGTGACGACCTTCGATCTTCTAGACACATCAGCGCTTTAGCGCTGACTTTCCACATGACGAGCACATGATTCGACCAATTTCTCTATCCCGCGAGGGCATCGCTCGCGTTCTTGGCTGCGTTGTCCCAGCGCAGCCGGTCGGCACGTTAAACGCGCCGACTTGTTGTCGATGCATGCAGCACGCAGTCGCAGTGCGCCGTACGTATCCGCATCGACGAAAGATGCCGACGCCCTCTCGTCAACGGGCCGCCCCGCCGGCGACAAGGCGCGTTTCACTCTCGGGAATCGCTGGCTCAGCCAAGCGCCCGGGACGCTCACTTGGAGCAACAGGAATAGGTGTCTTCCTGGGCGTTACCCGGATCACCGGGATCCAGCAATGGATGCCATCGACACTGACCCGAACGGTCGGACACCGCGCAGTCGCAGCACAGATCAACCCGACATGAACGAAGGAACGATGATGAAGGATCTCAACTACGAGTTGAACCGGCTACTTGAGCGCAATCGCGACGGCTCCTACGCTACCCAAGCCGAGCGCAGGAACGCACTTCGACGCATGGCCCGCGAGCTGGAGGCGCTGGGCTTCCGAAATCTGCGCGCTTCATCCCTTTCAACGAAGCACGTCGACGCCCTGATCGGGGCCTGGAGTCAGCGCCGGCTCAGCATTGGCTCTATCAAGAACAACCTGGCGCACTTACGCTGGTGGGCCGAGCGCGTGGGCAAGGCCGCAACCGTAGCCAGCAAGAACGACATTTACGGCATCGCGCGGCGTGAATACGTGACCGACCTCTCCAAAGCACGCGACGATGAAGACGTTGCCAAGATCGATGCTATCGCCGATTTCTACGTGAAACTCGCGCTGCGCTTTCAGGTCACGTTCGGATTGCGCAAGGAAGAGTCGATGAAACTGCGGCCACGCCTTGCCGACCGCGGCGATCGGCTCTGGCTCAAAGGGAGCTGGACTAAGGGCGGACGCGAGCGCGAAATTCCAATTCGCACCGAAGCGCAACGAAGACTGCTAGAGGATGCCAAGACGTTCGCGGGTGCAGGCAGCCTGATACCACCCGAGAAGCGTTACGTCGAACAAGAAAAGCATCTCGAGCGCGTGTGCGCAAGCGCTGGCATTCACAAGATGCACGGCTTTCGGCATCGGTATGCGCAGCTTCGATATCGCGAGATGACCGGATTCGAGTGTCCCGCCGCGGGCGGAAAGGCGTCGCGGGAGTTATCGCTGGAGGAGCAGAAGCGGGTCCGAGAGGCGCGACTGATGATCGCGCTAGAGTTGGGTCACGCCAGAGAGCAAGTGACCGTGAATTATTTTGGACGCTGAGCACTGCCGCCTACGATTTCAAGGCACAACGCGATGGAGCGGCACTACGACCGGCACGACTTTACGGCCCCGCGGGGCCAAGTCCAGCGCCTGTTTCGACCGTACCCGAACCCGTACCCGGAAGTGAAAGCGGCCGCACTTGGCGGCCGTCTCGATTCGTATCTCTTTGATTTTATGGTCGGGGCGAAGTGATTCGAACACTCGACCCCCTGCACCCCATGCAGGTGCGCTACCAGGCTGCGCTACGCCCCGACTCGGCACGAAGTATATCAGCCGACCGGCATGTCCCGGCGTGTGCGGCGACTCGCGCTGCTGGCGGGGTTGCTACGGCGGATCGAGCGGAATGTTCCGTTCGAGCCCGAGCCTGGCCATCAGACGCATCGCGTCGAGCGGGGAGTGCGCTTTGGCGTCGTTGTCGAAGTAGCAGTAGATATCGCGCGGCCGTGAGGGTGCGGCGCTGCCTACGCGTTTCGCATCGGCGGGTTCGGCGCCGCTCGCCCAGAGCTTCAGCCTAGGTGCGATTGCACCCAGCGCGACGTCGGTGTAGCCGTCGTCGTAGAGCTTGTTCTTGCCGTGCATGCGCAGATAGGCGAAATCGGCGGTGAGATCTTCGCTGTAGGGCCAGGTGCCGGGGCTGTCGGCGATGACGATCGCCACGTTGTGCTTGCGCAGCATCGCGATGAACGGTTCGGCGAGAAAGCTCCTATTGCGGATCTCGACGGCGTGGCGCATCGGCCGCTCGCCGTCGATCTCCAGTGCGGTGCGTCCGGCAACGTGATCGTCGTGCTGCCTGGCCAGTGCAAGTGCGGCGCCGGTGTCATGCGGGAGCAGGGCGAGAAACGCCTCGAACGTCGCCGGATCGAACGTGTAGCTCGGCGCAAACTGCCACAGGATCGGGCCGAGCTTCTCGCGCAGGTTGAATAGTCCGGAGGCGAAGAAGTTCGCGAGCGGCTTGTCGATATCGACCAGGCGTTTGATGTGCGTGATGAAGCGCGGCCCCTTGATGCTGAACACGAAGTCGTCGGGCGTTTCGGCATGCCACTTCGCGTAGCTCTCGGGGCGCTGCAGCGAGTAGAACGAACCGTTGATCTCGATCGAGGCCAGACGCTTGGCGGCGAACTCCAGTTCGCGCCGCTGCGGCACGCCCTTGGGATAGAACGGGCCGCGCCAGTCGTCGTACTGCCAGCCGGCGATGCCGATGCGGATCGCCATGATCTGTCCTCTCAGGTTTGCTGCAGCCGCCGATAGTCGGCCAGATGTCGCAGAGCGTTCTGCTTGTCGCCGCGTGCCTCGAGCAGTCGCGCGAGGTTGTAGTGCGCATCGGCGAAACCGGTGTCGTGGCGCAACGCCTCGTCGTAGGCAGCTGCCGCGTCGGCAGGTCGGCCCAGATCCTCCAGCGCGATCGCCAGGTTGAAGTGCAGCAGCGGCTCTTCGGGAAAGTGCTCCAGCGCCTCGCGATAGATGCGCTCGGCATCAGCCGGGGCGCCCTGCGCCTGATGCATGCATCCCAGATTCACGTACGCGCCGAGATAACGGGGATCGATTTCGATCGCGCGTCGATACGCGGCCTGCCCCGCGGTGGGATCACGTGCTTCCAGCTCACAGCCGCGCTGGAACCAATGCTCGGCGCTCTCCGACGGTGGATCGGCCTTCTTGAGAAACGCCACGTCGCCTGCGGCCGGCGCCACCTCGAAATCGAGCAGGTATTGGCCCGAGTCGGCTTGCCATTGCGTTTCGCCCCGGCGCACGACGACGCGGGTGCCCAGTGCCGAGATCCGAATCCCCGATAGCGGCAAGTTAGCCGGCAGCTCGTCGCGCAGCGCCGCGATCGATTGTCTGATTTTGCGCGGCGGCACCTTGGCGGCGGCCAGTCCTTGCGCGGTGCGCAGCAGGATCAGATCCTGAAACGAGAAGTGCAGGGTATTGCGCTTGCCGCGTGTGGGCGCGACGAATCCGGCGTCGATGAAACCCTGTACGACGGCACGCGACAGACCCAGGAGCCGCTCGATGTCGCGCAGGGTGTACTCGCCCATGAGCGTGGCAGGCGAGGAGGGCGTGTCGGGAGGTTGCAGGCCTTGCGCCGTCAATGCCAGCCGCTAGGAGGCGGCCTTCTTGCCCCTGGTCTTGGGGGCTGCGCTGGATTGGTCGGCCTCCACGCGCTTGGGGGGCTTCCGATCGGATTGCGCCGGCTCGGTGCCGGTGCTCGCTGGCGCCGCGGGCGCGCCGCCTTTGCTCAGGCTCGCGCGCAACGCTTCCATGAGGTCGATCACTTGCGCGCCACCAGATTCCGGTTCAGCGGCGAGCGTCACCTGTTTGCCGTCGACCTTTTCCTGCACTGCCGCCTCGATGCGCTGCTTGACTTCATCGATGTACGCCTTCGGATCGTACTGATCACTCGCGCTTTGTTCGATCAATTGGACCGCCAGGCCCAGCTCAGCGGGTTTGACGTCGGCCTTCTCGATCTCCAGATCGCTCAGTGCACGCACCTCGTCGGCGTACAGCAGCTGCTGCAGGATGAGCCCGTCATCGGTGGGCCGCACCTGCACCATGTATTGCTTGCCCTTCCAGGCCCAGCGTGCCAGCGCGCAGCGACCGGTGTCGCGCATCGCGCGGGTGAGCAGTGCGTAGGGGCGTGCGCCGCCCTTGTCCGGCGCGAGGTAGTAGGCCTTGTCGTAGTAGATCGGATCGATCGTTGCCACCGGCACGAAGGCCACGATCTCGACCGCGTGGCTGCCTTTCTCTTCGAGCGCTTTCAGCTCGTCGGCGGTGAACGTCACGTACTGGTCCTTGGCGAACTCGTAGCCTTTCACCATGTCGGCGCGCTCGACCACGATGCCTTCCTTGGCGCACAGGTACTGCTGCTTCAGGCGCGATCCGCAACCGGCGTGCAGCAGGTTGAACGACACGCCCGAGGAAGACTGGGTCGCCGAGTAGAGCTTCACCGGCACCGACACCAGGCCGAAGGTGACGGTGAGCGATGCGATCGATCGAGTGGCCATTTGGGGGATCCTTTCCGTGACGGCTGCGCGGAGGGGGGCGACACACTACCGCGAGTGGCGCGTTCGCTCAACCGCGTATTCCAAGGATATGGGTCAGGTTGTGCCGCGCGGCCGGAAAGTCCGCCCAGCGGTCGGCCTGCGTGCGCAGGCGCTCGAACACGCTTGGTATCCGGAAATCGCCCGGCTCGATCGAGGCCAGTTCCTCCCAGGACAAGGGCATCGAGACCCAAGCGCCGGCAATTCGCCGCGGCGAATACGCGGCCCCCAGCGTGCGCCCACGCCCGTTCATGTTGTGGTCGATGAAGATGCGGCCGGTGCGCTTGTCGACCGACCAGTCCATGGTGATATCTCGCGGATGCTGCCGCAGCAAGTGTTGCCCGACCAGTCGGCTGACCTCGCGCGCCTGCTCGGTGGTGATCGTGGGCTCGATCGGCACGAAGATGTGCAGCCCGGTCTTGCCGGTGGTCTTCACGAAGGCCTGCAGCGACATTGCGGCGAGCACGTCACGCAGATGCAATGCGACTTCGCGTGCCTTGGCGAACGCGGCGGGGTTGTACGCGGGTTCTTCGCCCTTGGCTTCGGTGCCGGCGTAGACATAGGGGTCGAGATCGAACGCGATGTAGTCGGGCCGATCGATCACGTCGCGCCCGACGGTCGCTGTCGTGCCGCTCGCGATCGCCGGCACGCTCGCGTGGATCACGTGATATTCGAGCGCTCCCATCTGGCCGAGCCACAACAGCGTCGCGACGTTGTTGCACAACAGATAGGGTTTGGAGGCGCGCCCGTCGTCGTTCTCGTTCTCGAAGCTCACCGTCGCAGTGAACGGCGGCAACGTCGTGCCCTCCCAGTGCTTCTGGAAGAACGATTCGCCATGAATGCCATCGGGCATGCGCACGACTGTCAGCGGCCGGTTGCGCACGTGGGTGAGCATGTGCGGCGCAGCTTGCGCGAGATAGCGCAGCAGGTGGCGCTTGGTGACCGCGGGGTTGTTCTCGGTAGCGGGCCAGAGCACCTTGTCCAGATGCGTGAGCCGGATGCGATCCGCGCCGACTGTAAGAGTGAGGCTCGCTGACGATCCGGCGAGTTGGCGCAGCACCGATTCGATCTCGTCGTCGAGGCCCCTCGCGGCCGGGGCGGCACTCGATGCGTCGCGAATGCGATCCGCGCCCGGCTCGGTACGTACGGCGGTCGCGTCGACGTCATCGCGCAGGCGCAGGAACACCGGCGCACGCAGCAGGCCGGCGTCGGTCCAGCCGGAGAACTGCACTTCGGCGACCAGGTCCGGACGTACCCATTCGATCGGCGTTTCCGATTCGGGCCGCGTTGCGAACGGCATCGTGGCGCTTTTGCGGGCGCGAAGCTGCGCACTCAACGATTCCAGCGTGCGATCGTCGAAGCCGCTGCCGACATTGCCGACCGGCTTGAGCCTGGTGTTATCCGTCGCATCCCAGCCACCGAGCACCAGCGCACCGAAGTGCTTGCGCCGCGAGTTCTTTCCGGCCGTAAACCCGCCGATGACGAAATCGCCGGTCTGCGAGGCCTTGACCTTCAGCCAGTCATCGGAGCGTCGCCCGGCGTGGTAATGCCCCGCGCGCCGCTTGGCGAGCATGCCTTCGAATCCGGCGGCGATCGCGGCCTGATAGAGCGCGTTGCCATCGCTATCGGCGTGCACCAATTGAACCCGCGACGTGGCGAGCAGACACTGGCGCAGGTAGCGGCGGCGATCCTGGTACGGCGCCTTGCGCAGATTCACACCCAGCACGTGCAGCAGGTCGAAGGCGTAGAACACGCATGGCGTGGCGCGCTCGGCCGCTTCGATGTCGACGCCGGCGCTCAGCCGCGCGCGATTCTGCAATGCGCCGAACGAAGGGCGGCCGTCGGCAAAGGCGACGACTTCGCCATCGAGCACCATCGGCACGGCGAGTTGCAGGCGCAGGTCGGCCACGATGCCGGGAAACGATGCGGTGAGATCGATGCCGCCGCGCGAACGCAACTGCACGCGATCGCGATCGACGTAGGCGATGATCCGGTAGCCATCCAGTTTCGGCTCGAACGACCAGGCCGGATCGGTGAATGATTTGCTTGCCTCGCCCGCCAGCATCGGCTGGAGCTTGTCCGGGAGCGACTCGGCGGTTCCGCATGCGATCAGCCGTTCCAACGCCACGCGCTCCGGTGGTGCCGAACCCGTAGTCGAACCGGAAATCGAACCGAGCGTGTGGGCCGAGAGCACCGAGCGTTCGAGTTCGGGATCAGCGGTGGCGCGCGTCGTCCAGCGATCGCGGTGCTTGAGCACCAGCCACGAGTTGTCCTTCATCCGCACCAGCGCGTACGAGCCCTTGAGCTTGGCGCCGAGCAGAAAGAAACTCAGCTTGCCTGCGGCGAGTTCGGCGCGTACGCGTTCTTGCGCCTGCTGGCGATCATTGAATGCGTACCTGGCGTCGGTGTCGGGTGAGTAGAGACCGCAATCCCACACGATCACCGATCCCGCGCCGTACTGACCTTTCGGAATCACCCCTTCAAAGGAACCGTACGCGAGCGGATGATCTTCTGTCGGCACCGCGAGATGTTTCTCCCCCGGTTGCAGCAGCATGCCTTTGGGGACGGCCCACGATAGGAACACCCCATCGAGCTCCAGGCGCAGGTCGTAGTGCAACTGGCGCGCGGCGTGTTGTTGCACGACGAACAACAGCGGGCCGGTGCGCTCGGCGAGTGACTCAGGTGCCGGCTCGGGCGTGGCATTGAACGAGCGCTTGGCGGCGTAGTCATCCAGCGACGCTGGCCGGCTGTGCGCGCTCACGGCGACCCTGTTGCGTGCGGGCTATCCGCGCAACGCCCGCAACAGCGCGGGAGGCAACTGTGCCGACTCGCGTTCGACGATCGGCGCGGTGGCCGCCACGAACGCGGCGCGATCGATCGCATCGGGCGTGCGCACGTCGACGCCGGCTGCGATGAGCTGGCGCAGGCAATCTTCGTCTTCCTGCGCGGCGAACCGGCGTTGCTGCGCGGTGGCTTCCTTCAGCGAAGCCTGGAGCGCGTCACGCACCTTCGCAGGCCAGGATTCGTAGCGCGCCCGCTGCGCCAACACCAGCGCGGTACCGTGGAAGTGCGCGGTCATGCTCACATGCCGGTGCGTTTCGAACACCTTGAAGTTGACGGTGTTGGTGAGCGGATTCTCCTGCGCATCGACTTCACGACGCGCCACCGCGCCAGGGAAATCCTTGACGTCGATGAACTGCGGGCGCATGCCGAGCGCCCGGAACACGTCCTGATGCAGCGCGTTGTCCATCGACCTGATGCGCAGGCCCGCGCAATCACCGGGGCGAACGATCGGCAGGCGCCAATTGGTGAGGTGCCGGAAACCATTGTCCCAGTAGCCGAGCACGGCAAACGGCGTGTGCGCTGCTACCTCGCGCGCCAGCGCGCTTCCGAGTTCGCCATCGAGTGCTGCGTAGATCGATGCCCGGTCGGCGATCTGAAACGGCAGATCGAGAATCTTGAGGCTCGGCACCCGCGCGACCAGATAGCTCGACGCGAAGTAGCACAGCTCCAACTCGCCGGTCTCGACCATCGCGAACAGATCGGTGGAATTGCGGCCGAGCTGGGTGACGTTGTCGGTCTGCTGGTAGTCGATCTCAGCGCCGAGTTCGCGCTGCAGCGCGCTGCCGAGCAGGCGTGCAGCGCGGGTGTGGACCGACTGCGGGCCCTGGTAACCGCCGAGTCGAAGCGTAGTAGGCATTGCGGATGCTCGCGAGTCAGTGCGCCATGATGAGAGTAATGATGGGCGTCGAGATGATCGTGCGTAAGGGGGTTGTGCGTTGTGCGGCCGGCAATGCTCGTGCGGCGTGTCGGCCGCTCACCCGCTGCTCACCCGATCCGACCCAGTCGCTCGTCCTCGAGCAGCCGGTCCATCACGAGGTACAGACGGGTGAAGTCTTCGTCGGCCATGCCATTTGCCATCGCACGCGCGAGCAACGCAGCCGTAAGCGGGCCGTAGACGCCGTGTGCGTCCATGGAGGCGGCCATGTCCGCGGCCATCTTCAGATCCTTGGCAAGATTCGACACCCGCGATCGGCCATCGAATTTCCCCGAGAGGATGTGATTCGGGAAGCGCTGCTCAGTAATGAAACTGCGCGCATTACCGTTATTGAGCACCTCGATCGCCTTGCCCAGATCGATCCCCGCGCGCTCAGCCAGCCTGCAGCCTTCACTGGTGGCCAAGAATGTGGTGTGCAGGATCATGTTGTGGATGAGTTTCATCGTGTGGCCGGCAGTGCTGGCGCCCACGTGAAAAATTCGGGTGGCGATTGCATCGAGCGCCGGTCGGCTGCGCTCGATTGCTTCGGCTTCGCCGCCCAGCATCAGTGCGAGGCGGCCGGCATCGGCGCCAGCTGCCCCGCCAGTCATGCCGCCATCGATGTAGTGACGCCCGTGCGCGGCCGCGAGCGCGGCGAGCCGGCGCGTGTCGTCGGGATGCGACGTGGTGAGATCAATCAGGATCTGACCGGGGCGCGCGACTTGCAGCATGCCGTCGCCACCGCGCAGACAACTTTCGATGTCGCGCGAGCCCGGCACCACAAACAATACGATGTCGCACGCGGCGGCGAGTTCTCGAGGGCGTAACCAGCCGACGCTTGGGTCGAAGCTGCTGGTGTCGATCGCGCGCACGTCCCACGCTGCCGCGAGATGGCGATTGCGATGCAGGTTGCGCGCGATGCCGAGTCCCATTTGTCCAAGACCAATCACACCCGCTCTGCATGTCGCTATCGTGTGTGCCGCTGTTGATTGTGCGAAGTCTTGACGATTCATCATTGGCGGGATCCGCGCGAACATGCGCATCGAAAGGCGCGCGCGATGCTAACCGCTTCCGAGCAGCATCGTGATCTGCGAACGCGCGTCGACCCGCTGATGCAATTTCGATCAGACAACATCGCCATGTGTGTTATCTCCTTGTCGAAAGCTGCACGTCGAGCGTTACGCACAAACTTATCCACAGAAACTGTGGATAAGCGCCGTCGCCGAACGAATCGCGCGGCGTCGGCCGGGCTCAACGTCATTGCTCGAATCGCTTGACGGGATTCTTCGGACGTGATTGGTCACGCGTGTGCACGTTGATCTGACGCGTCTGCGCGTTGAGCCTGCGCTTCGCCACGCCGCGCTCGCCGCGTGCTTGCAGGTGGGATCGTAACCACCGCGCGCGCCTCGAAAATTTCAAGCGCCTCGTGAGCCGAGGTTGCGCCAAGCGATTATCATCGCGCCCCGCAAGCCACACAGCCGCCGAGGGCAGTACATCAAGCGCGATGCAGTGGCAGTCCGTTCGCTGGGAGCATCCGTTTGTTGGCCGTCGCCGGTTGACGGCCACACACCGTCAGGCAGCGCGTTTCACTTTCAAGCGTTCGTTCCAGAGGAGAGAGTCATGAGGCTACCAATCACCTTCGCCGCGCTGGCCATGATGGGCGCCAGCGTCGCGGTCGCGCAGCAACCGATCAAGATCGGCCTGATCTTGAGCTTGTCCGGCCAGTTCGCGGATGCCGGCATTCAGTTGGACAACGGCATCAAGGCCTACATGAAGCAGAAGGGTGATACGGTCGCCGGCCGCAAGATCGAGATCATCCGCAAGGACACCGGCGGCGTCGCGCCCGACATCGCCAAGCGCCTGGCGCAGGAACTGGTGGTGCGCGACCGTGTGGATATCCTCGCCGGCTTCGTGCTCACGCCCAACGCGCTGGCCGCCGCCGACGTGTCCGCCGAAGCGAAGAAGTTCATGGTGCTGATGAATGCGGCAACCTCGATCATCACCACCAAGTCGCCGTACATGATCCGCACCTCGGTGACGCTGCCGCAGATCGCCGAAACGTTCGGTACCTGGGCGGTCAAGAGCGGCGTTAAGAAGACGTACTCGATGGTGACCGACTACGGCCCCGGCCACGACTTCGAGGCCGGCTTCCACCGCGCCTTCAAGGCCGCGGGCGGTGATGTCGTGGGCGCGGTGCGTTTCCCCGTGGCCAATCCCGATTTCTCCGCGTTCATCCAGCGCGCCAAGGACATCAATCCGGAATCGATCATGATCTTCGTGCCGGGTGGCGCGCAGCCCGCGGCGCTGGGCAAGGCGTTTGCCGAGCGTGGCGTCGATCCGCAGAAGGTGAAGATCCTGGGCTCCGGCGAGACGACTGCCGAGCAAGCCCTGAAGAGCATGGGCGACGCGGCGCTGGGCATCATCACCGCGTGGCACTACGACTACAAAATGGATAACGCGCTCAACAAGGAGTTCGTGAAAGTCTTCAACGAGATGCATGGCCGCAATCCCGACTTCTTCTCGATCGGCGGTTACGACGGCATGCACGCCATCTACGAGGCGATCAAGAAGGCGAACGGCAAGACCGACGGCGACGCGTTGATCGCGGCAGCCAAAGGGCTGCAGTGGGAAAGCCCGCGTGGTCCGATGTCGATCGATCCGGAGACGCGCGACGTGGTGCAGACCATCTATATCCGGCGCGTGCAGAAGGTCGGCAACGAACTGGTGAACGTGCCGTTCGACAAGATCGAGAACGTCAAAGACCCGGTCAAGGCACGTGGCGTGAAGTAGCCGCCTGCTGCCGACCCCGTGCAGGGCGCCCGCCACGTTTTCCGGGCGCCCTGTTCGCGTCCGCCGGCCTTTGGTGCGGCGTTCGACGCAGTGGCGGCTCGTTGAATCTGCCTATACGTCCAACCATACATCCGCCTATACCCGGATCCCTCGCTCAGCATGAGTTCCCTGTTCGGCGTGCTCTTCGACGGTTTTGCCTACGGCATGCTGCTGTTTCTGCTGTCGGTGGGGCTGTCGGTCACGCTGGGCATGATGAATTTCGTCAATCTGGCGCATTGCAGTTTCGCCATGATCGGCGGGTATGCGGCGGTGACCCTGATGAACGAGTGGGGCTGGCCGTTCCTGGTGACGCTGCCGATCGCGTTTCTTGCCGGCGGAGTCGCCAGTATCGTGCTGGAGCGGGTGCTGTATCGACACCTGTATCGCGCCACTGATCTCGACCAGTGTCTGTTGACCATCGGCATCGTGTTCGTGTCGGTGGCGGCCGCCGCGTATCTGTTCGGCACCACGCAGCAACCGGTGAACACGCCGCAATGGCTGCGCGGGTCGGTGATGGTGCTCGGCGTGACGGTCGGGGCCTATCGCCTGTTCCTGATCGTGGTGGCGCTGGTCGTCTCGGCGATCCTCGTGGCCGCGCTCGAGTACACGCGCTTCGGCGCGCAAGTGCGCGCGGCCGTCGACAATCAGCGCATGGCGCGTGGCCTCGGCATCGACGTCGATCGCGTGTTCGCCACCACCTTCGCGCTCGGCGGCGGCCTGGCTGGCCTGGGTGGGGCGCTCGCGATCGAGATCATCGGGCTCGATCCGGCGTTCGCGTTCACCTATCTCATCTACGTGCTCATCGTCGTGTCGGTAGGCGGGCTCGGCTCGATCGGCGGATCGTTCGCCGCCGCCGCGGTGATCGGCATCAGCGACATGGCCGGCAAGTACTACTTTCCCGAACTCGGCGCCTTCCTCATCTATCTGGTCATGGTTGGCATCCTGATGTGGCGGCCGGCCGGCCTGTTTGGCAAACGTTGAACGCACGATGAACAGAGTCGCACCATGAGCACGCTGGGCACGCTCGACGCAAGGGGAACGCCTGCCGCTGCAACGCCGCAGCAGGTGCTGGCCGATGGCATCCGCTGGAAGCGCCTGGAGATCATCTTCTGGCTGTGTCTGCTGCTGCCGTTCGTGCTGACGCCGTCGTACCTGTCGCTTGCCAGCCAGATCGCGATCACTGCGCTGTTCGCCGTGTCGCTCGACTTGATCCTCGGCTACGCCGGCATCGTCTCGCTCGGGCACGCGGCCTATTTCGGGCTGGGCGCGTACGCTGCGGGACTGCTCGCGAAGTGGGGCTGGGGGGAGCCACTGACTGGCCTGGTGATCGCGGCTGCGGTCGCGGGTGTGTTCGGCTACGCCACCAGTTTCATCATCTCGCGCTTTCGCCATCTCGCGCTGATCATGATCACGCTCGGTCTGGGCCTGCTTTTGCACGAGGCCGCGAACAGCGCAAGCGGACTGACCGGTGGTGCCGACGGCTTGCAAGGCGTGAAGATGTGGCCGATCTTCGGTGCGTTCAAATTCGACCTGTTCGGCACGACGGCGTATGTGTATTCGCTGGTCGTGCTGTTTCTCACCGTGCTGGTCGCGCGGCGGATCATCCACTCGCCGTTCGGGCTGTCGCTGCGCGGCATTCGCGAGAACGCGATACGCATGCCCGCGATCGGCGCCTCCAACGATGCGCACATCCGCAAGATCTACACGATCGCGGCGGTCATGGCGGGCGTGGCCGGCGCGCTGCTCGCGCAGACCACCGAAACCGTTTCGCTCGAAGTGCTGAGCTTCCAGCGCTCGGCCGACGTGCTCGTGATCCTGATCCTCGGCGGAGCGGGGCGTCTCTATGGCGGCATCATCGGCGCGATCATCTACATGGTGGCGCGCGACCAGTTCTCCGGCATCAATCCGCAGTACTGGTACTTCTGGATCGGTCTGTTGCTGGTGGCGGTGGTGATGTTTCTGCCCAACGGCATCCTCGGCGGGTTGGCCCGGCTGACGCGATCGTGGCGAGGTAAGTGGTGGTGAGCGACGCGGCGGCAAGCAACGTGGCGGCAGGCAAGGCACCGGGCGCGGCCGCGGCCTTGTCCACACGAGCGCTGGCCAAGAATTTCGGTTCACTGGTGGTGGCGAGCGACATCGAGATCGCGTTGCCCCAGGGCGCGCGCTACGCGCTCATCGGCCCGAACGGCGCCGGCAAGACCACGCTGATCAACCTCCTCACCGGCATGCTCCGTCCCGACGGCGGTCAGGTGCTGCTGGGCGACGAAGACATCACCACGCTCGATCCGCAGGCGCGCGTGCGCAAGGGGCTGGTGCGAACCTTTCAGATCAACACGCTGTTCCCGCAGCTGACCGCGCTCGAGGCGGTACTGCTCGCGGTGAGCGAGCGCAAGCGCTACAGCGGGCATTGGTTGCGCAAGCTGCCTGCGCATGGCGATGCGATCGATGAGGCGTACGCGATTCTCGACTCGCTGCGGCTCGGACCGGTGTGCCATCGACTTACGCGCGAACTGGCCTATGGCCAACAGCGATTGCTCGAGATCGCTCTGGCGCTTGCCACCAAACCGCGTGTGCTGCTGCTAGACGAGCCGGCCGCCGGTGTGCCGCGCACCGAAAGCGCAGAGCTGTTCACCGCGATCTCGGGCTTGTCGCAGGAACTCACCGTGCTGTTCATCGAGCACGACATGAACATCGTGTTCCGCTTCGCCACGCGCATCATCGTGATGGTCGGCGGACGTATCCTCACCGAGGGCACGCCGCAGCAGATCGCCAATGATGCCCGCGTGCGTGAGGTGTACCTCGGTGGAGCGCATCGTGGCTGAGCCGCTGCTCGCGCTGCGCAACGTGCGCGCCGGTTACGGCGAGGCGACGGTGCTCGACGATGTCTCCCTGGAGGTTCCCGAGCACGGCAGCCTCGCGGTGCTGGGCCGCAACGGCGTAGGCAAATCGACGCTGCTGCTCACCATCATGGGCTACACGCAGGTCACGCGCGGGCAGGTGATCTGGCGCGGCAACGACATCACCCGCCTGCCGCCGCACAAGCGCGCGCGGCTGGGCCTCGGCTGGGTGGCACAAGAACGCGAGATCTTTCCGTCGCTATCGGTGGAAGAGAACCTGAGCGTCGCGGCGCGCGCCGGCCGTTGGGACACGAAAGCGGTGTACGAGCTGTTTCCGAGGCTGGCCGAGCGTCGTACCAACATGGGCAATCAACTCTCCGGCGGCGAGCAGCAGATGCTGGCGATCGCCCGTTCGCTCATGACCAATCCGGCGCTGCTCCTGCTCGACGAACCGCTCGAAGGGCTGGCACCGATCATCGTCGAAGAATTGGAGCGCTCGATCCACAAGATGATGAGCGAGCAGGGCACGGCGACGGTGCTGGTGGAGCAGCACACCGAGATCGCGCTCGCGCTCACCGACCAGGTCATCGTCATCGAGCGCGGTAGCATCGCGCATCGCGCAAGCTCGAAGGACCTGGCCGCGGACGCCGCCGCGTTGGAGCGTTTCGTCGGTCTGCGGATCGACGCGCAGGCCGGCTGATCGGGCGGTCCGTCGTGCGGCGATGGTGTCCGCATAGAGCGGGCGCCTTCTCTGGAGGCGGCATGCCACACATCACACTGAATCGTGACGGACCGATCGCGCGACTGACGATCGATCGGCCTGAAAAACGCAACGCACTCGCACTCGACACTGTCGCAGAACTGGTCGAAGCCGTACGCGCGCTCGATGCCGACGCGAGCGTCCGCGTCGTGGTGTTGGGCGGGGCGGGCGATCGCGCCTTCGCTTCCGGGGCCGATCTCGACGAGATCGCCGGGCTTGCGGGCCATCCGGACCGTGCCGTCGCGTACGACGGAAAGCTCGATGCCCTCTACGACACGCTCGCGGAGTCGCGCTTGCCGATCATCGCGCGCATCCAGGCCGCCGCGATCGGTGGCGGATGTCTGCTCGCGCTCGCGTGCGATCTGCGCGTGGCGAGTCCTGCTGCCACGTTCGGCGTACCCGCCGGGCGCATCGGCCTGATGCTCAGTCCGCGCGAGCACGCGCTGCTGGTGCAGGCGGTGGGCGCCTCCCGCGCGAAACTCCTGCTCTACTCGGCGCGCCGACTATCGGCGGAAGAGGCGTTGCGCGCAGGGCTAATCGATCTGGTCGTGCCCGATGCCTCCGTCGAGGCGCTCGATGCCGGCATCGAGCGGCTGGCGACGGATATCGCGCAGTGCGCGCCGCATTCGATTGGTGTCGCCAAGCAGTTCGTGCACGCGCTAGCCTACGGCGGGTCGTCGGACGCCGAGTCGCCTGACGCCACGTTGCGCGAAGCGTACGAGCGGATCTACGCGAGCGAGGATCTGCGCGAAGGATTGGCGGCGTTCAAGGCGCGGCGGGCACCGGCGTTCAAGGGGCGGTAGGCGGAGCAGTGCAGAACCGAAGCAATCGTATTCGGTCGAGGCGGATCAAGGAGAACCATGGAAGCGAAGCGGCGCCGCAAGGCGCGGGTGTTGCCCGCACGCGAAACCGGACTTGCGGCGATCCAGCACATCGTTGTGCTCATGCTCGAGAATCGCTCGTTCGATCATCTGCTGGGCCTGCGCAACGCGGCCGACACGAGGATCGATGGTCCGCCGCCGGGAGCGTTCAACTACGTCGATCCATGCTCGCAACGTGAACGGCTGCCTGCACAGGGGCCGGCGGCGCCGGCGCTTGCGTTCGACCCGCCGCACGAATTCGCCGAAGTGAAGGAGCAAGTCGACGGCCCGACTGCCTGTCCCGCACCCATGAGCGGCTTCGGCGCCGCCGCGGCGCGCGTGTCCGGCGCGGCACCTCAGCAAGTCATGGACTGTTTTCTCCCGCGACAGCTGCCGGTGTTCTCGGCGCTCGCCGACGAGTTCGCGGTGTTCAACTACTGGTACTCGTCGATGCCCGGACCGACCTGGCCGAACCGGTTCTTCGTTCACGCCGGCACTTCCGGGGGGCTCGCGGTGAGCCCGAACCGGTGGGACATCCTCAAAGGCTTCACGTTCAAGCACGGCACGATCTACGACCGTCTCAGCGCAGCCGGCCTGAACTGGCGTATCTACCACGACGACTTCCCGCAGGTGCTCGGCGTGTCGTCGCTGCGCAGCCGTTACTTGGGCAACGAATTTCGCAAGATGCCGATGTTCTATCGCGACGTGAAGGCCGGTGCGCTGCCCGACTACACGTTCATCGAGCCGTGCTACGCCGTGTTCGACGATTTCGTCAGCGGCAACTCGATGCATCCTCACAACGCCGCCAGCCGCGGCGAGGCGCTGGTGAAGGCGGTCTACGAGTCGATTCGCAACTCGCGCTACTGGCGGGACACCATGCTCATCATCACGTTCGATGAGCATGGCGGGTTCTTCGACCATGTACTGCCGCCATCCGCCCCGGCGACGGGGGACGACACCACCTATGCGCGGGCCGACGCGCCGTTCGACTTTCGCCGCTTCGGTGTGCGCGTGCCGACCATCGTCGTGTCCGCCTATACTGATCCGGACGTGATCGGCGCCAGCCCCGGCGACCCCGCCACGGTTTTTGATCACTGCTCGATTCCCGCCACCGTGCGCAAGCGCTATAACCTGCAGCAGCCGCTGTCCGATCGCGAGGGCGACGCCCGCACCGTCGAGATCGCCCTCAACCGCAAGACGCCGCGCGCCAACGCGCCGACCCGACTGCCGACGCCGCTACGCGTGCGCACGGCGCTCCGGCGCCCCGCCATGCGCGGCGTGCGCGCGACTGCCCATACGCTCACCACCGACCAGCAGGCGTTTCTCGCGTTGGCGCAGGCGATGGCGGCGCAGATGGAGCGGCCCGGTGCGACGCGTGCCGCTCGTGGTGCGACGACGCCACGCACGCCGGCGCAGGCCAAGCGCTTCGCGGAGCGCGTTCAGGCCAAAGCGCTGGCGCAACGCGGGCTGGCGCGACCACGCACGAACTCAGGCAAGAAGACTGCCGCACGACGGGGCAGCCGCCGATGATCGTCGATGGCGTATCGGGACGGGTCAGGGGGCTCGCTGTGAGCGGGCGGGGCGTCGATGGGAGTTGGAGTCACGCATGAAAATGATCGGCGTCGACGTTGGCGGCACGTTCACCGACGTAGTGGGCTACGACGATTCGACCGGCGAATTGCGCTGGGCGAAGGCGCCGTCCACGCCGCACGCGCCCGAGGAGGGTGTGCTCGCCGGCGTGCTGCGCAACGAAAGCGACCTCGCGACGACTGCACGGTTCGTGCACGGCGTGACCATCGGCACCAACGCGATCCTGCAGCGACAAGGGTCGCGCGTCCTGGTGATCACCACCGCCGGCTTTCGCGACACGCTCGAGATCGCTCGCACCAATCGAACGGTGCTCTACGACATCAAGACCCTCAAACCGGCGCCGATCGTGTCGCGCGAAGACGTGTTCGAGGTCGACGAGCGCATGCTCGCCGACGGCTCGGTGCTGCGGCCGCTCGATCCGTCGCAGGTTCGAGCGATTGCCGCGCGTTTGCGGACACACTTGGGCACGGGTGCTGCACCCGGTGCGCTGATCGTGTGCTTTCTTCACAGCTACGCGAACCCGGCGCACGAAGAGCAGGCGGTTGCGATCCTGCGTGAGGCACTGCCGGATTGGTTCATCAGTCATTCGGCTGACGTGCTGCCCGAGATGCGCGAGTACGAACGCTTCAACACGGCCGCATTGAACGCCTACATCGGGCCGTTGATGGCTCGCTATCTGCGCTCGCTCGCCGCGAAGCTGCGCGATGCCGGCTATCGCGGCGCCGGCGTGCAGATCATGACCTCGAGTGGAGGCATCGTTGCCGATACGCGTGCGGCGCGCTATCCGGTGCACACCGTGCTCTCTGGCCCGGCGGGTGGTGTGGCAGCCGCGATCCATCTCGGTCGTGAAATCGGCGCGCGCAATCTGATCACCTACGACATGGGCGGCACCAGCACCGACGTGTGCCTGATCGAAGCCCTCAACGTACCGATGACCTCCGAGCAGTTCATCGCCGGGTTGCCGGTGCGCACGCCGCAGATCGAGATCAATTCGGTAGGGGCGGGCGGCGGCAGCATCGCCTGGATCGATACCGGCAAGATCCTCAAGGTCGGGCCGCGCAGCGCAGGCGCTGCACCAGGGCCAGCGTGCTACGGCAAAGGCGGGTTGGAACCGACGGTGACCGACGCGAATCTGGTGATCGGCCGGCTCGCATCGAGCGTGAAGCTGGGCGGCGTGGTCGAGCTGGATGAAGGTTTGGCGCGCACGGCGGTCGAGCGCATCGCGCGAGCCTTTGACGGATTGAACGTCGCGCGCGCCGCCGAAGGCATCATCCGCATCGCGGTTGCGCGCATGGTGAGCGCGATCAAGGAGATCTCGATCGCGCGCGGCTTCGATCCGCGTGATTTCGCGTTGATGGCGTTCGGCGGCGCCGGGCCGATGCACGCCACGCTCATCGCGGACGAACTGGAGATCAGCCACGTCATCGTGCCGCTGCGGCCGGGCAATTTCTGCGCGTTCGGGTCATTGATCTCGGATGTGCGCCACGATCATCTGCGCACGTTTCGGGCGGCGCTGGCTGACACCGATGTCGCGGCGCTCGGACAACGTTTTGCCGAGATCGAGCAGGTCGCGCGCCAGGAGATGTCGGCGGAGTCGGGCAGGTCTGCGCGAGCGGCCTCCGCTGGCGCCGCGACCGACGGCATCACGCTGCTGCGCTTCGCCGGGATGCGCTACGTTGGCCAATCATGGGATCTGAGCGTGCCGGTGCCTGATTCGATGGCTTCGCTCGGCGCGCTGGCCGATGCCTTTCACGCGGTGCACGAGCGGCGCTTCGGATATCGCAGTAACGATCCGATCGAGATCGTCAGCCTGCGCGTGGCGGCGATCGAGCGCGTGGCCAAGCCGACGCTGCGCGCCTGGCAGGGCAGTGCGTCGCTCGAGCAGGCGCGGCGCGGTGCGCGTGAGTTGGTGTTCGAAGGCCAGGCCGTCATGGCGCCGATCTTCGAGCGTGATGCGCTGCCGATCGCGGCGAGGCTCGACGGGCCGGCGATCGTCGAAGAGATGGGGGCGGTGACGATCGTGCCGCCACAGTGGCGTCTGGAGCTTGGGAAGCTGGGCGAACTGCATATCCGAAAGGAATCGCAATGAGCCGAAAGGACTCGAAATGAGCACCGACAAATCCGATCCGCAGATCGATCCGATCACGCTCGAAGTGGTGTGCGAATCGCTGATCGCGGTGGTGCGCGAGATGCGTGCCTCGATCATCCGCGCCTCGTACTCGCCGGTGATCTACGAGCTGGACGACTTCTCCTGCGCGCTGTTCAACGCGCAGGCCGAGATGGTGGCGCAGTCCGACGATCACCCTGGGCATGTGATGCCGATGCCATGGTCGGTGCGATGCGCGATGGAGGATTTCGCCGGCGACATCGCCCCGGGCGACATCATCCTGCTCAACGACTCCTATCGCGGTGGCACGCATCTGAACGACGTGACCTTGCTGTTTCCGGTGTTCGCAGGCGAGCGGCTGGTGATGCTGCCGGCGGTGCGCTCGCACTGGGCCGACGTGGGCGGTGCGACGCCCGGCAGCTACTCGGGCTTGTCCACCAATATCTACCAGGAAGGCCTGCGCATGCCGCCGATCAAGCTCTACGAGCGCGGCAAGCTCAACCAGGCGGTGATGCGGCTGATCGAGGCGAACATGCGCCTGCCCGAACATCGGCGCGGCGATCTGAGCGCGATGCTGGGTGCCTGTCGCGTGGCCGAGGCGCGACTGCAGCGGCTGTTCGACAAGTACGGCCTGCAGACGGTGATCAATTGCGTTGCGCACAATCTCGATCGCAGTGAAGCCCGCATGCGTGAGCGCATCCGCTCGTTGCCGTCGGGCACCTATGTGTATGAGGACTATCTGGAGTACTTCGACGATGGCCGGTTCGATCCGGTGCTGATGCGCCTGGCGCTCACCGTCGACGGCGATCGGGTTATCGCCGATTTCGCCGGCAGCAACCCGCAGGTGCCCGGCGTGGTGAATTCCTCGCTCGCAGTGGTCGGGGCCGGCGTGTTCGTAGCGCTCAAATCGACGCTCGATCCGGGCGGTGCGGTCAATCAGGGCGCGTTCCGGCCGATCGTGCTCAAGGCACCGGAAGCGTCGATCGTCGACGTGCGGCCCGATGCGCCCGCGGGGGCGCACGGCGAGGTGCGCAAGCGCGCCGTGTCGGTGATGCTCGGCTGCCTGTCGCAGATCGCCCCCGATCTGGTCTCGGGCGACTTGTGCGGCACGTCGTTTCCGAACTCGCTCGGCGGGCGCAGCGAGCGGCACGGGCGCGGATACGTGTATTACGAGTCGCCGGCCGGCGGGAACGGCGGGTTCCGCGAGGCCGATGGTTCGAGCGCGTTCGTCAACGTCGATTTCGGCAACATCCGCTCGATCCACAACACCGAATCGTTGGAGTCCGACATGCCGCTGATGATCGAACGCAGCGTGCTGCGAACGGACTCCGGCGGGCCCGGGGCAACGCGCGGCGGCCTAGGGATTCGTCGCGAGATCCGCGTCGTGGGCGAGGAGGCGGTGTACTCGGTGCTGAGTGATCGGGCGGTCGTGCCGCCGTATGGCGTGTGCGGCGGCGAGGCGGCGGCGCCGGTGGCCGTATCGATTCGGCAAGCCGAGGGCGAGGGGGGCGAGCAGCCTTTGCTCACGCCCGGCAAGGCGACCGGCCTGCGTTTGCGACAAGGGGCCTGCTACGTGATGCAATCGGCCGGCGGCGGTGGATATGGCGATGCGCTTCAGCGTGATCCCGAGCGCGTTGCCGCCGATGTTCGTGCGGGTTACGTGTCGAGGGAGCAGGCGCAGCGGGCGTACGGCGTAACGCTAGATGCGCGATTCGCCGTTGATGTCGCGGCCACACACGAGCGGCGCGAGGTGTTGCAGCGAGAGCGGCCGCGGCTTGCGGTGATCGCTGACGAATCGCCCCCTTATGCCGGCCTGAAGGGGCGACATCGCGTGCTGCGGATGGGCGCAACGCAGGCCACCCGGCTCGGATTGCGCGAGAACCAGCTCGTCGAGCTTCTCGGTCGCAATGCCGCGCCGCTGCGCGCTTGGGTCACCATCGACACAAAAGCGGGCCACGCTGGGGTACCCCTCGACGCGTTCGGCCGTCGCGTGTTGGGTGTGGACGAAGGCGACACCGTGCAACTGCGCAAGCTTGAGGCACCGATCGCGCCGGGCGAGCGCAACGCGCCGCAGCCGGCCTGATCGGGCCGCGATTTCACTACGTTCCAATGTCGTAGTCAGCGTGGGGGTATCCGGCCTGTGCATTGAATTCGTTCGACAAACGTCGCGCGAGCGCGTATCGTGGGCGAGCTCGCGTTTAAGCTGCGCGGCTACCTCAGATTCTCTTTGACCCGTCGCCCCTTGCGGTTTTCCTCCCCGGGCCACGGCGGCCTCTCGGGCTTCCCAGGTTTCCGTTACTTGATCGTCGGCTCGCCGCGAGGCTTTCCGCGCGCGATTACTTTTTCTTATTCCATTCAAGGAACGAAATATGGCAACTGGTACGGTCAAGTGGTTCAACGACGCTAAAGGCTTCGGTTTCATCGCTCCTGAGGGCGGCGGCAAGGATCTGTTCGCGCACGTCTCCGAGATCCAGGCGAGCGGTTACAAGTCACTCTCCGAAGGGCAGCGCGTCGAATTCGTCGTCAAGCAGGGGCCCAAGGGTCCGCAGGCCGGCGACATCAAAGTCGTCTGATCGGCGATCGACCTCCGTTTCCGGAGCGTCCCTGGAGGAATCGCCGATGGCGAAAGAAGAGCTGTTGGAAATGACCGGCGTGGTGAGCGAGGTGCTGCCCGACAGCCGCTACCGGGTCACGCTGGACAACGGCCACGTGTTGATCGCTTACTCGGCCGGCAAGATGCGCAAGCATCACATCCGCATCCTGGCCGGTGACAAGGTCTCGATGGAACTGTCGCCCTACGATCTCACCAAGGGCCGAATCACGTTCCGTCACATCGAGACGCGCGGGCCCGCCATGCCGCAGCAGCAACGGCGCCGTCGCTGACCGCTCCTGAAACCGGCGCCGACCCAGGCTATCGCGTGACGCTGCAAAGCGTCGCGGTGGCCGGTGGCGCCGATCTGCAGATCCGCTCGCTGCTCGATCGCCGGCAGTACGCCGATCCCGATGGTGCGGCACTCGCAGCGGGAGTCTCCGCGGCAAGTTGGCCCTTGTTCGGCCTGGTCTGGCCTTCGGCGCTCAAACTCGCCGATCTGATGCAAAGCTGGGCGCTCGGCAATCGGCGCATCCTGGAGATCGGTTGCGGTCTGGGGCTCGCCAGCCTGGTGATCCACCGCCGGCATGGCGATATCACCCCGAGCGATTGCCATCCGCTGACCGAATCATTCCTGCGCGCGAACCTGCTGCTCAACGGTTTGCCGCACCTCACGTATCGCACCGGCCACTGGCAGCGGGCCAATCCCCTGCTTGGGACGTTCGACCTCATCGTCGGCAGCGACGTGCTCTATGAGCGCGATCACCCCGCGCAGCTGGCGATGTTCCTGCAGATCCACGCCGCAGAGCAGGCCGAAGTACTGATCATCGATCCGAACCGCGGCAATCGCGCCGCGTTCAGTCGCTGCATGCGCCAGATCGGCTTCTCGCTGTCGGAAACGCGGCTCGACACACCGCTCGCTGACGGTTCGCCCTATCGCGGACGGTTGTTGCACTATCGCCGCGGCGATCGACAAGTCACCTGATCGTTGAACGGTTCAACTGTTCAACCGTTCAGTCGGCGAACTGGCCGGTGGCGCGGATGATCGGTCCCCAGCGATCGATCTCGGCTTTCAGCCAGGCCTGCAACGCACCGGGTGTCGCATCCTCGTTGCGGATCGGTGCGGTGGCCAGATCATTGAAGCGCTGCACCACCGTCGCATCGTTGATCGCCACCTGCAACGCCTTCGACAACTGCTCGACGATCGGCTTGGGCGTGCCCTTGGCTGCCCACAGCGCATGCCACGCCGACAGCTCGAAGTTTTTCAGTCCGAGCTCTTCCAGCGTCGGCACGTTGGGCAGGGTCGGCACGCGCGACCTGGTGGTGACCGCGAAGATTTTTATCTTGCCGGCGCGAACGTGGCCGGCAGTGTTGCTGGTCTGATCGCACATGAAGTCGACCTGGCCGCCGAGGAGATCGTTCATCGCCGGTCCGGTGCCCTTGTACGGGATGGGCGTGACCTCGGTCTGGAACATCTGGCTGAGCAGCAGCCCGCACAGGTTGGAGGCCGAGCCGATGCCGGCGTTGGCCATCGAGGCGTTCTTGCCCGACGCCTTGACCCAGCTCACCAGATCGTTGAAGTTGTCCGGGCCCAGCGTGCGCTTGCCCACCACCGACATCGGCGCATCGACGATGCGGCCCACCGGTTCGAAATCGGCGATCGGGTCGAAGGCGAGCTTGCGATACAGCGCCGGAAAGGTCGCATGTCCGATGTGATAGAGGTAGAGGGTGTAGCCGTCGCCGGCGGCGCGCGCCGCTCGACCCGCGCCGATGGTGCCGCCCGCGCCGCCGAGATTCTCCACGACGAGCTGACCATTCAAGGCTTTACCCATCGCCGGCAGCAGCACGCGCGCGACGGTATCGGTCGGGCCGCCCGGCGCGGCCGGGACGATCACGGTGATCGTCTTCGTCGGATAGCTCTGTTGCGCGGCGCCCGGCGCCCCATGCATCAGGCCGATGACAAGCGCGCAGCACGCAAGCAGGCGGTCAGGCGAACGCAGGTGGAATTCAGACACGAGAGTCTCCTTGGTTCGAAAAGGTCCGGTCAGCGATCGGTGACGGCGGGCCGGATGCGCCCGGTAAAGCGATCCATCTGCGCGCGCTGATCGGGCCCGCCAAAGCGCACCACGATGGTCTGCGCGCCGGCATCGATGAACGCCCGCAGCCATTCGGTACACTTCGCGACCGAGCCCCAGCACATGCCGTGGCGGCCGATCATCTTGTCGAACGGCAGGCCGTAGTAGTTCGACATGAACGCGCTGATCTCGCGCTCGGCCTGCGCTTCGTCGTCGTTGATGTTGAGCGTGGTGTACACGCAGCGATGCAGCGTGTTGGCGTCGCGACCCATCGATTGACCCATCGCGAGCAGTTGCGACCAGTAGTCTTTGTAGGCGGCGGGCGTGCCGGCGTTGGGGAGCCAGCCGTCGCCTAACCGCAGCACGCGCCGGAACGCGTTCTCGACGTGTCCGGCAAGCCAGATCGGCGGGCCACCGGGCTGCACCGGTTTCAATCCGAGCCTGACTGCATCGAGCTTGAAGTATCTGCCCGCATGGGTCACCTCCGGCTCGCGCCAAAGCCGGCGCAGCAGTTCGATGGTCTCATCGAAGCGCCCGACGCGCTCGGTCGGTGGCACGCCGCAGTTGGCGAACTCGCGCAACGTCGTATCGTTCTTGGTAGCCACGCCCAAGCCAAGGGTGAGTCGGCCGCCGCTGATGATGTCGAGATTGGCCAGCTCGTTGGCAAGCATGACCGGTTGGCGCAGCGCGGCGATGAAAATGCCGGTACCCAGGCGGACCCGCTTGGTGCGCGTGGCCACCGCGGCGAGCGTGGTGAGCGCCTCGAGTCGTGGTCGGGCGAGGACGCTGTCGCCCACCCACACCGAATCGAACCCACAGGCTTCGGCGTGTTCGGCAAGCTCGACGATCTGCGCGAAATCCGGCGTGGGGCTGGCCATCACCACTTCGCGCGTGGGAAGCAGGTATCCGAACGAAGCGAACGATGGCATTGCAAGGCACTCCGGAGGTCGCGAGACCGGGGATCGTGTCGCCTCGGCCGGCTTGCGTCAACTTCCGTCGTGCAGAGCCGGGTGTGCCTCAGTACGGCTCGGTCAGGTCGCTCTCGGTGGCGCGCCGGGTGTGCAGTTCGAGCACGGCGCGCAGCGCGCTCTTGTTGAACGGTTTGGCGAGATGGTCGTCCATGCCTGCTTCGATACAGCGCTCGCGATCGCCGCGCATGGCGTTGGCGGTCAGCGCGATGATCGGAACACGTGGTCGCGCGGCGGCGCGTTCGATCGCGCGGATCGCGGCGGTCGCTTCGAACCCGTCCATCACCGGCATCTGGCAGTCCATCAGCACGATGTCGAAGCGCGCTTCATTGACATGCTCGAGCGCTTCGCGACCGTTGTTCGCCGTGGTCAGCTCGCAACCGAACTGCCGCAGGATGGTCGAGGCGATCGTGCGGTTGACCGGGTTGTCTTCGGCCAGGAGCACCTTCAATCCGAGCGGGCCATCGTTGGTGGCAACCGGTGCCCGCGTCTCGGCCACCGGTTGAACGCTGCCCAGCACTTCGGTCAGCACACGGTACAGCTCGGCGCGTTTGATCGGCTTGTTCAAGTAAGCGGCGATGCCCGCCTCGCGGGCCGCACGTGCCTCGCCGGACGAGGACATCGAGGTGAGCATGACCAGTCGCGTGCGGTGCAAAGCTGGGTCCGCGCGCACGGTTTGCGCCAGAGTGATGCCGTCCATGCCGGGCATCTTCATGTCGGTCACGGCGACATCGAACGGTTGACCTGCCGCCGCCTTGCCACGCAAGGCTTCAAGTGCGTCGGTGCCGCAGCGTACGGACTCGACCAGCAAACCCAGGCGCGTCAACTGATGCTCGAGGATGCTGCGGTTGGTGCGATTGTCTTCGGCCACCAGCACGCGCACACCGTCGAGGTCGGCGCGCCGCGTGGTGGGCGGGTGCGGCGCATCGTTGCGAGCCACGCGCACGTGAAACGAAAACGTCGAACCCTCGCCGGGCGCGCTTTGCACGTCGATCGCACCTCCCATCGCTTCGACCAGTTGCTTGGTGATCGCCAGGCCCAGGCCCGTTCCGCCAAAGCGCCGGGTGGTTGACGAGTCGGCTTGCGAGAACGGCTGGAACAGCCGGCTGCGCGCCTCTTCGGAGATGCCGATCCCCGAATCCTTCACCGCGACGTGCAGCCTGACGGCATTGTCGGAAGTGGTCTCGGCGCGTACCGACAGGTCGACCTGCCCGGCTTCGGTGAACTTCACTGCGTTGCCCAGCAGGTTGGTGGCCACCTGCCGCAGTCGCACCGGATCGCCGATCATCGATTCGGGCACGGAGTCGTCGATGTCGCAGGTGAATTCGAGGTCCTTGGCATGGGCGCGCGCGGCCAGCAACTCGGCGACGTCCTCGAACAGTTGCACCGGATCGAACGCGACCGACTCCAGATCGAGCTTGCCCGCTTCGATCTTCGACAGATCGAGGATGTCGTTGATGACCTTCAGCAGACTCTCGGCTGATTTCTGCGCGGTGATCGCGTAGCGCTGCTGTGTCGGGTCGAGCCCGGTATCGGTGAGCAGCTCGATCATGCCCAGCACGCCGTTCATCGGCGTGCGCAGTTCATGGCTCATCGTGGCGAGAAACTGGGACTTGGCGCGGGTGGCGGCTTCGGCGGCGTCCTTGTCGCGCTGGATCGTGTAGGCGCGGTGCTGTTCCTGCGACAACGCCTCGGTCATGCGCCGCAGTGCCCGCAACGGGATCGTGCGCAACCCGAAGAACAGGAGCACCGCGAACGCCCCGCTCAGTGCTGCAATCGTTCCGGTGTCGACCAGGACGGAAGCGAGCGAACGTGCCACTTCGACTTCGCCCACCGGATGCCCCGCGTCGGTGATCGGGGCGCGGCGAGCCATCAGCGGTGTGCGCAGCGCATCGGCACTTTCGGCGACGAGCACACCGCGCTTGTCGAACACGCGCCGGATCTCGGGCGTGCCATCGGTCGCCCGTCGTTGCAGCAGCGGTTCGATGCGATTGAGCTTGAATTGCCACAACTCCGGATCGGCAGTCACGTCGTCGGACAGCAACCGCGCATTGATCTCCGCCTCGGTCTGCAGCGTTGCGTCGTGGTAGCCGACCGTCAGTGCGTAGTAGCCGCCCGGAATCACGATGGCGAAGGCGAGCGCCACTGCCGCTGCAATGATCGTGATCGTGCGTTCCATGACCGCGGCTCAGTACGGCGTTCGGGGGTAGGGGACCGGCGCTACTTCTGCGGCACCAGATGGCCGAGCCGCTCCAACGCAGCACGGCCTTCGCCGGAGCGAAGAAAATCGACGAACCTGGTTGCATGCCCGGCATCGCTGGACCGCAAGGCGAGAAACATCCGCTTGTAGTACGGATAGGTCTTGTCGCTGGGGGCCACACCGTTGATCGTCACTGCGCGGATGTCCCGTGATTTGGCCAGGATCATCGCGAGCGTCGTAGTACCGAGCGAACCGGGAAGTCGTTCGAGCTGGTCGGCGCTTTGCTGGTCGGTCGAAGCCAGCACCATACCGGTACGAGCATGCGCGAGCGCCATTGCATCTTTGATCGCCGGCGACCAGGCGGACATCAATACCGTGTCGGAGTCGTTCGGCGGCCGCAGTACGAGTCGCACCGGCGAGCCGTCGGTCCAGTGAAGCACGCGTCCGGCGAACAGGTCTGCGATTTCCTGCAGGTTGAGGCTCTTCAGGTCGGTTCTGCTGGTGCCCAGGACCAGCGGCGTGCGGCCGTACTCGAATGCGATCAGACCCTGTGCCTGTTCGTCGGTTTTGAGGTCGCGACCGAGAACGGCCAGGTCGATCGCTTTGGCGACCAGCGCCTTCAGGCCGCCCGTGGTGCCCAGGTTCTGCACGGCCTGAACTTTGAAGTTCGGATCGCGCGTGCGATAGGCCTCGGCGACAACTTCCATCGTCGCCACTCCGTTGCCGCTACCGGCGAGCTTCAGGGTATCTGCACGTGCTGGATGGCTACTCGTTCCTAGTAGCAGCGCGACAGAGGTCGCTGCGAAAAGCGTCAGAAGGCTGTTGAATCGGTCTTGTGCCTGGCGCCGATGACTGCTGCGGCAGAGAAGCATTGCGCGTTCCTCGCGGAGGGGCGTTCGTTTGTGCCAATCCTGCGGGAATCGCGATCCTGTCGGTACCCGGAGAAGACGATGCCGGAGGATTCTGCACGGCGAGGATTGCCAACGAATGCGCGGCATTGCCAACGAATGCGCGGCGGGCGTCCGAACGAACGCCGATCCGGTTCCGAGATGACGCTTGCGTCAGCTACACGGCGTGGTGCTCGGAATACCCGCGCACGAGGTCGATCATGCGAGCACTGTCTGCAGGCGGAGTGTTTCCGCGCCAGGCTACGTGCTGATCAGGTCTGATCAGCACCAGATCGCGCTCGTAGATCGCTCGCGCATGCGGATCGTTCACGACAAGATGTTCGATCGGCAGGCCGCGCGCGGTGGCTGCGTGTCTCAATGAACGGCCACCGTCGCCGCCGGCAAAATCGACGAGCGTGAACGCTCGCCCGAATCGATCGAACATCGACGAGCCGTCGGCAAGCAGCACGCTTGGTGCACGGCCACCTGGCCAGGTCGTGGGCACGTAGTGGCGCGGCGTCCACGGCGGCGCATCCGTCGATTCAAGCACGACGATCGGCGAATCGTCGTAGCGATAGCCCAGTTCGATGCCGTGATCCTGGTTCTCGCCGTCCTCGGTCCGGATGAACTCGGCGAGCTCTTGCCGATGCGCCTCACCGGCTGCGCTATCGGCGTCGACCAGCATTGGATCGATGCGCGCGCGCCACTGCACGTGCACGTTGGCGTGTCGTTCCGACCGAGCGACGTTGCGCTCGGCCACCGGGCGGCGTTCGCGCTCGTAGCTGTCGAGCAGCGCCGGGCCACCCCAGCCGTTCAACACTGCGGCGAGCTTCCAGCCGATGTCGATCGCGTCGCCCACGCCGGTGTTCATGCCGTAGCCGCCGGTGGGAATGTTCTGATGCACCGAATCACCCGCGAGAAACACGCGGCCTTCGCGATAGCGCTCGGCGAGCAACAGATTGCCGCGCCACACGCTGGTGACGATCACTTCGTCGATCTGAACGCGCCGACCGAGCGACTCGGCGACCAGATCCTCGGACCGGAACTGCGCCGGATCGACCTCCAACGGGAAGTAGCGAATCAGCGTCCAGGTGTCGACTTCGTCCTGCGCGATCAGCGTCGCCGGCGTGGTGAAGAAGATGTGCCAGAACTGGCCATGGGCATGCAGCGCGGTGAGATCGCGTGACTTGAAATGCACCAGTCGCGCGTGGCGGGGGAGCGCACGGCCATGCAATGCGATGCCCAGCGACTTGCGCACCGCACTCGATGCGCCGTCACAGCCGACCAGGTATTGCGCTCGCAGGCGATGCTCGCCGCCGTCGAGATCGACGATGCGTGCTGTCACGCCGTCGGCGTCTTGCGACAGATCGTCGAAACGCCAGCCGGAACGCACGGTGATGAGCGGATCCTGCTCGCACAGGCGTTTGAGCCACGCCTCGAAGATCGCCTGCGAGCAGCGCTGGTAGGGCACCTGCGGCATCGAGCCATCGTTGCGAGCGCCGATGCGCTCGCGCCAGTCATCGACCGACGGCAGCGACCAGCGCGTGAAGCAGCGGCCCGTCAGTCCGGTCGAGAACAGCACGTCGAACGAGTGCCGCGATGGCACGCCGACTTCGCGCAGTCCTTTTTCAAGGCCGAGTCTGCGCAGCAGCTCCATGCTGCGGCAGTTGGTGATGTCCATCTTCGGCCAGCGTGTCGTATCGAGATTGCGCTCGACGATGGTGGAGCGCACGCCGTGATGTGCGAGTTCCTTGGCAAGCACCAGGCCGACCGGGCCGGCGCCGGCGATGAGAACGGGTGTGTCGGACACGGTGTAGGGGGCAGCCTTGCTTGGATGTCGGCGAAGGATACCAATGCGGCATCTGGCGTGGACGCTTCGTCTAAGCACGCGGCGCACAGCGTGAATGCGTTCTCGTCGCGGTGCGTTTGTCCAGATTGCGGTCGCTCGAATTGCATCGCATCTAGATCGATTCTCGCGCTATGCCCGTACCCGGTTGCTGCTGACGATGCAACGCCATCAAGCACGCATCGCACGAGGCAATCGTGAGAGAGAACTACCCGGTCAGTGATCGCGAGATCGAGATGCAGGACGGTCAGATGATCGTCACCCGCACCAATCTGCAGGGCGACATCGACTACGCCAATCGCGACTTCGTCGCCATCAGCGGATTCAGCGAGACCGAGCTGCTGGGCGAGCACCACAACATCGTGCGCCACCCCGACATGCCCCCGGCGGCGTTCGCCGATCTGTGGGCGACGCTGAAGGCCGGCCGGCCGTGGATCGGCCTGGTGAAGAACCGCGCCAAGAACGGTGATTTCTACTGGGTCGAGGCGCGCGTGACGCCGATCCGCGACGAACGTCACCAGGTGACCGGCTATCTCTCGGTGCGTCGCAAGCCCACGCGTGCCCAGATCGACGAGGCCGCATCGGTCTATCGGCAGATCCGGGAGCGCGAGGGCGTGGGCATCAAGGTCGCGCAAGGCAGCATCAAACGAAAGCATCTACTCAGCAGTGCGTATGCATGGCTGCGTGACCTGTCGCTCGGGATGAAATTGGCGGGCGTGATCGGCGTGCCGATCGCGATTGCGCTGACGACGTATTTCACCGGGCACGCCAACTGGGGACTGTGGTTGGCCGGCGTGTCGCAGCTCGCCGGCGGTTGGGTGCTGGCGCGTTCCACCACAGCGCCGCTCGGCAAGGCGATCGATGCGCTGCGCCACATTGCGCGTTCGGACTACACCACACGCATCGACGTGACACGCAACGACGAGATCGGGCGACTGTTGCAGGCGGTCGTGTCGATGCAGACCCGGCTCGGCTTTGACATCGCCGAGGCCCGGCGTGTCGCCAGCGAGAACCTGCGGGTTCGCACCGCGCTGGACAGCGCATCGACGAACGTCATGGTCGCGGATGCCGTCGGGAACATCATCTATTTCAACAAGACGCTCGAGCGTAATTTTCGCGACGCCGAGGCCGATTTCCGCAAGGCGTTACCTCAGTTCCGCGTCGATACGTTGCTCGGCAGCCACTTCGATGCGTTTCACAAGAATCCAGCCCACCAGCGCCGGCTGATCGAGCAGCTGCGTCAACCGCATCGGGCTCGGGTGGAGATCGGCGGGCGCCACTTCGAGCTGCTCGCCACGCCGATCATCGAGCCGGACGGTTCGCGCAGCGGCACGGTGGTGGAGTGGACCGATCGCGCGCTCGAGGTGTTTCTGGAGAACGAGGTCGGTGCCACGGTGGAGGCGGCGATCCACGGCGACTTCAGCAGGCGCATCGACACCAAACGGCTGCACGGCACCTATGCAGAGCTTTCCAAGCGACTGAATCAGTTGTTGGCGGTGTCGGAGCAGGGGTTGAAGGAGGCTGCGCATGTGTTCGCCGCGCTGGCCGATGCCAATCTCACGGTGGGCATCAAGTCGGAGTACCAGGGGCTGTTCGCCGAGATGAAGAATTCGGCCTTGCGCACGACGACGCAGCTCACCGACTTGATCCGACGCATCCGCGGCACGGTCGAATCGGTGAACACCGCCGCGACCGAGATCGCGCAGGGCAATGCCGGTCTGGCCAGCCGCACCGAGTCGCAGGCCTCGAGCCTGCAGCAGACCGCCTCGTCGATGGAGGAGATCAACAGCACGGTGCGGTTGAACGCCGACAACGCCAAGCAGGCGAGCGATCTGGCGGCGGGCGCGGCTCAGGTCGCCACTGAAGGCGGCGCAGTCATGCACGAGGTCGTGGCGACCATGGCGCAGATCGCCGAGGCGTCCAAGCGTATCCAGGACATCGTCGGCGTCATCGACAGCATCGCGTTCCAGACGAACATCCTGGCGCTGAACGCGGCCGTGGAAGCGGCGCGCGCCGGTGAGCAGGGTCGCGGCTTTGCGGTGGTGGCGGCGGAAGTGCGCGGGCTGGCGCAACGCTCGGCCGCGGCCGCCAAGGAGACGGCGGGACTGATCGCGGAGTCGGCCGAGCGGGTACGTTCGGGCGCCGGGCTGGTCGAACGTGCCGGCGAGCAGATGAGTCAGATCGTCGAGGCGGTCAAGCGCACCAACACCGTCATCACCGAAATCGCTGCCTCCAGCCGCGAGCAGAGCAGCGGCGTGGATCAGATCAATCAGGCGGTGTCGCAGATGGACCAGATCACGCAACAGAACGCCGCGCTGGTCGAGCAGGCCACCGCGGCTGCCGAGAGCCTGGAGGAAATGTCGCGCGATCTGGCCCGGGAGGTCGAGGTGTTCAAGCTGTAGTCTGCGTTCCGCCAGTCCCGTGCGCGGCAAGTCGCGGGTTTCGCCGAAAGCTCAGTAGCATTGCCGTTTCCAACGCAGACGGAAGGAGACGGCATGGACCTCGGCATTCGCGGGCGCAAGGCGATCGTGTGTGCGTCGTCGAAGGGACTGGGCAAGGGCATCGCCTACGCGCTGGCGCGCGAAGGTGTCGATCTGGTGATGAACGCACGCGGGCGCGACGCGCTGGAGGCGGTAGCGGCAGACATCCGCGCCACCACCGGGGTGAAGGTCACTGCGATTGCCACCGACGTCACCACGCAGGCCGGGCGCGAAGCAGTGCTCGCCGCGTGCCCCGAGCCGGACATCGTGGTGAACAACGCCGGTGGTCCGCCGCCCGGAGACTTCCGCACTGTCGATCGCGACGGCTGGCTCGCTGCGCTGGACGCCAACATGCTGACGCCGATCTTCTTTGCGAAGGCGACGATCGACGGCATGATCAAACGCCGGTTCGGCCGCATCATCAACATCACTTCAGCCGGAGTGAAAGCGCCCGGAATGGTGCCGCTCCTGGGCATCTCGATCGGCGCGCGGGCGGGGCTGTCGGGCTTCATGGGCGTGCTGGCGCGGCAGGTGGCACAGCACAACGTGACCATTAATGGCGTGCTGCCGGGCCGCTTCGACACCGACCGGCTGCACGCGGTGATCGACTACGAGGTGAAACAGACCGGCAAGTCGCGGGACGCCGTGGTCGCCGCTCAGGAAGGCACGATTGCGGCGAAGCGCTTCGGCACGATCGAGGAATTCGGGGCGATCACCGCGTTTCTGTGCAGCGTGCACGCGGGCTACATCACCGGCCAGAACCTGATGCTCGACGGCGGGACTTTTCCGGGCATCGTCTGAGCGGGCGTCGTCTGCGCGTGGATCGATGCGGGAGTTGAGATTCGCGGGGTTCGATCCGAGGGGTGCGACCCGGGCGGTGCGCCCCCTCGTGCACAGCGGGCTCCGGCTGGAGGCTCCTACTTGTGCATCGACTTCATGGCGTCGAGTTCGCGCGCGCCTTTGTGCTGCAGTTGGCCGCCACCGCGCGGACCTTGTCCGCCCTGGCCGCCCTGATCCATCTGGTGTCTGTCCATCTTGAGGGTGCGGGCTTCGGTACGCAGGCCTTGTCCGCCACCCTGGCCACCACCTTGACCGCCTCCCTGTCCTTGCGTGGCGGTGTTGTTGGGGCGCGCCTTCATCTGGCCACCGCCACCTTGACCGCCACCGCCCTGGCCCGCGCCACCTTGGCCCTGGTTGGCGAGATTGCCCGACTTCATCTGGCCGCCGCCCTGACCGCCTCCTTGTCCACCGCCTTGCTGCGCAAGCAGCAGCGGCACTGCGGAATTGGCGACTTCCATGTCGCGCGATTGCTGGGCAAAGGCGACACCACTGAACATGCCGACCGCGACGATGGCTGCGGTGAGCGAAACGCGGGGAAGAACCATGGGGGTCTCCTGATGACAGGAAGGGAGGATGCGGTCCAGTTGCGTGACCGCAGGCGCAAGTGCGCGGACGGTATTGGCTTACCTGCGTCGGGTAAATGTCTAAACGACAGCTGGCGCGGACAAAAGTCACGAACGGCCGGCCGATGTGCGCTGATTCACGCGCGTTACCCGTTCGGTGTAGGTTTGCCCGCATGACGATCCGGCGCATAGCCCATCTCGACATGGACGCCTTCTACGCGTCGGTGGAGCTGTTGCGCTATCCGCAACTCAAAGGGCAGCCGGTGGTGATCGGAGGTCGCCGTCGCCGCGGGGAAGGCGAGCCGGCCGACGGGGGCGAGTTCGCGCGATTGCGCGACTACGTCGGCCGCGGTGTAGCCACGACCGCGACCTACGAAGCGCGCGCACTCGGCGTCAATTCTGCGATGGGGCTGATGAAGGCGGCCAAGCTCGCACCCGATGCCATCCTGCTGCCGGCCGACTTCGAGCAGTACAGTCACTACTCGCGGCTGTTCAAGAATGCCGTGGCCGAAATCGCGCCGTGCATCGAGGATCGCGGCATCGACGAGATCTACATCGATCTCACCGACGTCGCGGGCGACGCGGTGCCGCTCGCCCAGCGGATCAAGGACAACGTGCGCCGCGCCACGAACCTGTCGTGCTCGATCGGCGTGGCACCCAACAAGCTGCTGGCCAAGCTCGCTTCCGAACTGGACAAGCCCAACGGCCTCACGGTGATCGGCGAGCATGACGTTGCCGTGCGCATCTGGCCGCTCGCGGTGCGCAAGGTGAACGGCATCGGGCCGCGCGCCACCGCGAAGCTCGAGACGATGGACATCCGCACCATCGGCGAGCTGGCCGCGGCTGATCCGGCCATGCTGATCGAGCGCTTCGGGTCGAGCTACGGCGCATGGCTGCACGAAGCCGCGCACGGCCGTGACGATCGCCCGATCGTCACCGAACGCGAACCCAAGTCGATCAGTCGCGAGACCACGTTCGAGCGCGATCTGCATCCGCGCGCCGACCGCGATGCGCTGTCACGCATCCTGCTCACGTTGTGCGAGCGCGTGGCGGGCGACTTGCAGCGCAAGGATGTGCTCGGGCGCACCATCGGCGTGAAGTTGCGCTACGACGATTTCCGCACCGTGACGCGCGATCAGAGCATCGAGTTGCCTACCGCCGACGCGGAAACGATTCGTGCGGCAGCGCGCGCCTGCCTGAAGCGCGTGCCGCTCGATCGTCGATTGCGCCTGCTCGGCGTGCGGGTCGGGGCGTTGGTGCGAGCCGATGATCAGCCTGCGCCTGCCCGGCGTGCGAGCAATCGCGTTGATCCGAATCTGCCGTTGTTCGACGAGGAGGAGGCGGGTGTACGTTGAGGGCTGACCCTCACGCGCATCAGTCGAAGTCGTACAGCCGCGCGGGATTGCCGACCAGGATGCGTTTGCGCATCGCGGCGTCGGGCACCCAGCGCGCGAACACGTCGAACAGGGCGCCATCGTTGGGCATGGCGCTGCGGATGTAGACGTGCGGCCAGTCGCTCCCCCAGAGCAGTCGCTCAGGCGCGTCGGCAACCAGTGATTGCGCGAACGGGTCGACGTCGGCGTACGGCATGGCACTCAAAGTGAGGCGATAAGGCGCGGTGAGCTTGACCCATGCCTTGCCGTCGCGCATCAGTCGCAGCAGCGCTTTGAAGCCGGCCGTGTCGACACCGTTGCGGGTGGGGACGTAGCCGAGGTGTCCGAACACCACCTCCACCGGAAAGTTGTCGAGCAGCCGATCCAGATTGGGAAACTCGTCGACGTGCATCAGGAACTCGACGTGCCAGCCGAAGGGCTTGATCGTGTTCGCTAGCGCACGTAGCCCATCGAGCGGTAGCTGGCCTTTGCCCGCTTTGAGATCGACGATATTGCAGCGTACGCCGCGCACCCCGGCCGCGTGCAGGCGTCCGATCTGCTCCGCCGTCACATCGAACGGCACCACCGCCACGCCGCGCAAACGCACGCGATCGGTGGCCAGTGCATCGAGCATCGCGCGGTTGTCAGTGCCGTAGATGCTCGGCTGGACCAGCACACCGCGCGCGACGCCTATGGCATCGAGCATGTGGCGAAAGTCGGCGGGCGAAGCGTCGGGCGGCGTATAGAGTCGCTCGGCGATATACGGATAGCGATTGGCGGGGCCGCACACATGCGCGTGTACGTCGCACGCAAGCGGCGGCACGGCAACCGCAGGGCGGCGTGGATGCGGATCGTGCGGAACGCACACCGGCGCGGGATCGTTAGGGGTCATCGCTCGTCGAAAAGAACGCGTGCGGGCCGATGCTAACATCGGCCGCATCGTGCAACGGCTTCGCGCGCTGCGGTGATTTACGCGCTGCGCACGTCCACTGAAGGGAGTGTCATGCCTCGAAGCGTAAGTCGCATCATCGCCGCGCTTGCCATGCTGGTGCCGGTGATCCTTGAATCGACAACGGCCTCTGCGCAGGGCTATCCCAACAAGCCGGTCCGCATCATCGTGCCGTTCGCCGCCGGCGGTAACGTCGACATCACTGCGCGCACGATCGCGCCGGTGCTGACCGAACTGCTCGGTCAGCCGGTGATCGTCGAGAATCGTGCCGGCGCCGGTGGCATGGTCGGGGCGCGGGCTGCGATGGAATCCGCGCCCGACGGCTATACCCTGATGATGGGTTCGAACAGCTCGCTCAGCGTTGCGCCTAACCTGTATCCGAACTGGCCCTACGATCCGCTCAAGGGGATAGCGCCGATCAGCAATCTCGCCGCCGTGCCGTTCGTGCTGGTGGTGAAGCCGGCGCTGCCGGCGCAGTCGCTCGCGCAATTCGTCGCATTGGCGAAGCAGCGCCCCGGTACCCTAACGATGGCTTCGGGTGGGACGGGTTCGTCCAATCACCTCGTCGGCGAGCTGTTCCAGATGCTCACCGGCACCAAGATGGCGCACGTGCCGTACAAGGGTGCCGGTCCGGCGATGGCCGATCTGATCGGGGGCCAGGTCGATGTGCTGTTCGATCAGGCCAGCTCGTCGGTGGCCAACGTGCGCGCCGGCAAGATCCGCGCGCTGTCGGTGTCGTCGCGCGCGGCCTGGCCGACGTTGCCGGGTGTGCCGACGTTCGCCGACGGTGGCGTGCGCGAGTTCGAGATCACCAACGTCACCGGCCTGGTCGCGCCTGCTGGTGTGCCTGCCGAGATCATCGATCGATTGCACGGCGCGGCGGTGAAGGCGCTGGGTGCGCCGGCGGTCAAAGAGCGCTTCGCCAGTTTGGGCGTCGAGCCGGTAGGCGACACGCCGCAGCAGTTCGCCACGTTCATCCGCGACGATCTGGCGCGCTGGGCTCGTGTCGTCAAGGAGGCGGGCGTGAAGATCGACTGAGCGCCGGTGGGTTCCCTCACCGACGCCGCTGCACGATGTGGTCGCAGCGCGCAGATCCGTCGCTCAGCCGATGGTTCGCAGTCGGCTTGGTGCTGGTGCGCTGGAGGTGTCGGATACGCCCTGATCGGTGGGCGGGATCGTCTGTGGCACCAGAACGTGCGGTCCGATGTCGGCGATCGCGGGCGTGCCGCATAGTTGCATCGTGCGCTTGAACTCGTCGACCAGGATGTCGAGCGCGCGCTGTGCACCCGCTTCGCCGGCGGCCGCGACACCGTAGAGCGTTGCGCGACCGATGGCTCCCACCTGACCGCCGAGCGCACGCACCTTGAACACGTCGGCGCCGCGGCGAATGCCGCCGTCGACCATGACCATCACCTTGCTGCCCACCGCAGCCGCAATCGCCGTCATCGCATCGAGCGAGGCGATCGCGCCATCGAGCTGGCGCCCGCCGTGATTCGACACCCAGATGCCATCCACGCCGAGTGCGACCAGGCGGCGCGCATCGTCGGCGCGGCTGACGCCTTTGACGATCAGCTTGCGCTTCCAGCGATCGCGCAGTCGCGCCAGATCGTCCCAGTCGAACCCCGGATCGGTGTCGCGCGCTACCGATGAGGCGAGCGATGCGTCGGTCTGCGTGGCGCCGCGATAACCCTGCAGATTGACGAAGCCGGGCAGGCCGCCGTTGGCCGCGATGCCCATCGCCCAAGCCGGTCGCGCAAACGCTTCAAGGTAGTGGCGCAGCTGCGGCTTGAAGCGCGTGGAGAAACCATTGCGGAAATCGCGCTCCCGCTTGCCGCCGACGGCCAGGTCGAGCGTCGGCACCAGCGCTTCGTATCCGGCGGCTTCCGCGCGGGCCATCAGCTTGTCGACGAAGCCCTGATCGGTGAGCACGTAGAGCTGGAACCACAGCCGCCCGGGCGCCTTCTCGGCGATCTCCTCGATCGAGGCGGTGGCGTTGGTCGAGAGCGTGAACGGAATGCCGGCCGCGGCGGCGGTGCGGGCCAGCGCCACATCGGCACCCGGACGACCCATGCCGATGCCGCCGGTAGGTGCGATCACGATCGGCAACTTCGTCGGTGCGCCAAGGAGCGTGCACGATGTGTCGAGCTCCGACACGTCGCGCAGCACCTGCGGCAGCAGCCGCACACGCTGATAGGCGGCGCGGTTGTCCTGCATCGTGATCTCGTCTTCGGCGCCGCCGTCGAAGAAATCGAAGATCGGCCGCGGCAGGAAACCGCGCGCCCCACGACGCAGGTCTTCGATGTTGTAGTAGCGCGAGAGGTTGGGCATGGTGGTTGGCTGTAGTGGCTGCAATGAGTGGCTGCAATGAGCGACTGCGTTGCGCGCGGCGTGCGCTACGATGGGTGGATCACGCCCTTGCCGTCGGTCTGCTGATCGAACACGCGATACGCCTCTTCGGCCTGATCGAGCCGCCAGCGATGCGTGAACAGCTTGTCGACGTCGATCTTGCGATCGGCGATGAAGCGTGCGCATTCGGCCTGGCCCACGGTCGAGAACGTCCACGAAGCGATGATCGTGATCTGCCGCCGCAGCAGGTCGGGGCTCACGTTGAGCGTGACGTGCTCGCCCTCGCCGACGTAGCACGCCTTGCCCCAGGTGCGCAGACAGCGCACGGCCTGGGCGCGGGCGTCAGGCGACGACGAGGTATCGAGCGACAGGTGCGCGCCGCGGCCGTGGGTCAGGTCCTTGATCGCGCTGATCACGTCGCTGACCTTGCTTGGATTGATCAGGACATCGGCGCCGAATTCCTTTGCGCGGTTCAGTCGCTGATCGCTGATATCGAGCGCGATCACACGCGCGCCCATCGCTGCGGCAAGCTGTGTCGCCGACAGGCCGACCGGCCCCTGGCCGAAGATCGCGATGGTGTGATCGCCCTGCAGGCCGAGCCGATGTAGCGCGCCCCATGCCGTGCCGGTGCCGCACGAGATCGCCGCGCCGGTGTCGAAGGAGAGTTCGTCGGGCAGCGGCACCAGCGTGCGCACCGGGCACTTCATGTAGCGCGCGTGCGCCCCATGGCCGGTCGTGCCGAACACCTCGGCGACGCCTTCGACGCACAACTGCATCCAACCGGTACTGCAGTGATCGCACACGCCGCAGCCGCGATAGTGATGATTCATCACGCGCATGCCGACGCGCGCTTCGCGCTCGCTGACGCCGGACCCCAGCGCCGCCACCACACCGCAGGGCTCGTGTCCGGCAACCAGCGGACCGTCCGGCAGCTTGAATCCGAGTGAGGCGGGGCCGCCAGCCGAGCGAAACATCTTCAGATCGCTGCCACACATGCCCGAGGCGCGGATCTCCATCACCACCTCGCCGGGGCCGGGTGTCGGGTCGGGAAAATCGATGAGCTCGAGCTTGCGATTACCGCGAAATACGACGCCTTTCATTGCGTGCTCCTCGTTGGGCTGTCCTCGCGGCGTATTTCACCACGGTTCCGGATGTCGATCGACGCGCGCTATGCTCGGCACATCGAACCGACAGGAGCGGCGGCAATGCACAAGACCTGGCTCGAGGTATCGCTGAACGGTCCGTGGTCGCGCGATCGTCAGCCGCTCATGCCGATCGCCGTTGCAGACATTGTCGCGCAAGGCGTGGAGTGTGCGAAGGCAGGCGCCGCCATCGTGCATGTGCACGCGTACGACGAACGCACCGGCCGGCAGCGCGACGATGCCGAGCTCTACGCGGCGATCATCGAAGGGATTCGCGCGCAGGTCGACGCCATCGTCTACTCGACGCTACCGTTTGCCGGCAGCGTGGACGCGGCGGCGGCGCTTACCCCGACGCAGCGCTTCGCGCATGTCGAAACGCTCGCGCAACGCGGACTGCTGGAGTGGTCGGTGGTCGATCCCGGATCGACGCAGATCTCGTCGTACGCCGATTTGCCGCATGGCAAGGAAGGGTTCATCTACGCCAATCCGGAGGCGCATGTCCGGCACGGGCTGGCGCTCGCGCAGCGCTATCGCCATCACCCTGGTTATGCGATCTACGAGCCGGCGTTCCTGCGGCTCGGCGCGGCGCTCGCACGAGGTTACGAGGGCATGCCGCAACCGATCTACCGGTTCATGTTCTCGAGCGGATTCGCATTCGGTTTTCCGCCCGAGCGATTCGCGCTTGATGCGTATCTGGCGTTGCTGGCGAAGGAGGCGCCCGGTGCGCCTTGGATGATCGCGGGTCTGGACGTCGATGTCACTGCGCTGATCGGCGTGGCGGTGGAGCGAGGCGGCCACGTGCGCGTCGGGCTGGAGGACGCGCCGCTCGGTACCACGACGACGAATCGGCAGTGGGTCGAGCAGGCGGTGCGCGCCATGCGCGCAGCGGGAGGGGAGCCTGCCACCCCAGCGGAGGTTCGTGCGGCGCTGCGCTCGCCGCGTCAGTGACTGAGCGCGCTTTGCGTCGGTTGACGGATGAGCTGTTCGCGCCAGCGTGCGAGCTGAGCCTCGATCGCGGGCGTGGTATGGATCTGTGGCATCGAGTGCCTGGTCTGCGCGGGCTTGCCATCGCGCGCAGCGCCCTTGGCATCCTTCGTCTCCCACTCATGCACCAGCACTCGTGCCTTGTCGAACGCGTCGCGGAACGAGGTGTTCGCGTCGAGCCCCTGGGCGAAGAACGCGCGGCCGAAGTAGGTGAAGTCGTTGTCATCGGTGCAGCCGAATGAGGTGCGATCGTGGCGCGCGGCGGTGATGATCAGCGTGTGTTCGTCCTTGAGCGCGTCGATGAATCCGCCTGAGTAGCACGCCGAGACGACGATCACCTTCCAGCGGATCGCGGACTTACGGAGCATTCCGCCCAGTTCCGCGGCGGCAAGATCGCGCAGGTCCATGCCGTTCTGGCCCAGTGTCAGGTGGAAATCGTGCGAGCCATGGCTGGTCAGGAACAGGAACAGCACGTCCTTGTCGCGATCCATGCGATAGGCGATCGCTCGCAGCGATGTGTCGATGCTGGTGATGGTGGCCATCGGCACGCTCTCAACGGTGGTGCGGCTGTTCGCCAGCGCTATCGATCGACCGCGCGTACCGAAGTCGCGATCGAATCGGTTCTGCACGTACTGCACTTCGCGCCGGAACACTTCCTGTGACCCATCACCACCGATCGCGAGAAGGTACAGATTGATGCGCTGCGGATCCGATGGTTGCAGGCGGGCAAGGGCCTGATCGAGGAGGGCGCGCTGACCGTACAGCGCCTGCTCCACGTCGCGCCGGGTCCGCTCCTCTCGTTCCGGATCAGCGAGCGTCCCGTGCTGCCAGCGACCGTGCTGTTCGGTCGCACCGTTCTCGCTCGGTTTGGCGTAGCGCAGCGTTCCTTCACCGTGGTACATGCCGCCGGCGAAGCTACCCTCGTAGCGATCGCCATTGGCGTGCACCAGGACGCCCTTGCCCTCGGGATTCCACTGTTTGAAATCGCCCTCGTAGCGTGATCCGTCCTTGAACCGTTTGACGCCGTGACCGACGATCAGGCCGTTGGTGAACTCGCCCTCGAATACATTGCCGGCCGGATCGGTGAGTGCGCCGCGGCCCGTGGGCCGCCACTTCTGGAACATGCCCTCGTGTCGTACACCGATACGGTTCGTGTAGACACCGGTCCCGCTGAACTCGCCACGGACGAACTGCCCTTCGTAGGTTTCGCCCAGCGGGGTCTGGAAGCGACCTTGGCCATGGAACTTGCCGCGCTCGAATTCACCGGTGTACGTGCGGCCATCGGCGAAGGTGAGCGTGCCCTGGCCCCAATACGTGCCGGCCCTCACCGATCCGACATACACATCGCCGTGCGACGTGTCGACGCGACCCTGACCCGCAGCCATACCGCTGGCGAACTCGCCCTCGTAGCGCGTGCCTTCAGCCGATTGCTTGCGGCCACGCCCGGCAAACAGTCCGTGAACGAACTCGCCTTCGTAGCGCGCACCGTTGTCCCACTCGATACGGCCCGTGCCGTGCTGTTTGCCGTCGACTAGCGGCCCGTAGTAGCGGCCGCCATCGGCGGTGATCGCGCTTGGCGGCTCCGTGTTGGTTGCGCCGATACGTCCGGCCGAATCGCCGCGCACGGTGTGCGACAGCGAGCCGAGCGTTGCCGCCATCAATCCGATCGTGATCCAACTGCGCGTGCCGTTTGCCATTCGCCCCCTCCCAAGGTCTGCGCGTAGTTTCGCGCATCGTGGACCGGTGCCACGCGGGGCAAATTAACGCGGCGCGTCGGTTGCGGTGGCGATAAGTCGCGGCTGCATCGAGCTGTAACCGTGCGGCAACAGCGCGTGCGCAATCGATCGGAGCGCGTCGGTCGAACGGAGGCGACTCGCGCCGATCAGCGGACCACGCTTGCCATGAACGCGAGCGCCGGTTTTACCCACGGACCATCGGCTTCGCCGCCGGCGTAGCTCGCACTGAAGTGATTGCGCCCAGCGAGTACGTCGCGCTTGACCGATCCGCCGGCTGCGCGAAACGCCGCTTCGAACGCTTCGGCCTGTTTCATCAGATGCGGGAAATCCTCTGAGCCGTGCGCAACGTAGAACGGCGGCAGCGGCGCTTGCATCTGGTGGATCGGACTGGCCTCGCGTTCGTTGCCCGATGGTCCGAGAAAACGCGGGCGCATCGTCAGGCCACTGGTGGCGGTGAAGTCGAACACGCCCGATAGCGGCAGACAGCCGCGCACGCAATCGACGGCCACTCCAGCCTTCGATTGCCAATCGCGGCTGACGGCGAGCAGCGCCGCGTAGTGGCCGCCCGCCGAGTGCCCGCCCAAGAACAGCTTGGCCGGATCACCACCGAAGCGTGTGGCGTTGGTGAGCGTCCAGCGCACTGCGCTCGCGCAATCATCGAGTCCGGTGGGAAACAGATGGCCCGGTGCCAGGCGGTACCCCGCAGTGATGAACGTAACGCCTGCGGCGGTGAACGATGGCGCCATGAACGACATCCATTCCTTGTAGCCGCTGGTCCAGCCGCCGCCGTGCCAGAACAACAGCACGCGGCCGTCGGGTTTGGCTGCTCGATAGGCGAGCACGCTTTGATATGGGTCGTCGCCGTAGCGTGCTTCTTCGCCTTGAACGCCGGCACCACGGCGCAGGCACTCCTCGCCGTAGGTGCGGCCAGCATCGGACAGAGGTTCCTGTGGGGGATAGTCAGCGATCTGCATTGGCGTGGCCCGGTGAATGCAATGCGGTGTGATTGAGGGCCGAGAATAAGCGATCGAGGCGAGATAGTGATGGGTGCCGGATTGGGTCGCCGCGCAGTGCATCCGCCATGTGCCGTTGGGGCCAGAAAGAAAAACGCCGCACCCGTGAGGATGCGGCGTCTGGCGCGCGACGATCGTGCGCGCGTTACTTCTGCGCTTTTTGCGCGTCGTGCTTCTGCCGGGCGATGCGACCGCTTTGCACGTCCTGCGCGTGTTCGACGCGGCGTTTTTCCGCCTTGGTCACTTTGCCGTCGGCCGTCGCGCGGTCTTCCATCTTCTGCACGCGAGCCTGGCCTTTTTCCATGCGGGCTGCTTCACGCTGGTTGAGCTGGCCGCTCTCGACGCCTTTGTCGATGCGCTCGGCCTGGCGTTCCTGGCGCGCGTCGATGCGCGGCGTGCTTTGCGTGCCCTGGGCGAGTGCCGTCCCGGCAACGAGGCTGGACAGCGCGACGGTCAAGGCGATTTTTGCGATCTGCATGAGAACTCCTCGTGATTGGTTGCTTGATGGAACTGGCTGGCAACGATGAGCGAGTATGCGCGTCGTCACGCGTCGAACAACGGCTGCGCGGTCACCAGCGCCGACGTATTGCGGGTAACAGAATGTAATCGGTGTAAGTGCCGTGTACGCGCGACATCGTTCCGCGGCTAACGGGCGATTTCAGCGGACCAGAGGTGAGAAGCGGCGTTGTCGATCGACAGCATGGCGAAAGGCGGCGCACTCGAAGCGCACTTAGGGAGTCAGGTATTCTGTGACGGTGATTTCGCGACCTCGCGAAACCACCGACACCACCACTCCCTCACTCCCTCACTCAAGCGCCCGCCACCATGCCTTACGACATCGCCGCCATCGATTGCGTCGTCAATCCGATCACGCCGCAGATCATGCAACTGCGTCCGGCCTGGAGTCGCAAATTCTGGGAAGAGAAGATCGGTCGCACCCCGGGCCTGGGCGGCGGACTGACGCACGAGGCGATGCTCGCGCTGATGGACAAGGCCGGCATCGAGCGCGCGTTTCTGATCGCCACCAAGACCGGACAACTCAGCATGCCGGCCAGCTGGCACTTGCCGTACGAGATCGTCGCCGAGGCGGTCAACCGCTATCCGGGCCGGTTCTACGGGCTGGCCGGCCTCGATCCGACCGAGGGCATGAAGGGCGTGCGCGAACTGGAGCGTGCGGTGCGCGAGTACGGTTTCATCGGGGCACACTTCTATCCGCACTGGTTCGAGCTCGCGCCCGATCATGCCAAGTGGTATCCGTTCTATGCCAAGTGCGTCGAGCTCGATATCCCGGTGCAGTTTC
>CADEDU010000052.1 GCA_902826155.1 uncultured beta proteobacterium
CGGCGCTGGGTCAGCGCGGCCTGAACATCATGGAGTTCTGCAAGGCGTTCAACGCGCAGACGCAGAAGATGGAGCCCGGGTTGCCGTTGCCGGTGGAAATCACCGCCTACGCCGACAAGAGCTTCACGTTCAAGATCAAGACACCGCCGGCGAGCGTGCTGATCAAGAAGGCCGCGAAGATCGAGAAGGGCAGCCCCAAGCCGCACACAGACAAGGTCGGCAAGATCACTCGCGCGCAGGCCGAAGAGATCGCCAAGGCCAAGATGCCCGATCTGACTGCTGCGGATCTGGAAGCCGCAGTGCGCACCGTCGCAGGCAGCGCACGCTCCATGGGCATCACCGTGGAGGGTCTGTGAAATGAAGCTGACCAAACGACAGAAGGCGCTCGAAGGTCTCGTCGATCTCGCCAAGATCTACCCGGCCGACGATGCACTATCGCTGGTCAAGAAGGGCGCGACTGCCAAGTTCAACGAGTCGGTCGACGTGGCGGTAAACCTGGGCATTGACGCCAAAAAATCCGATCAGACCGTTCGCGGTTCCGTCGTGTTGCCTGCGGGCACCGGTAAGACGGTTCGCGTGGCGGTGTTTGCGCAGGGCGATCGTGCCGAGGCGGCACGTGCCGCTGGCGCCGATATCGTCGGGTTGGACGACCTGGCCGAACAGATCAAGGGCGGCAAGCTCGATTTCGACGTCGCAATCGCCAGTCCGGACGCGATGCGGGTGGTGGGCCAACTCGGTCAGATCCTTGGGCCGCGCGGCCTGATGCCCAATCCGCGGGTGGGTACGGTGACGCCCGATGTCGCGACGGCGGTGCGCAACGCCAAGGCGGGTCAGGTGCAGTTCCGCGCCGACAAGGCCGGAATCGTGCAGTGCTCGATCGGCCGGGCATCGTTTACGCCCGAGCAATTGAAAGACAACCTCGGTGCGCTGGTCGACGCTCTCAACAAGGCCAAGCCGAGCGGCGTCAAAGGCATCTATATCAAGAAACTATCGGTTTCGAGCACGATGGGCCGCGGCGTTCGCGTCGACCTGTCGAGCCTCGCCGCGTAGGAGAAGCGCATACGACTTTGGGCCCGATCGCTACGGTCCGGTTCCGCGGGTAGTCCTCGCGAAGCCGGCGCGCGGTGATCGGGGTTGTCAAAGACCGCAGGTGCTCGTCGGAGCTTAATCGGGTGATTCGGCATGGCATCGAAGCGTTGTCTGCTTCGGTTCCGCAGCCACCCTGGCCCGCGCAGATGGCGTACCCCAACTGACGGATTGATCGAGAGTCGCGGCGGCACTGTTCGCCGACGCGGCTCGCTTCCGGGCATGAAGGTCGCCGCATGGTAACGACGTGAAGCAGGTGGCACGAAGCAGATGCATGCGTGTGCCGGCGACGCGTCGACGCAAGTAACGGAGGCAGAAACCTTGGGTCTCAATCTCGAGCAGAAGCAAGCAGTCGTAACGGAGATCGCCGCGCAGGTCGGCAACGCGCAGGCGATCGTTCTTGCCGAGTACCGTGGCCTGGAAGTGGGAGCAATGACCGATCTGCGCCGCAAGGCGCGGCAATCGGGGGTGTACCTGCGCGTTCTCAAGAACACGCTCGCGCGTCGCGCCGTGAAAGGAACGCCGTTCGAAAAGCTGTCCGAGCAGATGTCCGGACCGCTGATCTACGGTATTTCCAGTGATCCGGTGGCGACCGCGAAGGTGCTCAACGAGTTCGCCAAGTCGAACGATAAGTTCGTGATCAAGGCCGGGGCGATGCCCAATGCGGTGTTCTCACCGGCCGAGGTCAAGGCGCTGGCGACGATGCCCTCGCGCGAAGAACTTCTCGCAACGCTGATGGCGACGATGCAGGCACCGATTGCGCAGTTCGTGAGGACGCTGAACGAAGTGCCTGCCCGGTTCGTCCGCACGGTTGCAGCCGTGCGCGACCAGAAGGAAAAGCAGGGCGCGTAGTTTCGGACTCATTCCCGCATATCCAGATACGACTCGATCAAATCCATTCAGGAGCAGAAACATGGCATTGAGCAACGCAGAAATCCTCGACGCGATCGGCGCCAAGACGGTGCTGGAGATCTCCGAGCTGATCAAGATGATGGAGGAGAAGTTCGGCGTGTCGGCCGCCGCTGCGGCGGTTGCCGTCGCGGCCCCGGCCGCCGGTGGTGGCGCCGCTGCCGCCGCCGAAGAGAAGACCGAGTTCACCGTCGTACTGACCGCGGCCGGCGAAAACAAGGTGAACGTGATCAAGGCGGTGCGCGAAGTGACCGGTCTTGGGCTCAAGGAAGCCAAGGACCTGGTCGACGGCGCACCCAAGCCCGTCAAGGAAGCCATTCCGAAGGCCGACGCCGACGCCATCGCGAAGAAGCTTACCGACGCCGGTGCCAAGGCCGAGATCAAGTAAGGCGAGTTGCAGTAGGGCTGGACGGTCGCATCGGCCGTCCAGCCTTTTGCGTCTCTGGTTTTCATCGATTTGCCGCGATCGAATCGCGAGGTCAGACGAAAGCAGATAGCGCGTGCGCGTACCGGCAGACAGCATCCGGTTTGGCGCGAGTTGTCTTCTGTCCTCTGTCTTCCGTCTTCTGAAACGGAGCTTCCATGACGAGTTTGACCATCTCCACGACCGAGAAGAAGCGCATCCGCAAGAGCTTCGCGAAGCGCGCCGATGTGCTTAACGTGCCGTACCTGTTGGCGACACAGCTCGAGTCGTACGCGGAGTTTCTGCAGGCCACCACGCCGCCCTCGCAGCGGCGCAACATCGGTCTGCAGGCCGCGTTCACCTCGATCTTCCCGATCCAGAGTCACTCGGGTAATGCCAAGCTCGACTACGTGAGCTTCGCGCTGGGCGAGCCGCCGTTCGACGTCAAGGAATGCCAGCAGCGCGGCCTCACGTTCGCCTCGCCGCTGCGCGCCAAGGTGCGCCTGACGATCATGGATCGCGAAGCGGCCAAGCCGACCGTCAAGGAGGTGAAGGAACAGGAGGTGTACATGGGCGAGATTCCGCTCATGACCGACACCGGCTCGTTCGTCATCAACGGTACCGAGCGCGTGATCGTTTCGCAGCTGCACCGCTCACCCGGTGTGTTCTTCGAGCACGATCGCGGCAAGACCCATTCCTCGGGCAAGCTGCTGTTCTCGGCGCGCATCATCCCGTATCGCGGCTCGTGGCTCGACTTCGAATTCGACCCGAAGGACTACGTGTACTTCCGTGTCGACCGGCGCCGCAAGATGCCGGTGACCATCCTGCTCAAAGCGATCGGCATGACGCCCGAGCAGATCCTCGAGATGTTCTACGACTTCGACACGCTGCACTTCGAGAAGGGCATGGTCACGTTCGAACTCGTGCCCGAGCGGCTGCGCGGCGAGATGGCGCGCTTCGACATCGCCGACAACGCCGGCAAGGTGATCGTCCAGAAGGACAAGCGCATCAACGCGCGTCACATCCGCGACCTCGAAACCGCCGGCATGAAGCGCATCGCCGTGCCCGATGATTTCGTGATCGGACGTACGCTGGCCAAGGCCGCCGTCGACAAGGAAACCGGCGAGGTCATCGCCGCAGCCAACGAGGAGATCACCGATCAGCTGCTCGCCAAGCTGCGGGCCGCCAACGTCGGCATGACCAACACCCTCTACACCAACGATCTGGATCAGGGCGCCTACATCTCCGCAACGCTGCGCATCGACGAGACCGCCGACGAATGGGCGGCGCGCGTGGCGATCTATCGCATGATGCGCCCCGGCGAGCCGCCGACCGAAGACGCCGTCGAATCGCTGTTCAAGGGGCTGTTCTACGCCGAGGAACGTTACGACCTCTCCGCGGTCGGCCGCATGAAGTTCAATCGCCGCGCCTATCCGGAGAAGATCGACGAGCGCGCGCCGGCCTGGCTCAAACGCTTCTACGCGCGCATGGGTGATCGTGGCGAGGACGGCAAGGGAACGCTGTCCAACGACGACATCCTCGCCGTGGTGAGCATCATGGTCGAGCTGCGCAACGGCCGCGGCGACATCGACGACATCGATCACCTTGGCAATCGCCGCGTGCGATCGGTGGGCGAGCTCGCCGAGAACCAGTTCCGTGCCGGCTTGGTGCGCGTCGAGCGTGCAGTGCGCGAGCGCCTGTCGCAGGCCGAGACCGAGAACCTGATGCCGCACGACCTGATCAACGCCAAGCCGATCTCGGCGGCGATCAAGGAGTTCTTCGGTTCGTCGCAGTTGTCGCAGTTCATGGACCAGACCAATCCGCTGTCGGAGATCACGCACAAGCGCCGCGTCTCGGCGCTCGGACCGGGTGGCCTGACACGCGAGCGTGCGGGCTTCGAGGTACGCGACGTGCATCCCACGCACTACGGGCGCGTCTGTCCGATCGAGACCCCGGAAGGCCCGAACATCGGCCTGATCAACTCGCTGGCGCTGTTCTCGCGCACCAACAAGCATGGCTTCCTCGAGACGCCGTACCGCAAGGTCGCCGACAGTCGCGTGACCGATCAGATCGATTTCCTCTCCGCCATCGAAGAAGGCAACTACGTCATCGCGCAGGCGAACGCGCAGCTCGACGCGCAGGGCAGGCTGGTCGACAGCCTGGTGTCCTCGCGGTTCAAGAACGAGTTCACGCTGGTGACGCCCGACCGGGTGCAGTACATGGACGTGTCCCCGGCGCAGATCGTATCGGTGGCCGCCTCGCTCATCCCGTTCCTGGAGCATGACGACGCCAACCGCGCGCTGATGGGCTCGAACATGCAGCGTCAGGCGGTGCCTTGCCTGCGTCCGGACAAGCCCCTGATCGGCACCGGCATCGAGCGCACCGCCGCGATCGATTCGGGTACGGCGGTCGTGGCGCGTCGCGGCGGCATGGTCGACTACGTCGATGCGAGCCGCGTCGTGGTGCGCGTCAACGACGACGAGACGGTGCCAGGTGAGGTCGGCGTCGATATCTACAACCTCATCAAGTACACCCGTTCGAACCAGAACACGAACATCAACCAGCGTCCGATCGTGCGTATCGGCGAGCGCATCGCCAGGGGTGATGTGATCGCCGACGGCGCCTCCACCGATCTGGGCGAGCTCGCGCTGGGTCAGAACATGCTGGTCGCGTTCATGCCCTGGAACGGCTACAACTTCGAGGATTCGATCCTGATCTCCGAGAAGGTCGTGTCCGACGATCGCTACACCTCGATCCACATCGAGGAGCTCACCGTGGTCGCGCGCGACACCAAGCTCGGACCCGAAGAGATCACGCGCGACATCTCCAACCTCTCCGAGGGGCAGTTGGGGCGGCTGGACGAGTCGGGCATCGTCTACATCGGCGCCGAAGCGGAAGCCGGTGACGTGCTGGTGGGCAAGGTCACGCCGAAAGGCGAGACCCAGCTCACGCCGGAAGAGAAGCTGCTGCGCGCGATCTTCGGCGAGAAGGCCTCCGACGTGAAGGACACGTCACTGCGCGTCCCCTCGGGAATTTCGGGCACCGTGATCGACGTGCAGGTGTTCACCCGCGAAGGCATCGAACGCGACAAGCGCGCCCAGCAGATCATCGACGACGAGTTGAAACGCTTCAAGCAGGACCTGGGCGATCAGCTGCGCATCGTCGAGGCCGACGCGTTCGGGCGTCTGGAGCGCCTGTTGATGGGCAAGACCGCGGCGAAAGGTCCGAACAAACTGGCCAAAGGCGACAAGATCACCAAGCAGTATCTCGACGAGGTCGAGCGCTACCGCTGGTTCGAGATCGGGCTGGCCGACGAGGAGCCGCAGGCGCAGGTCGAAGCGATCAAGGACAGTCTGGCGTCGCTGCGCGACGAGTTCGACCGGGCGTTCGAGGCCAAGAAGAAGAAGCTCACCCAGGGCGACGAACTGCCCCCCGGCGTGATCAAGATGGTCAAAGTCTACCTGGCGGTGAAGCGGCGGGTGCAGCCCGGCGACAAGATGGCGGGTCGTCACGGCAACAAGGGCGTGGTATCCAAGATCGTCCCGGTCGAAGACATGCCGCATCTGGCCAACGGTACGCCGGTCGACATCGTGCTCAATCCGCTCGGTGTGCCCTCGCGGATGAACGTCGGCCAGATCCTGGAGACGCATCTGGGCTGGGCCGCCAAAGGCATCGGCGTGCGTATCGGCCACATGCTCAAGGCGCAGTCCTCCGCCGCCGAACTGCGCGACTTCCTGAACAAGGTGTACGCGACCAGCGGACGTGGACAGGGCATCGAGCAGATGACCGACACCGAAGTCGTGGCGATGGCGGGCAACCTGCGCGGCGGCGTGCCGTTCGCAACGCCGGTGTTCGACGGCGCGAGCGAGACCGAGATCCGCGCGATGCTCGATCTGGCGTTCCCCGGCGACGACGCGGTCACGCGTAGCCTGCAGCTCACCCCGACCAAGACCCAGGCCACGCTGTACGACGGCCGCACCGGCGATGCCTTCGATCGTCCGGTGACCGTGGGCTACATGCACATGCTGAAACTGCACCATCTGGTGGACGACAAGATGCACGCGCGCTCGACCGGTCCGTACAGCCTGGTCACGCAGCAGCCCCTTGGCGGCAAGGCGCAGTTCGGCGGCCAACGCTTCGGCGAGATGGAGGTGTGGGCGCTGGAAGCGTACGGCGCCGCATACACGCTGCAGGAGATGCTCACGGTCAAATCCGACGACATCAATGGTCGCACCAAGGTGTACGAGAACATCGTCAAGGGCGATCACAAGATCGAGGCGGGCATGCCCGAGTCGTTCAACGTGCTGGTCAAGGAGATCCGTTCGCTTGGCATCGACATCGATCTGGAGCGCCACTAGGAGCAGCAGGCGCGCGGGCGCGCGTCAGGCATTGAATAGGGCATTCGGTTTTCGGCAGAACACAGCAGTCCTTACGAGGAGTGGTCAATGAAAGCGCTACTCGATCTGTTCAAGCAGGTCCAGCAGAACGAAGAGTTCGATGCCATCAAGATCGGCATCGCCTCGCCGGAGAAGATCCGGTCGTGGTCGTACGGTGAAGTGAAAAAGCCCGAGACGATCAACTACCGGACTTTCAAGCCCGAGCGTGACGGGTTGTTCTGCGCGCGCATCTTCGGTCCGATCAAGGACTACGAGTGCCTGTGCGGCAAGTACAAGCGGTTGAAGCATCGCGGCGTCATCTGCGAGAAGTGCGGCGTCGAAGTGACGCTCGCCAAGGTGCGGCGCGAACGCATGGGCCATATCGAGCTGGCGAGCCCGGTCGCGCACATCTGGTTCCTGAAGAGCCTGCCCTCGCGTCTGGGCCTGGTGCTCGACATGACGTTGCGCGACATCGAACGGGCGTTGTATTTCGAAGCCTATGTGGTGACCGACCCGGGCATGACGCCGCTCAAGCGCGGCCAGCTCCTCACCGAGGACGACTACCTCGCCAAGGTGGAGGAATTCGGCGACGACTTCTCCGCGACCATGGGCGCCGAGGGCATCCGCGAGCTGCTCAAGGGCATCACGATCGAACGTGAGATCGAGGGTCTGCGCAAGGACCTCGAAGCAACCGGGTCCGACGCCAAGATCAAGAAGCTCGCCAAGCGGATCAAGGTGCTCGAGGGCTTCCAGCGCTCGAACATCAAGCCCGAGTGGATGATCCTCGAGGTGCTGCCGGTGCTGCCGCCGGAGCTGCGTCCGCTGGTGCCGCTCGACGGCGGTCGTTTCGCCACCTCGGATCTGAACGATCTGTACCGGCGCGTCATCAACCGCAACAACCGCCTCAAGCGGCTGCTCGAGTTGAAGGCCCCGGAGATCATCGTGCGCAACGAGAAGCGCATGCTGCAGGAGGCGGTCGATTCGCTGCTCGACAACGGTCGCCGCGGCAAGGCGATGACCGGTGCCAACAAACGTCCGCTCAAGTCGCTCGCCGACATGATCAAGGGCAAGGGCGGCCGCTTCCGTCAGAACCTGCTCGGCAAGCGCGTCGACTACTCCGGCCGTTCGGTGATCGTGGTCGGTCCGCAACTGAAGCTGCACCAGTGCGGTCTGCCCAAGAAGATGGCGCTCGAGCTGTTCAAGCCGTTCATCTTCAACAAGCTCGAACTCCAGGGCATCGCCACGACGGTGAAGGCCGCCAAGCGCGAAGTGGAAGCCGAGACGCCGGTGGTGTGGGACATCCTCGAGGAGGTCATCCGCGAGCACCCGGTCATGCTCAACCGCGCGCCGACGCTGCATCGTCTGGGCATCCAGGCGTTCGAGCCGGTGCTGATCGAGGGCAAGGCGATCCAGCTGCATCCGCTGGTGTGCGCGGCGTTCAATGCCGACTTCGACGGCGACCAGATGGCGGTGCATGTGCCGTTGTCGCTGGAAGCGCAGATGGAAGCGCGCACATTGATGCTCGCCTCCAACAACGTGCTCTCGCCCGCAAACGGCGAGCCGATCATCGTGCCCTCGCAGGACATCGTGCTCGGTCTGTACTACGCCACGCGCGAACGCGTGAACGCGCGCGGCGAAGGCATGGCGTTCGCCGACATCACCGAAGTTCAGCGCGCTTACGACCTGGGTCAACTCGATCTGCACGCGTCGATTTCGGTGCGCGTCAAGGAGATCGACCTGGGCGAGAACGGCGAGCACATCCACAAGGTGACGCGCTACCAGACCACCGCGGGCCGCTCGCTGCTGTCGGAAATCCTGCCGGCCGGGTTGACGTTCGATTACATCAACAAGCCGCTCAAGAAGAAGGAGATCTCGCGTCTCATCAACGCGTCGTTCCGCCGTTGCGGGCTGCGCGAGACGGTGATCTTCGCCGACAAGCTGATGCAGTCCGGCTTCGCCGCGGCAACGCGCGCGGGTCTGTCGATCGCCGTCGACGACATGCTGATCCCGCATCAGAAGATCAAGCTCATCAACGATGCCGAAACCGAGGTCAAGGAGATCGAGCAGCAGTACACCTCGGGCCTGGTGACCGCGGGCGAGCGGTACAACAAGGTGGTCGACATCTGGGGGCATGCCGGCGACATGGTCGGCAAGGCGATGATGGAGCAGCTGTCTTCGGAACCGGTCACCGATCGCACCGGCAAGGAAGTGCGCCAGGAGTCGTTCAACTCCATCTACATGATGGCCGACTCGGGCGCGCGCGGTTCGGCGGCGCAGATCCGGCAGCTCGCCGGTATGCGCGGTCTGATGGCCAAGCCAGACGGCTCGATCATCGAGACGCCGATCACCGCGAACTTCCGCGAAGGCCTGAACGTGCTGCAGTACTTCATCTCCACGCACGGCGCGCGCAAGGGTCTGGCCGACACCGCATTGAAGACCGCGAACTCGGGCTACCTGACCCGGCGTCTGGTGGACGTCACGCAGGATCTGGTGGTGACCGAGGAAGATTGCGACACCACCAACGGCTTCACCATGCGTGCGCTGATCGAGGGTGGTGAGGTCATCGAGGCGCTGCGCGAGCGGATCCTCGGGCGCGTACTGGCCGACGAGGTGCTGCATCCGGATACGCAAGACACGCTGCTCCCCGCCGGCTCGCTGCTGAACGAAGAAGAGGTCGATCAGATCGAGTCGCTCGGCATCGACGAGGTCAAGGTGCGCACCCCGCTCACCTGCGACACGCGCTGGGGCCTGTGCTGCAAGTGCTACGGACGTGATCTGGGCCGCGGCTCGATCATCAACATCGGTGAAGCGGTGGGTGTGATCGCGGCGCAGTCGATCGGCGAGCCCGGCACGCAGCTCACGATGCGCACGTTCCACATCGGTGGTGCGGCCTCCCGTACCGCGGTGGCCAGCCAGGTCGAGGCGAAATCGGCCGGCGTGGCGCGCTTCTCGCCGCAGATGCGTTACGTCACCAACGCCAAAGGCGAGCGTGTCGCGATCTCGCGCACCGGCGAGGTCATGGTTGCCGATGAAAACGGCCGCGAGCGTGAGCGCCACAAGGTGCCGTACGGCGCCATGCTGGCCGTCGACGACGGCCGCGCGGTGCGTGCTGGTCAAGTGCTAGCCACGTGGGATCCGCATACCCGGCCGATCATCACCGAGTACGCGGGCACCGTTAAGTTCGAGCACGTGGAAGAAGGCACGACGGTCGCCAAGCAGATCGACGACGTCACTGGTTTGTCGACGCTGGTGGTGATCGATCCGAAGCGACGCAGCTCCTCGAGCGCGAAATCGTTGCGGCCGCAGATGAAGCTGCTGAACGAAAAGGGCGAAGAGGTGCGCATCGCCGGCACCGATCATCTGGTGAACATCACCGTGCAGGTGGGCGCGATCATCACGGTCAAGGACGGGCAGGAGGTTGCGGTCGGCGAGGTGCTCGCGCGCATGCCCCAGGAAACGTCGAAGACCCGCGACATCACCGGCGGTCTGCCGCGCGTGGCCGAGCTGTTCGAGGCGCGTTCGCCGAAAGACGCCGGCATGCTGGCCGATGTCACTGGCACCGTGTCGTTCGGCAAGGACACCAAGGGCAAGCAACGCCTGGTGATCACCGACCTCGACAGCAAGGCGCACGAGTTCCTCATCCCGAAGGACAAGCACGTCATGGTTCACGACGGGCAGGTGGTCAACAAGGGCGAGGTGATCGTCGACGGTCCGGCCGATCCGCACGACATCCTGCGGCTGCAGGGCGTCGAGGCGCTGGCGCGCTACATCATCGATGAGGTGCAGGACGTCTACCGCCTGCAGGGTGTGCGCATCAACGACAAGCACATCGAGGTGATCGTGCGTCAGATGCTGCGCCGGGTGCAGATCGAGGATGCGGGCGATACGCCGTTCATCCCGGGCGAGCAGGTCGAGCGTGCCGAGGTGCTGGAGGAAAACGAGCGCGCGATGAAAGACGAGAAGCGCCCCGCCACCTACAGCTACATGCTGCTTGGTATCACCAAGGCGTCGCTGTCGACCGATTCGTTCATCTCGGCGGCATCGTTCCAGGAGACCACGCGCGTGCTTACCGAGGCCGCGATCATGGGTAAGAAGGACGATCTGCGCGGTCTCAAGGAGAACGTCATCGTCGGCCGGCTCATTCCTGCCGGTACCGGCCTGGCGTACCACCACGCACGCAAGACCGTGCCGGTGCAGGAGCTGTTCGAAGAGCCGGTGGGCGGCGAAGAACCGGCGCCCACGGCGACAGCCGAACAGGCCTGATCGGCTTACGTGGTGGGAGATGGCGCGACGATGTCGCGCCACCTCGAGTCGGTACGGAAACGGGCGGAACTTCGTTCCGCCCGTTTGCTTTGGTGTTGGGGTTGGATTGGGGCGATTGGAGCGATCGGGCTCGCGGACGACGACAGCAGCAGTCGCGTCGGTTGCCCGAGCTAGAACAGATGCACCGCCATCGGCGCGAAAAAGCCGATTGCGCAGAACACCACCCCGATCACACCCAGCCCGGCGGCGAGCCAGCTCAGCGCGTTCATGCCGGTAATGATGGTCGCCGACGCGAGAACGATGGCGATCTGCACCGCTGCCGAAGCGACTTCGTAGTGGTGATACGCGGCGATCGAGCGGTCGCGCTTGGCTTCGGCGGCCTTGGCACGTGCGGCCAGTTCCTTGCGCCCCTCCTGGGTGTCGGGCTCCGAGTCGTAGCGCGCGGCTGCCTTCTTCCAGTCACCGATGCGCTTTTCCATCGCCTCCTTGGCCTGCGGATTGGTGACCTGCGGCAGCTCGGCTTCGAGCACGCCTGCGGCCGTCTGGACATTGGTCATTCGAATCGTCTTGGCCTGGAAGAACGCCCACAGATTGGACGCCTCGATGTTGTAGCTCAACCCGTTGGTTTGAGCGCCCTTGCCCAACGTTTCGGAGAACGCTAGAACCAGCGCCAGCACCGCGATCAGCAGCGCGATTTTCTTGTTGGACGGATCGATATGGCCTGCGCCGGACATGAGTGACTCCCCTTCTTTGGATGGTTGGACCGGTCATCGCCCCGTCGAGCACTTTCTTGTAGCCGGTCGCCCGCCGTCTGGATCGACGGTAGCGCCGCGATTGTCCAGGCTTCGGCAGGCCGTGGGGAGTCCCTTCACCACCGGATTGGCCCCTCCCTATCGGTGGTGTGTCATGCCGCGGCCCAGTTATGCGATCAACCCGGCGTGTCAGCGCTCGGTGCCAGGCCTCAAGAACCCGTTCGAGACTGCATTCGAGCGGTTCGAGCGTTGACGGGCGCGAAAAAAGCACCGTAAAATCCGCGGTCTTTGTTCGGCCGGGCGCTGATAGTCTGCGCGTACCCGTCGCCTCGGCCGGGCAGTCGCTTGCGCAGTCATGTGCAGGCACTCATTCCCTAGGCGCGTTTCGTTTCCGTTTCCCATTGGGTCGACCACGACCGCGCCGCTGGGTTACGAACCCTACAAGCTCGATTCGCACCCATGCCGACTATTAGTCAGCTCATTCGCAAGCCACGCGTTCAGGAACCGGCCAAGAGCAAGGTTCCCGCACTGGGCAACTCGCCGCAGCGGCGCGGTGTCTGCACGCGGGTGTACACCACGACGCCGAAGAAGCCCAATTCGGCGCTTCGCAAGGTCGCCAAGGTCCGGCTCACCAATGGCTTCGAGGTGATCAGTTACATCGGCGGTGAAGGACACAACCTGCAGGAACACTCGGTCGTGCTGATCCGCGGCGGGCGTGTGAAGGACCTTCCCGGCGTGCGCTATCACATCGTGCGCGGCAGCCTCGATACCCAGGGCGTGAAGGACCGGAAGCAGTCCCGCTCGAAGTACGGCGCGAAGCGGCCCAAGGCAGCTTGATTCCCCATCACGCGACAACGTTCGAAACAATTCAAGGAGAGCGAAGGCAGCAAGGCGATCGACGGACGACGGCACGTGCCCAATCTCCCGACCCCCCGACCCTGAATCCTTCCCACAGCAAACATGCCTCGCCGTAGAGAAGTCCCCAAGCGCGACATCCTGCCCGACCCGAAGTTCAGCAGCGTCGATGTCACCAAGTTCGTCAACGTGTTGATGACGCGCGGCAAGAAGTCGGTCGCCGAACGCATCATCTACAAGGCGTTCGAGCAGATCCAGTCGAAGGCCGGCAAGGATCCGCTCGAGGTGTTCAACCAGGCGATCTCGAACGTCCGTCCGATGGTCGAGGTGAAGAGCCGCCGTGTCGGTGGCGCGAACTACCAGGTTCCGGTCGAAGTGCGTCCGATTCGCCGTGCGGCGCTGTCGATGCGCTGGCTACGCGAGGCGGCCCAGAAGCGCTCCGAGAAATCCATGGACGCGCGGTTGGCCGCCGAGTTGATGGAGGCCGCCGAAGGCCGCGGTGGCGCGATGAAGAAGCGCGACGAGGTGCATCGAATGGCCGAGGCGAACAAGGCGTTCTCGCACTACCGCTTCTAGGAGCGCCCGGCAGAGTGATGGCTGGGCGGCATGGATTGGGGGCGGTGTCCCTCGAGATCGCCGCCCGCTCTAACGATAGGTCAGGGGGAGAGGCTCGGCGCAGTCATCTGGCTGCGTCGCTTGTTCAACCGCAAGACTGTCGTCTCCCAGCGGGGCGGCATGATGCCGGCTCCCGCGCCGTCTCAGTTCGGGACGGCACAAGTACCCGCGCGGTGCCTGCAGCGGCGAGTGTGCGGCTCAGGCGTGCAGTAACAGAGATCAAGCAGTCCAGGTAAGTAAGAGGAATTCCGAAGGTGCCACGCAAGACTCCAATCGAACGCTACCGGAACATCGGTATCAGCGCGCACATCGACGCGGGCAAGACCACGACCACTGAGCGCATCCTGTTCTACACGGGTGTGTCGCACAAGATGGGCGAGGTGCACGACGGCGCAACCGTGATGGACTGGATGGAGCAGGAGCGCGAGCGCGGCATCACGATCACCTCGGCCGCCACCACCTGCTTCTGGAAGGGCATGGACGGCGGTTATCCCGAGCATCGCGTCAACATCATCGATACGCCGGGACACGTCGACTTCACCATCGAGGTGGAGCGCTCGCTGCGCGTGCTAGACGGTGCGTGCATGGTCTACGACTCGGTAGGTGGCGTGCAGCCGCAATCCGAGACGGTCTGGCGCCAGGCCAACAAATACGGTGTGCCGCGTCTCGCGTTCGTGAACAAGATGGATCGTGTCGGAGCTAACTTTTTCAAGTGCTACGACCAGATCAAATCGCGCCTCAAAGGCAACGCGGTGCCGATCCAGGTGCCGATCGGCGCCGAAGAGAATTTCGCCGGTGTGGTCGACCTGGTCCGCATGAAAGCGATCTACTGGGACGATGCTTCGCTCGGCATGAAATTCGAGATGAAGGACATCCCGGCCGATCTGCTCGACACGTGCAAGGAATGGCGCGAGAAGATGGTCGAATCGGCCGCCGAAGCCGACGAGGACTTGATGAACAAGTACCTCGAATCGGGCGAGCTCTCGATCGAGGACGTCAAGAAGGGCCTGCGCAAGCGCACCATCGCCAACGAGATCGTGCCGATGCTGTGCGGCACCGCCTTCAAGAATAAGGGCGTGCAGGCGATGCTCGACGCGGTGATCGACTACCTGCCCTCGCCGATCGATATCCCGCCGGTGAAAGGCAGCAAGGAAAACGGCCAGGCCGACGATCGCAAGCCCGAAGACAACGCGCCGTTCTCCGCGTTGGCGTTCAAGATCATGACCGACCCGTACGTCGGTCAGCTCACGTTCATTCGCGTCTACTCGGGTGTGCTGAACTCGGGCGATTCGGTGTTCACGTCGATGCGCGGCCGCAAGGAGCGCATCGGCCGGATCCTGCAGATGCACGCCAACCAGCGTGAGGAAATCAAGGAACTGCGGGCAGGCGACATCGCCGCGTGCGTCGGCCTGAAAGAGGTCACCACCGGTGAGACGCTGTGCGATCCCGACAAGGTGATCGTCCTGGAGAAGATGGAGTTTCCCGAGCCGGTGATTCACGTGGCGGTGGAGCCCAAGACCAAGAGCGACCAGGAGAAGATGGGTATCGCCCTGCAGCGTCTGGCGCAGGAAGACCCGTCGTTCCGTGTGCGCACCGACGAGGAATCCGGACAGACCATCATCTCCGGCATGGGCGAGTTGCATCTGGAGATCCTGGTCGATCGCATGAAGCGCGAGTTCAACGTCGAGGCCAATGTCGGTGCGCCGCAGGTGGCGTATCGCGAAACGATCCGCCGACTGTGCGAGGAGAGCGAAGGCAAGTTCGTTCGCCAGTCGGGTGGTCGCGGTCAGTACGGCCACGTCGTGCTCAAGCTTGAGCCGAACGCCGGCAAAGGGTTCGAGTTCGTCGACGCCATCAAGGGTGGGACTGTGCCCCGCGAGTACATCCCCGCGGTGCAAAAAGGCGTCGAGGAGGCGCTGCAAGACGGCGTGCTCGCCGGCTTTCCGGTCGTGGACGTCAAGGTCACCCTGTTCTTCGGCTCGTACCACGAGGTCGATTCGAACGAGAACGCCTTCAAGATGGCCTCCATCTTTGCGTTCAAGGACGGTGCGCGTAAGTCCACGCCGATGCTGCTCGAACCGATCATGGCGGTCGAGGTCGAGACGCCCGAGGATTTCATGGGCAACGTGATGGGCGATCTGTCGGGTCGCCGTGGTGTCGTGCAGGGCATGGAGGATCTGCCCACCGGCAAGGCGATCCGCGCGGAAGTGCCGCTGTCGGAGATGTTCGGCTACTCCACGCAGCTGCGTTCGCTCAGCCAGGGCCGGGCGACATACACCATGGAATTCAAGCATTACGCCGAAGCGCCCAAGACCGTGACCGACGCGATCGTCGCGAAGATGACGGGCAAGGACGAGAAGGACGGCAGGAGAAGGTAGAGCGACCGCGAATGGCGGATCGGGTGCAGTGACACCCGCAGCGGTGATTCATCGGATATCGAGCAGACAGAGGGCGCGGAAATGGCAAAAGGCAAATTTGAGAGGACCAAGCCGCACGTGAACGTGGGGACGATTGGTCACGTGGACCACGGCAAGACGACGCTGACGGCGGCGATGACGACGATCCTGTCGAAGAAATTCGGTGGTGAGGCCAAGGCCTACGACCAGATCGACTCGGCTCCGGAGGAGAAAGCCCGGGGCATCACGATCAACACCGCGCACGTGGAGTACGAGACCAAGGCGCGGCACTACGCGCACGTGGACTGTCCTGGGCACGCCGACTACGTGAAGAACATGATCACTGGTGCGGCGCAGATGGACGGGGCGATCCTGGTGGTGAGCGCAGCCGATGGGCCGATGCCGCAGACGCGCGAGCACATCCTGCTGGCGCGCCAGGTGGGGGTGCCCTACATCATCGTGTACATGAACAAAGCGGACATGGTCGATGACAAGGAGCTCCTGGAGCTGGTGGAGCTGGAAGTGCGCGAGTTGCTGTCCAAGTACGAATTCCCTGGTGACAAGACCCCGATCATCATCGGCAGCGCATTGAAGGCGCTGGAGGGCGATACGAGCGATCTGGGCGAGGGCTCGGTGCTCAAGCTGGCCGATGCGCTCGATAGCTACATCCCCGAGCCCAAGCGAGCGATCGACGGCACGTTCCTGATGCCGGTGGAGGATGTGTTCTCGATCTCGGGTCGGGGCACGGTGGTGACCGGGCGTGTGGAGCGCGGGGTCATCAAGGTGGGCGAGGAGATCGAGATCGTGGGGCTGAAGGCCACGCAAAAGACGGTGTGCACCGGCGTGGAGATGTTCAGGAAGCTGCTCGATCAGGGCCAGGCGGGTGACAACGTCGGGGTGTTGCTGCGTGGAACGAAGCGCGAGGACGTCGAGCGTGGCCAGGTGCTGGCCAAGCCCGGTTCGATCACCCCGCACACGAAATTCGAGTGCGAGGTGTACGTGCTGAGCAAGGACGAGGGGGGGCGGCACACGCCGTTCTTCAACAACTACCGGCCGCAGTTTTACTTCCGCACCACCGATGTGACCGGGGCGGTGGAGTTGCCGCAGGGCACCGAGATGGTGATGCCTGGGGACAACACCAAGCTGACGGTGGCGCTGATCGCCCCGATCGCGATGGAGCAGGGGCTGCGCTTTGCCATCCGCGAGGGCGGCAAGACGGTGGGCGCAGGTGTGGTCACCAAAGTCATCGAGTAGTACGAGAAACTACATGGCTACCAAAAGCGACAAGATTCGTATTCGCCTGAAGGCGTTCGACTACCGGCTGATCGATCAGTCGGCGATGGAAATCGTCGACACCGCCAAGCGTACCGGTGCAGTGGTACGCGGTCCGATCCCGCTGCCGACGCGCATTCAGCGCTTCGACGTGCTGCGCAGCCCGCACGTCAACAAGACTTCCCGCGATCAGTTCGAGATGCGCACCCACGTGCGACTGATGGACATCATCGACCCGACCGACAAGACGGTCGACGCGCTGATGAAGCTCGATCTGCCTGCGGGCGTGGACGTGGCGATCAAGTAACAGGTTCGAAGTGCGTAGTGAATGGTGAAGCGGCACTCGTGCTTCACCAAGGGTAATCGCCGACCAATTGCAGTCGGCACCTCATGCGAGGGTAATGACAATGACGTTAGGTCTGATCGGCCGCAAGGTCGGCATGACGCGCATCTTTTCCGACGATGGCGAATCTCACGCCGTCACGGTGCTCGATGTCGCGGACAATCGCATCACTCAGGTCAAGAAGGCTGACACCGACGGCTACACCGCCGTGCAGCTCACCCACGGCAAGCGCCGGCCCACGCGGATCCGCAAGCCGATCGCTGGCCACCTCGCCAAAGCGGGCGTCGAAGCCGGTGTCCGGCTGAAGGAATTCCGCGTTCCCGAAGCCGACCTGGAGAAATTTCAGGCTAGCGGCAAGATCGGCACCGACATCTTCTCGGTCGGCCAGTTCGTCGACGTGCAGGGCACCAGCATCGGCAAGGGTTTTGCCGGCGTGCAGAAGCGCCACAACTTCGGCTCGGGTCGCGCCAGCCACGGCAATTCGATCTCGCACAACACGCCGGGCTCCACCGGCCAGGCGCAGGATCCGGGGCGCGTGTTTCCCGGCAAACGCATGCCAGGTCATCTCGGCGCGGTCACGACCACGGTGCAGGGATTGGAAATCCTGCGTGTCGATGCGGAGCGCCAGCTGCTCTGGGTCAAGGGCGCCGTGCCGGGCTCTCGTGAAGGTCTGATCGTGGTGCGTCCGGCGGTGAAGGCGAAGAAGAAAGCCGTCGTACCGACCCCGGCCAAAGCCGCGAAGAAGTGAGCCACACCATGGAACTCAAGCTCCTCAACGATCAGGGATCGAACACCGCGACGATCAGTGCGGCTGACGCGCTGTTCGCACGCGAATACAACGAATCGCTCGTGCATCAGCTCGTGGTGGCCTATCAGGCGAATGCACGCCTGGGCAACCGCAAGCAGCTCACGCGCGCCGAGGTAAACAAGTCGAAGAAGAAACCGTTCCGGCAGAAAGGCACCGGCCGCGCTCGCGCCGGCAAGGCCTCGAGCCCGTTGTGGCGCGGCGGCGGCAAGATCTTTCCGGCGAGCCCGACCGAGAACTTCACCCAGAAGGTCAACCGCAAGATGTATCGCGCAGGCATGGCCGCCATCCTGTCGCAGCTCGCGCGTGAAGACCGCCTGCACGTCGTCGAGGACTTCACCGTCGACACGCCCAAGACCAAACAACTCGTGCAGAAGATCAAGGGCATGGGGCTGGACGAGGTGCTGGTGATCACCGATCAGGCGAGCGAGAACCTGCTGTTGTCCTCGCGCAATCTGCCGCAGGTGCTGGTGCTGGAAGTGCCGCAGACCAATCCGGTGTCGCTGGTGCAGTTCAAGAACGTGCTGCTCACCAAGAAGGCGATTGCCAAGTTCGAGGAGATGTGGGCATGAACCAGGATCAGCTCATGACGGTGCTGCTCGCTCCGATCGTCTCGGAGAAGAGCACGATGGTGGGCGAGAAGCACAATCAATACGTGTTCCGCGTCCTCGACCGCGCTACCAAGCCCGAGATCAAGGCGGCGGTGGAGCTGCTGTTCAGCAAGAAGGATCAGAAGCTCGAAGTCACCGGCGTGCGCATCGTCAATGTTCGCGGCAAGGACAAGCGCGTTGGCAAGGTGCAGGGTCGACGTCGCCACTGGAAGAAGGCCTATGTGAGCGTCAAGGCCGGCCAGGACATCAACTTCCAGGCCGCCGAGTAGCGCCGCCCGCGGAACTCACGAGGAAACGAATCATGCTCGTCAAGGTCAAGCCGACTTCCGCCGGCCGTCGCGGACTGGTGAAGGTGGTGAACGAGGCGCTCCACAAAGGGCGGCCGCACACCAAGCTCACCGAGAAGAAGCACCGCGGCTCCGGCCGCAACAATTTGGGCGTGGTCACCATGCGGCACAAGGGTGGCGGCCACCAGCAGCACTATCGCAAGGTCGATTTTCGACGCAACAAGGACGGCATCGCCGCCAAGGTCGAACGCATCGAGCACGACCCGAATCGAAGCGCCCACATCGCGCTGCTGTGCTACGCCGACGGTGAGCGCCGCTACATCATCGCGCCCAAGGGGGTCACGGTTGGCACGCAGCTGATGAGCGGGTCCGAAGCGCCGATCCGTCCGGGCAACACGCTGCCGATCCGAAATATCCCGGTGGGTACGACCATCCACTGCATCGAGTTGCAGCCGGGAAAGGGCGCCCAGCTCGCGCGCTCGGCGGGAACGTCGGTGCAGTTGCTCGCTCGCGAAGGCAGCTACGCGCAGCTCCGTATGCGATCCGGAGAGATCCGCCGCATTCACGTGGAGTGCCGTGCCACGATCGGCGAGGTCGGCAACGAAGAGAACAACCTGCGTCAGTACGGCAAGGCCGGCGCCAAGCGTTGGCGCGGTATCCGCCCGACGGTGCGCGGCGTTGCAATGAACCCGATCGACCATCCGCACGGCGGCGGCGAGGGTCGCACCGGCACCAAGCGCGATCCGGTTTCTCCGTGGGGCACGCTGGCCAAAGGCCACCGCACGCGTAAGAACAAGCGCACGCAAAGCATGATCGTGGCCAGCCGCCACAAGAAATAACCGGGAACCGATATGGCACGTTCACTCAAAAAGGGTCCGTTCGTCGATCTGCATCTGGTCAAGAAGATCGATACGGCGCGCTCGAACAACGACAAGCGTCCGATCAAGACCTGGTCGCGACGCTCGACGGTATTGCCCGATTTCGTCGGTCTCACCATCGCGGTCCACAACGGCAAGCAGCACATCCCGGTGTTCGTCACCGAGAACATGGTCGGTCACAAGCTCGGCGAATTCGCACACACCCGCACGTTCAAGGGCCATAGCGCCGACAAGAAGACCTCTTCGGCGCCTGCCAGGTCCGGGCCGAGGAAATAGACGGCGAAGCAAGGAACAACCATGGATACTCAAGCCAAGCTTTACGGGGTGCACCTGTCGGCGCAGAAGGGGCGGCTGGTTGCCGATCAGATTCGCGGGTTGCAGGTGGAACGCGCGCTGAACCTGCTCGCATTCAGCCCCAAGAAGGCCGCGCGCATCATCAAGAAGGTCGTCGAATCGGCGATCGCCAACGCCGAGCAGAACGCAGGTGCCGACGTCGACGAACTGAAGGTCAAACGCATCATGGTCGAGCAAGGCCCCTCGGTGAAGCGATTCCATGCACGTGCCAAGGGGCGCGGCAATCGGATCACCAAGCCGACCTGCCATATCTTCGTGACCGTCAGCGACGACGCTGCCGGCAAACGCGCCTGACGCCCAACCGAATCGGAAGCGAGAACACGATGGGACAGAAGATCCACCCGACTGGATTCCGCCTGGCGGTGAGCCGCAACTGGAGTTCGCGCTGGTACGCGAACAGCCGCTCGTTCGCCGGCATGCTCAACGAAGATCTGCGCGTGCGCGACTTCCTGCGCAAGAAGCTTTCGCATGCCTCGGTGGGGCGCGTGGTGATCGAACGTCCAGCGAAGGACGCGCGCATCACCATTCACAGTGCTCGCCCCGGCGTGGTCATCGGCAAGAAGGGCGAGGACATCGAAGGCTTGAAAGCGCAGTTGCGCAAACTGCTCGGTGTGCAGGCGGTGCACGTCAACATCGAGGAGATCCGCAAGCCCGAGATCGATGCGCAACTGGTGGCCGACTCGATCGCCCAGCAGCTCGAGAAGCGCATCATGTTCCGCCGCGCGATGAAGCGGGCGATGCAGAACGCCATGCGCCTGGGCGCGCAGGGCATCAAGATCATGAGTGCCGGGCGGCTGAACGGAATCGAGATCGCCCGTACCGAGTGGTACCGCGAAGGGCGGGTGCCGCTGCACACCCTGCGGGCCGACATCGACTACGGTTTTTCCGAAGCGAAGACGACCTACGGCGTGATCGGCGTCAAAGTGTGGATCTACAAGGGCGAGATCCTGGCGCGCGGCGAGCAGCCTGCCGCGGGCGCAGCGCCGGCGGTAGCCGAAGAGCCAACCGCACCAAGGCGTGGGCGCAAGACGTTGTCTCGGCCGGGCAAGGCCGACGCTGCAGCGGAGGCCAAGCCTGAACCTGCCGCACCCACGAGCGAGCCACCGAAGGCACCGCAGCGCTTGCGCGTGCGCAAGGCTTCCGACGCGGCCAAGAGTGATTCAGTCGCCAAACCCGACGGCGATGCCAAGGGCAAAGCGCCCGCGGCGGCGAAAGTGAAGAAACCAGGAGCGGGCGATGCTTCAACCAGCTAGAACCAAGTACCGCAAGCAGCAGAAGGGGCGCAATCGCGGCATCGCGACGCGCGGCAACAAGGTGTCGTTCGGCGAGTACGGCTTGAAGGCGATCGTCCGCGGGCGCCTGACCGCCCGGCAAATCGAGGCGGCACGACGCGCCATGACCCGCCACATCAAACGCGGCGGCCGGATCTGGATCCGGATTTTCCCCGACAAGCCGATCTCGCAGAAACCCGCCGAGGTTCGCATGGGCAACGGCAAGGGCAATCCCGAGTACTTCGTGTGCGAGATCCATCCGGGCAAGGTGCTCTATGAGATGGACGGCGTCGACGAGACGCTGGCGCGCGAGGCCTTCGCGCTGGCTGCCGCGAAGCTGCCGCTGAAGACAACGTTCGTGCATCGCCAAGTGGGGGCCTGACCGATGAAAGCCACCGAACTCCGCAGCAAAGACGGCGCCGATCTCGCCAAAGAGCTGTCCGACCTCTTGCGCGCCCAGTTCTCGCTGCGCATGCAAAAGGCGACGCAGCAACTCACCAACACCAGTCAGTTGCGCCGCGTGCGTCGCGATATCGCGCGCGCCAAGACCATCATCGGACAGAAGCAGAAAGAGAAAGCCAAGTGACCGCCATGGCCGATACTCAAGCACAACCCCGCGCCAAGACGATCCGCACCCTCACCGGTCGGGTAGTGAGCGACAAGATGTCCAAGACGATTACCGTGCTGGTCGAGCGCCGGGTCGCGCACCCGCTGTACGGAAAAATCGTGACGCGCTCGAAGAAGTACCACGCCCATGACGCCAACGAGGAGTGCAAGCAGGGCGATATGGTGCAGATCGAGGAGTGTCGCCCGATCTCCAAGACCAAGGCTTGGCGGGTGGCAAAGCTGGTCGAGCGGGCCAAGACGATCTGAGCGTGACCCGAGCGGGCGCGCGATGTCGGAACGAGACCTTCTTGCCATAGCCATACCGGTATTGCTAACATAGCGAGCTTTTTTCGCCTCGTCGGGGCTGTAGCGGTACCAACCAGCACCGGTTCAGGCAGCGTCACCCGCTGGCCGCGCCCCTCTGGCGCATGCCGGCCAACCTCCCGAACGGGATCCAAGACTGACCGCCAGTGCGCATTGGTCCATCGCGGGCCGGGCGCAGCGGGACAAGTTGGAGAGCAGAACAAATGATTCAGATGCAAAGCGTTTTGGACGTCGCCGACAACACCGGCGCACGCTCCGTCATGTGTATCAAGGTGTTGGGCGGATCGAAGCGTCGCTACGCCGAGATCGGCGACGTCATCAAGGTGAGCGTCAAAGACGCAGCGCCGCGCGGCAGGGTCAAGAAGGGCGAGATCTACCACGCCGTCGTGGTGCGCACCGCCAAGGGCGTGCGCCGACCCGACGGCTCGCTCATCCGCTTCGACTCCAACGCAGCCGTGCTGCTGTCGAACAAGTTCGAGCCGATCGGCACACGCATCTTCGGACCGGTTACGCGCGAGCTTCGTACCGAGCGATTCATGAAGATCGTCTCGCTCGCGCCTGAAGTCCTTTAAGGAGCGAGGACACTATGCAACGCATCAAGAAAGGCGACGACGTGATGGTCATCGCCGGCCGCGACAAGGGCAAGCGCGGCACGGTCACGCGCTGGGTCGACGACGAGCATCTGATCGTCGAGGGCATTCACCGCGTCAAGCGGCACATGCGCCCCAATCCGATGCGCGGTATCCAGGGCGGCATCGTTGACAAAGACCTGCCGATCCACGTCTCGAACGTGGCCCTGTTCAACGCGCAGACCGGCAAGGCCGATCGCGTCGGTTTCAAGACCATCGGCGCCGGAGCCGATGAACGCATGGTGCGCATATTCAAGTCGACGGGCGAGCTCGTCGATCCGGCCAGCTGAGGCGTCTCGACCTAGCATCCATCGAGATCGAAAAACATGGCACGACTCCAAGAGCACTATCAGAAGACGGTGGTTCCCGAACTGATGAAGAAGTTCGGCTACCAGTCGATCATGCAGGTTCCGCGCATCACCAAGATCACGGTGAACATGGGCGTGGGCGAGGCTACGCAGGACAAGAAGATCCTCGACAACGCCGTGGGCGATCTCACCAAGATCGCCGGGCAGAAACCGGTCGTCACGAAGGCGCGCAAATCGATCGCCACCTTCAAGATCCGCAAGGACTATCCGATCGGCTGCATGGTGACGTTGCGTGGTCAGCGTATGTACGAATTCCTCGATCGTCTGGTCTCGATCGCGATCCCGCGTATCCGCGACTTCCGCGGTGTATCCAACCGCGCCTTCGACGGCCGCGGCAACTACAACCTCGGCGTGAAGGAACAGATCATCTTTCCCGAGATCGACTACGACAAGATCGACACTTTGCGCGGCATGAACATCAGCATCACCACGAGCGCTCGTTCCGACGACGAAGCGCGCGCGCTGCTGCAGGCGTTCAAGTTCCCGCTGCGGACCAATTGATGTCCACACGAGCGCAGCGCAACGATCTCATGAACGTCCTCCTGAACGTCCCCATGACCTCCCATTCATGCAACCAGGCCGCGGCGATGTGGCCCGTCCAACCATAGGGTGCGCGATGGCAAAACTCGCACTAGTGAACCGTGAGCAGAAGAAGCGCAAGGCCGTCGCGAAGTTCGCGGCCAAACGCAAGGAGCTGATCGCGTTGCTCAAGGATACGAAGATCTCCGACGAGGAGCGCGACGAGGCGCGGACGAAATTCCAGCAGCTGCCGCGCAATGCCTCGCCGGCACGGTTGCGCAACCGTTGCCAGCTGACCGGCCGGCCGCGCGGGGTGTTCCGCAAGTTCGGGCTGGGGCGCAACAAGCTGCGCGAAGCAGCCATGCGCGGCGAGATTCCCGGCCTGACCAAGGCGAGCTGGTAGAGGAGCGGCCGAAATGAGCATGACCGATCCGGTCGCCGACATGCTGACGCGCATTCGCACTGCGCAAAGCGTCGGTAAGACTGTTGTGAAGATGCCTTCCTCGAAGTTGAAGTCGGCGATCGCGCAGGTGTTGCACGACGAGGGCTATATCGACGGCTTCAAGATCAGCCAGAGCGGCCCCAAGAGCGAGATGGAAATCGGCCTGCGCTATTACGCCGGTCGTCCGGTGATCGAGCGCCTGGAGCGGGTGAGCCGACCCGGGCTGCGCATCTACAAGGGCGCGCGCGAGATTCCGAAGGTGATGAACGGCCTGGGCGTGGCGATCGTATCGACCTCGCAGGGTGTGATGACCGATCGCAAGGCACGCGCGAGCGGCGTCGGCGGCGAAGTGTTGTGCATCGTCGCGTAAGGGGAAAGACATGTCCCGAGTTGGAAAGAATCCGATCGCAGTGCCCAAAGGTGTCGAAGTGACCGTTGCGCCGGACCAGGTGTCGGTGAAGGGGCCGCTTGGCACGCTGTCGCAGCGGCTGCACGGCGATGTCCGCGTCAAGCGCGACGGCGAACAGCTCCTGGTGGAACTCGCGGCGGAGACGCCGGAGGCCAACGCGATGTCGGGCACCACGCGCGCGCTGCTGGCCAACATGGTGCAGGGTGTATCCAAAGGCTTCGAGCGCCGCTTGACGCTGGTCGGCGTCGGCTATCGCGCTCAGGCGCAGGGCGACAAACTCAATCTGTCGCTCGGTTTCTCCCACCCGGTGGTGCATCCGATGCCCAAGGGCGTCAAGGTGGAGACGCCGACCCAGACCGAGATCGTATTGAAGGGTGTGGACAAGCAACTCGTCGGGCAGGTCGCGGCCGAAGTCCGCGGCTATCGGCCGCCGGAGCCCTACAAGGGCAAGGGCGTACGTTATGCCGACGAGCGCGTGGTCCTCAAGGAAACCAAGAAGAAGTAGGGCGAAGAGTCATGGGCGACAAGAACATCGATCGGTTGCGTCGGGCGCGGCAGACCCGGCTCAAGATCCATCAGTTGCGCGTACCGCGGCTGGCGGTCCATCGCAGCAACTCGCACATCTATGCGCAGTTGTACTCGGCCGACGGGACCAAGGTGCTCACCAGCGCCTCCACCGCCGAGAAGGAAGTGCGCACGACCGTGCCGCACGGCGGCAACAAGAACGCCGCCTCGCTGGTGGGCAAGCGCATTGCCGAGAAGGCCAAGACGCTGGGCATCGATCGCGTGGCGTTCGATCGCGGCGGCTATCAGTTCCACGGGCGCGTCAAGGCGCTCGCCGATGCGGCCCGCGAAGCGGGCCTGCAGTTCTAACGGCAACAGTTCAAGGGACACTCAGATGGCAAGGGCAGGCGGCAGAGGCCAGCGATCGCAAGGCTCCGAGGAGCGCAGCGACGGGTTGCGCGAGAAGATGGTCGCGGTGAACCGCGTCACGAAGGTCGTGAAAGGCGGTCGCATCCTCGGTTTCGCTGCACTGACCGTGGTCGGCGACGGCGATGGCGCGGTCGGCATGGGCAAGGGCAAGGCGCGCGAAGTGCCGGTGGCGGTGCAGAAGGCGTTCGACGAGGCGCGGCGCAAGCTGATCCGCGTCGGGCTGAAGAACGGCACGGTGCACCACGCGGTGCATGGCCGGCACGGTGCCTCGCGGGTGCTGATCCATCCGGCATCGGCCGGTACCGGAATCATCGCGGGCGGACCGATGCGCGCGGTATTCGAGGTGGTGGGTGTCACCGACGTGCTGGCGAAGTGCCTCGGCTCCACCAACCCGTACAACGTCGTGCGCGCCACGCTGGATGCACTGGGCAAGGTGCGCGCGCCCGGTGAGATCGCCGCCAAGCGCGGCAAGACGGTCGAAGAGATCACGAGCTAGAGGTTCCACATGGCCGAGAAGAAGGTGAAGGTCACCCTGGTGAAGAGCGTGGTGGGCCGCAAGGCCGGGCACGTGGCAACGGTGCGCGGCCTGGGGCTGCGCCGCATCGGGCAGACCGTCGAGCTTGCCGACACACCGGCAGTGCGGGGGATGATCAACCGCGTCAACTATCTCGTCCGGGCGCAGTGAAGCGCACGACATCGGCGATCAAGGATCAGCAGTCATGCAACTGAACACTCTGAGTCCGGCACCCGGCTCGAAGAAGGCGCGGCGGCGCGTCGGTCGCGGCATCGGCTCCGGCCTGGGCAAGACCGCCGGTCGCGGCCACAAAGGCCAGAAGTCCCGTTCCGGCGGATTCCACAAGGTGGGGTTCGAAGGTGGGCAGATGCCGTTGCATCGGCGCCTGCCCAAGCGCGGCTTCGTCTCGCATCTGAAGCGTGTAACCGCCGAGGTCCGGTTGTCCGATCTGGATCGCCTGCAGGGCGAGGCGGTTGATCTGACGGTCCTGCGCGAAGCCGGATTGGTGCCTGCGCGTGCCGAGCGCGCCCGGATCATCCTTGCCGGTGCGATCACCAAGCGTTTCAACGTGAAGGACGTCGTCGTCACCAAGGGCGCGCGCGCGGCCATCGAGGCGCTCGGCGGCAGCGTGACGGTCGATCCGGAAGTTGCGAAGGCGGCCGAAGCACGTGCCGAGGCTGCCAAAGCGCGAGCCGACAAAGTTTCCGAAGCGCAGGCGCGCGCAAGCAAGGCCGACTCCGACAAGGCCGCCGAGAAGAAGGCCGCGGCCGATAAAGCGGCGACCAAGGCGTCAGGCGGCGGCAAGGCCAAGGGCGAAGCCAAACCCAAGGGTGAGGGCAAGGCCAAGTCGGCGCCGAAGGCCGAGGGCAAGGGCGCGTAACCCGACCCGATCAATCGACACAGTCCAACCAGGACGATCTCCAACGTGGGCACCGCAGCCGCACAACTAGGCAAGACCGGCAAGTACGGCGATCTCAAAAAGAGATTGCTGTTTCTGCTGGGCGCGCTCGTCGTGTATCGCATCGGCGCGCACATTCCGGTCCCCGGCATCGATCCGGTGGAACTGGCCAAGCAGTTCCAGAGCCAGCAGGGCGGCATTCTGGGTCTGCTGAACATGTTTTCGGGCGGTGCGTTGTCGCGCTTCACGATCTTCGCCCTCGGCGTGATGCCCTACATCTCCGCCTCGATCATCATGCAGCTCATCACCACCGTGTCGCCACGGCTGGAGGCGCTGCGCAAGGAAGGGCAGGCGGGGCAGCGGGTCATCACCAAATACACGCGCTATGGCACGGTGGCGCTGGCGCTGTTCCAGGCGGTCGGAATCTCGATCGCGCTCGAGTCCACGCCGAATCTGGTCGTCGATCCGGGTCTGATGTTCCGCTTCGTCACGGTCACGACCCTGGTCACCGGCACGATGTTCCTGATGTGGCTGGGCGAGCAGATCACCGAGCGCGGTCTGGGCAACGGTATCTCGATCATCATCTTCGCCGGCATCGCGGCGGGGCTACCGTCGGCGATCGGCGGGCTGTTCGAACTGGTCCGCACCGGAGCGATGCATCCGCTCTCCGCGATCCTCATCGTGCTCGCCGTGGTGCTAGTCACCTGGCTGGTGTGTTTCGTCGAGCGTGGCCAACGCAAGATCCTGGTGAACTACGCCAAACGCCAGATCGGGGCGCGCACCATCGTCGGTGGGCAAAGCTCGCATCTGCCGTTCAAGCTCAACATGGCCGGCGTGATCCCGCCGATCTTCGCCTCCTCGATCATCCTGTTCCCGGCGACGATCGCGCAGTGGTTCAGCGGTGCCGACTCGGCGACCTGGCTCAAGGACATCGCCGCGGAGCTCTCACCGGGGCGGCCGATCTACGTCCTTCTCTACGCGGTCGCGATCATCTTCTTCTGTTTTTTCTACACCGCGATCCAGTACAACCCGAAAGAAACGGCCGACAACCTCAAGAAGAGCGGCGCGTTCGTGCCAGGCATCCGACCTGGCGATCAGACCGCGCGCTACCTGGAGCGAATCCTGTTGCGCCTGACGCTGGTGGGGGCGATCTACGTGACCCTCATCTGTCTATTGCCCGAGTTCCTGATCCTGAAGTGGAACGTGCCGTTCTATTTCGGCGGCACCTCGCTGCTGATCATCGTCGTGGTGACGATGGACTTCATGGCGCAGGTTCAGGCCTATTTGATGACGCACCAATACGAAAGCCTGCTCAAGAAAGCCAATTTCAAGGGCGGAATGGGGTTCCCGACCAGATAAACCATGGCCAAGTTAGATGTCATCCAGATGCAGGGTGAGATCGTGGAAAACCTGCCGAACGCAACGTATCGCGTGAGGTTGGAAAACGGCCATGTCGTACTGGGATACATCTCCGGAAAGATGCGCATGCACTACATCCGCATCCTGCCCGGAGACAAGGTCACGGTGGAGCTGACGCCGTACGACCTGTCGCGCGCGCGGATCGTGTTCCGCGCCAAGTAACGCAGCAGCAGTCCGAGCCAGGAGTCTAGAGATGAAAGTGCTGACATCAGTGGGCAAGCTGTGTCGCAACTGCAAGATCATTCGACGCAAAGGCGTCGTGCGCGTGATTTGCAAGGATCCGCGCCACAAGCAACGGCAGGGTTGAGGCGCGCGCGCACTCGATCGCCTGAACAGTCCGAACGGAGCTAACGCCTATGGCGCGTATCGCTGGAGTCAACATCCCCAATCATCAACATGCATGGATCGCCTTGCAGTCGATCTACGGCATCGGTCGCACCCGCGCCAAGGTGATCTGTGTGGCCGCGCGTATCGACACCACGACCAAGGTGAAAGACCTCGACGAGAGCGCGCTCGAGCGGCTGCGCGAGCAGATCGCCAAGATCAGCGTCGAAGGCGATCTGCGCCGCGAAGTGTCGATGAACATCAAGCGGCTCATGGATCTTGGCTGCTATCGCGGCACGCGGCATCGCAAGGGGCTGCCGGCACGCGGGCAGCGTACCCGTACCAACGCCCGCACCCGCAAGGGACCGCGCAAGGCGCCGATCGCCGGCAAGGCCCAACCCGGCAAGACCTGAGCGACGCCGTTCGGCACATCGACACTAGGAACAGAACCCAATGGCCAGACCCCCGAGTCCCGCAGCCGCCGCTGCAGCAGCGCGAGCGCGCAAAAAGGTACGCAAGAACGTCGTCGAGGCGATCGCGCACGTGCACGCCTCGTTCAACAACACCATCATCACCATCACTGACCGGCAGGGCAACACGCTGTCCTGGTCGACCTCGGGTGGTGCCGGTTTCAAGGGCTCGCGCAAGAGCACCCCGTTTGCGGCGCAGGTAGCTGCCGAGAAGGCAGGGCGCATCGCATTGGAATGTGGTGTGAAGAACGTCGAGGTGCTCATCAAGGGTCCAGGCCCGGGCCGCGAATCCGCGGTACGTGCGCTCAACGCCCTGGGGATGAAGGTCAGCAGCATCGCCGACATCACGCCTGTTCCACACAATGGTTGCCGCCCGCCCAAGCGGCGTCGCATCTAGTACTGGTTATCAGTCAGGAGAATCGCATTGGCACGCAATCTCGACGCGAAATGCCGGCAGTGCCGGCGTGAAGGCGAGAAGCTCTTCTTGAAGGGCTCGAAGTGCTTCACCGACAAGTGCGCCATCGAACGGCGCAGCTACGCACCGGGTCAGCATGGCCAGAAGGCCGGGCGCATTTCCGACTACGGCAAGCAACTGCGCGAGAAGCAGAAGATCCGCCGCACCTACGGCACGCTGGAGCGCCAGTTCCGCCGCGTCTACTTCGAGGCCGATCGGCGCAAGGGCGTGACCGGCGAGAATCTGCTGCAGATTCTCGAATCACGCCTGGACTCGGTGGCTTTCCGCATGGGTTTCGGTGTGTCGCGTTCCGAAGCGCGGCAAGTGGTTCGCCACAACGCGATCAAGGTGAACGGCCGGCGCGTGAACATCCCTTCGTTCCAGTGCAGACCGGGCGATATCGTCGAAGTCGCCGATCGCGCCAAGGGGCACCTGCGCATCAAAGCTGCGGCCGAGGCGGCCGAGTCGCGCGGCTTTCCCGATTGGATCGACATGGACGTCAAGGCGCTGAAAGGCACCTACAAGGCACTGCCGGTACGTTCGGAGCTGTCCGCCAGCATCAACGAAAGCCTGGTAATCGAGCTTTACTCGAAGTAAGGCCACAGGCCCGCACATTTATCTTCCTGGATTGGTGAGCCGGATGTCTGCGCGCAGGGGCGCGCCGCCGGTCACCATCGAGTAGCAGAGGGTTGCCTATGCAAAGCACTGGGTTGTTGAAACCACGCATCGTTGACATCGAAACGGTCGGCCCCTACCACGCCAAGGTGGTGATGGAGCCGTTCGAGCGTGGCTATGGTCACACGCTGGGCAACGCGCTGCGGCGCGTGCTCCTTTCCTCCATCAGCGGATTCGCTCCCACCGAGGTGCAGATCGCCGGCGTGCTGCACGAGTACTCGACGGTCGAGGGAGTGCAGGAAGACGTCGTCGATATCCTGCTCAATCTCAAGGGCGTGGTGCTCAAGCTGCATTCGGCCAGCGAAGCGACGCTGCGGCTGGCCAAGCGCATCGAAGGGCCGGTCACCGCCGCTGATATCGAGCTCACGCACGACGTCGAGGTGATCAATCCGGATCACGTGATCGCGCACATCTCGCCCGGTGGGAAGATCGAGATGACGTTCAAGGTCGAGCGCGGCCGCGGCTACCAGCCCGGCAACGTCCGCATCGTGCCCGAGGAGAACAAGGGGATCGGACGCATCATCCTCGATGCCTCGTTCTCGCCGGTACGGCGGGTGAGCTATCACGTCGAGAGCGCGCGCGTCGAACAACGCACCGACCTCGACAAGCTGGTGATGGACATCGAAACCAACGGTGCGGTCGAGCCCGAGGAGGCGATCCGCTTCGCGGCCAACGTGCTGCGCGACCAGCTCTCGATCTTCGCCAACATCGAGCAGCCGCCCGAGGTGATCGAGCAGCCCAAGCCGCAGCAGGTCGATCCGATCCTGATGCGTCCGGTCGACGATCTGGAACTCACCGTGCGTTCGGCCAACTGCCTCAAAGCCGAGAACATCTACTACATCGGCGATCTGATCCAGCGATCGGAAACCGAACTGCTGAAGACCCCCAACCTCGGCCGCAAGTCGCTCAACGAGATCAAGGAAGTGCTCGCGGCGCGCGGTCTGACCCTGGGCATGAAGCTCGAGAACTGGCCACCCGCCGGCCTCGAGCACGCGCGGATGTAGCCGGGCCCGACCGGCAAGCGCCGCTAACGACGGAAGATCGAAACCATGCGTCACCATCAAGGACTGCGCAAGCTCAACCGCACTTCATCGCATCGACTGGCGATGCTGCGCAACATGTGCAATTCGCTGCTCAAGCATGAGCAGATCAAAACCACGCTGCCCAAGGCCAAGGAGCTGCGGCGCGTCGTGGAGCCGATCATCACGCTCGGCAAGGCGCCATCGCTGGCGAACCGCCGGCTCGCGTTCGACCGGCTGCGTGACCGCGACAACGTGGTCAAGCTGTTCGGCGAGCTGGGGCCGCGTTACGCGACGCGCAAAGGCGGCTACCTGCGCATTCTCAAGTACGGTTTCCGCAAGGGCGACAACGCGCCGATGGCGCTGGTGCAGTTGCTCGACCGTCCTGAGGAAGCCGAGGCACCCGCAGCGGAGGCCGACAAGAAGTCGTGATTGTGCTGCGTACGTGATGCCGCCAGCTGTTGTCAAAAAGAGGCCGCTTCGAGCGGCCTCTTTGCTTTTAGAGCCGGCCGCTGCGCTTCACGTCCAGGTAGCGGTTGACCAGCGCGATCGCCAGGCCCGCCGGTTCCACGTCGAGCGCGATCACACCCTGGCGTTCCAGGCGGGCGAAGCTGGCGGCGCGCCGATGCAGGTATCCGGCCGTCGCGCCATGGGTGAGCGCGGCATCGAACGAACGGATCGGCCGCGCGAGTGCCTCGGCCAGGATCTGTTCACGCAGGCTGGCGAGCACCACCAAGTGGCGCGACTGCAGCAGCCGCAGCGCCGGCAGCAGATCGGCGTCGTCCTCGTCGCGCAGATTGGTGAGGACCACGACCAGCGCGCGCTTGGTGATGCGACGCGCCAAGTCCTGAGCGGCGCGGTAGTAGTCGGGCGCGGTGGTTGTCGGCGCGAGGTCATACACGCAATTGAGAATGGAGTTGACCGTGGCGGTGGCGCGCCGCGGCGCGAGGAATCGCGTGGCGCCGTGCGACTCGGTGGCCATGGTAAGCAGACCCACGGCGTCACCCTGGCGCAATCCCACGTAGGCGAGCAGCAGCGCGGCGTTCAGCATGTGGTCGAAGTGCGATAACGCGTCGTCCTGCGCCGACATGCGCCGCCCGCAATCGAGCAGGAACACGATCTGCTGGCTGCGCTCGTCGTGATAGTCGCGCGAGATCAGCTTGGCGGTGCGCGCGCTGGCGCGCCAGTCGATCGATCGCAGCGGATCGCCGAGCCGGTACTCGCGCAGCTGCTGGAACTCCATGCCTTCGCCACGACGGCGCCGCTGCAGGATGCCGATCTGCGCCAGCCGATGATCCGTGGCGAGCAGCGCATAGCGGGCGAGCGCCGCGAAGTTGGGAAACACGCGCACCGTCTGGGTCTCGCCCAGCCATGCGCGCATCTCCCACAACGCCAGACGCGAGGCGATGCGCACTTCGATCCGACCGAACTGCAGGTCGCCACGCTGATTTGGCCGCAACGCGTAGCGGAATCGCGCCCAGCTGTTGGGCTCGAGTTTCACCGTGCGTGGCAACCCATCCACGCGCGCTTGCGACGGATGGTGATCGAACACGATGATCGTTTGCGACTGCGCGGAACGATTGACCAGGCGTACCGCCACCTGCGTGCTCACTCCTACCGGGACCGATCCCGGCACCGTGCGCGAGGCCTCGATGCCGGGCACACGCAGCAGCTGGTAGGCGTCGGATGCCGCGATCAGCACCAGGACGATGGTGATGCCGATCCACGCCGAAGCCAGCATCGGCACGAACCAGGCGAGCAGTCCCGCAAGGAACAGCGCGGCCAACGCGATCTGTACCCGGCGCGTCGGGATCAACAACCGCCGGGTCGATTCGGTCGGTGTCAGTGCATCGAGCGCGGTCGCATCGCGATAGTCGTGCGACCACGCCGAGGGCCGGCGCAACAGTGCCGCAGAGCGCATCACTTGCGCGGCGCTTCGACTCGATCGAGGACTGCCTGCACGATCTGATCGGTGGAGTGGCCTTCGATCTCGACCTCGGGCGAGGGCGTGAGCCGATGGCGCAGCACCGGCAGTGCGACCTGCTTGATGTCCTCGGGCACCACGAAATCGCGTCCGGCCATCAGCGACGCGGCACGCGCAGCGCGGACCAGTGCGATGCCGCCGCGCGGACCAGCGCCGCTCTGCACGCCCGACCACTCGCGCGTCGCGCGGACGATCCGCACCGCATACTCCATCACGCTCGCGTCGATGTGAACGTTGGCGGTGATGGTCTGCAAGGCGCTGATCGCGGCCGGCTTGACGATGGCGTTGACCTGCTCGACGTTGAGCCGGTCACCTACCATGCCGTTGGTGACCTGGCGCACCATCGCCACCTCCTCTTCCAGCGGCGCGAAGCCGATGCGCACCATCAGCAGAAAGCGATCGAGCTGTGCCTCGGGCAGGGCGTACGTCCCTTCCTGTTCGATCGGATTCTCGGTGGCCAGCACCATGAACGGCGGCGTCAGCGGTTCGCCCTTGCCTTCGATCGTCACCTGCCCTTCCTGCATCACCTCGAGCAATGCGCTCTGCGTCTTGGCGGGGGCCCGGTTGATCTCGTCGGCGAGCAGGAGATTGGTGAAGATCGGGCCGCGACGCGTCACGAACTGCTGCTTGCTCTGGTCGTAGAGCACGTGTCCGGTCACGTCCGCCGGCATCAGGTCGGGTGTGAACTGGATCCGCCCGAACTGGCCTTCGAACGTGCGTGCGAGCGCCTTGACCAGAAGCGTCTTGCCCAGTCCGGGCACGCCCTCGATCAACACGTGACCTCCGGCCAGCAGTGCCACGAGCAGTTCGTCGACTGCCTGTTGCTGGCCGATGAAAGCGCGGGCGATCTCGGTGCGAATGGCGGAGACCACTCGCACTGCCTGGGCGAAGTAGTCCTGCGTGGTGGTGGGGTTGGGATTGGCGCTCATACCGGGGCCTCGCGGGAAGGTTCGATCAATCGCCGGCGCAGCGCGGCGTGGATGCGTTGGTACAGATGCATTCTCGAGGTGAATTCGCGCGCCGCGCTGCTGCGTGGATCCAGCGCGGCGAGAGCTTCTTCATCGTTGAATTTGACCAGTGCCTTGAGGCGCTCACGCTGGCGTTCAGGAGACAGCCGATCGAAGCCGGGCGACACGCGTCGCAGCAGCTCGAAAGCCTGATCGTGCGCCGCGCGCGCGAGCTCGTCGGTCTGACCGCGGCGCCACTGGAACCGTCCGCTCGCGGCGAGATGATCGAGCAGGCGCCGCCGTGCGGGCGAGGGATCGGGAGCGATCGGGCCGAACCGGACGCTCACCCGCCATACCCACGCCGCGATGGCCAGTGCCAGTGCGATCGCGGCATAGGGCAGCTGTTCCAGCAGCCAGCGCCACAGCGCACGGCGTCCGCCCCAGTCGAAGAATCGCACCACCGGCGCGTTCGTGTCCCAGTGCGCCAGGTGAAAGAGCAATCCGGCGTGGTCGTGCGCGTCGATGAGCGCGTTGGTGAATGGCATGCCCGACAGTACCGTGACCCGGCCCCGGTCCACCGCGAATGACGCGAGATGAATGCCATCGTTCGCATCGCGCCACTGGAAGTCGGGCTTGCGGGCCTCGTCGGCGAAAGCGATCGGATTGCGCACGCGCACGATCACCGGCTCGGTCGCCTTGGGCAGCATGATGTCGGCCAGACGATCCTGGCGCCGCATCAGCTTCGGATCCCTGGTTTGCTCGGCCTCGTCGGTCGGGGCTTCGTTGGCCGGCCGTGCCTTGCCGCTCGCCTTGCCTGAACGGCGCGATCGATCGCTGACCTCGTCGGCGGCACCTTGCCGGATCGGAGTGCCCAGGCGCTCGAGCAGCGGATCCTCGACGTGCGCCAATTCGGCCTGGACGATGAGATGTCCGCCCGTGGCCACCCAGCGCACCAGCGTGTCGATCTCGTGCGGCACCAGCGATTGGCGGCGCGCCGGTACGACCGCCACGCGAGCCTTCTCCAGATCGCCCAGCCGCGCGGCGGAGCGGCCCAGGCTTACCTCCACGCCCATCCGCACCAGAAACAACTCCGCGGCCATGAAGCGATCGCGCGCCGCCTCGCCACTGAATCCGACCCAGACGCGCTCAGTGACGGGCTCGAAATTGCGCTGGAACCACCAGGCGAATCCGCCCGCCAGCGCGATGAGCACGATGCCCACGCCGATACGCAGCTTCATGCCATGGCCTCGCGCAGCGGCGGTGGTGCGTTCGGATCGGCGCTCGCCGGCGGTCCGGCCAGGTACGTCGACCACTGCTCGATCACCTGTTCGATCTCGCCGGTTTGCGGCATGTGATCGGCATAGGCGCACGCGCGCCAGTCGGTCACCAGCCGGACGAAATAGTCGCTCGCCTGCTCGTTCAGCACCGGTTCGGACGCCCGCAGGCAATCGTTTTCGGTGTAGCTGTCGCGCAATTCCACGCCGTAGCGATGAATCAGCGCGGACAGCGCGCCGCGATAGAGCAGCGACAGCGCCTCGCGCACTGCACCACGCCCGAGCAATGCGCGTGCTTCGGCCGGAACGTCATCGGGCAGGGACTCGGGGCGCACGTCCATACCGGCGATTTCGGTCGGCGGAACGTAGGCTGCGTTCGATGCAGACTCGGCATCGCGCGATACGAACCGGCGCAGGTACCACAGCAGTAGCGCGAGCGCGACAAAGGCGACGATCCACGCCGACGCGCGCGCGATCTCGGCCAGCGAAGTGGCGAGCCACTTCAACCACGCCGGCGGCTCCTGCCGCTGCGGATCGCTCAGCTGCCCCTTCCAGCGCCAGGTCTGCACGTCACGATAGCGCTCGAACTCCGGCGCGCTCATCACCTCCTCGATCTGTTCACGCGCCTTGTGCAGCGATGTGGCACTGGGCTGAGCGTGAACCGGGTCGGCGAAGCCGCCGGTCGCCAGACCGACGAACAGCACGGCCGCCGCGGCAGCACGTCGCGCGAACCGATTGGCGATGCGCCGAAAGCCGATTTCGATGTCCCAGCCCTCGAGCAGTGTCCGGCGCACCATGTACAGACCGAAGCCCTGCGCGACATAGAGCGGCTCGATCAACGAAACCGCGATCACGTAGTAGAGCACGTCGACGGGTGCGATCAGCTGGTCCGAGTCGCCGCCGTTCAGCCAGGCGAGCAGGCTGAACGGGCGCGCCTGCGGATCGTCGGGGGTGAAGAAATCGACCATGCCTTCGGCAGCGAACAGCGCGACCGCCTCGAATCCCATGCACGCGAACGTGATCGCCGCAGCGTGCCCGCCGACGCGTTGACCGAGCACCGCGGCGCGTTCGCTTACGCTCTTCGAGCTGGGACCTTCGAGCTGGCTGATCGGCAGGCGGAACGAGCGGCGCAGGTTGAAGCGTCGATAGGTGAGATCGCCCCAGGCGCCGTCGCGCAGGATGTCGCGCCAGGCCTTCAGCGTTTCGGCGGCACCCGGCACCGCGCCGAACACTGCCCGCGACAGCACATGCAGCACGAACCGATCGAACAGCGGCTTGAGCCACCACAACAGCACGATCGCCAGCCACGGCTGGCGGTAGCACACGGCGAACAGCAGCAGCGCCACCGGACCATACGCCGCGAGCCAGGTGCGCATGATCGCCGGCCACCACTGGCGGTACATGAGGGCGCCCAGGTCGGTCGCCTCCCACGGCGTGCGCGAGCGCAGGTTGAGCGCGAGATCCTCAAGTCGCATGAGCGCTCCGCATGCGCGGCACCCGCTTGCGTGCCGACGCCGCACTACGCCTGCGGCCGGCCAGCGCGAAGTAGAGGATCACGATGATCCACAAGGCAATGCCGACCGCGTACTTGCCTGGGATCGGAATGTACCGGTGCGAGGACCAGAATGCCTCGATGAACGCGGCCATCAGCGTCATCACCGCCGCGCCGTAGAGGATGCGGATCGCCCGCGTGGCCGCATCCACCAGCGCCTGCTTGCGCGAGCGCGCGCCGGGTGCGATCACCGCGAGCCCCAGTCGCAGCCCGGCGACACCGGACAGCGCTGCGGCGATCAGCTCGAGCGCGCTGTGACCGGCGACGAACTGCCACAGGTTGGGCCCCAGCCCGATCGATACCAGATACCCCTGCACCGCGCCGATGTACAGCCCGTTGAACAGCAGCACGACGATCGTGCCGATGCCGAAGGCAAGGCCGCTCGCAAACGTACGAAAGTCGATCGAGATGTTGTTCCAGACGTAGAAGCCGAATGCGGCCACGTCGCTTTCCGCCTGGCGATGCACGATGTGCGCGGTGTCGGCGTACATGGCGCGCAGCTCGGCCATCTGCTCCGGCGACATGAAGAACTGCGCCGCTTGCGGCGTGCGCGGCACCAGCACGCTCATGACGATCAGCGGGCCAAACAGCAGCAGCGAGGCGAACAACAGCAGCCGCCATTCGCGCCGCACCAGGCGGGGGAATTCGCTGCGGATGTACTCGATGATCTGCGCGCCGAAGCGGCTGCGCGCGCCGTAGAGCATGTGATGCCCGGCCAATGCCAGTTGATTGAGCCGATCGATCAGTTCGGGGCTGTACTGACGGTCGCGCGCCAGGGCGAGGTGCTGGCATAACTCGCGGTAGCGTTCGGGGAACTGCGCATCGGGAAAGGGGGTATCGCGAAGCGATTCGGGTTCGTCGCGAAGCGACTCGGCTGCCGGCGCTCCACCTGCCGACTCGTTCGAGCGCTTGCGGATCGATTGCCGCAGCTGCGCGTCATGACGCGCCAGCCACTTGCCGAATGCCAGCCAGCGTGACTCGAAGCGCTCCTCGAACAACGCCTGTTTCATCGCACGCCGGCGCTACGGCCGATGAGGAAGTTGGCCAGATGCAGCAGCCGCTGCGTGGCGAAATGCCCGCGTGCACCGTTCAGGATCGGCGTGGGCAACTCGGCGAGTTCGGTGGCGCGGTCCTGGGTGAACGTGCGCACCCGTTCGGCGAACTCCAGGATCGTGCGCTGCTCGGCGAGCGAGAGCGGCCGATCCGGCATCTGCGGCTCGGCTTCGGGAATCGCGCGATTGACCAGCGCCGACTCGGCGTACACGACGATGGTGCCGGCGGCCAGATCGCCAAGACGCTTGAAGTCGCGGCTGAGCAGCATCGTCGCCAGCCCGGCCGCGAAGAACGCCGGGAGGAAATCCACGACCCACAGCAGATTGCGCGTCAGTGCGGGGCCCCATCCGACCGGTCGGCCATCGTCACGAACGACCCGTAGCCCGATCGCGCGCTTGCCGGGCGTGGCGCCATTCTTGTGTACCTCGAACCAGGCGGGCAGCAGCCACAGCGTGATGAACCACATGACCAGGACGACGCCCGTGCCGAAGCCGCCGAGCGATCCAAACAGCACGCTGATGCCGACGAACACGGCGATCTGCAGCAGCGAATCGATGCCGCGCGCGAAGGCACGCGCGATCGGACCGGCAAGGCGCAGTTCGAGTTCGATACCCTCTGGCGTGCCGATGCTGCGGATGGTGTCGAGCGGTGCGGGAGGTCGATGCAAGGCTGGTTCGGGGCGCTTGTTGCTTGAAGGGAGCCCTATTGGTGCCCAGACCGGATCGGCCCGGGCGATGTCGCGACCAGAGGATGCATGACTATGCACGAGCACAGGCATTTTGCCCGCCGGTGCGAGCCCATCCTCTTCACGCGTTTTGTGCGATTCTCCCCATGCGGAATTTTACGCAGGGACTGGTGCCGTATGCACCGGATTTTCGACCGCTCCGTCCAGTACCCCGTCCGGCCCGAATCGGCAAGCGCAGCCCGCCGATTCGGGCCGCTCACCTCCGGTCGGCCAGAGCAGTCCGCGCGGACGCCGCGTTTGTCGAGCGCACCGGCGCTGTGCGACAAGTCTCGCGGCCGTGCGTCGACGTTGGATTACGATCGATGACCTCATCGCCCACTGACCAGGAGTTCCGAACATGACTCAAAGCTTGCGTCGCGCCGTGCTGGTTTCCGTCGCTTCCGTATTCGTTACCGGCGTAGCGCTTGCGCAGTCCGGCGACATGAATGGCTACAAGAGAGCGGTCGCCGAGCGCATCGCTTCGGCGTCGAAAGCCAAGCCCACCAAGGCGGGTGTGCGCGATATTTCGGTGGTGGGCTATACCATCACCACCGAAGGCAAAGTGACCGAGACCTGGATCGTGCGCGCCGCCGGCGACAAGGGCATGAATGACAAGGCGCTCGCCATGTTCAACAAGGCCCTGCCGCTGCCCACGCCGCCCGCGTCGCTGTTCGGTGATGATAAGCAGGTCAGTCTGTCGGAGGCGTTCGTGTTCACCGCTGACGGCCAATACCGTCTGCAGAGCCTGATCAAGTAGTTTCCGTCCGGCATCAGCCGGAGCGCTCGTACAAGACGAACAAACCTAGAACACGCAAAACAAAAGCCGCATGCGCTGCGAGGCGCATGCGGCTTTGTTTTTGAATCGTTCTGAGCGATTCCCTGACTTTCGTCAGTGCCAGAGATTTGTTGCGCTACAGATCGGCCGGAACCGATGCTGTCTTGGCACCCGAGCCCTGCGCGTTATCGGCTGATTTCGCACCTGGGCAAGCCAAGGCGCTGCTGACGGCCAGTAACGTGACCAGCCCAGCAGCCCATCTCAGAAAGCGACTAGACATCGGATCACCTCCTTCCATTCAAGCCCGGCACATGCCGTGTCAGGAGACTAGCAGAGCTCGCCGTCGGTGCGAAGGGGTGCGCCGCCCCTTTGCTAGACTGCCCCCCAATTTCATCGTCACTTGATCGAACCTACGATGCATTGCAGGCGGAACGTCGGGGTCGCAGTTCTCGTCATCGTGCTGTCGCTGGCCGGTCCGGCGCAGGCGCAGCGTGTCGCGGACCTGTTCCGCGCGGCTGCCTCGGGCGATGCTGCGCAGATCAGCAAATTGCTGGCTGCGGGTATCAGTCCCAACTACCGCGATCCCGAAGGGGATACCGCGTTGCTGATCGCCGCGCAGGAAGGCCAGGTCGATGCAGCCAAAGCATTGCTTGCGGGCGGCGCTGACGCGAAGGTAGTCAGCGCGAACGGCTCGAGCGCGCTCCACCTGGCGGCGCGCAGCGGCAAAGCGGAGCTGGTCACGCTTCTCCTTGGACGAGGGCTCGATGCCAACGCGCGCACCAAGGGCGGTGAGACCCCTCTCTATCTCGCGGCCGAAAGTGGCCAGCTGGGCGCCGTGCAGGAACTGTTGCGTCGCAAGGCCGATCTGAAGCAGCTCACCGAGAACGGCGAATCGGTGCTGCATGGTGCGGCGCTCGGGGGCAATCCCGAGGTGATTCAGTTGTTGGCCGGACGCGGCGCGGAGCTCGGTTCGCGCAACAAGGACGGCGAAGCGCCTTTGTTCTGGGCGGCGGCATCGGGCCACCTGGGGGCGGCGCAGGCGCTCGTCCTGCGTGGTGCGCCGATCAACGCGTTCGACAACAAAGGCAACACCGCGCTCCACGGTGCGGCGGCGAGCGGTCATGCCGAAGTCGTGCGCTATCTGCTGTTTCGCAAATCTGACGCGACGATCAAGAACCTCGCCGGCAAGACGGCTGTCGAGTTGGCGCGCGAGCGTCGCCACGACGACGTGGTTCAGGCGTTCACCGAGAAACGCTGAGCGTCCGTACAAGCGAAGCCACCCGGACCAAGGAAGTGGAACTGGCCCATGCCGATCAACACCATCCATTCGATCGAGCAACTGCGTGGCTTCGTCGGTCGCCCGGTGCACACCAGCTGGCAGGCCGTGACGCAGGCGATGATCGACCAGTTCGCGCAGGCGACGCACGATCACCAGTGGATCCACGTCGATCCTGAACGCGCGCGCCGCGAATCTCCATTCGGCGCACCGATCGCGCACGGGTTCCTGTCGATGTCGCTGTTGGCCGGCATGCTGTACGAAGCCTTCGATCTGGAGCGACTGGGCTTCGGTGTGAACTACGGCTTCAACCGGTTGCGTTTCGTCGCGCCGGTGGCGGCCGGCAGCCGGGTGCGTGCGCGATTCACGCTGCAAGCGCTTGAATCGTTGGCGGCTGCCGCCGGACAGGGACCCGGTGTGCACATGGTGTGGGACGTGGCACTGGAACGCGAGGGCGAGGATCGCCCGGCGCTCATCGCCGAGTGGCTCGGCCGCCGATACGCGCAGTGAGCGCCGTGAAGCGGGTCGGCATCGTCGGGATCGGGGCCATGGGCCTGGCGATCACGCAGCGCTTGCGTGAACGCGGCTTCGCCCTCACGGTGTGCGACATCGATGCTGCGCGCGAACGGCTGGCCGTGCGCAGCGGTGCGTCCATCGCCCAATCGTCGGCGCAGTTGGCAAGCGAATGTCCGATCGTACTGAGCGTGGTGGTCGATGCGCGTCAAACCGAACGCGTGGTGTTTGCACGCAACGGACTTGCGCAGGCGATGCAGCCCGGGGCCGTCTTGATGATCTGCAGCACGCTCGCGCCGGCGTATGTGGCGGGCGTGGCAAGTCGGTTGCGCGCGCGCGGCGTGCATGTGCTCGACACTCCGATGTCGGGCGGACCGGTGCGTGCGCGAGCCGGCACGATGAGTCTGATGGTGGCCGGGCCCAAGCCTGCGCGCACGATCGCGCGATCGGTCCTCGCGGCGATGTCCAACCAGCGCTTCGAGTGGGGCGAGCGCGCCGGAGCGGCCGCGGCCGCGAAGATCACCAACAACCTGCTCGCCGGGGCCAATCTCGCCGCGGCCGCCGAGGGTTTGGCGTTGGGCGTAAAGCTGGGGCTGGATCCGCGCCGGCTGCTCGATCTCTTCAATGTGAGCTCCGGCCAGAGCTGGATCGGCGAAGACCGGCTGCGCCGCGCCCTCGCCGACGATTACGCGCCGCGCGCTGCGACCACGCTCCTGTTCAAGGATCTGGGCATCGCGATCGACGCCGCACGCACTGCGAAGGCGGGCGCTGCAATGGCGCGCGTGGCGCGCGGCGTGTTCGGCCGGGCGATCGCGGCGGGCTGGGCCGAATACGACGATGCAGCGTTGTATCCCGTGGCATTGGGCGCCACGCCACGCCCGCGAGGCCGCGTTGCGGTCAAGCGAGTTGCCAGCGGCCGACCAGCCACACGACGATCGAGAACGTCACCACCGACAAAGCGGTCGAGGCCATGATCGCCGCGGAATAGATCTCGGGGCGCGCCACGTAGCTGCGGCTGAACATGTACACGTTGATGCCGGTGGGCAGCGCCGCCACGGCAATACCGACCACCAAGTGGAACGGGGGCAGCGGCAGCAGGTACAGACCGATCAGCGCGAACAGGATCGGATGAAAGACCAGCTTGCCAAGCGCCATCAGTGCGATCTCGTCGGCGTGCTCCATGCGCGTGCGATGCAGCGCGAGCGATGCGCCGAGCACGAACAGCGCCACCGGCGGTCCGGCCTGGGCGAGCGTGGTGACCAGCGACGATAGCGGTCCGGGCATGGTCAGCCCCGAGGCGGCAACGAGCAGCGCGAGCAGCATCGCGATCAGAAACGGATTGGCGTAGAAGGTGCGGGCGACGGTGCGGACCAGCGCGCTCGTCGATTGCGGCTTGGCCGAGGCGAGATCGGCCATGACAAACCCGAGCGGATAGAGGATCAGCATGTCCGCGAACAAGGTGAGGGCGAGCGGTGCCATCGCTTGCTCGCCGAACAGCGCCGGCATCAGCGGGATCGCCAGGAAGCCATTGTTGGCCTGCACCGAGCCGAAGCTGTGAAACACCGCCTCCGGGCGCCCGAGGCGGTACACGCGCCTGAACACCAGGCGTAGCAGCGCGAACAACAGCACCGTCGACAGTGCGTAGGCCAGCAGCAAGCGCGGATTGGCCAACTCGGCGAAGTCGCGCGTGGCGATGCCGCGAAACAGCAGTGCCGGTAATGGAAACCAGTAGACGAACTTGGTGAGTCCCTCCACGTCGGAGCGCACGATCACGCCGCGGCGCGCGGCGAGGTAGCCAAGCCCGATCAGCGCGAAGAACGGCAGAACGACCTGGAGGATGGCTTGCATGTCTAGCGCGGCACCAGATCGACGATCAGCCGATCGGCGTCCATGCGGATGGCCTTGGGGTCGATGGCGACGCCGCCCACGCGCAAGTCTTCCGGCTTGAACGTATGCAGCGGCGTGCGATCGAAGAATTCCGGGCCGAGCGCGTTGGCGATGTCGCGCACCTGCCTGACGATGCTCGGAGACAGTCCGTCCAGCTCCAGCAGTTCGAGTCGTGCGGCGCCCAGCAGGACTGAGCGCGAACTGCTTTCATAGCGGGGCACACCGGACAGCTTCATCGAGCCGGTGTAAGCGCGCGCAGCGAGCGGCGATCGCAAGGTCACGTCGAACAGCGTCGACAGGCGATTCGCACTCGGGTCGAGCCCCAGGCGCGGGTGGTTGAGCTCGATGTCGATTACCCCCAGCAGCGACTTCTTGTACGGCATGCGCTGGGTCAGTCTGGTCTGCAATTCGGCCACGCTGATGCCGTAGCTCTGCGGAATGAACGCGCTGCAGGCGAACAGCGTGCATCCGAGCAGCGCCGTCAGCGCCATTGCGCAGCAGCGACGCAGGCGGTGCTTGGCATTGGCACCATCGACTCGCGCATCGCGCGCGAGCCAGTCCGGCCGTGTGCGGTTAGCGGACCAGTCCAGCTGCATGTTGAGCCTGACCAGACGCGGGCGATTGGGCGAGCATGCCTTGCTGGCGCGCCAACAGCCACGCCAGGGCGCTCCAGGCGATCGCAACTGGCACGACCGTGAGCGCGAGTGCCGTGCCGGTTGCACCGAATGCTTTCAGCGCGTTGACCGCCCAGCCGCTCAGCACGGTGCCGCCGCGGGTGACGGCGGTATCGATGAAGTTCTTCGCCTTGTACTTGTCCTCGCGGTCGACCACGGTGAACAGCACTTCGCGTCCCGGTTTGGAGATCGCGTACTCGCCGGCGCGCCGCACCACGTCGAACACGATCAGCAACGCCAGGCTGGGCGCGAACGCCAGCCCCAGAAAGCCAAGCAGGTTGATCACCGGCAGGAACACCAGCGCGGCACTCAGGCCGAAGCGTTCGATCACGCGATTGGTGACGAACAGCTGGGTGAGCAGCGACACCACGCTCACCACCTGCTCGATCCGCGCTGCAAGCTGAGTACGCTCCAGCGGTGAGGCGATCGATTCGCCGAGCACGCGCGCGATCTCCAGATCGAGCACGATGCCGCTGTAGGTCCACAGCAGCACGTAGACCGAAATGCCACCCAGGTAAGGCGTGCTGATCGCCTGCTGAATACCCGAGAGCAGATGGCCCTGCACGAGCTGTTCCTGCGCGGCGACGCGAACCGGAGTTGCGGTGGAAGCTGCCCAGCGACGCAATCCGGCGATGCATATCAGGCAGCCGGACAGAAACAGCGCTGAGACCAGCATCAAGTTGGCGATACCAAGTGTCGTTGCCGCGAACGCTGGCACGCCCGCGCCGACGATCGCGCCGAGACTGCCGCCGGCCGAGATCACCGCGAACAGGCGTTTGCCCTGGCTCGCGCTGAACAGATCGGCCATGTAGCTCCAGAACACCGACACCACGAACAGGTTGAACACCGAGAGCCAGACGAAGAACGTCTTGGCGACCCAAGGCGCCTGCAAACCTGCTTCGAACAGCACGTAGAAACCAAGCAGGTTGACGACGAAGAACGCGTAGATGCCGGGCAGCAGAATCCGGCGCGGCACGTTGGCGATGAGCCAGCCGAAGATGGGTTGAATCGCAAGCATCACGAGGAACGTGGCGGTCATCAGCCACGGCAGTCGTTGTACTCCGGTCTGGATGCCCATTTCGGTCCGCACCGGACGCAGCACGTAGTAGCTGGCGAGCAGCAGAAAAAAATAGCCGAACGACCACAGCAACCCGCGCCACTCATGCGGCTCGATCCGGAACAGCCGGCGAAGGCGGTCGACGCTGTCTGGGCTGGTGATCGTGCTCATTGCGCGTCGGCTTGGCAGTGCAACGAGAACCGACCGGCTGGGCCCGCGCTACGGGGCGAGTCGTTCAATGGTCCAGCTGGCCCTCGCACCGCCTCGGTAGGCGATGCGATCGTGCAGTCGATTGGGGCGCCCTTGCCAGAACTCGAAGTAGTGCGGCCGCAGTCGGTAGCCGCCCCAGTGCTCGGGCCGCGCAACGCTTTCGCCCAGGTTGTGTTCGGCGTCGGCGAAGCGTTGTTCCAGGTACGCACGGTCCGGCACCACCGCACTTTGCGGCGACACCACCGCTCCGATGCGGCTTCCCAACGGGCGACTGACGAAGTAGGCGTCGGATTCGTCGGCGCTCACGTGTTCGACATTGCCTTCGAGCCGAACCTGTCGCTCGAGTTCGGACCAGTAGAACGTGATGGCGGCGCGGTCGTTGGCTTTGAGCTCTGCGGCCTTGCGTCCGCGATAGCTCGTGTAGAAGACCAGGCCACGCGCGTCGTGCCCCTTGAGCAGCACCATGCGACACGAGGGTTGGCCATCGGCACTCACTGTCGCCAGCGACATCGCTGTCGGTTCAAGGACTTGCGCCGACACCGCCGCCTGCAACCAGTGCTCGAACTGCGCCATCGGATCGGCGTCCACATCGCCGATATCGAGGCTCGCTCGGGCGTACTCGCGGCGCAGTTCAGCGACGTTCATCAGGCGAATCCTGCCTTCGAGAGTGTGAGGACCGCAGCGTCCGGAGTGCGGTCCGGGCCGAGATTCTACCCACCACGCTGCCACGCTTCGCATGATCGCAGGCGATTCAACGCGCACATCGATGCTGTTGCGAACGCGTTTTCTCCTGGGACGATTGGCGTTTTCCCTAGGAGAAACTCGTTGACAAGCCAAAGAACGTTACGGCATTCTCGCGCCGCCCCTTGCGTTGGTGCGTGAGGGCGAAGGCAAAGATGTCGGCGTGAGTGACGCTCAGTGGTTGCAACGGAGAATGCAGGTTCTTCGTTGATCGATTCGAATGACCGCGCTGCTCTCACCGATGAAATCGGCGAACTTCGCTAGTCGAACTGGAGGCATCAAATATGGCAACGAAGAAGAAGGCACCTGCAAAGAAAGCTGCACCGAAGCGTGCGGCGAAGGCTCCGGCCAAGAAAGCTGCAAAGCGCAAACCGAGTGCAGCGTTCATGAAGGCGCTCACACCGAGCGCCGCGTTGGCCGGTGTGGTGGGTAGCGCACCGATACCGCGCACCGAGGTCACCAAGAAGCTTTGGGCCTACATCCGCAAACACGGCCTGCAGGATGCCAAGAATCGTCGCAACATCAATGCCGACGATAAGTTGAAGGAAGTGTTCGGTGGCAAGAAGCAAGTCTCGATGTTCGAGATGACCAAGCTGGTCGCCAAGCATCTGAAGTAGACGCCGCGCAAGCGGTACTGCTTCATACGGCCGGGAGCGCAATGCCCCGGCCGTTTTCATTTCCGCGGCGGACGAGCAGGGCAGCCTCGCTTGGTGCGTTCGCGTGAGATGCGTTGCATCCAATTTCGCATGAACCGGGTAGTGAAGAGCATGAACGCTCTCTACCACCCGTGCAGCGAACGCCCCGCCCTGCGCCAGCCCTCAGGCGCCGAAGCGGACGCCGCTATCGAGATTGGCGCGCAGGTAGAGCAGACAGCCGTTGTCGGTGGTCACGAGCTGATGGCCGCTGCCGGGCAGGGCGAGGTGGAACGTTCCGGCACGGCCCTCGACGTCGTTCAGCCGCACCGTGCCTTCCAGCACTACACACAGTTCGTCACCGTCGTGCGAGTGCATCGGAATCGACGCGCCCGGTGCCAGCCGCAGCAGGAATGACTGCGCTTCACCGTGATCGTGCAGGAACTTCATCGTCACACCCGGATGCAGCGGCTGCCATGCCCCTTCGTCTTTGGCGATGGTGACGAAGCCGCCGATCTCGGACAGCCGCGCGGACGACCGCGCGTGCGCGCCGTCGGCATCGGAAGGGCGAATGTCGGCGCGTGACAGGATCCGATCGCGCAGCATGGCGCGACGCTTCGGCTCGAGGTCGATCGGCGCGAGCGCCTGCGCCAGGGCATCGATCACCAGCGGATCGTCGAGCGCGTGGGTCTGATTCGTCATGAGTAAGCCAGTGGTGGATGATTCGGTCGAGGACAATCGTGTGGAGGCGTGCTTAGCCGCGCGAGTCGATGCGCGAGCAGACGCGCGGGATGAGTTCGTCGCCGGCGTCGTGGCGCGGCGGGTCGTGCGTGGGCGGGCCATGTCAGCGCTCCTCGCCGATATGTGCGCGCAACGCTTCGACGGCGCGCCGGATGTGGCTCTTGACGGTACCCAGGGGTAGCCGGGTCTGATCCGCGATCTCCTGGTGCGACAGTCCGCGGAAGAACGCCAGACCGAGCAACTGCCGTTGCACCGGCGGCAGGCTCGCCAACGCTTGATGAAGTGCGTGGCTCGATTGCACCGCTTCGAGAAGGTCATGCGGTGAGCCGCCCGGACTCGGTGCTTCATCGGCGAGCGTCTCCGGCGCATCGTGCAGGACTTCCGCGGTCTCGCGCGCACGCAGCCAGTCGAGCGCGCGGCTGCGGCAGATCATCAACAGCCAGGTGAGCACCTTGCTGCGCAGCGGATCGTACTTGCCCGCGTCGCGCCAGACCTGCAGGTACACGTCCGATGCGATTTCTTCGGCGGCGCCGGCGTTGTTGACCACACGTTGCGCAAAGCCGTATACCCGGCCGACGGTCTCGTCATAGAGCGTTGCCAGCGCTTGCTGTTCGCCCTGCGCCATGCGGGACACAAGTTGCTGCAGGCGTAGCTGCTCGTCGGTGGGCGGGCTGACTTCGCGCCTGACGACGACTTTCGGCTGCGGTTTTGCTGAGCTGGACATGCCGCCGATTCTAGGCGAGCCCTCTGCTCCGCCCGGCATCAATGGCGTGCCGAACGCGTTGATTGGGGATGCTTGGCCCATGGTCCTGGATTTCCCTTCCCGGGTCGCGTGACTGGACGGACCTGCGCCAAGCCTCCCTTGCCGCGGTCCCTGGCTCGTTTACGCGGAAAACCGGCGATTGGATCAAGGCGGCGGCAACGAATGCCGCTTGCGGCTCCGGCCCGCGGCCACGCTCCCTGACAGCAGGCACCCCGCCAGCGCCCAGAAGACCGGGCCGATCCCCACGGCGGTGCCCAGCGCGCCGAAGATCAGCGGAAAGATCGTCTGGCTCAGATTGATCAGCGTGGTGCGGATTCCCACTGCTTCGCCCTGACGTCCCGGCGGAGAGGCGCCGTACAGCAGCGCCATGACCATCGGCTGTGCGCAGCCCAATCCGATGCCCAGCACGAAGGCGAGCACGAACAGCAGCACGATGCTGTTCACGAACGGAAACAGCACGAACGTCGCCCCGGAGGTCCCCAGCGAGAACGCCAGCGTGGCCCATGCCGACAGTCGATGCACGTAGAGCGGCATGAGCAGGCGAATCGCGAACGTCGCTGCCGCGAAGCAGCCGAGCAGCGCGCCGATGGTCGAGGCGGACAGCCCGATCGAGTGGCCATAGATCGGCATCACGAAGGTGAACAGATCCCACGCCATCGACAACAGTCCGCTGGCGATGAAGACCCGGCGCAACGTGCGATCGCGCAAGAGATCGAGCGTATGCGAGCGACGTGTCGGATCGTGCGCTCGCACCGGGCCGGGCAGCGCCGGTCGTCCCGAGGCGAACAGCGCCAGGGGCAGCACCGGCAGGACTGCCAGTGCGCAGAACGTGAGTCGATAGCCGATCGTGTCGATGCCGAAGCCGGCGATCATCGGCCCGACGAATCCCGAAGTGGAAAAACCGAGCGAGAGCCAGCTGAAGCGCATGGCGCGTTGTTCCGGCGCGCCCATGGCGCCCACGGCGATGTTGACCGACAGATGCACCAGCATCGAACCCGCCCCCACCAGCACGCAGCTCAGATAGAGCGGTAGGCCGATAGCGGGCTGCACTGCAGGGATGGCGCTGCCTGCAACCATGAGCGCGCTGCCGATGATGAGCGGCACGCGCACGCCGATGCGGTCGATCCAACGGCCCAGACGCACCGAGGCGAGCATCGGCAGCAGTGAATAGAGCGCCATCAGGATGCCGACCGTGAAGGCCTCGGCGCCGCCGCTCTGCGCGTACAGCGACACCACCACGCGGCTGCCACCGAACGCCGAGTGCGTGAGCACCAGCAGGATGATCAGCGCATAGAGGTCACGCACAGCGATTGGACGCGCGCATCGACTTCGAGGAAAGGACCGCCCGAGCCGACAGGCAGCGGGTGCTTGCGATCCTGGGTGATGGGAGCGTAGCCGCGCGGGCGCGATCGACGATGGTCATGCGTGCTCGAACGCGCGCCGGATGCGCTGTCGCATCGCTTCATCGGGCATCGCACCGCGCGCCGCAACCAGGTTGTCGCGTACGTGGGCAGCATTGCGCGTTCCCGGGATCGCGCAGGTGACCGCCTGATGGCTCACGATCCACTTGAGGAACAGCTGCGCCCAGCTGGTGCATTCCAGCGCGGCGGCGAAGTCGGGCAAGGGCTTGCCTTTCACGCGCCCGAACATCGCGCCCTCGGCAAACGGCCGATTGACGATCACCGCAGTGCCGGTGTCGGCCGCCACCTGGAGCAGGCGCGATTCGGCCTGCGGCTCGGCGATCGAATAGTTGATCTGCAGGAAATCGATGTCGCCTTTGGCGATCACACGCGCCAGCGTGTCGTGTGCGCCGGCGTTGTAGTGCGTTACGCCGAGGTAGCGGATGCGACCTTCGCGCTTCCAGTCGCGCAGGGTGGCCAGATGCGAGTCGACATCGACGAGGTTGTGCACCTGCATCAGATCGAGCGGCCCTTTGCGCGACGATTGCATTCGGGCCATTGAAGTCTCCATCTGCCGGATGCCCGCGTCGCGGCCTGAGGTCCACACCTTGGTGGCGATGAACAATCGCCGATGAAGCCCCAGTTCGGATGCCAGTTCGCCCACGACGGCTTCGGCCGAACCGTACATCGGTGAGCTGTCGATCAACTCGCCACCGCCATCGACGAAGGCACGCAATGCGTCGCGCGCACGCACGAGTTCTGCCGGGTTGCCGGCGATATCGAAGGCCTGCCAGGTGCCGAGTCCGACCACCGGCAGCGACTCGCCGGGCGTGGCACCGGCGCGGGGGATGGATCGGCGGAGCAGGGCCGGTTGCGAGCGAGTGGTCATGGCGTATCCGAAGAGTGCGAGCCCGGCGCCCGCGATGAACGCGCGCCGCCGGCGGGAAGAGGGGGAATCGAAGGGGGCGCCGGGCAGCACAGCCGCGTCACCAACCCCACGAACACGGCGTCATGGCGCGCGACACAATCCGTCCAGTTTCTTTTGACATTGTTTTTCCGCTGGGGGTGTTCTATTCAGGCGACGCTATGCGTTACCGTCTCTGACACATCGTCTTTACAGTTCTGTCTTGGACGTTGCGCAAGGTTTCAGAGCTTGCGGCAGCATCAGTGCCGCAGTCTCTCGATCTGGCCCCGCGCGCAGCAAAGTGGTCGTTCCGGCCGCTCTCCAAAAAAATCAATAAGACACGAGCCATCGGCAATGCAACGACTACGTCTTGGGGTGCTAGGTGAATTCGGGATGGGCAACTTGGGTCGCGAAGCGGCCCTCGTCGCGTTCGTACAGTGGGTCAGACGCCATGCCGCGCACGTCGAACCCGTCGCGCTGTTCGCTCGTCACGGTTACATCGGCCCCGAACCCGGTATCACTATCGATCCCGGAGCGACCGCCCTCAACGATCGACTCGCGCGACCCGGCTCTGCTCGGACGGCTCAGGCCAATGCGACTTTAGCAGGCGATCGGCGCGCATCGGGCGAGCGGGCATCGCGCGACGTCTCGTCAGGGGCTGGCTCGGCACGATTCGCAGTCGCGCTCGCGCGCGTCTGGCCGCGGCAGTTGCGTTGCGCGCAGCAGCTCGCCGGAATCGTCGCGTTGGGGAGTGGTTCCGCCGAACATGCCATCGACTTCGCGCATGCGCTGCGCCTGTGGAGTTGGGCGCAGGCCTGCCGCTTCGCAGCCAAGCCGTTCGTGATGTTGAGTTTCTCCGCGCCGCGCGCGGTCGGCTGGTTCGCGCGGCTGCTGCTGCGATCGACCTTGCGACGCGCCGCCTACGTGAGCGTGGCCGACACCGCGTCCGAACGCTGGATCAGCGCGACACGACGCGGACGTCCGACCGGCCATGCGCCCAATCCGCTGTTCGACCTCACCTTCGATCCACGCTGGGAAAGCAAGGTGGATCCCTGGCAGGGACGCACTCAGCCGATGAAAGCGGGCGCGGTGGTGCTCACCTATGGTGTGAGTCCGGCACGTATGGGGTCGCAGGACAAGGCGAGCTACGAGCGCTACATCGGCGCGCTCGCACG
>CADEDU010000053.1:0-6478 GCA_902826155.1 uncultured beta proteobacterium
CGTTAGCCGTCAACCGATGCATCTGCTCAGCGCGACATGATCCGCCCGGCCATTCCTAGGGACACGGAGCTACAGGTGCTCACGCGTTGCCGCCGGCGCTGCGCGCTTTGCTTCTTTCTCGACTTTCAAACCCAAGTAACTCGAGGCCAACTGGCGCATATCGATCGCGATCCTCTGAACAACTCGCCCACCAACCTCGCTTATTTGTGTCTTAAGCATCATGATGAATATGACACTGTACCGCGGCAAACTAAGAAATTCCGACCCGAGGAGTTGACGCAGGCCCGAGCCGATCTTGAAGAATGGGTTGACAAACACTCGTCGCTGGAACCCGGCCCTATGGAAAAGCGCGAAATCCCAGAAGCTACCGAACGCGTGCCCTTGGAGGTGTATGACCGGCGTCTTCCGGTCTACCGGGCATTCCATCGGTTCGTACTCGCGGTGCTACGCGATGCCAAAGTTCAAGGGGAAGAGCTGGATCTCTTTCTCAAAGACACTCATGATGCACTCTTTCTATTCGGCGAGACGATTGAGGTCTACCTCAATACAATCTTCACAAGAGCAGTAGAGCTCCGCGCCCAAGAGCGAACAGCAGCGAATGTTGCGCGGCTGAGTGAGACCGAATGGGCCGAAGTACGAAACAAAATGACCGATTCCCTTTTGTGGTTCAGCGAGCAACTGCAGAACGGCAAGGCCACCTTTTACCCATATTTGAAGATTTGAACGGCGACGGCTAACAACCATTTGCAGCCGACGCCCTCGAGCGGGCTTCGCTGGCTCACGGTGCCCTCATCCGCTAGCGCTACGTCGTTCGCCGCTGAAATGGGGTTGCGCAACCGATGGGGCCATGATTGCCGAAACGTCTCAGTACAACGCGGTGGACGCGGTGACCGCCTGTTGGAAGGCGCACGGTTAGCCGAGTTGCGCGCCGGCCTCTCAGAAATAGCGCCACAGATCAGACCGGTTCTGCAGCGCGCTGGCCGCGGTGTCGAGCGCGATCTTCCCGGTCTTGATCACGATCGCGCGCTCGACGATCCCCAGCGCGGCGAGCACATTCTGCTCCACCAGGATTACCGCGGCGCCGAGCTTCTCGTTGATCGTCACCAGGCTCTTGAGCACCGTCTGCGCGACCACCGGCGACAGGCCGGCCGTGGGTTCGTCGAGCAAAATGGCCTTGGGCTGGCGCATCAGTGCCATGCCCACCGCCAGCATCTGCTGCTGGCCGCCGCTCAGTGATCCGGCGCGTTGTTCGCGGCGCTCGCGCAGGATGGGAAAGATCTCGAACACCGAATCGATGGTCTGCGGGGCCGTCTGCATGCCCGCGATGCGCAGGCACTGCTCGACCGCCAGGCTCGGGAACACGTTGCGCGACTGCGGCACGAACCCGATGCCGTGCTGAACGTTGCGGTGCGTGGCCCCCGGCTCGATCGCGTGGCCCTCGAAGCGCACGCTGCCGGATACGTCTTCGATCGCGCCGATCAGTGCTTTGAGCAGCGTCGATTTGCCCGAGCCGTTGTGTCCGAAGATGCCGATGCGCCGTCCGCTGTCGAGCGTGAGGGTGACGTCGTCGACTGCGGTGAGCGTGCCGTAGCGCGCACTCAGCCCCGACACTTCGAATAGCGGCCCGCTCATACCGGTGCGCCGAAGTAGAGCTCGGTCAGCCGCGGATCGGCCATCAACTTCTCGACCGCACCCTCGGCGATCACCGCGCCGTTGAACATGAAGACGGCGCGGCTGCACAGCTCGCGCACGAACGACACGTTGTGCTCGACGATGACGATGGCCTTGCCGGTCGCCGCCTGTGCGGCAATCACCGCCTTGATCTTGTCGAACAGATGGCCCGAGACGCCCGCGAGCGGTTCGTCGAGCAGCAGCACGTGCCCCTCGTTCATGATCGCGCGCGCGATTCCGACCAGTTTCTGCTGGCCGTAGGAGAGCTCGCCCGGAATCGCGTCGGCCCGGTGATCCAAGCCGACCAGCTCCAGCGCGCGTATCGCCGTGTCGCGACTGCGCGATTCGGCGCGTTGCACCCGGCCCGGCTTAAAGGCGATGTTGGTCAGATGTTCGCCCGGGTAGTCGCGCGCGCCGATGATCAGGTTATCGAGGATCGACAGGCTCGCGAACAGGCGGGTGTGCTGCCAGGTGCGGGCAATGCCCAGGGCGGCACGGTCGTGGACGGCCAGGTGTTCGGCGCGCTGACCATTTACTGATACCGAGCCGGCGTCAGCGCGCAGCACGCCGGTGATCAGGTTGAAGAGCGTGGTCTTGCCCGCGCCGTTCGGCCCGATCAGACCTACCAGTTCGCCGCCGGCAACTTCGAGCGTGACGTTGTCGGCCGCAACGATGCCGCCGAAGCGTTTCGACATGCCGCTCACGTGCAGCACCCGACTCACCGCGCGCCTCCCTGGCTCTGCGCGGCCTTGCGAGCGCCGCGGCTGGTCCAGGCCTCCAGCCCGCCGCCGGCGCGCCTGCCACCCATCAGCCCTTGCGGGCGCCAGAAGATGAAGAACATGACCAGCGCGGTGAAGATCACGCCTTGCAGCGGACCCAGCACCGAGATGGGCAGATCGAGAAATCGCACCAGCTCCGGCAGCACCGTGAGGATGATCGCGCCGACGACGGGGCCCCACGTGGTGGCGGCGCCGCCCACGACCACCATCGTCAACAGCGCGGCCGACGTGAAGATGCCGAACTGCTCCGGCGTGAGGAACTGATAGAAGTGCGCATACAGCGCGCCGGCCAGACCCGCCAGGCCGGAGCCGAGGGCAACGATCGCCACCTTGATACGCACCGGGTTGCGCCCGAGCGCGCTGAATGCTTCCTCGTCGTTGCGCATCGCCGTGATCGCTCGCCCGTAGGGTCCATGCACCAGTCGATGCACCAGATACACCGCAGCCACGGCCACGAGCACGATGAACACCAGGAACCACTGCCGCCGGTACGGGCCTTCGATCAGCGATGGAATGTTGGTCAGTCCGTTCGCGCCACCGGTGAACTGCACCGTGTTGATGATGTGCACCAGCCCAAGCTGGAATCCGAGCGTCGCGATTACGAGGTAGTCGCCCGAGACGCGTAGCGCCGGAATCGACACGAACATCGAGCTGAGCATCGCGATCGCGACGCCGATGATGATCGCCAGCGGAATCGGAATGCCGGTCCACATTGCCAGCAGCGCCGACGCATAGCCGCCGATGGCGAAAAAGACCGGATGCGCCACGCTCACCAGGCCGCCGTATCCGAGAATGAGATTGAAGCCGCAGGCGAGGATGACGTTGAGCGCGGTGAGGATCGCGACGGTGTAGACGTAGGACATCGCGTTCAGCGCTCCGGCGGCGCGGGAACTGCGCTCGTTTGCGCCGGTGCGGGCGTGCCGCTTGCTGGCTGTGCGTCATCGGCCGCTTGCGCAGGCCGCCGATCGAGGCGGATGCGCGAGGGCAGCACCACGCCGCGCGGAAACAGCATGATCGCGATGAAGATCAACACGTAGGCGAGGAGCGCCTGCCATTTCGACTCGATGACCAGGATGCTGAACGCCTGAACGACGCTCAGGATCACCGCGACCACCCCCGCCGCGAACACGTTGCCAAGCCCGGCAAGAATCGTCGCGATGACGTTGTAGATCAGCAACTGCGTGAGGGGCGTCGAGGGAAAGAGCGCGGCCTTGGTGCCGAACAGGTACATGCACGCGACCACCAGCACGCCCGCGAGCAGCATCGCGATGATGTACATGCGACGCGGGTTGATGCCGTAGGCGGCCGCGAGGTCGGGATTGTCGGCCACCGCCAGCAGGCGTTGCCCGGTGCGGGTGCGATGGATGAACAGGTACAGCCCTGCAACGAGCACCGCTGTCGTTCCAAGGGAGGTCAGATCCCATTGGCTGACCGCAATCGGGCCCACCAGCGTGACGGGCGAGATGATCTCGGCGGTGAGCGTCTTCGGTTCGGTGCCGAACACCAGCTCGGCGAGGTAGATCGCGAACTGGGCGAACATGATCGTGAAGATGAAATAGGTGAGCACCGTCGACTTGCGCCGGCGCAGCACGTCGAACGCGTAGCGCTCCAGCGCCCACGACACCAGCAGCGTGACCGCCAGCGCGGCGGCGAGGCCTGCGATCAGCGGCAGCTCGATCACGCGAAATGCGACGTACATCGCGTAGTACGCCACCACCATCACGCCGGCCTGGGCGAAATTCCAGACCTGATTGACCTTCAGCACCAGCGCGAAGGCAATGGCCGACAGGCAGTAGAAGCTCGCCGTGGCGAGGCCCGTCCACGCGAGCTGCGCGATCAGCGCGGCGTCGAACATGACGGCGGTTCAGTCGGAGGGTTCGACGCGCCGACGCGGCAGGGTCGCCGGCTCGATGTTGTCTGCCCGGCGGCCGGTATGGTGCTCAATCGAAACTAGTCCTGCTTGCCGACCAGCTGGAAGCGTCCGTCCTTCACCTGCCAGAAGTAGGTGGGCGAATCGACCGAGCGATCGTCCTTGAACGTCACCTTGTTTGTGAGGGGCAGATCCAATGAGCGCACCGCAAGCAGCGCCTTGCGCATGTTCTCGCCGGTGATCGGCAGTTTGTTGTCGAGGCAGTACTTGAAGAACGCCGCGACGATGTAGACCGAGTCGTAGAAGAACTGCGTATAAGGCAGGCCGTTCGGCTCGCGGTTGTGCGCCTTCTTCCAGCGCTCGAGATAGCCGGGGAGATTCTTGTTGTCTTCCACGCTGGGGGCCATGGCAGTGACCATGATCCCCTCGGCGGCCTTGCCCAGTTCCTTGATCATCTGCGGATTGAACGCGGTCTGATAGCTCGTGACCTGCACGTTCGAGCCGAGCTGGCGCAGCTGCGCCACGATCGCGGTGAAGTCGCGGATGACGCTGTGGATGTGCACAACATCGGGATTCGCCGCCCGCACCTTGAGCACCAGGCCGGTGTAGTCGGCGCGTTCGGCTTCGTACGCTTCGTACGCGACCACCTGGCCGCCGGCATCGAGAAACGACTGGCGCACGACCTTCGCGCCTTCAACACCGGTTTCATTGTTCACGAACAGGATCGCCGCGCGGCGTTTGCCCATCTTGCCGTGCAGATACTTGCCCAGGGCGCGCATGTCGACGTCGGCGAGCGGAAACGTGGTGTAGACGTACTCGCCCAGGTTCTTGATGTCGGGCGAGTTCGCGCCGACGCTCAGCATCAGCACCTTCTCGCGATTGGCGATCGGGGCAACGGCGCGCACCACGTTGCTGAACGCGGTGATGAACACCGGAACCTTGTCGACGCTGATCAGACGCTCGACCACGCTGATGCCGACCTGGGGATTGGCCTGGTGATCGACGATGACCGCTTCGAGCTTGCGGCCATTGACGCCGCCCTTGGCGTTGATGTCTTCCACCGCCCAGCGAACCGCTTGCATCTGATCGATACCGAAGATCGCGTTCGGCCCGGTGAGCGGGTCGGCCACGCCGAAGCGCAGCACGTCGCCCGCCTGCGCGAACGCCCCGCCCGCATAGGGGCTCACGCCCAGCGCCGCGAGCGCCTGGAGCACGCGCCGGCGCGTGGCCAGATCGGTATGACCGAGGGAGCGATCGATGTTCGCCATGAGCGGGTCTCCTGTTTGGGGTTGCCGGCAAAGGTAATGGGCAATGTCCCGCGAGGCAAGCGCGGATGCGAGCGCGCCACAAGTCCATGTGTGCCGATCGCAATCGCCGCCCTGAGCATGTTGCGTGGAGCGCGGGGCGTGGAGAGAGTGAACCGGTGAGCGCGAGACCGAGAGAGGACGTACGAGCTCTGTTAGCCTCGCGCGCTCCGGTGACCGAGCATTCGGCCATGCGCGTCCTCGTGCTTTTCGCTCATCCCCTTGGCGACAGCCTGCACGGCACGTTGCATCGCACGATCGTCGCCCGGCTGCGTGCGCGTGGCCACGAGGTCGACGACTTTGATCTGTACGCCGAAGGGTTCGATCCGGTGCTCGATGCCGACGCGCGAAGTCGCTACTTCGATCCCACCCGCAATCGCGAAGGGGTCGAGCGCTACGTCGAGCGACTATTCGCGGCTGAGGCGCTGGTGCTCTGCTTTCCGGTCTGGACGTTCGGGCCGCCCGCAATCCTCAAGGGCTTCATGGATCGGGTAATGATCCCGGGGGTGTCGTTCAAGCTTGACGAGCACGGCGTAATGCGCCCGAACCTGACGCACCTGCGCCGCCTGATCGCCGTGACGACCTACGGCCGCAAGCGCCTGGAGATGTGGTGGCTCGGTGACCCGCCGCGCAAGATCGTGCAACGGTACCTGCGCTGGTTTGTGGCGCGCGATGCGCGGGTCGAGTATCACGCGCTCTATGGCATTCACGAGAGCGAGGGGCGCTCGCACCAACGCTTTGTCGATCGCGTCGGTGCGGCGATGGATCGGCTGTAGCGGCGAGCGAGCGGTCGTTCGCCTTTAGCAGCGAGCGATCGGGTGCTTGCGAGCGAGCGGTCGTTTTAGCAGCGAGCG
>CADEDU010000053.1:6578-10064 GCA_902826155.1 uncultured beta proteobacterium
TTTAGCAGCGAGCGATCGGGTGCTTGCGAGCGAGCGGTCGTTTTAGCAGCGAGCGGTCGTTTAGTCTGCTTTGGCGCCCGAAGCCTTCACGACTGCTGCAGAGTTCTTGATCTCTTCCTGGATGAACGCACCGAAGCGCTCGGGCGTGGAACTCAGCGCCTCTGCGCCGACATCCGCCAGGCGAGCTTTCATGTCTGCCGAATCGAGGATCTTGACGACCTCTGCGTTGAGTCTGGCGACGACTTCGCGCGGCGTGCCTGCCGGAGCGAGCAGCCCGAAGTGCGACACGTAATCGAAGCCCGGCAAGCCCGACTCGGCCACAGTGGGAACGTCGGGCACCAGCGGCGAGCGCTTGGCACTGCTCACGGCCAGGCCGCGTACCTTGCCCGATTTCACCTGCGGCAGGGCGGTGGACATGACGTTGAACATCATCGGGATTTCGCCAGAGATCACTGCGGTCATCGCGGGCACGCTGCCTTTGTAAGGCACATGGCTGATCTCGATGCCGGCCATCGACTTGAACAGCTGGCCCGACAAGTGCTGCGTCGTGCCGTTCCCCGCGGAACCGAAGTTGAACTGTCCGGGTTTGGCTTTGGCCAGCGCGATCAGCTCCTGCACCGAGTTGGCGGCCACCGCCGGGTTGACCACCAGCAGATTCGCCATCGATGCGATCAGACTGATCGGCGCGAAGTCTTTCACCGGGTCGTACGCAAGCTTGGAGAACAACGAGACGTTCACGGCGTTGACGGTGGAGTACACGAACAGCGTGTAGCCGTCGGCAGGTGCTTTGGCTACGGCCTCGGCAGCGATGTTGCTGCCGGCGCCGACGCGGTTCTCGATGACGAGTGGTTGTCCCAGGTTGTCGCTCAGCTTCGGGCCGATCACGCGGGCGAGCACGTCGGCGACGCCGCCGGGAGGAAAGCCCACGAGCACGCGGATCGGCTTGTTCGGGTAGGGCTGGGCCACGGCAGTCGTGGTGGCTGTCGTCAAGCCGAGTGAAACCGCGAACGCCGCGCACACTCGAACGAGAAGGGGATGCTTGAAGGTCATTGCTGTACTCCGATTCCTTGCGTGGTGCTGGTCTTGGTCGCCGCGATTGCGACAGACGCCCTCAACAGAAGCGCCCGGCAAACGAGTAGCAGGGCGACGTGAAAGCTACCACGCAGGCTGCATCGGGCACTACGTGTCGTGCGTGCGAGGTGCGACGCTACGCTTCCAGGTCGATGATCAAGGCAGCGTGATCCGACAGGGCATCTCGCCTCGGAGCCCCGCGCATCCTGCCCCAGGCATGGCGTATGTGACGCAGCCGCGCGAGGAGCGCGGCATTGACGAATCCCTGGTCGAGCCGATAGCCGTTGCCGGCGTTGGGCGAGTACCAGGTCCAGCTGCGGCGCGCGCCATGACGATGCCGAAAGGCGTCGAGCCATCGGGCATCTTCGAGCGCGCGCATCCATGCGTCTTCGCGCTCGATGAAACCCGAGGCGCCGCGCGCTTCGTCGACGCCGATCCGTCCGGTGTTGGTATCGCCGACGAGCAGGGCGGGTCCGGCCGACCAGTTGCGGACTACCTGTAGCGCAGCATCGTGGAACGGCCACTTGCGTCCACTCACCCGGTTGGGCACGTGTACGCCGATCAATGTGAACGGTCTTGGCGCGGCAACGCGCGTTGCCAACCAGCGTCCGCTTGGATCGGGAGCGTGCTCGAGGCGTAGACGCTCGATCGACCATCGCGCGGCGATGAGCAGCCGGTTCTCGATGAGATTGGCGTCGTTCAGTGTGTGCGCCTGATGCACAAGACCAGCCTGTGCCAGCGCGTGCGCGAGACGCCGACTGGGCTCGGACCCGCGAAACTCACATAGCGCCACCACGTCGGCCTGCCAGCGCAGCAACTGCGCGACGATTCCGTCGACGCGTTTTCCACCGCCCGCGCGGATGTTCCAGGCGACGAGCCGAAGCGACTCAGGAGATTTTCCGGGCATGTTTGCGAGGGCTTGATCTTCAGCATCTGCTCAGCCGCGTTGCTGCGGCGGCGCTATCGCTCGGATATCTCGATTCGGATCGTGCACCGTTAAAAGCGAGTGAATGTATTCCACGCCTTTGCTGCAGTTTTGTCACGTTTGACAGTATTCCGGTGGTGCATCCGGTCGCCCGTGAAACAACACCCAGGTGATCGATGCTCCCGCCTTGATAGTGAGAGATGTCCTGTGGTGCCATGCAGGACGCTGGAAAACATCTCTTCAATTCGCGTCCGGAAAGATTGGATGCGCGTCGCACGCTCTCGGGGGAGCACTCATGTCGATCATCCGCGCGGGGATTCGCTTCCTCGCCATTTGCGTCGTCGCCGCTCTGTGCACGGTGAGTCAAGCACAACAGAACGAGATTCTCATCGGGCACATCTCGTCGACGACGAATCCGGCGTCGGCCGACAACGCTCGCGATCTGAGCGCCGGCTACAAGTTGTACTTCGACCATGTCAATGCGAGCGGTGGCGTCAATGGCCGACGTTTGCGGCTGGTCCATCGCGACGACAACCTCAATGCCGGACGCATGGTGGAGGTGACCCGCGAGCTGATCGCCGACCCTACGATCATCGCGCTGGCCGGTTTCCTCAACACACCGGGCCTGACCGAGATCGCGAAGCAGGATCTGCTGGGCAAGTCCGGCATCGCGATGGTCTCGCCGCTGCAGGGCAACCGCGACATCGTGGGCGCTGAGAACTTCTTTCCGTTTCGTTCGGGATATCCGGACGAGATTCGCGCGCTGATCGAAGAAGCCAAGGCGACCCACAAGAAACGGCTGGCGGTCGTCTACATGAACATCGCGTTCGGGCCCGGCCTGGGCAAGCTCGCCGATCAGCTCACGCGCGAATTCGGCCTCACTTCCGCGGGCCTCATCGGCTATGAGGTCGCACCGGAGAAAAGCGAAGCGAGCATCCGAGATGTGGTTGCCAAGGTTGCCGAGGCCCGTCCCGACGGCGTGCTGCTCGTGGCGGCGGGGCGCGGTGCATTCGAGTTCGTCAAACAGTTCCGTGCCACGCCAGCCGGCGTCGCGCAGGTCTATGCAATGTCGGTCCTGCAATCGAGCGATCTGATCAAGCTGGCCGGGCTCGATGCGGCGCGCGGCGTGATCATTTCGCAGGCGATCCCGTATCCGTTCTCGGGCACGTTGCCGATCGCCAGGGAGTTCCTGCAGCTTCTCAAGGCGCGGCCGCAAGCAGAACAGACGATCAACTTCATGACGTTCGAAGGATTCGTCGGCGCCAAGATCATGGTCGAAGCGTTGCGGCGTGCCGGTCCGAACCCGACGCGCCGACGCGTCATCGACGTGCTGCGCGGCATGGGTGAACTCGACCTCGGTGGCGTGACCGTGGAGTACTCCGCCAATGCGCGTCATGGCTGGCGCGGGGTCGACATGACCATCATCGGCTCGAGCGGTCGCTTGTATCGCTGAGTCTGCACGACCGGCCGGTCCGAATCAGATCGGTCGG
>CADEDU010000053.1:10164-30320 GCA_902826155.1 uncultured beta proteobacterium
AGAAACAGCGTCGCGTACAGCACCGCGAACACCGGCACCAGGTTGATGTAGATCGCCGCCTGCGACGGGCCGAGCCGCTGCACGCCGCGATTGAACCAATAGAAGTTCAACGCTGTGCCGAGCACGCCCAGGTAGAGCAGGCTGGCCCAACCGATCGTTCCGACATTGCCGAGCGTCACGCGATGCCATTCGGCGGCGCTGGCGACGATCAACATCGCCGTGCCGATCAGCGCCGACCAGGTCGTCACCGCGAGTGGCGATAGTGTCGCGAATAACGGGCGGCCGATGAGCGTGTAGGCAGCCCAGCCCACCACGCAGCCGAACATCAACGCATCGCCGATGCCGAACGCACCGGAAAAAGCGGAACCCGGATCGCCCCGGGTGATGACGACCGCGGCACCCAGCAGCGCCAGTGCAATGCCAACCCAGCCCAGCGCACTGCGGCGCTCGCCGAAAAAGAGCGTTGCACCGACCGCCACGGCGATCGGGTTGAGCGCCATGATCAGCGCGGCGCGTCCGGCGCTGATCGTCTCCAACGCCGCGAAGAAGCAGTAGTTCCACGCCGCCACGCCGACGATCGCCAGCGCCACGATCGGCTTGCGATGCGGTGCGCCCAGTCGCGGCAGTCCGCTCTCCAAGACGCGTAGCATGATCAATAACGCGGCGCTCGCTGCGACGAATCGCAGCGCACCGGCGGTGAGCGGCGGCAGCAGCGGCGCGACGATCCGTCCGGCGATGAACTGGCCCGCCCACACGAGGGCGACGACGAGCAACTGCAGATGCACGCCCAGGTTCGTGCCTGAGCTGACGGGGCGGGTCATGGTGTTGTTGTTGAGAGGCTCGTGGGCGCAGTACCGAACGCGAGGGCCAGCGCCGCAATGATGGCAGATCGCCAGGCGCGCCTTGGCCACTCGCAGCGCCTTCGTCGCGATTGGTTCCCGCAATTGGTTCCATGAAGCCAGCCCCAAGCTGTATCGAAATGTTGCCGCGCATGCGCGGGCAACCCGCCGACGGTTCGCCGCTAAGCATCGATTCGATCAGGCTTTTCCGATCGGATCGCGGTGATTCGCAGCGGCACCCTGCCACGCGTTTGGTTACATCGCGCTCATGCCGGCGATACACCGCACACATAGATTCATCGACCAGCCGCCCGTGATGGCGGCTCCATCAACGCGTTCACGAGTGGAGGTCGATATGCACTGGATAGAGGACTGGAGTCATGCGCTGCGACGCGGCGCCCGCTGGGTGGGGACGAGCCTGCTCGCCCTGTCTATCGCGGCGTGTGGCGGCGGCGGAGGTGGCGATTCATCGGCTGGCGCTGCAGGTGCCGGCGCCACGGGTGAGGCGGTAATCAGCATCACCGATGCACCCGGCGAGTTCGTGAGTTATACGGTCGATGTCGTCTCGCTCACGCTCACGCGTGCCAACGGCGCGGTGGTCGAGGCGCTGCCCAATCGCACCCGGATCGACTTCGCGCAACTGACCGAACTCACCGAATTCCTGACCGCCGCAACTGTGCCGGCTGGCAACTACACCGACGCGAAGATCCGGCTCGATTACACCAACGCCGACATCAAGGTCGAGGACAACGCCGGCAACGCCGTGAGCGCGCAGGTGCGTGACGCCAACGGCAACGCGATCACCACGGTCGACCTGGCGATCAAGTTCGACAATCTGCGCCACATGGTGATCGCACCGGGCATTCCGGCGCACGTCACACTCGATTTCAACCTCGAAGCGTCGAACACCGTCGATCTGGCCACAACGCCGCCGACGGTTCGAGTGCAGCCGATTCTGGTCGCCGACGTCACGCCTGATCGCGTCAAGCCGCATCGCGCGCGCGGGCCGCTACTCAGCGTGAGCACGGCCGACTCCACTTACCGCGTCGCCATTCGCCCGTTCCATCGACACGTTTCCGACCACGGCGAGTTGACGGTGCAGATCAGCCCGTCGACCGTGTTCGAGATCAATGGGGCCAACGCGCAGGGCAGCGCTGGTCTGGCGCAACTGGCTGCGCTCCCGACCTTCTCCGCAACGCTGGCGATCGGCACTCTGGACGTCGCTAATCGTCGCTTCACCGCCGAAGAGGTCTATGCCGGATCGAGCGTGCCGTTCGGTGCAAGCGATGTCGTGCAAGGTAGCGTCAGCGCCCGCACCGGCAACACGCTCACGGTGATCGGTGCGTCGCTGCAGCGCGCCGATGGCACGCTCACCTTTGCCGATTCGATCACTGTCAACGTCGGCGCCAGCACGAAGATCACGCGCGCCGGGCAGGTCATCACGGGGCAGGGCGCCACGATCGCCGATCTGTCGGTGGGCACTCTGATCTCGGCGTTCGGACGCCTCAACGGCAATGCGCTCGATGCGAGCACCAGCGCCGATCTGGTCAGGCTCGGCGTCACGACGATGGGTGGCACCGTCAACGCGGTCGCAGCGGGCAGCGCGCGCGTGACCGTCCAGCGCATCAACGGCCGGCTGGTGTCGCGTTACAACTTCGCCGGCACCGGTACCGCCGGCAATGATGCGCTGGTGAACGACTACGAAGTCAATACCGGCGCGCTGTCGCTTGCCGGTATCGGCGCGAGCACCCCGGTACGGGTGCGCGGATTCGTGCAACCGTTCGGCCAGGCGCCCGAGGACTTCGACGCGCAGAGCATCGTCAACCTGGCCACCGTCCCGGCCAACATGCTGGTCGACTGGGAGCCGGCGGTCACGGCGCCGTTCGCTTCGGCGAACGCGGGTGCGCTCGTGGTCAATCTCACCGGCGCGCCGACGTTGCACCATATCTATCGGCTCGGTGTCGCGAGCGATCTGAAGGTCGCGCCGTATTCGAGTCGCTCGCCGACCGTTCAGCCCGACAGCAACGGCAAGGGTCTGTTTGCGCTGGCGCAACCGGGTAGCGTGCAGGTGTTCACCACCTTTGCCGGCTACGTCAGTGCGCTGCAGCTCGAGCTGGCCACCGGCAAGACGCTCGATGGCATGGCCGCGCACGGCACCTTCGACGACGCGAACGTGGCGATGACTGCGCACATCGTGGCGGCGAAGGTGAAGTAGACGGGGACATCGCAGACCGCTGGCGCGCGCAGCGGTCTGCGCCCGGACCGTGCTTTGCGATTGACGTGTGCGCGGAACGAGGGGATTGTCGCGGTGGTTCGATAGCCAACGCCGCATTCACGCGTTCGAAAGGAGCGTCGCCATGTCATTCGAAGGCTTTCCCGGTTGTGACGTCCGCGCCAAGCTCGATCACCCGGTGATCGATGCGGACGCCCACGTGGTCGAGTGCGATTTCGCTCACCTGGATTTCGTGCGCGAGGTGGCCGGGCGCGACGTGGCCGAGCGTGTCGGTGCGTTCGCCGCGGCGCACGGGCCAACGGTGAAAGGTTTCTGGTGGGGTTTGCCTTCGGGGCCGCACACCAGTGACCGTGCGCTCGCGCAGTTGCCGCGCTACATGCGCAGTCGCATGGATGAGCTGGGCATCGATTTCGCCCACTGCTACACGACGCGCGGGCTGTCGCACATGTACATCCCCGACGAGGATATGCGACGGGCGAGCTGCCGCGGACTCAACATGCTCACCGCCGAGATGTACGCCGACGTGGGGGATCGTTTGCGTCCGGTTGCGGTCATTCCGACCTACTCGCCGACCGAGGCGATCGAGGAATTGGAGTTCGCGGTACTGAAACTCGGTCACAAGGCGATCCACGTCGGGACCGAGTTGCGTGGGCCAGCGCGCGCGGCGGGGCCCGATCCGTTTCTCAATGCGGCACAGACCACACGCTCGATCGCGATCGATGCACCGCATGACTACGACCCGTTCTGGCAACGTTGCGTCGAGCTCAAGGTCGCGCCGGTATGCCACACCTCGTCGCGCGGCATCGGCTATCGCGCTTCGCCGAGCAACTACGTGTTCAACCACCTCGGCGATTTCGCCAACGGCGCGGAGTTCTTCTGCCGGTCGCTGTTTTTCGGTGGGGTGACGCAGCGCTTCCCGCAGTTGAGTTTCGGTTTCCTCGAAGGCGGGGTTGCCTGGGCGGTGAACCTGCTCAACGATATCGTCGAGCATTGGGAGAAGCGCAACGTCGAGGCGCTCGAGCGCAATCTCGATCCCGACAAGCTCGACGTCGATCTGATGCTGCGATTGTTCGGCGAGTTCGGCGGCGCGCGGCTGGCGCCCGAGCGCCTGAAGCTGAGCGTGCATGGCCGCTGGATGATGAAGCGGCCCGAATTGTTCGACGAGTTCGCTGCCTGCGCGATGACCGAAATTCCCGCGCTCAAGCGATTGTTCGTCGATCCGTTCTACTTCGGTTGCGAGGCCGACGATCGCATGGTGTCGGTCGCGTTCAACCGCAGGCTCAATCCGTTGGGCAAGGCGTTGAAGCCGGTGTTCGGCTCCGACATCGGCCACTGGGATGTGCTCGATGCGGCGAGCGTTCTTTCAGAGGCCTGGACCCTGGTGACGAGCAAGCTGATCACGTCGGAAGACTTCCGCGCGCTCGTGTTCGTCAACCCGGCGATGCTGCATCTGTCGATGAATCCCGATTACTTCGCCGGGACGGTCGTCGAAGACGCCGCGCGCAAGCTCATGCGCTAGCGCGGTCGCCCGAATCAAGTGCGTCAGCGCGCGTCGGCGGTTTGCTGAGGCTGCGCCGCGCGCGCTCGAATCTTGAGCAGATTCTGCGTGACGGCCACGCCGATGATCGTCAGCACGGCGCCGACCACGAACTTTGTACTCAGGTCCTCGCCGAGGAACAGCACGCTCGAGATGATCGCGAACACCGGCAACAGCAGACTGAACGGGGCGATGCGATTCATCGGGCAGCGGCCAATCAGCCAGAACCACAGTCCGAAGCCGATGACTCCGCCGATCAGCACCGTGTAAGCGAAGCCGAGCCAACCGGCCAGATCGGCCGCGCGCAGCGATTCGATCTGCCCTTCCTCGAGGATGAGGGTGGCGATCAGCAACTGCGGGATCGTGAACAGCGACGACCAGCCCATCAGCATGAGCGGATCGAACGGTCCGTATTTCTTGGTCATCACGTTGGCGACTGCGAACGCGAGCGCGGAGGCACCCACCAGCAGGATCGCGATCAGATTGATGCGCGCCTCCGGCCCGATACCCAGGATCAGCACGCCGGCGAGCGCGAGGATGACGCCCACCACTGTCGACTTCGAAGGGCGATCGCCCAGCATCGGCCAGGCGAGCAGCACGATGAACGGGGTGGCCAGTTGATACGCAACCGCCGCGACCGTTCCTGGCCCGACGGCCATCCCCAGGTAGAACAGGCCGAAGTGCAGCCCGCCCATGAACACCGAGATGATGATGATCGCCGGGATCTCGGTGCGTTTCGGTCGCACGACGAACGGGATCAGCAGGATCGCGATCGCCAGGAACCGGATGCAGATGAAGAACAGCGGCGGAAACTCCGCCAACCCGGCCTTGATTGCCACGTACTGAAAGCCCCACAACAACGGGACGAAGACGGCGATACCGATCTGGATGGGGGTCATGGCGCAGCGCGATCCTTGCAGAGGCGGTGATCCGAATGGCGAGCGATGCGCAACACCTGGTGCAGCGCAGCGCTCGGAGCGCAAGTTGCAACCATACCCGAGCGCCGCAATCGGTTGTGATCAGCCTCAGTATGGCGCGAAGTCGGTGTTGCCCTTGCCGTCGATCGCGATGCCTTCGATCTCCACCAGCCACTTGGGCCGGCAGACCGGCGCGCGCAGCAGCACGTGCGGCACATCCTTGAGCACGCTGGCGTTGATGCCGCGCTCGACCAGATCGGCATCGAGCGGGTCGCGCAGGTAGACCAGCAAGTAGCGCATCGACTCGAGCGCCGCGCCGCTGTTGCGCAGCATCACCTCGACGTTCTCGATCGCGCGTTCGGTCTGGCGCTGCACATCGCCGATGTGCTGGATCTGCCCCTGGTTGTCGATGCTGGCGGTGCCCGAGACGAACAGGTGACGCCGGTCGCCGAACACCACCTCGCGCCCGCGCTCGAACGTCACGCCGTACTCCACCGTCGGATTCATGTGGGTCGGCGCCTGCATCGCGCGGTTCTGGCCCGGCTGCAGGCCCTGGATCGCGTGCACGTCGAGCAGCAACGAGTCGTTAGATTCGGAGGAGCGGCCCTCGATACCGGTGCTGGCAGGGAAGCCGGTTTCGTGGTTGATGCCGAAGCGATCGAATACGCGATTGCGGCCGGAGCTGGCGCCGGCGTAGTTCACGTCGATGCTGTTGACGTACAGCCACGTGCGCACCACCTGCGGCAGCGTGATGCCGTTCGACTGTGCGGCTTCGCCCGGTGTGCCGAACAGCTGTTCGGTCTGCGCTGCGCAATCACCGTGCGCGGTGGAGAGCAGGTTGCGCAGATAAACGTACCGGTACGGACCGTGTTCGATCGACAGCCCCATCGCGCGTTCGCGCGCGCCGGGCACATCGAGCTTGCGCCGCACCGCATCGGTGCCGCCCCGATGCGCATGGTGAACCTGCATCGCCACGCGCGTGCCCACCGGGGGCTGCTGCACGATGGTGATCGGGATGCCGGCCGCGGTCATGCGCTCGAAGCCGCGGTGCGCACGGATCATCTCTTCCTGGTTGGCCGAGTCGGAGAGAAAGATCGTCGCGCCGATGCCCGAATCGAGATCGAGCTTCAGGCCGGCCAGTGCCGTTTCGTACGCGTCGAAGAGCTGATCGGTCTGGCGTTTGAAGGTGCTGCGTCCTCTCGGGCGCGCGATGATGAAAGCTTCGCGTGCCGTTCCTGCTCTTCCAGTCCACTCACTTACCGAAATGCTGTCGTAAAGCCTGGCGCTCACAGAGGGGTTCTCCTTGGAAATGTTCGTGTCGGAACGAGCGATCCACGTCGAACGCGACAATCGCAGTCGGACACATCTTCACATCGCATGCGACGCTGTTGTGCCCCCGGTCGTCGGCAACTTTGTTATGAACGGTCTGCTGTCATACCCACGCAATCTGCGTCGCGTAGAGCAAGGCGCGCGTCGACACGCCGCTTCGGTGCGAAGCGGGGTCAGCGTTCCTCTCTTTTTGGTGATGGATGCGGCCTGACTGCGGAGACGCAGGTCGCCGGTGCAGAGCGACGGCGCGCCTAGCTGGCGCAACTCGGTTTCCGCGATACAACTAGGACATAGCGGACGAAATGTTAAACGCCGTGGCGGAGTGGGTCAAGCCGATCTCGGTCTGATCGCTTCGAGTCGAGCCGGTAGCGCAGGCGTCGCCACACGTGATCGCCAACGTGATGACGCGGCACCGCCGGCGCGGGAGCAGGCGGTGGCATTCTTGTCCGCCTGACTACGATGTTGGGCTCCGCACCGTTCGCCTGCCGCGATGCTTCCGATCTACCCCTTCGTGCGCCAGTCGCCCCGCTGCGCGTTGGGAAATCCCAGGTTTTCGCGCAACGTGGTGCCGGCGTATTGCCGATGTAATAGTCCGCGCCGCTGCAGCTCCGGTGCGACCAGCCGCGCGAAATCTTCGTACGCACCGGGAATGACTGGCGCAGCCACCACGAAACCGTCTCAGGCTTCGCCGACGAACCACTCCTCCATCTGATCGGCCACCTCGCTTGGCGTACCGCAGAACACCGGCAGTTCGTTGATCGTGCCGCGGTTGGAGAACCGCACGAAATCGTCGAGCGTCGGATTCTGTTTACCCGACAGGTGCACGACGCGGTCGAGCACGGCGCGCAGTCCGATGATCCCGTCGAGTTCATCCTGCGTGAACGGATCGTGCAACGCCTTGGAGCCGAAATCGAAGTTCAGCGCTTCAGACAGCAGCGCGAGCTGATCGACCATCTTCGATTGCGCAGCAATGGTCGCGCGCTTGTCCTCCGCGATGGTCTTGGTCTCGCCGACGACGACGTAGCAGGCGGGCGTGAGCCGCACGTTCGCCGGGTCGCGTCCGAAGCTCGCAACTTGCGCCTTGAGATCCTTGTAGGTGCGTTTGGCGATGTCGATGTTGGCGAAGATCGCGAACACGAGTTCGGCCCAGCGTGCGGCGAACGTGCGGCCGCGCCCGCTCTGGCCCGCCTGGATGATCACCGGTCGGCCTTGCCTGGAGCGCGGCACGGTGAACGGCCCCTTCGAGCGGAAGTGCTTGCCCTTGAAGTCGAGTCGATGGACCTTGTCCGGGTCGGCGAACAGTCCGCTCGCCTTGTCGAGCACGATGGCGTCGTCCTCCCAGGTGTCCCAGTGGCCGAGCACCACCTCCATGAACTCGTCGGCGATGTCGTAGCGCAGATCGTGATCGGGATGCGCGTCGCGGCCGAAGTTGAGCGCTTCGGAGTGGTTGAGAGACGTGACCACATTCCACGCCGCGCGGCCGTCGATCATCAGATCGAGCGTGGCGAACACGCGGGCTACGTGATAGGGCTCGTAGTAGGTCGTGGAGTATGTGCCGCCCAGTCCGACGTGGCGCGTCGACATGCCGATCGCGGTGAGCAGCGGTATGAGATCCATCTTCACCACGCGCACGCCGTGGCGCACCGCCTCGCGATAATCGCGGTTGAGCAGATCGGGCATCGCCAGGCGGTCGTCGAAGAATGCCAGGTGGAATTTGCCGTGCTCGACCGCGCGGCCGATACGCTGGTAGTACTCGGCGGTGGTGAAGTCGCTGGCCGAAGCAGGGTGCCGCCAGGAGCCCACGTAGTTGGAGCAGTTCTGCGCCTGCAGAAACGCCACCATGGTCATTTCACGGCGTGCGGTAGTCATGGCGATCCTTTTCTGAGTTGGCGCGACGCGGCCAGCGCCCGGTCGACCATCTGCGCGGACAACCCCAGATAGTTCGCCGGATCGGTGAGCCGCTCGATCGCGTCGCGATTGAAGTGCCGGGTGATCTCGGGCATGGCGCACAGCGCATCGGCGAGCGTGCCGCCTTTGTCGTTGACCGTGCGGCATGCGTCGTACACCAGATCGTGTGCGGGCTGCCGGCCGATCGCAGGCGCCAGCCCCATCATCACCGCCTCGGCGACGATCAGCCCGTTGCTCATCGCGAGGTTCTGCTTCATGCGTACGGTGTCGACGACCAGTCCGCCCAACGCGAACTTCGCCTGGTGCAGCGCGCCGGCGGCCAGCACGAAAGCTTCGGGAAGCGCGATCCATTCCGCATGCCACGGGCCGGTGGCGCGTTCGAAATCCTGCACCATGGCATCCAGCATGAGTCCGGCGTGCTGACGCACCGCTTTGGCCGCTGCCAGCATCAGTTCGCTGGAGATCGGATTGCGCTTCTGCGGCATGGTGCTGCTCGCGCCGCGGCCAGGGACGAACGGTTCGCTCACTTCGCCCAGCTCGGTGGTCGCCAGCAGCATCACATCCAGTGCGATCTTGCCGAGCGATCCGGTGATCAGCGCGAGCAGGTTGACCGTTTCGGCGAAGCCGTCGCGCGCCACGTGCCAGGTCGTCGTCGGCACACCGAGTCGCAGTTCCTGCGCCAGTGCTTCCTGTACCGCGAATCCGTCGGGACCGAGCGATGCAAGCGTGCCGGCCGCTCCGGCAAATTCGACGACCAGCACGCGCTCGCGCAACTGCGCCAGGCGCTGCTGGTGCCGGTCGAACATTGCCAGCCAGATCGCCACCTTGTAGCCGAAGGTCACCGGCAGCGCCTGCTGCAGATGGGTGCGACCGGCCATCGGGGTATCGCGGTGCTTTTGCGCGAGTTGCGCAAGGATGTCGCACAAGGCGGTGAGGTCGGCCTCGATCAGCGCCAGCGCTTCGCGAACCTGCAGCACATTGGCGGTATCCATGATGTCCTGCGTCGTCGCGCCCCAATGGACGTAGCGACCTGCCTCGCCGCACATCGGTACCAGTTGATGGACCAGCGGCAGGATCGGATAGCCGACGTTGTCGGTCTCGCGTCGCAGCCGATCGAAGTCGAGCCGATCGATGCTCGACTCGCGCGCGATCACGTCTGCCGCAGCCGGGGGAATCACGCCGCAGCGGGCTTCGGCGCGGGCAAGCGCCACTTCGACTTCGATGTAGCGCGCGACGAGCGAGCGATCGTCGAACACGGCGCGCATCGCCGGGGTGCCGAATGCGTCGCGGAACAGAGCGGAATCGATGACGGTGCTGGCCATGCGTGACATCCGGACGATCTAGGAGCGCGTGACCTTACCATCGGTTCGTTGTCCGATTCGACGGGCGATGGGTCGAGTGGGATCACGCGCTTGGCTGGGCGATAATGGCCGCATGACTGCTGCCATCGCTCTGACGCCGCTCGAGGCTCGCGTGATCGGCTGTCTCCTGGAAAAGGAGATCGCCACGCCCGAGCAATATCCCCTTTCGCTCAACGCGCTGGTGAACGGGTGCAATCAGAAGAACAATCGCGATCCGGTCATGGAGTTGCCGGAGAAGGAAGTCGAGCACTGTTTGATGGACCTCACTCGCAACCGGTTGGTCGTTGCCGAAACAGGGTTCGGCAATCGCGTCAGCAAGTATCGCCATCGGTTCTGCAATTCCGAGTTCGGCAGTCTCAAGTTCACGCCGCAGGAAGTGGCGATCGTGTGCGAACTGCTGCTGCGCGATGGACAGATGCCCGGCGAGTTGCGCAGTCGCGCCAGCCGCCTCGCCGCGTTCAAGGACGTCGAGGAACTCGAGCAGGTGCTCGATGGCCTGGCAAGTCGCGAGGACGGGCCGTTCGTGGCGAAGCTGCCGCGCGAACCGGGCCGGCGCGAGTCGCGCTATGTCCACCTGTTTCGCGATAACGTGCCGATTCGGGACTCGTCTCCAGCGCGGCTTGGGGGCAGTTCGGCTGTGGGGGCGTCGGCGAGCGCAACGGCGAGTGCGGCGGCATCGATGAGTGCGTCTGTGGCCCTCGCCGGTCGTGATGGCGCTGTTCAAGTCGATCGACTTAACCGGCTCGAAGCCGAAGTGGTCGCGCTGCGCGAGGAAGTGGCGGAGTTACGCGCGATGTTGCAGCGCACGGGGCCCGCGAGCGCGCCGGCGCGCGCCGACCCATCCGACCCATCCGACTGACGAACTCGGTCGACCGGGCGAGTCCGTGGACTGGCACGGCGCGCGTCTGCGTCCGCACTGCAAGTTTGCAGCGGCATTCGCTTGTCGAATCCGCGCGTTGCATTCGAATGCACGCGCGCGTATTCTGCCGCGCACCACCAGAGGAGGGGATCGTCATGCAGCGTCGCCGCTTTGCAGGTCTTGTCGTTACTGCCGCGCTCGCCGCCACGACCATCGTCGCATCGGTCGTCGTGCAGGCCCAGCAACCGTTGCCCTACGGACTCAAGCCCGGCCAGCCGTACAAGGGCACCACGATCAATGTGCTCTGGGTCGCCACGCCGCAGTTCCATGGCCTGCAGTTGCGCGACGAGGAGTTCACTCGCCTCACTGGTATCGCGGTGAAGTACACCGAAGTTCCATTCCCCAATCTGCAGGAGAAGGTGTCGGCTGTCGGGGTCGCGGCCAACGGCGATTTCGACATCGTCAACTACCTCGATTCGTGGGGGCCTTCGTACGGACGCTGGCTGGTACCGCTCGACAGGTTCATCGCGCGCGACGGGCTCGACATGAATCGCTATCCCGAAGCGTTCAAGAAGAGCGTCACGGTGAACAGCCAGACCATGGGGCTGCCGCTGCGCGGGCATCCGCAGCTGCTGTTCTACCGCGCTGATCTGCTGCGAGAGTTGAATCTGAAGGCGCCGGCCACCTGGCAAGACGTGATCGAGACCGGCAAGATCATCAAGGCCAAGAAAGGCATCGCGCCGCTCGCCTGCTATTACGGTGCCGACGGCAATCGCCAGAATCTGTTCATCTGGCTGAATTTCCTATGGGGCGCAAACGAGAGGATCTTCGATGCGAAAGGCATGCCCGCCTGGACCACGCCCGGCGCGCTGAAGGCCACGCGCGATTACGTCGAACTGCACACCAAGCATCAACTGTGCGCCGAAGGGGCGACGTCGTTCGTCGAACAGGACGCACGCACCTCCTACAACCAGGGCAGGGCGGCGATGGTGCCGGTGTGGTGGTGGCACTACTCGACTGCAGTCAATCCGAAGCAATCGACGCTCAAGCCCGAGCAGGTCGGCTTCGTGGCGATGCCTTCGTACGGCAAGGCGGTGAGCTATGCGATCACCATGCCGTTCTCGATCAGCCGCTACTCCAAACAGCAGGAAGCCGCCTGGGAGTATTTGAAGTGGGTCTCCAATCCCGACCTGGAAAAGAAGAACGCTACCGAGCGCTCGGTGAAGGGCAAGGAGATCATCAACAACGTCGTGCTGCACAAGGCGTCGATGCTCGACCCGCAGGTGAATGCCGCCAACGCCAACATCCAGTATGCGGCGGCGATCAGTCTGCGTGAGTCCGACGTGATGCCGCTCATCGCCGATTGGCCGCAAGTGGGCGATCTGCTGTCGCAGGCCATCAACAAGGCCGCGCTCGGCGGCAATGTGGACGAGCTGATGAAGGACGCCGCGCGGCAGGCCGAGCGCGTACTGCGACGCGCGCAACGCAAGTAATCGAGGCTGCGTCCGGAACGGTCGCGCCGCGGGGCGCGGCCGGGGCGCGCGTCCGCCGACGCAGTACTTCGCACGTATCGCCATTCCATGTCGCGCGCTGCTCGCTACTTGTTCGTCGCGCCGGCGTTGCTGGTGGTGCTCGCCACGGCATTCTGGCCGCTGCTGCGTGCGCTGACACTGGCGTTCCAGGAATGGCAGCTTGCCCGGAGCGAAGCACCGGTGTGGCTGTGGCAGCCGGCCGACGGATGGGCCCACCTGCGCGAATTGGTCTACAACTTCGAGCGCATGCTCGAGGACCCGGCAGTGCTCAACAGCCTGCAGGTGACGGTGCACTTCACCGTCGCGACGGTGGTGCTCACGGTGCTGATCGGCCTGGGACTCGCCATGCTCCTCTCGAGTGGCGGACCGGGCAAATCGTTGCTGCGCGCGATATTGATCCTGCCGTTTGTGATGAGTCCGGCGCTGATCGGCGTGTCATGGCGCTTCATGTTCAACCCTGAACACGGATTGTTCTCCGCACTGCTCAGTCCGCTGGGCGGTGCGATGACCGATGCGCTGGGCAGTGCGGCGCTCGCCCCCTGGGTGGTGATCAGCGCCGACGTGTGGCACTGGGTGCCGTACGTGACGTTGATGATCATGGCCGCGCTCGCGACGGTACCGCAGGACGCGCGCGAGGCCGCGCAGATGGATGGCGCCTCGGCCTGGCAGGTGTTTCGCGACATCACGCTGGTGCATCTCGCACCGACGATCGCCGTGGCCACCGTGCTCAAGTGCATCTTCTCGCTCAAGGCGTTCGATCTGATCTACACCATCAGCGGCGGTGGTCCGGGCAGCGCCACGCAGGTGCTTTCGCACTACGTGTACTTCCAGGGCTTCAAGTATTTCGACCTCGGCTACGCGGCCGCGCTTTCGTTCCTGCTCGTCGTGCCGATGGCGCTGCTCGCCTGGACGTACATCCGGTTGTCGTACCGTACCCCGGGCGCCGCATGAAGACACTCTCGCATCGAGGATTCGAGACCGCGGCCACCGTGCTCGCCTGTGCGGTGATCCTGGTGCCGATCTACTGGATCCTCTCCAATGGATTCAAGTCGCTGGTCGATGTGTTCGCGCTGAAGTGGTTGTTCGCGCCCACGCTCGACAACTTCGCGCGGATCTTCGCTGCGCCGTTCAGCATCGGCGCGAAGCTCGCCAATTCGCTGGTCGTGTCGGTGCTGGCGGTGCTGATCGCGATTCCGGTGTCGGTGCTGGCGGCGTATGGGTTCTCGCGCTTCGCGCTGCGCGGCGCGCGCTCGCTGATCCTGGCGATCGTGTTCTCGCAGTTCATCCCGCCGGTGGTGATCGTGCTGCCGTACTTCATCCTGTTCCGCGACTTGGGGCTGTACGACACGCGCATCGGGCTGGCGCTGGTGGAGTTGGCCCTGGTGACGCCGTTCGCGGTGCTGATGCTCAAGAGCTACATCGACCAGATCCCGCGCGAGGTGGAGGAGGCCGCAGCCATGGACGGCGCCAACCAGCTTCGCATCATCTTCGACATCGTCGCGCCGCTCGCGCTCCCGGGAATCATCACCGCGGCGCTGCTGTGCTTCATCCTCACCTGGAACGACTTTCTGTTCGCGCTGATTCTGTCGTCGAAGGATGCGGTGACGCTGCCGGTGGGTCTGGCGATGTTCGCCGGCGAGGAAGGCGTGCTGTGGCATCTGATCTCGGCGGGCGGCACGCTGCTGATGCTGCCGATGCTGTTGCTGTCGATGCGCATCCAGAAGGTGTATCTGGAAGGGTCGCTCGCCGGAGTGAGCAAATGACCACGATCCGACTCGCCGGCGTGACCAAGTCGTTCGGCGCCACGCGCGTGCTCGAAGCGCTCGATCTGGAGGTGCGCGCGGGCGAATTCATGGTGCTGCTCGGCCCGTCGGGTTGTGGCAAGACCACTTCGATGCGCATCGTCGCCGGGCTGGAGGAGGCGAGCTCGGGCGATGTGTACATCGATGAGCGTCGCGTCAACGATGTGCCGGCGCGCAATCGCAACATCGCCATGGTGTTCCAGAACTACGGCCTGTATCCGCACATGACCGTGGCCGAGAACATCGCCTATCCGCTCAAGCTGCGTGGCATTACGGGCGGTGAGCGCGAGCAGCGAGTGCGGCGCGCTGCGGCACGCGTCGAGCTGGAGCCGTATCTGCAACGCAGGCCGCGCGAGTTGTCCGGCGGGCAGCGTCAGCGAGTGGCGCTCGCGCGTGCGCTCGTGCGCGAGCCGGTGGCATTCCTGATGGACGAGCCGCTGTCGAATCTCGATGCCAAGCTGCGCGGATCGATGCGCTCCGAGCTCAAGCACCTGCACCACGAGCTGAAGACGACGACGCTGTACGTGACGCACGATCAGGTCGAGGCGATGACCTTGGGTTCGCGCGTAGCGGTGATGCACCAGGGCCGGCTGATGCAGCTCGACGAGCCGGGCAAGGTGTATGCCGATCCGGCGAACCTGTTCGTGGCCGGGTTCATGGGCTCGCCGCCGATGAACTTCTTGCGAGGCGAGTTGATCGAGGATGCGTTCGTGGCCGACGGCACGCGTGTGCATGGCATCACGGCTCACCATCGCGGCGCGTGCATCGCGGGTTTTCGCGCCGAGGATGCCGGCCTGACCAATGAGGGTGGGGCGATCCGCGGCAACGTATTCGCGGTCGAGCCACTCGGCGACTCGACGCTCGTGACGCTGAGTTGCGCCACCGGCCGCGTGGTCGTGCGAGCGCGCAAGGACGTGCATCCGGCGATCGACACCGCGCTCGGGATCAGTGTCGATCCGGCGCGCCTGTTCCTGTTCGATCCGCAGACCGAGCAGCGCATTCGAGCGTGAGTACGTGCCGATGCGCGCCAGACATGATTCGTTCCGCTTCAGAGGCGGCAGGGAGTAGAGCATGAGCACCACAGCAGAGCTTCGCAATCGGCTGATCCGGCGCGCTGATCTCGTTGCCAACGACGTCGCGTTCATTGATTACCGGATCCCCGGCTGCACACCCAAGCACAACTACGCGCTGATCGGACCGGGCGTTGCGCAGGGCAGCAAGCAGTTCGTGAATCTGCAGGAGCCGCACGGCTTCAATCTTGGTGCGGTGAATGTGCCGTACGGCGTGACCAATCCGCCGCATCTGCACTTCACGGCCGAAGTGTTCATCTGCTTCCGCGGCGACTGGGCGGTGCAGTGGGGCGCCGACGGCGAGAACGAGGCGCGCATCACCGCGGGGGATCTCGTGTCGGTCCCGCCGTGGATCTATCGCGGCTTTCGCAACGTCGGCGTCGACGATGGATTCCTGTTCGCGGTGCTCGGTCGCGATAATCCGGGCGGGATTCTCTGGGCGCCGAGCGTGGTCAAGGCGGGGCAGGACAACGGCCTGTATCTCACCGACGACAACCGCATCATCGACACCGTGGTAGGCGAGAAGCTCGGCGCGAGCGATCGGTTGTTCGCGCCGATGACTCCGGGTGAGATCGCGGCGCTGCGCCAGTACTCGGGCACGGAGATGGAGCGGCTGGTGGTGCGGCATCGCGATCTGCGCTGGTCGACGCGCGCGTTGCTGGGTGCCATCGACGCTGGCGTATCGCTTGCGCCAGCAATGGGTCATGGCATGACGGAGGACCGGACGCACATTGCGCCGGTCATGGATCACTCCGGGTTCTCGATCGAATGGCTGCGGCTTGCGCCCGGGGCGACGCTCGCGCGTCATCGACTCACTGAGAAACAAGTGCTCGTCGCGCTCTCGGGGCAGGTCGACATGCAGGTCGAAGACGCAGCGACGTCGACCGCGATTGCGCTTGGGCCATGGGATACCTACTCGATGCCGGCACACGCGTGGCGAACGATTCGCAACGCGGCGGACGCGGATTGCGTGCTGATGCTGGTGACGCCTGGCGACGGACGCAAGCGCGTCGAATGGAGCGATGAAGTGACTGCCGCGGCGAAGCACGCCGGCTGGGCGATCGATCCCAACGGCATGATCGCGCCGGCGAAGTACCTGTCACATTGAAGCGCCGTCCTAGCAAAGCGCCGTCGCACTGATTGGAGCGTGCCGCCATGAAAAGCATCGATCGCATTCTCACCACGCACGTGGGCAGCCTGCCGCGGCCGCAGCCGGTGGTCGACCAGCTGTTCGCGCAGGATCAGGGGCAACAGTTCGACCCGGCTGCGTTCGCGAGCACGATGCAGGAGGCCGTGCTGGCGGTGGTGCACCGGCAGCGCGAGGCGGGCGTCGATATCGTCAGCGACGGCGAGATGAGCAAGATCTCGTACGCCACCTACATCCGCCACCGTTTGAGTGGCTTCTCGATCGGGGAGATGCCGCGCGCGGTGCCCAAGGATCTCGCGGACTTTCCCGAGTATCGCGATCTGCTTGCCGCGCGCGGCGGCACGCCGAAATATCACCGGCCGATCTGCACCGGACCGATCGGGGTGAGGGATCTGAGCCCGTTGCACGAGGACATCGCCCGCTTGCGCGCGGCGATGGCGGCGCACGGCGTGGCGAATGCGTTCATGAACGCGGTGGCGCCTGGCACGATCGCCGTGTTCCAGCCGAATCAGTTTTATGCGACACATGAGGCGTACGTGGAAGCGCTGGCGGAGGCGATGCGGCCGGAGTACGAGGCCATCGTTGCCGCCGGGCTCGAGTTGCAGATCGACGCACCCGATCTGGCGATGGGGCGGCACATCCGGTTCCGCGATGCGTCCGACGAGGAGTTCGTGCGTAACGCGCGCCTCCAGGTCGACGCGTTGAACAGCGCGCTGCGCAACGTGCCTGCCGAGCGTGTGCGGCTTCATCTGTGCTGGGGCAACTACGAGGGACCGCACCATCACGACGTGCCGCTCGAACAGATCATCGACGTGGTGCTTGCGGCCAAGCCGGCATCGATCTCCTTCGAGGCGTCCAATCCGCGCCATGCGCACGAGTGGGAGGTATGGCAGGCCGCGAAGATCCCGCCGGACAAGATCCTGATTCCGGGCGTGATCGACAGCGTCACCAACTTCATCGAGCATCCGCGGCTGGTGGCGCAACGCCTGCTGCGATTCGCCGATATCGTCGGACGCGAGCGGGTGGTGGCAGGCGCCGATTGCGGCTTCGGTACCTTCGCCGGGTTTGGCGCGATCCATCCGCCGATTGCCTACGCCAAGCTGAGCGCCATGGCTGAAGGTGCGCGCATCGCCTCGGCCGTGCTATGGCGACGCGGCTAGCTTCGTCGCGCGGCCACAAAGCTAACGGCACAGGCGACGGGGCAGGCGCCGGCAAGCGCGCAACTTCTTACGATGTCGCGCGGCTGGCCGGGGTTTCGCAGTCGGCGGTGTCGCGCGCGTTCAACGTCGGAGCGTCGGTGTCGCCGACGATGCGCGCGCGTGTGCTGACGGCGGCACAGCAGCTTGGCTTCACGCCCAACCTGCTCGCGCGCGGCTTGATCAAGCAGCGCTCCAACATCGTCGCGCTCATCGTCACCGAACTCACCACGCGCGTGACGCCGCACATCCTCTACCGCTTCGGTGTGGAGCTGCAGCGCGCCGGTCTGCATCTGCTGCTGTTCACGGTCGAAGGCGAGTCGCCCGACGATGCGGTAATGGCGCAGTTGCTCGACTATCCGCTCGACGGTGTCGTGAGCTGCACGACGCTCGGCACCGAGCACTTGCAACGGTTGCGGTCACGCGGCGTTCCGGTGGTGCTGTTCAATCGCGTGTCGCCGTCGCGTGCGGTGGCGTCGGTGCGTTGCGACCATGTGCGTACGGCCGCGCAACTCGCTCGAAAATTGCACACCGCCGGGCACCGGCGCTTCGCGTTCGTGAGCGGCCCGGGCGATGCGCCGGTCAGCCGGGAGCGCGAGCGGGGATTCACCAGCGCGCTGCGGCGGCTTGGCATCGATCGCATCGATCGCGTCGGCGGCGACTACAGCTACGCATCCGGTCGCAGTGCCGGGCGCTCGCTGGCTGGGCAAAAGAATCGTCCCGACGCCGTGTTCTGCGCCAACGACACCATGGCGCTGGGCGTGCTCGATGCCCTGCGGATCGATGCGGGCCTGCGTGTTCCGCAGGACGTATCAGTCGTGGGCTTCGACGACGTACCGGAGGCGGGGCATGGCGCCTACGACCTCACCACCGTGCGCCCGCCGCTCGATGCGATGGTCGCTCGTGCGATCGCGTTGTTGCGAGACGGACCGGCGAATCGTGGTGCTTCTGCCCAGACCGTGCTGCTTGCAGGTGAGATCGTCTTGCGCGCGTCGGCGCGAGTGTGACTACCGAGCGCGAGTGCCGGAGGCGCGAGCCCTGAGTTCGGACGATCACCCCGGACACTCACCCGAGCGGATGGATGCGGTCTAGAATCGGGCGAAAGCGCCTCAACGATTCACCGAAGAAGTCCGAAAGCGCCACCAGAGGAGACGATAATGCGTCGCACACACCGCGCGTTCACGCACAGCCTGCTTGCATTGCTGATTGCTGCAATTGCTGGAATCGGCGCACCGACGGCGCTCGCGCAAGGCCGCGAGTTGGTGATGGGCAACGTGAATCCGCCCAAGCATGGCACTTCGCTTGCGGCCCAGGCGTTTCTCGACAAGCTCACCGAGTTGGGCGCGGGCAAGCTGAAGGTGGTGCACCATCACTCCGGCGCGCTCGGCGGCGAGCGCGAGGTGGCTCAGCAGGTGCAACTCGGGTCCGTGGACTTCACGCCGATCACCACTGCGCCGCTTTCGACCCTGGTGCCGGAGATGTCGGTGTTCCAGCTGCCGTACATCTTCCGCGACTACGACCATGTATTCAAATCGCTGGACGGCTCGGACACGCTGACGAAGTACTACGACGCGGTACTCGACCGGCGCGGCTTCAAGCTCATCGGCTTCATCGCGGCGGGCTATCGCGGGATCTACGGCCACTATCCGATCAACGGCCTGGCCGACGTGAAAGGCAAGAAGGTGCGGGTGCAGGAGGACAAGATCCTGGTGCAGACCTTCAAGGCGCTGGGGATGATCTCCACGCCGATCGCGTTTCCGGAAGTGGCGACCTCGCTGCAGACCAAGGTGATCGATTTCGCCGAAGGCGGTGTCAATACCTTCTATCACAACAAGTTCTATGACGTAGTCAAGAACGTCGCCGATGTCCGCCATACGCACCAGTGCGTGGCCTTGATGATGTCGAAGAGTTCGTTCGGCAAGCTCGATGCGGCCGGTCAGAAGATGGTGCGTGACGCGTGGGACCACGCCCGACAGTTCAACCGCAAGTTCATCCTCGACGAGGACAAGTCGATCCAGGATCTGGTCAAGGGCAAGGGCGTGACGATCACCAAGCCCGACGCGACGCCGTTCCGCGATGCGACCCGCAGTGTGTATGAGGAGTTCTACGGCACGCCCGCGGGCAAGGACGCCAAGAAGATGGTCGATCACATCCTCGCCGTGAAGTAGCCCCATGGCGGGCACGGCGGCGGAGGAAACCGCGGCGGGGCAGGGCGCGACCGGCCACGGCGCCCCTGCGCCGAGCATGGGACGCGGCTGGGACCGCTTCTATGCCGGCCTGGGCTACCTGGGTGGACTGATCCTCGCGGTCATGGCCGGCGCGGTGTTCCTGCAGGTGGTGCTGCGCTATGTCGGGCTCAACGTCATCGACGGGCTCGAGGAGGTGCCGCGCTACCTGTTCGTGTGGCTGGTAATGATCGGCTCGGC
>CADEDU010000053.1:30420-51351 GCA_902826155.1 uncultured beta proteobacterium
ACCCTCCTGATCGTCTTCGTGGTTGCCATCGTGCTCGGCATGCCGATCGGCATCGCGCTGGGCGTCGGCGCGCTCGCGGCGGCAATGCTCTATCCGGTGCTCAACCCGATCATCATCCCGACCCGCTTCGTCGGCCTGCTCTCGGATTCCTACCTGCTGCTTTCGGCGCCACTGTTCATTCTCGCGGGCAATCTCGCGGCGCGTGGTGGGGTGGCGAGGGCGATCATCGATCTCGCAACGGCGTTGGTCGGGCGTTTTCGCGGCGGTCTGGCGTACGTGAACGTCGTCGACAGCATGGTGTTCGGCGGCATCTCCGGTTCGGCGGTGGCCGACGTTTCGGCGCTCGGCACCTTCCTCATCCCGCAGATGGAGCGCAAGGGCTACGACCGCGACTTCGCGACCGCGCTCACCATCAGCACCGCCATCATGGCGCCGATCATTCCGCCGTCGATCATCGCCGTCATTTACGCGTGGATGGCCGATGAATCGGTCGCGGCGATGTTCCTGGCCGGGTTCGTTCCCGGGCTGCTGGTGGGCATCGGCATGGCGGTGCCGATCTTCGTCATCGCGCGCCGGCGCAACTACCCGAAAGAGAAGCCGCCGACGCTCGCCGAGTTCATGGTCGTGTTCAAGCGGGCGCTGCCGGCGTTGATGATTCCGGTCATCATCATGGGCGGCATCCTGTTCGGTCTGTTCACGCCCACCGAGGCCGCGGCCGTCGCGGTGGTCTATGCGCTCGTGGTGACGCCGTTCTTCTACAAGGAACCTGCGTGGCGCGAAATTCCGCAGATCTTCGCCGACTCGGCGCGCCTCTCGGGCGTGATCGGTCTGATCATCGGTCTGGTGGGCGCGTTCGGCTGGGTACTCACGTATTCCAAGTTCCCGTTTCGCGTCGCTGAAGCGATCGCCGGCGTGGCGCCCACCTGGTACCTGTTCCTGGTGCTGATCATCGCGCTATACGTGGTGCTCGGCACCTTCCTCACGCCCTCGGAGATCATTCTGGTGACGGTGCCGGTGCTGCTTCCAGGGGCCGTCGCCGTCGGCATCCATCCGATCCACTTCGGCATGGTGTGCGTGATCGCATCGGCCATCGGCCACATCACGCCGCCGGTAGGACTGTGCCTGTTCGTCGGCATGTCGGTGAGCGGCCTGCCGATGGAGAAGCTGGTGCGTCCGCTGGTGCCGTTCCTGTGCGCCATCATCGCGGTGCTGCTGGTCGTCGCGTTCGTGCCGGAGACGGCGCTTTACCTGCCGAAAGCGTTTGGGTTCATCAAGTAGCGGCTCGCGTTTGTGCGTGGCGGGGCGTCGCCGCCTTCCGATCGGCCGGTCCGTGCACAACCCTCGCTGTCGGCGGCTCAGCTCGACTCCGGGGTCGCATCCCCTAAAAAGGGGCCCCTCCTCCGCCCTCCGCTCGCTATTCGGCTTTCGCCCCCGAGCGGCGAATGATCACGCCCCATCGCTCGGTCTCGGCACGGATGTAGGCCGCGAACGCGTCGGGCTGCATCGGTCGCACGTCGATCCCGAGCTTCGCCAGGCGCGCTTCGGTATCGGGTTGCTTGAGCGCGCGCGCGGCCTCGCCGCTCAGCCGCTCGACGATCGCGCGCGGCACGCCGCTACGCGTGCCCAGACCGAACCACGGCGTGACTTCGAACCCTTTCACGCCCGCTTCATCCATTGTCGGCAGATCGGGCACGACCGCGATCCGGTGCTTCTCGGCCACCGCAATGGCGCGCAGCTGGCCTTTCTGCACCATCGGCACGGCCGCGGTGGTGTTGATGAACGAGAGCACCACATTGCCCGCCAGCAGATCGGTCGTGGCAGCCGCCGCGCCTTTGTAGGGCACATGCACCACGTCCACACCCGTCATCGACTTGAGCAGTTCCATCGCCAGGTGTCCGGTGGTGCCGACACCTTGCGAGGCGTAGCTGGCTTTGCCTGCTTGCGCGCGCAGCCATGCGAGCAACTCCGGCACGGTCTTCGCCGGCACTGATGGATGCAGCATCAGCAGCAACGGCGAGTAACCCAGCATGGCGATCGGCGCGATCTCGGTGGCCGGGTCGAACGGCATCTTCGCGTGCAGATGCATGTTGATGCTGAACACGCCGGGGATCGTCACGAACAACATGTGGCCGTCGGGCGGCGCCTTGACCACCGCATCGACGCCGATGTTGCCGTTGGCACCCGGACGGTTCTCGACCACGAACGGCTGGCCGAACGACTTGGTGAACTCTTCGGCGAGCACGCGCGCGAGCAGATCGACAGAGCCGCCGGGCGGGCTGGTCGCGATCACCCGGACCGGGCGGGCCGGCCATTGCGCCGGCGCTGCGGTGGATTGCGCCATGGCGAGCGGCGCGTGGATCAACACGGCGCAAGCGTAGATCAACGCGGGTTTGCACAGCGCGGAAAGGAGGGGCGAACGGAACACGGATCCTCGCTTGTCGTCGTGTTGGTGGTCTGCGATGGGGTTGCCTCGCTGCGGTCGTGGGACCGCGGCGATCGTTCAAGCCTACCGTAGCGCGGTCGCTTGCACGAGATCCCAGCGCGGGCAGCGCATGCGGCACAATCGCGGCCTGTCCCCGGAAAATCCAACGAGGAGCAACAAAGTGGGAGCCAACGACACCAAGGCGATCGAGCAGGAGCTGCGCGTCACCGTCGCCACCGCCGGCGCGATCCTTTATCACCTCGGCCTGGCCGACTACATGGGGCACTGCAGTGCACGCGTGCCCGGCACCGATCGTATCGTCATCAAGCCGCGCCACTCGGCGGCAGTGCATGGCATGGGCACGGTGTCGCCCGAGCGCATGGTCGTCATGGATCTGGACGGCAACGTGCTCGAAGGCGAGGAGGGGCCGCCGGCCGAGCGTTTCATCCATAGCGAGATCTATCGCAGACGGCCCGACGTGGGCGGTGTGATCCACACGCATCAGATGATGACGCTCGCGTTCTGCGTCGCGCAGCAACCGATCCTGCCGCTGTTGTCGGTGGAGGCGCCGTTGGTGGCGCGGCCGATTCCGGTGTATGGCGATCCGGATCTGGTGAACACGCCGGCGCGCGGCAAGGCGCTGGCGCAGGCGCTCGGCGATCACGAGGTGGTGCACATCCAGAACCACGGCGTGGTGTTCGCCTCGCCGACAGTGGAGGAGGCGACGCTCGCCTCGATCCATCTTGAGCGGCTGGCGATGCTCAACTTCCTCGCGCGCCAGCTCGGTACGCCGCACGCGATCGACCAGGCCAAGATCGACGAGATGCTCAAGGGCAATCGCGTCGGCTACAAAGTGCGCTGGGCCTACTACAAGAGCCTGCTCGATACCGGAGCGCTGTCGGCGCGTTCCGTGGTGGGCGCACCACCGATCTTCCAGCAGCTCAACATGATGAAGTGACGCGCGCGACGCCAAACCGCTTCATCACCGACGCAACACGCACCGGCATCCGCGCGGTGCTGGCCGATCGCGGCCCGCGCCGTCAGTACCTGCCCGGTTTCGATGCCGACTACTTCGACATCGTTCACTACATTCTGCGCTGCACCTACCGCATCTGGGAGCAGCGCGGCACCGAGCTGATCCGCAGTCACTACGCCGGCGATGCACGCGTCATCACCCTGGGTGGGCAGTCGTGCTCGGCGCAGGCGGTGATCGACGCCACGCGCGCGACGCAACGGTCGTTTCCCGATCGGCGCCTGCGCGCTGAAGACGTGATCTGGTGCCGGTTGCCGGGCGCGGCGGGGTTGTTCTCCTCCCACCGCATCGTGAGCACGATGACGCATCGCGCCGCGAGCGAGTTCGGCGCGGCCGATGGCAAAGCGGCTCGCTTTCGCACCATCGCCGATTGCTATGTGCGTGCCAACCGCATCCACCTGGAATGGCTGGTGCGCGACAACTACGCGATCGCGCTGCAACTGGGCAAGGATCCATGGCGGTTGGCTGCGATCATGGCGCGAAAGGAAGAGCCCGCCTTCGTGCGCTGGCGATATGCGGCGGCACAACGATTGCTGGCAAGGCGATCCGGAACCTCTGACGAAGCGGTTCGCGAGATCGCGGTCGGGTCGATCGCTGCACCGAAGCATCCGCCAGTGCCCGCTCGAGCTCGAAGTTGGGTGACCTCGTGGCTCGCCGCCATCAACGCGCGCGCCTGGCGGACTCTCGAGAATCTCTACACTCCGCGCGTGAGTGCTGCGCTACCTCGAGCCCTGACCGTGCGAAGCCCGTCGGGAATCAGCGGGTACTGGTCGTCGCTCGCCGCCGCGCTGCCCGATCTTTACCTGGTCGCCGATCGCGTGACCTGTCTGGCGCCGAGTCGAAACACGATGCGCATCGCGGTGCGGTGGTGGGGGGCGGGTAAGCATCGAGGGGCCGGTCGTTTCGGTCGCGCGAGCGGCGCACCGCTGCTGCTGCTCGGTGTCTCGCACTTCTTGTGGGAGGACGGTGCTGTACGGCGCGAGTCGACGGTGCTCGACGAGCTCGCCGTGCTGCGCCAGATCGCGCATGCGCGCAATCGAGGGCGCGGGTAGCATCGGCGCCGAAACAGGAGAGCCGATATGACAACGTCATCCCCCGATGCGCTGTTCGCCGAACTGCGCAAGATCGATACGCCCACCATCACCAACGTCGTGGCGACGTATCCGAAGAATCCGCTGTGCCTGGGCCTGTACAACCCGTGGACCGAGAACTGGTACACCGATACATCGATCCGTTGCATCTATCCGGAGATGGGCGCCGTGATCGGTTACGCAGTCACTTGCGTGTACGGCCTGCCCGATCCGAATTACAGCGGCCGGCTCTCGTTCATGGACGTGGTCGATGCGCTCGATGCCAGCCCGAAGCCGACGATTCTGGTGATCCAGCAGAAGTGGCCGCCGGAGTTGATGGCCAAGGCGGGGCTCGCCGGCGAGATCATGGTGACTTCGATGCAAGCGGTGGGCTGCATCGGCATGCTCTCCAACGGGCCGTCGCGCGATGTGGATGCAGTGCGGCGGTTGAATTTCCAGATGCTGCTGGGCGGTGTGACGGCCGGTCACGGCGAGATGGCGGTGCAGGCCGTCAGCGTGCCCGTGTCGGTGGGCGGCATGGACATCGCCCCGGGGGAGCTGATCCACATGGATGAGAACGGCGCGGTGAAGTTTCCCGCGACGAAGGCCGAGGCGGTGCTCACCAACGCCAAGGCAATGCTCGAGGACGAGGCGCTCCGGCTGGCGGCACTGCGCAAGGCGAAGACTGCCGCCGAAGTCCGCGCGGCTTCCAGCGGCGGGGCCTATGCGAATCGGAAGACTTGATCCGATTCGCATGCCTTCAGACGAATCGCAAGCCTTGATGCGAGCCGCGCGCCCTGACGGATAGCACAGGGCGGCGCGACCGGGCGGCACGCGCGTGCCCGGTCGGTTGTTTGTGAGGGACGTCGCCCTCTACAGTCCGCCGGTCTGACCCGAGAGCAGCAGCAGCGCCTGCGCCGCCTCGTTGTGCGTCAGCCAGCCGCGCTTGCCCTTGTCCATCTTGTTCCAGGCGGTGGTGACCATCTGCATGAATTCGGCCTGCGACACCTGGCCGTTCTTGTCGGTGTCCATCTTCTTGGCAACCTCGACGCAGAACCCCATGGTCGGGTGCAGCGCCTTGTCGTTGTCGCCCTGCGCGAATGCCAGCGAGCTCGTCATTGCCACGGCGGCCACGGCCAGTTTCAGTGCTTTCATGTCGTCTTCCCTTTCATTGAGCGATACATGGATGCAACGGTTGGTGGTTCGCGCTGGAGTGATCCGGACGGATCGGCGGTTCGGGGGCCAGTGCGACGCGAGTTCACTCGCTGCAGCCTGATACGCAACGCCGGGTCGACTGGATCACTGGTGCCGTGTCGGATCGCGGCGGCGCCGAACGTCCTTGTTGGCGAGCGTCCTGGAGGGGCCGTGCTCTACGCGATACTTTGCTACCACGACGAGGCCGAACTCGCCGCCACTACCGGGCCGCAGGGCGGCGCATTGCTGGCCGGGCGGGCCGCGATCGAGCGGGCTTTCTCGGCCGAGGGGCGGCTCGGGCCGGTGGCGCGGCTGATGCCGACTTCGGCCGCGGTGACCGTCCGCGCCGGGCCTGTGCCGAGGGTGCTCGACGGGCCGTTCGCGGAAACGAAGGAGCAGCTATTGGGGATTTGCGTGATCGAATGCGACACACTGCAGACAGCGATCGATGCGGCGCGCGGAATGGTCGGCAGCGGCGGGGCGTTGGAGATCCGGCCTCTGCGTTCCCTGGAGCCCGACACCTTGCGTGTCCGGTGAACGAGGAGCGGTGCGCTTGAGCGAACTGCGATGGATCGACACGGCTTTCGCCGCGGCACGCCCTCAGGCGATGGCGGCCCTGTTGCGCTACTTCCGCGACCTCGATACCGCTGAAGATGCATTCCAGGAGGCGTGCCTGCGCGCCTTGCAGCGCTGGCCCAAGGACGGCCCGCCGCGCGATCCGACCGCCTGGCTGATCCTGGTCGGACGTAACAGCGCGTTGGATGAAGCGCGACGGCAGAGCCGCAACGAGCCGCTGCCCGATGAGGACGTCTTCGCCGATTCCGAGGATCAGCAAACGGAGTTGGCCGATCGGCTCGACAGCTCCCACTATCGCGACGACATCCTGCGGCTGTTGTTCATCTGCTGTCATCCCGAACTGCCGGCTACTCAGCAGATTGCACTCGCGCTGCGCATCGTCTCCGGTCTGACGGTGAAGGAGATCGCGCACGCGTTCCTGGTGAGCGAGGCGGCGATGGAGCAGCGCATCACGCGAGCCAAGCGACTGATCGGCAAGACCCGGGTGTCGTTCGAAACGCCCGGGGCGCCCGAGCGGGTTGAACGACTCGGTGTCGTCGCGGCAACCATCTATCTGCTCTTCAACGAGGGCTACTCGGCGAGCGGCGGCGACGTGCCGGTGCGGGCGCCGCTGTGCGATGAAGCGATCCGCCTGGCGCGGCTGCTCGTGCGGCTGTTTCCGGGCGAACCTGAAATCCTCGGACTGACCGCGCTGCTCTTGCTGCAGCATTCGCGCACGCCCGCACGCGTCGATGCCGATGGCGCGATCGTCCTGCTGGAGGATCAGGACCGCGCGCAATGGAATCGCGAATGGATCGACGAAGGCCTGGCGTTGCTCGACAAGGCCGCGCGACACGCGCAGCCCGGTCCGTATCAATTGCAAGCCAGCATAGCGGCTGCGCATGCGCGGGCTGAACGCGCCGCCGACACGGATTGGGTGCTGATCGAGCAGCACTACGCCGATCTGGAACGGTTGCAGCCTTCGCCGGTAGTGAAACTGAACCGCGCAGTGGCCACCGCAAAGGCGCGCGGCGCCGAATTCGCGCTGCCGATGCTCGAGTTGCTCGCCGAGCCATTGGACGGCTACTTCCACTACCACGGCGTGAAGGGCTGGCTGCTGATGCAGCTGGGGCGTGCGGACGAGGCGCGCGTCGCGTTCAATCAGGCGATCGCACTGGCACACACCGCGGCCGAGGCCACGCAGATCCGAATCTATCTCGATCAACTCACGCGAAAGTACTAAGACGAAAGGAGCAGCCGATGCCGTACATGCTGTTGGTGATGGAACCACCGGGGCAGCGTAAGACACGCACCGACGCCGAGGGCCGCGCCGTCTACGCGGAAATGGTGGGCTTTGCCCAATCGCTGCAGCGGCGCGGCGTGCTGCGTGCCGTCGAATCGCTGCGATCGGATGCCGATGCGGTCCGCGTCAAGGTCCGCAACGGTGAGCGGGTGCTGATCGATGGCCCGTTCGCGGAATCGAAAGAGATGGTCGGTGGATTTTTTCTGCTCGATGTACCCACGCGCGAAGAGGCCGTGGCGATCGCCGCGCAATGTCCGGCGGCACAGTTCGCGACCATCGAGGTGCGCGAGTTCGGCGCGTGCTACGAATGATCGGGCGCGTTCCGGATGGTGGCGCGCGTTTCGCGCAGTAGCGCCCCAATCGCGCCGGAGTGCTCAGTGAGGTTCTCAATACGGTGTCGGATCGCGCGACCGCGACACGTCCTTGGACTACACGCTCGCGCGTCGCGGGCGTACCCAGATCGAAAAGGAGTTGCACATGCCTCAACTGGCGAGTTATCTGTCGTTCGACGGCAATTGCGCCGAAGCGATGCGGTTCTACGAGAAAACCCTGGGCGGAACGCTGGTGGCGATGATCCGCAACCGCGATACACCAATGGCCGATCAGATACCCTCGGGCAGCGAAGACCGCATCATGCACGCGTGTCTGGAACTGCCCGGCGGTGCGCAGCTTATGGCCGGTGACGCGATGTGCAACGACCAGCCGTTTCAGCCGATGCGCGGCTTCATGCTCGCCATTACGTACGACAGGGTGGAGCAGGCCCAGCGCGTGTTCGATGCGCTCGCACCCGGCGGGCAGGTGCAGATGCCCATGGCGCCCACTTTCTGGGCCGAGCGCTTCGGCATGCTCACGGATCGCTACGGTACGCCGTGGGCGATCAATGGCGGGCCGATCGCGGCGTCGGGTGCGTCGAATGCGTAGGGAGATCGAGCCGGGCGGCGCTTCGTCTGCTCCGCGCCCGTATTCGTGGCCGCGGCCATGCCCGGACCACGAGCGGACCGGCGTCCTTCATCGCCGGCTCAGGCTGGCCCCGATCGCGCAGATCGAATAAACGACGATCAGCGCGAGCACCGGCGGCGCGAACGTGATGCGGCCGTCGACTTGTTCGAGCGCGAACACGAATACCGGTCCGAGCGAACGGATGACGTGCGCCGTGAGTGGCTGGGTGCGCGCGATGCCCAATTGCAGCACGTAGAGCGGCAGTACGATCAACGCGAAGCCGGCGATGCCCAGCCAGGCGAGGCGCGTCGGGTCGGTCGGTAGCTGCGCAGGCGGCGCAAGCGCCAGTACGCTTGCGGCGACGATCATGATCAGCAGATAGCGCGCCGCCGTGACGAGCTCTGCACCGCAGCCCAGGTCGTGCAGGCGCTTGGCCAGGAGCAAACTGATCGTGATCGATGAGCCGCTCACCAGGATGGCCGCGAGCGCCGCGAGTTGCATCGGCAGTGATCCGGTCGCGAGTCCGGACCGGCCGGTGAGCGCCAGGGCGCCCAGCGTCAGCAGCGTAATCGCGCCGCCGGCATGGAATGTCGCTTCCAGTGGTGTGAGTTTCGACTTGCCCGCGAGTCCGACGCCGGCGGCGGCAAGCGCGATCACCGTGAGCGGCCCCAGTCCGCCATGCAGGGTGTTGACGAGTGCCGGCTCGAGGTGCCGCAACGCGAAGAAGTAGCAGTTCCAGGCGAGCGCGGTTGCGACGTTCATCGCCAAAAGCAGCGGGATCTGCCGGCGCAGCAGATGAACCTGCGCGCGAGCGCGCCATAGGGCCCAGGTGCCGAAGACGACGGTCGCCATGACGAAGCTCGCCAGGATCACCAGCTGAATCGACTCGCCCTGGAATACCCCGGCAAAGTAGACGTCGCGAATCGCCTGCGACAACGCGAATGCGACGATCAGAGCCGGGCCGAGTGTGTCGGTGGTGCGGTTCGCGGCCGGGGAAGATATTGACATGCCCGGAGATTACGCGAGGCGCGCCGGGTCGCCACCTGGTTCTTGCGATCGAATCCAGTCCGGCGCGTAGCGCGCGGCGTCCGGGCGTTGTGTGACCCGTGGTGTAATTGGCTACGCCGCACCGCAGGCACGTACTGGTGTCCGGCGACCATGCGAATAAACAAGGGAGCGAGATCACGATGACCAATCCTGAGGCCGCGTTCGAAGCCGACATCGTCGTGATCGGTGCGGGCTCCGCTGGGGCGGCACTGGCGGCACGGCTCTCCGAGGATCCCAAGCTGTCCGTCGCGGTCATCGAAGCCGGCATCGACGATCGCTCGATCTGGCGTCGCATTCCGGTCGGCTACTTCAAGATGGTCGGCAACGCGCGCTTCGACTGGCGGTTCCAGACCGAACCCGAGCCCGAAATGGACCATCGTCGCATTGCCTGGCCGCGCGGTCGCGTGCTCGGTGGCACGAGCGCGATCAACGGCATGCTCTACGTGCGCGGGCAAGCGGCGGACTACGATCAATGGGCGCGCGACGGCAACGAAGGTTGGTCGTGGCGTGAAGTGCTGCCGTACTTCAAGCGTTCGATGGATCAGACGCGCGGGGAGTCGGAGGTGCACGCCACCGGCGGCCCGCTCACGGTGTCGAACCTGGTGATCGACGAGTTGTCGCAGGCGTTCATCGAGTCTGGCATGGCGGCCGGGCTGCCGCGGATCGATGATTTCAATGCGGGCGCGAACGAAGGGGTGGGGCCGTACCAGATCGTCACGCGCGGCGGCGAACGCGCAAGCACTGATCGGGTATACCTGCGTGAGGCGATGGCGCGTGCCAATTTGCGCGTGATCACCGGCGCTCTGACGCGGCGTGTGCTGTTCGACAAGACACGAGCGACGGGGGTGGAGTTCTTGCGCGATGGGCAAGTGCAATCGATCCGCGCGCGTCACGAAGTGGTGGTGTGTGCCGGCGCGATCCAGTCGCCGCAAATTCTCCAGTTGTCGGGCATCGGCCCGGCCGAGCTGCTCAAGGTGCACGGCATCGCGCCGCTCGTGTCGCTGCCCGGCGTGGGCCGCAATCTGCGGGATCACCTGCAGGCGCGCCTGTTCCATCGCGTGAACAAGCCGATCACCGGCAACGATATCTGGCACAGCCCGTGGCGCCGCGTGCGCGAAGGCCTGCACTATCTGGTGGGTCGCGGTGGATTCCTCGCCAACGGCATCTTTCGTGCCGGCGCGTTCTATCGCTCGCATCCGTCGGTGCCGCGTCCCGACATCCAGGCGCACTTCGGCATCCTGTCGATCGACAATCCGTCGGTGCCGCCGCATCCGCACTCGGGCATGACGCTCTCGGTCTGTCTGCTGCGACCGGAAAGCGCCGGTTCGATCGAGATCCAGAGTGCTGATCCGAGCGCGGCCCCGCGCATACGCGCGAACTATCTCGCAGCGCCCGCCGATCGCATCGCGCTGATTCGCGCGGTGCGCCGCATCCGCGAAATCGCCGCGCTCGCGCCGCTCGAGAATTACTCCGAAGGGGAGTTTCAGCCGGGGCCCGCGGCACAGTCCGACGAGGACATCCTTGCGTTCCTGCGCGCCAAGGGCACGACGATCTTCCATCCGGCGGGCACCTGCAAGATGGGCCCCGATCCGATGGGCGTGGTGGACGATTGCCTGCGCGTCTATGGGGTCGAAGGTCTGCGCGTCGCCGACGCGTCGATCATGCCGCAGGTGGTGTCGGGCAACACCAACGCACCGGCGATCATGATCGGCGAGAAGGCGGCCGATCTGGTGCGCGAAACGCTGCAGCGCTGACCCGTACGCGCGGCGGCTGCCGACGATTGCCGCACGACACCGATATTGCTGAAACCTGCGATCTTGCCCGGGGTCGCATGCGTACATCCAAACTTCGGGAGTGCTCATGCGTCTGACTGCTTCGCTTGCGATGGTTGTTGTTGCCGTCCTGCTTGCAGGTTGCAGTTCGTTCCCGGTGTCCTCACTCGATCGATCCACACCGGCAGGGCTGGAACTGCTCGAAGCGTCCGCTCGCGCACACGGCTGGGAGGCTTATCACCGCCACCGCGACATCAACGTGAGCTACGAAGGGGAGTGGTTTCCCGCCGTGACGCGACTGCAGCCGGTGCTGGTCGATAGCGGCTATCGCGGCACGTCGGAAGAACGGATGCTGGTCGGCGAGAAGCTGATCGCCCAGAGCCATCGTGGCCCTGACGGCGTGAAGCATGTGGCGCGCATGCCCCAGTCGATCGCGGTGTGGTTCAACGGTTCACGCGATGGCGATCGCGAGAAGCAGCTCGCCGCTGGCCTAGTCGCCGATGGTTATCGGCTGTTCCTGTTCGGGCCGATGTTCCTTCTTGAGCGCGCCGGCGCTGCGATCGTCGAAACGCTGGAGCCCGATGTGATCGATGGGCGCGAATACGATCGGCTGTTCGCGCGGCTGCGTCCCGGACTTGGACACGACGGCGAGGACCGTGTGGTGGTGTGGATCGATCGTTCCACCCGCCTTGCGCGCCGACTGTGGATCTCCGCCGACGCATTGCCTTCCACGCAGCGGGTGATCGCCGAAATCGATCTCCTCGACGTTCGTGATCTGGCCGGAATGCGCCTGCCCACGCGGTATTTCGAGCGACTGAAGCGGCCGTTCCCCCTCGACGTCCATCAGTGGCGACTGATCGGCTTCGACGTGAATCGTGGCTATTCGCCGGGCGATGTGCTGGACGGTGCGATGCGCGGCGAAGCGCTGCGGCCGGCGGACAGGCTGCCACCACCGTAGGGCGGTGCCCGGTCAGGCCGCCTTGCGTTCAAGCGATCGTTTCACGCGCAGCAGTTCACGCACGCTGCGCACATCTTGGCCAAGCAGGCGCGACAGGTTCTTGAGGATCATCTCGTCCACACGCTGGGCCCAATCGGCGTCAAAGCGGATCTGTTCGTCGAGCCAGTGCTCCAGCCACTGCGGGTCGGGCAGACGCGACTGCACCGTGTCGCGCGGGAACAGCGCCTTGTTCACATGCAGATTGGTCGGATGCAGCGGTTTGCCGCTGCGAGCCGAGCTGGCCATGAGCACGCCGACTCGGGCGAACGACGAGCGTGCGTCGTCGCCGAAGCGCTCGATCGCGCGACGCATGTACTGCAGGTAGGCACCGGCATGACGCGCTTCATCGGAAGCGATGGTCTCGTAGATGCACTTGATCACCGGTTCGGTGTGCCACTGCGCCGCGCGCCGATACCAGTGATTGAGCCGCACCTCGCCGCAGAAATGGAGCATCAGCGTGTCCAGGGCCGGCGCCGGATCGAACGGAAAGCGCACCGCGGCCAACTCCTCTTCGGAGGGCACCAGATCGGGACGGAATCGGCGCAGATAGTCGATCAGCACCAGCGCGTGCTTCTGTTCCTCGAAGAACCACACCGATATGAACGCGCTGAAGTCGGTGTCGGCGGCGTTGTCGCGCAGGAACATCTCCGCAGCGGGCATGGCCGCCCACTCGGTGATGGCGTTCATCTTGATGGTGAGCGCCTGTTCGTCCGATAGCAACGCCGCATCGAACTGCGCCCAGGGCACATCGGTTTCCATGTTCCAGCGGACGCGTTCCAGCGACTTGAAGATGGTCGGGTAGAGCATGATCAGCTTTTGCGCATCGGAAGTCGCGCCCGCCAGCTCTGCAACGTTGGGCGGATGTCGTTGAGCGAGGCGAGAATCCGGGCGCGAACGGGCGGATTGCGCACCGCACGTGCCGTGGCACCGCCGGTCCAGATCTCTATGTGTGCGGGCAGGAGCTCGTCCAGATCGGCCAGCACCTGGGCTGCCATCGCCGGCGAGAACGAAGCGGCGAACGACAGTGCCACCACGTCGGCGCGATGCGCGGCAGCGGCCTTCGCAAGGTCGCGCTGCGGAGTCTGAATCCCCAGCGACACGCAGTGTGCGCCTTCGAGGGTGAAGAGCGTCTGCGCCATGAGCAGTCCCATTTGATGCAGCTCGCCCGGAGGGGTGGTGAGGACGACTCTGGGGTGGCTGTCGCGCGCCGGCATCGACTGCATCGCTTCACGCAGCAGCGACTGCACGACTTCCGAGTAGAGATGTTCCTCGAATACTTCGATCTCGCCGACCACCCACATCGCGCCAACGGCAGTGGTGAGTGCAACGGTGGTGTCGAGCACGAACATCTCCAAGCCCTGTCGATGCATGCACTCGCTCAGTTCGTTGCGCAGTGCGGTTACGTCGTGCGCCTTGATGGCACGCAGCAGCGGTTCGATCCGCTGTTGATCGCGTGGATGGGGCCTGCGCTGCTCGGTTTCGATCAGTAGCGCGCGCAGTTCCTGGTCGGTGTGCGCAACGATGACGCTCGGCCGGTAACCCCGATCGATCAGCTTCTTCATCAGCTTGAGCTTGTCGATCTCGGCCTGAGAGTAGACGCGCTCGCCGGCGTGGTCACGTTCCGGGTGCGGGAACGCGTAGCGGCGCTCCCATGCCCGAAGCGTCTCTTTCGGCACGCCGGTCTCACGACGGACCTCTTCGATCCGCATTCGACGTTTGGGTGACGCGGCTTCGTCGGCAGCCGAAACTGTATTGGACGGACTATTTAATGTATTGGGCATAGATGGAAGTGTACTGAACCGTAACGCAGACGGGTACATTCTCTCTCTAGGGAATGAGAAATTGGTTCCGGCTTATTGTACGCTACAGAGAATATCTGTATAGTGCAAAAAGTTCGTGGGGCCCTGGCCTGTTTCCTGGCCAAGGCGCGGAGATAGCCCGCGCTAGGCGCCCTCGGACACTTGGCTCAGTACCAACTCGCGAGGACGCTGCGGATGCGCTTGGCCGTAATTGGAGGAGGCGTAGCCGGCCTATCGGCCGCCTGGCTGCTGGCCAGACGCCATGAAGTCACCCTGTTCGAGGCCGAGCCGCGCCTGGGTGGTCACGCCCGAACGATCGACGTGACCGTCGATGGCGTCACCGCACCGGTCGACACCGCCTTCCTCGTCTTCAATCGCCGCACCTATCCGCATCTTTGCGGCCTGTTCGAGCACCTTGGCGTGCCCATCGCGCCGAGCGATATGTCGTTCAGCGTCAGCGTCGACAGTGGCCGATTCGAATGGGGCGGTTCCAGCCTAGCGACGTTGTTCGCGCAATCGCGCAATCTCGCGCGCCCCGAGTTCTGGTCGATGCTGATCGACATCGCGCGCTTCAACGCCAGCGCCCGGGCCGCGGTGAACCGACAGGCGCCGGACATGTCCCTGGCGGAATTCCTCGACCGCGAACGATTCGGCGAGCCGTTCAGGCGCTGGTATCTGCTGCCGATGGCCGGCGCGATCTGGTCGTGTCCCACCGCCACGATGCTCGACTACCCCTTCGCTCAGTTCTGCCGGTTCTTCGATAACCATGGCCTGCTGCAGTTCACCGACAGGCCGCAGTGGTACACGGTCGCAGGCGGCTCACGCAGGTACGTCGCGCGGCTTGCGGCAACGATCCCCCATCGCGTCGCGCACACCGTGTCGAGAGTCGTGCCGGGGCCGTTCAACGTTGAAGTGGTCGCCGCCGGCGAGCGTCGCCAGTTCGATCAAGTCGTGCTCGCCTGTCATGCCGATCAGGCGCTGCGCCTGATCGACGGCCCGAGCGCCGACGAGTCCGATGTGCTGGCGGCGATCCGCTATCAGCCCAATCGCGCGATCGTGCACACCGATCGGACATTGCTTCCAAAACGCAGAGCGGTATGGGCGGCCTGGAACTACCTTGCCCATGCAGATCCGCTGAGCGAACGTCCGGTCGGCGTGAGCTATCTGATCAACAAGCTGCAGCCCTTGCCGTTCGCGTCGCCGGTGATCGTCACGCTCAATCCGCCGCGCGAACCCGCCGCCGGACACGTGCTCGATGCCTTCGACGTCGAACACCCGGTGTTCGACCGCGCCGCGATCGCGGCACAGGCACGGTTGCCCCGACTCCAGGGTGGACGGCGCATGTGGTTCTGCGGCGCGTGGACCGGCAATGGCTTCCACGAAGACGGCATTCGCTCTGCCGTGGCAGTCGCCAACTCGCTCGGCGTGTACGCGCCGTGGCAGACATCGCAGCGCGACCCCGCGGGTCAACCTGTACCGGTACTCGCCGATGCGCGCTGAACGCTGCATTGCCGCGCACCCGATCGCCGACATGGGTCCGGCGGCCACGCTGCACGTGGGGCAGGTGATTCATCATCGGCTGACGCCGCGTGCGCACCGGTTCACGCACCGCGTGTTCTTCGCCCGCTTCGATGTCGATGCGCTCGAGCGCGCGCAGAACCGGATGTTCGGTGTCAATCGGGCGGCGCCCCTCAGCCTGCATTTCGCCGACTACGGGCCAGGCGATGGCACTGCGCCGCGCGCGTGGATCACGCCGCTGTTGCGCGCCCAAGATATCGACGCGGACGGTCCGATCATCCTGCAGACCTTCCCGCGGGTGTTCGGCTACGTCTTCAACCCGGTGAGCTTCTGGTACTGCCACGACGCGCGCGGTGCGCTGCGCAGCGTGATCGCCGAGGTGAACAACACGTTCGGCGAGCGCCACTGCTACCTGGTCGCGCGAGGCGACGGGTTAGGGCTTCGCGAAGGCCAGACGCTCTCGGCGCGCAAGGTGTTCCATGTCTCACCGTTCTTTGCGCTCGGTGGGCAATACGACTTCCGCTTCCATTGGACGGCACCGCGGGTGCTGGCGCGCATCGAATACCGGGACAACGCGTCGCGGCAGGCGCTGGTCACGTCGATCTCCGGCGTCGTGCGGCCCTGGAGCGAACGCGCATTGGCTCAGGTCATGTGCACGCACCCGTTGTTCACGCTTGGAGTGATCGCTCGGATCCACTTCGAGGCACTGCGTCTGTGGATCAAGGGCGCGCGTTTTCACCGTAAGCCCGCTCCGCCTTCCCATTCACTCACCCGTACCGAACCATGAACTCCATCGTTCACACCACCGTGAACCCCCGGCGGCGCGATCGCCGAATTCCCTGGACCGCGCGCAGGATGCTCGCGCTTCTCGATCGCATCGAATCGGGGCGGCTCGAGGTGGTGCTGCCCGACGGGCAGCGCTCGCGCCACGGTGCCACGGGACCGGATGCGCAGATCCGCTTCGACGACTGGGACGTGTTCGCCGACATCGCCAAACGCGGCGACGTGGGTTTCGGTGAAGCCTACATGGCCGGGCGCTGGCAAAGCCCCGATCTGGCCGGCCTGCTCACACTGCTCGCCGTCAATCGCGACGCGCTCGATCGCGCCATCTACGGCGGCTTGCTCGGCCGGGTGCTCCTGCGGATCAACCATCTGCGCAACGCCAATACGCGTCGCAACAGCCGCCGCAACATCGCCCACCACTACGACCTGGGCAACGATTTCTACCGCCTGTGGCTCGATCCGACGATGACCTACTCCAGCGCATTGTTCGGCGGCGACGAGTCGCGCTCGCTGAGCATGGCCCAGCGGGCCAAGTACCAACGCGTGCTGGATCAGTTGCAGGCGCGCGCGGGCGCCTCGATCCTGGAGATCGGCTGCGGTTGGGGCGGCTTTGCCGAACTCGCGCTGGAGTATGGTCATCGGCTCGTCGGTCTGTCGCTCTCGAACGAGCAGCTGAGCTACGCGCGCGCGCGCCTGGCGGCGCGCGATCTGCACCACCGCGCATCGCTGGAATATCGCGACTACCGCGATGTGTACGGCCGCTTCGATCACGTCGTCTCGATCGAGATGATCGAGGCCGTCGGCGAGCGGTACTGGCCCGACTACTTCGAGCGGATCGCCGCGGTGCTCGCACCGCAGGGGCGGGCGGTGATCCAGGCCATCACCATCGACGAGGGCATGTTCGATCGCTATCGACGCGGCACCGATTTCATCCAGCAATACATCTTTCCAGGAGGGATGCTCGCCACGCCCGGCCGCCTGCGAGCGGAGTGCGGACGCGCCGGCCTGCGTGTCGTCGATGATTGCGCGTTCGGCCTGGACTACGCACGGACGCTACGCCATTGGCGTGAAGCGTTTCTGGCGAATCAGGCCGGCTGTCGCGCGCTCGGGTTCGACGACGTGTTCATTCGCATGTGGGAGTTCTATCTCGCCTATTGCGAAGCGGGATTCCTGGCGCGCTGCACCGATGTGCACCAGCTCACCATGGTGCGCGCATGAAGTTTCTTCACCGCCTTGGGCACACCTTGTGCGCGCTGATCCTGTGCGGGATCGCAGCACTGACCCCCAGCGGCCTGGCCCGCGCGCAGTCGTACCCCGACGTGATCGCCAGCACCTACGGCCCGATGCGCGAGCTTGGCAGCGGTCGCCTGCGGTACTTCGGCTTTCACGTGTACGACGCGCGGTTGTGGTCCCAGTCCGTGCCGTTCGAGCCCGACTCGCGATTCGCGCTCGGACTGCGTTACGCACGCGCGTTTCCGGGCGCGGACATCGCCGGGCGCAGCGAGCAGGAAATCCGCGCACTGGGTACGGCGTCTGAACAGCAGTTGAGCCGGTGGCTGCGGGAGATGCGGCGCGTCTTCGTGAACGTGGTTGCCGGCGACGAGCTGATCGGCGTGCACGAGCCCGCCGTGGGTGCGCGCTTCTATCTGAACGGACGCCGGCTCGGTGAAATCGCCGATCCGGTGTTTGCGCGTGCGTTCTTCGCCATCTGGCTCGACCCGAAAACTTCGGCGCCGCAACTGCGTGCCGCTTTGTTGAGCAACACCCGGTGAACGATACGCCGGTCGAGAACCTGTCGCGCGCGGCGCTGCTGCGCTATGGCGCGTTCTCGTTTCCGCTGGCAATGGCGGCGCTGCCTTTGTACGTGCATCTGCCAAAACTCTATGGTGTAGACGTCGGAATCGGGCTGGGACTGCTCGGGCTGGTGTTGCTGGCCACGCGCATCCTCGACGCGGTCGCGGATCCGATTCTCGGCTGGTGGGTCGACTCACGCGCCGGTGTGCACCGCTGGGTCGGGCTGGCCGCGCCGGTGCTGGCGCTCGGCATGACGTGTCTGCTGATGCCGCCCCAGTCTTCCGGCGAGGCGGGTGCGTCATGGTTGTTGGGTTGGCTCGCGCTGTGGCTCGTCGTGACGTACGCGGCATTCTCGCTCGCCACGATCAGCTACCAGGCGTGGGGCGCACAGCTCTCGGCTGATTACGATCAGCGCACCCGCGTCGCAGCGTATCGGGAGTCGCTCGCACTGGCAGGCGTGATGGTCGCGGCCGTCCTGCCCGAGGCGTTCGGCGGAATCGGACCTCGCGGTCTCGCTGCCTTTGCGTGGGTGTTCGGCGCGCTCGTCCTGCTGGCCGCGTTCGTGACCGTGCGGTTCGGCCCGCGCGTCGAACAGCCGCGATTGCTGCAGCCCGTGCCGTTGCGCTCGGCCTTGCGGCACGCGCTCGCCAACCGTCCGTTTCGCTGGCTGCTCGGCGTATTCGTGTTCTCGGGCATTGCCGCCGCGATTCCTTCCACGCTGTTCCTGTTTTTCGTGGCCGACGTTCTGCAAGCGCCGTCGCTGGCTGGCGTGTTCCTGCTTCTCTACTTCGGCAGCGGCGCGCTGGGGATGGCGCTGTGGGTGCGACTGTCGCAGCGATACGGCAAGCGCAAGGCATGGCTTGTCGGCATGGTTTGCGCCGTTATTGCGTTCGTGTGGGCGTATGCGCTCGGACCTGGCGACGTGGTCGGCTACGGTCTCGTATGCGTCATGTCGGGAATCGCCCTCGGTGCCGACCTGTCGCTGCCGGCATCGATGCTGGCCGACGTGATCGATCGCGATCCGCGCGGGCGCGGCCGGTCCGAAGGCAGCTACTTCGGGCTGTGGACCTTCGTCACGAAAGCGAACCTGGCGCTGGCCGCCGGCATCGCCTTGCCGCTGGTGACGGCCCTGGGCTACGTGCCCGGAACGGCCTCTGATACGGCGGCCCTCGCGATCGTCTATTGCCTGGTGCCGTGCGTGCTCAAGCTCGTTGCCGCCGCTTTGCTCGGGCTGTCGCCGCTCGCGTCCGCGCATCGCGGCGTCCGTGCCGATTCTTTCCATGTCTCCGGGAGTCCGTCGCCATGAAGTTGCGCTGGTTGTATTGCCTGTTGCCTGCTTTGCTCGTCACCGGATGTGCTTCCACCACACCCGATGCTTACGTCGGCGAAAAGCCCGAACTCGCGCTCGAGCGGTACTTCAATGGCACCGTCGATGGCTGGGGCATGGTGCAGGATCGATCCGGCAAGGTGCTCCGACGCTTCGTAGTACGAATCGATGCGAGCTGGCAGGGTAACACCGGCACGCTCGACGAATCGTTCGACTGGTCCGACGGCAAGAAGGAGCGCCGCGTCTGGACGATCGAGAAGGCGGCCGATCGCCGTTACGTCGGACGTGCTGCCGACGTGGTCGGCACCGCACAAGGTGTGGCTGCCGGACACGCCCTGCAGTGGCAGTACGTTCTGAGGCTGCCGGCCGAACAAGGCGGCTATCAGGTCGACCTCGACGATTGGATGTATCTGATCGATGAGGACACCATGCTCAATCGATCGGTGATCACCAAGTTCGGCATCCGCTTCGCCGACATCACCATCTCGTTCCGCAAGCGCAAGGGGTGATCGTGCCGCGACCCCTCACGAATTGGCGCGAACAACGGGTGTGGATCATCGGTGCCTCAAGTGGCATCGGCGCAGCACTCGCTGCTTCGCTGCTGGCGCGCGGGGCGCGGGTTGCCGTGAGCGCGCGCAATCTGGAGAAGCTGCAGCAACGGTTCGGTGGGCACCCGGGGGCACTGCCACTGGCGGTTGACGTCACGGCCGCGGAAACCCTCGAGCAGGCGTCGCGCTTGATCGTCGAGCGATGGGGCGGCCTGGATTGCGTGATGGTGCTGGCGGGCGATTACACCCCGGTCCGCGCGTGGGAACTGCGTCCGCGCCGCGCCGCGGGGATCGTCGCTACCAATCTCACCGGTGCGATCGATGCCGTCGCGACCGTGCTGCCGCAGTTCCTCGCTCAAGGCCGCGGCGCGGTCGTGCTGGTGTCCAGCGTCGCGGGCTATCGTGGCCTGCCAAACAGCCTGCTCTACGGCGCGACCAAGGCGGCGCTCATCAACTTCGCTGAAACGCTGCATCTGGATCTCGCACCCCGCGGCATCGATGTCTTCCTGGTCAATCCCGGATTCGTGGCCACGCCGCTCACCGAACAGAACCGCTTTCGGATGCCGGCGCTGATCTCCGCGGAGGCCGCTGCCGAAGCAACGCTCGCCGGACTGGCGCGCGGTCGGTTCGAGATCCACTACCCGAAGCGTTTCACGCTGTGGCTCAAGCTGCTCCGGGTGCTGCCCTATCCGCTTTACTTCGCCGCCGTCCGACGATTCGTTGGAGACCTCGCATGAGCGAAGCCATGCACCGGACACTCGACCGCGTCGCACGCTACTTCGAGTCGCTGACGCCGGAGGCTTTGCACGGCCTCGATGACATTTACGCGC
>CADEDU010000054.1:0-12409 GCA_902826155.1 uncultured beta proteobacterium
AAGAAGGCCCGCGTCGAAGACGCACTGCACGCCACACGTGCGGCGGTCGAAGAAGGCATCGTCCCCGGCGGCGGCGTGGCGCTGATCCGCGCGCGCAGCACTCTTGGCAAGTTGAAGGGCGACAACCACGACCAGGACGCCGGCATCAAGATCGTCAACCGTGCCCTGGAAGAGCCGCTCCGCGCGATCGTCCAGAACTGCGGCGGCGAGCCGAGCGTGGTGATGAACAAGGTCACCGAAGGCAAGGGCAACTACGGCTTCAACGCGCAGACCGAGGCGTACGGTGATCTGGTCGAGATGGGCGTGGTCGATCCCACCAAGGTGACCCGCACCGCTCTGCAGAACGCCGCATCGGTCGCCGGCCTGCTGCTCACCACCGACGTCACGGTGGCCGAGCTGGTCGAAGACAAGCCGAAAGGTGGCCCCGGTGGCGCACCTGGCATGGGCGGCATGGGCGGTATGGACGGGATGGACATGTAAGGCTGCAGATCGACGCGGTGTACAACGCCGCGTTGCAGCGAAAGCCCCGCCACCGCGGGGCTTTTTTTTCGCCTTTTCGGATCGCCGTCGCGCTCGGGAAAGCCCGGCGCGCCTTTGGTACGATCGATTCGCCCTGATCGCCGCCGCAGGCGATCGCCACTTCCGCACAGGCGCTGCCGATGCGTGTCCTCATCGCCGAAGACGATTCGGTCCTGGCCGATGGCCTGACCCGATCGCTGCGTCAGTCGGGCTACAGCGTCGATTGCGTGCGCGACGGGCTGGAAGCCGATGCTGCGCTGATGGCCAATGCGTTCGATCTGCTGATCCTCGATCTGGGCTTGCCCAAGCTCGCGGGCTTGGACGTGCTCAAGCGGCTGCGCGGCCGGGCGAGCACGACGCGCGTGCTCATCCTGTCGGCGCTCGATGCCGTGAACGACCGGGTGCGCGGCCTCGATCTGGGTGCCGACGACTATCTGGCCAAGCCGTTCGCACTGGAGGAGCTGGAGGCGCGCGTGCGGGCGTTGACGCGTCGCGCCAGCGCAGCGTCGCAGACGGTGATCAGACACGGCGCACTCGGGTTCGATACGGTCGGCCGCGTGGCCGAGGTCGGCGGCCAGATGCTGGAGCTGTCGGCACGAGAGATCGCGTTGCTCGAGATCTTCTTGCAGCGCCCCAACCGCATGGTGAGCAAGGAGCAACTGGTCGATCAGCTGTGCCGATGGGGCGAGGAGGTGAGCACCAACGCGATCGAGGTGTACGTGCATCGCCTGAGGAAGAAGCTGGAGCCCGCCCAGGTGCGCATCATCACCGTGCGCGGCCTCGGTTACTGCCTTGAAAAGCCCGCCGCGGACTGAGTCGAGTTTCGTCGACCGCCTTGGGCTGCGTGACCCCGCTCAGCGCGGCCGGCGCTCGCTGTTCGGCGAAGTGCTCGACTGGATGCTCGCCCCGCTGCTGATTCTGTGGCCGCTCAGCATGGCGCTCGAGTACTTCGCGGCGACCTCGATCGCCGACGCGGCCTACGACCGCGAACTGCGTACGCGCGTCGAGGTCCTCGCCAATCAGCTGCGCTACCGCGAAGGCAGGCTCGAGGCTGAACTGACCGAAGCCGCGATGGCGCTGCTGCGCGCCGACCTGGTCCGCGCACCGAGCGCCGCCGGCAGTTCGTTCGATCTGGATGATGCGATCGGCGAGTACCGCAGTTTTTTTCAGGTGCGCGGCCTGATCGACGAGATCGTCGCCGGCGATACCGTGCTGCCGACCATCGAGTTCACGCCGGATCTGCAGCCGGGGCGTACCTACATGACGACGCATGAGATCCGCGGCTTGCCGTTGCGCGTCGCCTATACGTTTGCGCAGGTGCGCGGCATGGTCGGGGCTGCGCTGGTGCAGGTCGCCGAGACCGAAGACAAGCGCGTTAAGCTGGCCGGCGAGATCAGCAGCAAAGTGCTCGCCGTGCAGTTCATTCTGGTACCGGTCGCGCTTGTGTTGGTGTGGCTGGGGCTCACGCGCGGCATTGCACCGGTCAATCGCCTGGTCGATCGCATACGCAGTCGGCGCCCGTCGGATCTGTCGCCGATCGATCTGGCGGATGTGCCCGAGGAGATCAATCCGCTGCTCACCTCGATCAATGAACTCATGGGTCGGCTGTCGGTGGCGACGCAGGCGCAGCGGCGTTTCGTCGCCGACGCCGCGCATCAGTTGCGTACCCCGCTTGCCGGATTGCGCACCCAGGCCGAGCTGGCGCTGCGCCAGGGTGATCGGGCCGACATCGACGCTTCGTTGCGTCAGATGGCGATTTCGGTCGATCGTGCGGCGCGCCTGGTCAATCAATTGCTGGCGTTGGCGCGAGCCGAAGGTAGCGGGATGGTGAGGGCCAACAGGATCGATCTCAACACGCTCGCGCGCGAGGCGATGCACGAGTGGGTGCAGCCGGCGCTGCAACGCAGGATCGATCTTGGTTTTGAACCCGCGACCGGGCAAGCCGATGTCGATGGGAGCGAACCGCTGCTGCGCGAGCTGCTTATCAATCTGATCGACAATGCCCTGCGCTACACGCCCGAAGGGGGGCGGGTCACCTGCCGGATCGTCAGCGACCCGGAGCGCGCGCTTGAAGTCGAAGACACCGGCATCGGGCTGGAGAGCGCGGACATCCCCTACGTGTTCGATCGTTTTTTCCGGGTGTTGGGAACAGGCACCTCCGGTTCGGGCCTGGGCCTGGCAATCGTCAAGGAGATTGCCGACGCACATGGTGCGACGGTGCGCGTGCAATCGGCCGGCCGCGATCGTGGCAGCGTGTTTCGAGTGCGGTTTCCATCAGACCTGCGCGTGACGCCACGCTGATTGCGCGTTGCAGCATCGAACCACTTGCTCGAGTGGTGACGACGGTAACCATCGGACCCGGTAAGTCTCTCGTAAGTTTGCCGACCTACAGTGCTCCGTCAGGAGCCGTTGATCGGTTTCGTTGCCTGCGGCTCCTGCCATCTACCAACCGTAAAGAGGAGACAGCGGTGGAGCTCACTGAGTCGCATCGGGAGTACTGGCGCAAGAACCAGCGCATGACGATGATCCTGCTCGCCATCTGGTTCGTCGTGACCTTCGTGATCGGCTACTTCGCGCGCGATCTCGCCTTCAACTTCTTCGGCTGGCCGTTCTCCTGGTACATGGGAGCGCAGGGCGCGCTGGTCATCTACGTTCTGATCATCTGGTTCTACGCGCGCTACATGCATCGGCTCGATCAGGAACACGGCGTGGCGGAGGAGGGCTAGACCATGGCAACCAGCGCACTGAGCGCCCAGCGGGCGTTTACCCAGCAGCTCAAGAAGGTCTACGGTTTCTACACCGGTGGCTTCGTCGTTTTCATCATCCTGATGGCGATCCTCGAGCAAATTGGATTGCCGAGGAACTGGATCGGTTACCTCTTTCTCGCTGCGACGGTCCTACTGTACGCGGGCATCGGCGTCATCAGCCGCACCGCCGACATTTCGGAATACTACGTCGCCGGTCGGCGTGTGCCCGCGTTGTTCAACGGCATGGCGACCGGCGCCGACTGGATGAGCGCGGCCTCGTTCATCGGCATGGCCGGAACGTTGTATCTCACCGGGTACAGCGGGCTCGCATTCATCATGGGTTGGACGGGCGGATACTGCCTGGTGGCGCTGTTCCTCGCGCCGTACCTGCGCAAGTTCGGCCAGTTCACCATCCCCGACTTCCTGGGTGCGCGCTACGGCGGCCACATCGCGCGCTTCGTGGGCGTTGTCTGCGCGATTCTGTGTTCGTTCACCTACGTCGTCGCGCAGATCTACGGCGTGGGCATCATCACCACTCGACTGACCGGCGTCGACTTCCTGCTGGGAGTATTCCTCGGCCTGGGCGGCATTCTGGTGTGTTCGTTCCTCGGTGGCATGCGCGCCGTCACCTGGACGCAGGTGGCGCAGTACATCGTGTTGATCGTGGCGTACATGATTCCGGTCGTGTGGCTGTCGGTGAAGCACACCAGCTTCCCGATCCCGCACGTGGTCTACGGCAAGGTCCTCGAGAAGGTGACCGAACGCGAAGAGCAGCTGATCAAGGACCCGAAAGAGCAGGAGGTCCGCAAGATATTCGCCGATCGGGCTGCCGCGGCGAATGCACTCATCAAAGGGCTGCCCGCATCCTACGATCAGGAAAAGGGACGGCTGGGCAAGGTGGTCGACGATTTGAAGGCGCAGAACGCCGCCGCCGATCAACTGGCCAGCGCCCAGGCCGCGCTCGACAAGTATCCGAAGACCGCCGACGAGGCACGTGCCGCGTGGACCCGCGAAGCAGGCTTGGCAGCGCGCGCGGCCCCGCCGATACGTCACGCGGAAGCGTTCGCCGCCAAGGACGATAAAGCGCGCGACATTGCGCGGCGCAACTTCCTTGCCCTGATCTTCTGTTTGATGATCGGCACGGCTGCGCTGCCGCACATTCTCATGCGTTACTACACCACGCCATCGGTGCAGGAGGCGCGCACTTCGGTGACGTGGTCGCTCTTCTTCATCTTCCTGCTCTACTTCACCGCGCCGGCGCTGGCGGTGCTCGCGAAGTTCGACGTCTATACGTTGCTGGTCGGATCGGAATTCGCCAAATTGCCGGCCTGGGTGGCGTCGTGGTCGAAGGTGGATCCAGGGCTGCTGTCGATCGCCGACATCAACCGCGACGGCATCGTGCAGTTGGCCGAGATCACCATTGGCGGTGACATCGTCGTGCTCGCTACACCGGAGATTGCCGGTCTGCCGTACGTTATTTCGGGGCTCGTGGCTGCGGGCGGTCTGGCCGCGGCGCTCTCGACCGCTGACGGGCTGCTGCTCACGATCGCCAACGCGCTGTCGCACGACCTGTACTACAAGATGATCGACCCGAACGCCTCGACTCAGCGTCGCGTGACGATGTCGAAGGTGCTGCTGCTGGTCGTGGCGTTGTGTGCGGCGTACGTGGCGTCGCAGAGGCCGGCTGACATCCTGTTCCTGGTCTCGGCGGCGTTCTCGTTCGCTGCCGCCGCGTTCTTCCCGGCACTGGTACTTGGCATCTTCTGGAAGCGCGCCACGAAGTGGGGCGGTGTCCTCGGCATGATCGCCGGGATCAGCGTCACCTTCTATTACATGGCTACTACGCAGCCGTGGATGCGCCGCATGTTCGGCGTGACCTCGCCGATCCAGGACAACCTGTGGTGGGACATCCAGCCGATCTCAGCAGGCGTTTTCGGCGTGCCGCTGGGGTTTGCGGTGATCATCATCGTGAGCCTGTTGACGCCGGCACCCGACAAGCAGACGCAGGAACTGGTCGAGCACGTGCGGTATCCGCATCTGCGTGGTGACATCGATACCCAGGCAACCTGACCCTGCCTGTGTAACGATCGAGGCCCGCCGCCAGGCGGGCCTTACTATTTCGGCCGTCCAAACCCACGCCGCAATCGCTCCATGCCCACCGATCTGCTGGTTGCCACCGCGCTGAAGGCCCTGGCCGAGCTGGTCGGGCTGTTCCTGATCGGTCGCGGACTGATTGCAATGCTGGTGAAGTTCATGCGCCAGGCCCCCGATCGCAACGTCATCTATCAACTGTTCGTGGTGCTCACCAAGCCGGTGATCAGTCTGGTGCGTAAAGTGACCCCGAGCGTGGTGGTCGACAGACACTTGCCAGTGGTGGCATTCCTGCTGGTGGTGTGGATCTATCTGCTCGCCGCGGGGTGGAAGCTGTCGCTTTGCGGGCAGTACGCGGACAAAGGCTTTGGGCCCTGCAGCGCCTATTCCTCAGCTGCCCGCCAGTGACGCGCCGGGCGCGGCCGTGCCGGCAATCGGCCAGTTCGGCTCGCGCAAGCGCGCATGCGCCGTGTGACTCTACCTGCCTGATGCGAGCCCGCGGCCGCTTTCCAGTTGCGACTGCACGAAGGCCGGATCGGCGTTGAGCAGGCCGGCGATGTCGCGATAGTCGTCGGGCAACGCCGGATCGGTCCAGCCGCGCGTCGAGTGACGTGCCAGATTCACCGCATAGAGCACGTTGCGCACGCGGGGATGGTCACTATGGTCGCTGTCCATCAGCGTCACCATCAGCTCGGGCAGATGCCAGCGTTGCGCGAGCGCGTGCTGCAGTTCGTGCAGCTCGACGTTGAGCACTTCGCGCTGGATCATGCGGCTGCGACGCGTCGGTTGATCCCGCTGGATCGCTTCGATGCGCAGCATCAACTCCGGTGCGAAGTAGTACATCAGCATATCGGCCAGGCCGTGCAGCAGCGTGGCGTTGGCGATCTGCTCGATCTCCAGGTCGGTGCGCCACTTGGCGAAGTCCCAGGCGAACGCGGCAGCGCGCCGGCTGCGGCGAATCACCCGCAATAGCCCCTTGAGTGCCGGCATGCAGTGTCGAAGCTGGTCTTCCACCGTGGGAAGCTCGGCAAACGCGCGAAAGAACGGCGGTACGCCGATCATCAACACGCAACCTTCGACCGAGGCGATATCGGTGAGCTGGCGGCGCGAGCGATGCGCGGCCATGTGTGCGAACGCGCGCACGGTGAGGAACGGGTCTTCCATCGCGATCACGGTGAGGTCGCGCGCACTCACCCGATCGACGTCGAGCGCAAGCCGGTCCAGGGCACGGCGCGTGCGTCGCAGCACCGGCAGCTGCGCGTCGGTGATGTGGGTGGTCCACGCCTGCAGCGTGGAAAGTGGCGAACTGAGCATGATTCGAGTGGTGGACCCGTTGCGATTGCGAGGGACAGCAGGCGCATCTTGCTTCGGCAAAGGCCGGGCAAAAAATTCCTGACGGACCTCGTACGATGGATATCGGCGTGGCCGATTGCACGGCGCAGCGCGATCGAATCGACGTTGCCAACTCGATCACGGCATATCGGCGCCCAGTTGTGCTCCAGCCGCCTATGCTCCAGACGCTTGCGTGAGATCCGAATGCGCAGTGAAGAAGCGCTTCCGTCGGCGGGATGCAGCCGACGAGATTCGCCGACCCGGTGATCAGTCGAGCTTCATGCCGAGCGTCTTCACCAGCGGCGCCCACTTCGCCGTTTCGTCCGCGACGAAGGCGCGGAACTGCGCCGGCGAACCGGGCGCAGCGACCAGGCCTTGTGCGGCGAAGGCATCGTTGACGTCCTTCGCCTGCAGGGTCGTGTGAAGTGCCGCGTTGAGCTGCTGCAGCAACGCCGCCGGCAACCCATTCGGAGCGGCGAGTCCGAACCAGGTGTAGACCTGAAATCCGGCCAGCCCCGCTTCGGCTGCGGTAGGCACGTCGGGCATGTTGGCGATGCGGCCTGGGCTGGCCACCGCCAGCGCCCGCAATTTGCCTTCGCGCAACTGCGATTCGCGCCCGGACGCGGCGAAGAAGCCGAGCTGGATCTGTCCGACGAGCAGGTCGTTCATTGCCGGCCCCATGCCTTTGTACGGAACGTGCACCAGCTTCACCGCGGTGAGCGACTGGAACAGCACGCCGGCAAGATGTGGAATCGTTCCGTTGCCGTTCGAACCGAAGTTGAGCTGGCCCGGGCGGGCGCGGGCGTAGTCGATCAGCTCGCGCAGGCTCGCGACCGGCACCGTCGCACTGGCAATCAGCACGGTCGGCACGGTGGCGATCAGGCTGATGTGCGCAAACGAGCCGATCGGATCGTACGGCAGCGAGCGATACAGGCTCGGCGCGATGCTGAACGTGGAGTTGCTGCCGATGCCCAGCGTGTAGCCGTCGGCCGGCGCCTTGGCGATCTGCTCCATCGCCAGCGTGCCCCCGCCGCCGCCGCGATTCTCCAGTACGAGCGTCTGGCCCAACACCTCGCCCATCCTGCGGGCGACGATCCGGCTCATCGAATCGGCCGGACCCCCCGGAGGAAACGGCACGAACAGCCGGATCGGCTTTGTCGGATAACCCTGCGCGTGCGCGCTCGGCAAGCAAAGCGCAACCAGGGCAAGGGCAAGGGCGAGAATGCGCGTGATCGTGCGCCGCATTGGTCGCAGAGCGGGAGGTGACGAGGGTGCCAGTGTAGTCGGGCAGTGCGCAGCACGCCGACGAGAACGCATCGGCGAATCTTGGCGCCACAGCCTTCGCGTTCGCCCACAGCCTTCGCGTTCGCCCACAGCCTTCGCGCGACAGCCCGGGCCGACTAAGATCGCGGGCTATCCAGCCAAATACCGAGGGACCGCGCGATGAGCCAACCCGTCTATCGCAACTTCACCCGTCCGCAGCTCGATGCGGCGTACGACAACCGTGCCGCGGTGCCGCGCCATCTCGAGTACCGCAAGGATCGCGACGCGCGCAGCCGCGCCTTGTACGCGCGTGCGCGCTGCGACCGCGATCTGCGCTACGGTCCGGGCGATCGTCAGCGCCTGGACTTCTTCCATTGCGGCAAGCCGCAGCGCCCTACGCTTGCCTTCATTCACGGCGGCTACTGGCAGTGGAATGACAAGGAGCCGCACGCGTTCATCGCGGAAGGGCTGCTGGCGTGCGATATCAACGTGGCGTTGGTCGAGTACACGCTTGCGCCACGCGCGACGATGAGCGAGATCGTCGGCGAGATTCACGCCTGCACCCGCTGGCTGCTGCAGCGTCTGGGCAGCGAGTTCCGCGCTTCGGACAAGCTGATCGTCAGCGGGCATTCCGCCGGTGGCCATCTCACGGCGATCGCGCTGGAGGTGCCCGGGGTGCACGCGGGAATAGCCATCAGCGGCCTGTTCGATCTCGAGCCGATCCGGTTGTGCTATCTCAACGAGCCGATTCGCATGTCGAGCGAGGAGGCGCGACGCAACTCGCCGATGCATCGCATGCCCGGTCCGCCGCCCTGCGTCGTCACGGTGGGTGGCGCCGAGCTGCCCGAGCTGGTGCGCCACTCGATCGAGTACGCTGCGTATCTGCGCGCGAAGGCGCGCGACGGCCGCGAGCTGGTGCTGCCCGGTGAGGATCACTTCACCATCCTGGAGCAACTCGCTCGTGCCGACGGCGCATTGGTGCGCGAAGCCCAACGGCTGTTCGATGAGGCGAATCGGTGATCCGTACAACCCGAGTTCCAACTTTGAGTGTGATCGGTACGCAGGCGTCATGAGCACTGCGCCGTTTCGTACGTACCTGCGTGCTCCCGATGATCCGCGTATCGCCGGCATCGCATCGATGGACGCATACAGCTGGGCCGATCGGGCACTTGCCAATCCGCGCGGGGCGGCCCTGTTCAATGCGTGGCTTGATCGTTATCGCAACGAAGAGTTCTTCGGCATCACCAACGACGGCACGCGAATGTCGGGATTGTTCGAGCTGTACCCGGACGGCGCACCGGTCGAATCGATCATGCGCGCGGTCGGGCGCCTGCTCGAGTCCGTGAACGATCAGGAGCGCGTGCGGCTGTGTCATCCGCTCGATGCGCGCGAGCGGCGTGCCTGGATGAATCCCGAGGTCTATCTGCAGCGGCACGGCCTGCGGCTCGATGAGATCGCGCCCGATCTGCGCGAGCGGATTCTCGAATTGCTGCGCGTAAGTCTGAGCCCGCGCGGCTATGAGAAGGTACGCAACCTGATGCACGTGAACCATTTCCTCGGCGAACTGGTGAACGCGCCGCGCGTGCTCAACGAGTACAGCTACAACTTCAACCTGTTCGGAGCGCCCGCGGCGGATGCGCCTTGGGGTTGGAGCTTCTACGGTCACCACCTTTGTCTCAACTGCCTGGTCGTGGCGGGGCAGATGGTCTTGACGCCGCTGTTCATGGGCGCCGAGCCCAACTGCATCGACGCCGGTCCGTACGCGGGGCTGACTGAGCTGGCCGAAGAAGAGCGGCTCGGCCTCGCGCTGATGCGGGGGCTATCCGTCGATCTGCGTGATCGCGCGCAGCTCTATCGGCACAAGCGCGATCCGTCGATGCCGGCCGGGCGCGTGGCGGTCGCCGACGAGTTGCACCTCACCGGCGCTTATCGCGACAACCGCATCGTGCCGTACGAAGGGGTGAGTGCTGCTGCATTCAGTCGCGCAGATCAGCGGCAGTTGCTTAATCTGGTTGCAACTTACTGTTCGTGCCTGCCTGAAGGTCCGCTCGCGGCGCAGATGGCGCGAATCGAGCGACACCTCCGGGATACGCATTTCTGCTGGATCGGCGGCGTCGACGATGACAGTCCGTTCTACTACCGCATCCAGAGTCCGGTGATCCTCATCGAGTTCGATCACCACGCCGGCGTGTTCCTCGGTAACGCCGAGCCGGAGAAGTTCCACATCCACACGCTGGTGCGCACGCCCAACGGCAACGACTACGGCATGGAACTGGTGCGTCAGGCCTGTGAGCGGGCGAGCGAAGCGCGGTAGCGGAAATTCTCGGGTGAGACGCCGCGCTCTATCGCCTGGCGTTATCGGTCGGATGCCCGCTTGACGTGCACGATGCGCTCGCCGTGCGCGTGGATGCCGAAGGTCACCAGCGTTTCGTTGCCCACTACGCGAAACGCGTGCACGCGATCGGTGGGAAACACGATCGTCGCACCCGGCTCGAGAGCGACGCGTTCTGCCGCGCCGTCGAACCACGCTTCGCCGCGGCCGGCGATGACCGTGATGATTTCGGTGTACGGGTGCGAGTGGAATGGCGTCTGGTACCCCGGCGGCGAGTACTGGTAGCCGGTGCGCACTGGAATATCCGCGCCGGTGTCGTCGCCGACGATCGCGCGATAGAGCGCGCCGCCTTCGAATGTGACCGTCGGGCGCTCGGCGGTGATGATGGTCTGGGGCAGATCGGGCATGGTCGGAGGAAGCTGCGTGCGATGTCGGAGGGGACTGGGGCTAGCCGGGCGGCAGATCGACAGCCATCATAGCGAAGCCCGCTCGCGCCTAGAATCGCACGGAATTGCCTAGACGAAAGAATCAGTGTGTCGAACGAATCGCGCGCCGACGGTACTCGCCCATCGCCAAGTTCATCGCATGCACCCGGAGCGTCGATGCTCGCCGGCGTGCGCGTTATCGACCTTACCAGCGTGGTGTTCGGTCCGCTCGCCACGCAGGTACTCGCCGACTACGGTGCCGACGTCATCAAGATCGAGCCACCAGAGGGGGACATCATGCGCCATCAGGGGCGTGGCGGTCGCGCCGGGCTGGCGCCGATCTTCCTCAATCTCAATCGTGGCAAGCGCTCGGTCGCCATCGATCTGAAGAGCGAGGAGGGCAAGCGCATCCTCGCACGACTGATCGCGGGCGCGGACGTGTTCATCCACAACGTGCGGCGCAAGGCGATCGATCGGCTGGGGTTCTCTTATCAGGCGGTCGCCGCGATGCGATCGGACATCTTGTACTGCGCTGCTACCGGATTCGCTGCGGCCAGCGCACGTGCCGATGCCGCGGCGATCGACGACGTCATCCAGTCCGCAGCGGGGCTCGCTGCGCTCAATGCCGACGCGCAGGAGGTGCCGCGGCTGGTGCAAAGCCTGGTCGCCGACAAAGTCGCGGGCCTGGGCTTGGCGTGTGCAGTGCTGGCCGGACTGTATCGGCGCAAGGCCACCGGTATCGGCGGTGAGATCGATCTGCCGATGTACGAGACGCTCGCGTCGTTTCTGCTGCTGGAGCATCTGCAGGGACAGACCTTCGTGCCGCCGACCGGGCCAGTGGGCTACCACCGCCTGATCGGCAACGGCCGCCGCATCTATCGCGCGCGCGATGGCTTCATCGCGATGACGCCGTACAGCACCGACCATTGGGTCGCGTTCTTTCGCATGAGCGGCCGACCCGATCTCGCCACGGATGCGCGCATCACCGATCCGGCCAAGCGCAACGCGCATGTGGGTGAACTGTACGATCTGATCGGCGAGGTCGCGGGCTCGCGTGGTGTCGCTGAATGGGAGGCGATCGGTGCCGAACTCGGGTTCCCCGCGCAGGGCGTGCGCAGTCTGGGCGAAGTGGTCGATGACCCGGACCTGACCGTGAGCGGCACGATCACCGATCGCGAGCATCCGCAGGCCGGCACCACGCGCATGCTCGCCTCGCCGGGGTTCTTCGACGGCGCTGCCGCGCGCCATCCCGGCATCGCCCCGCAACTGGGTGAGCACACCGAGGCAGTGCTCGCCGAGATCGGCATGAGTACGGCCGAGATCCGCGCTCACGCCGAACGCGGCGTGCTGAAACTGGCGTGAGCGCCGCGCTATCTGCGCACTACCCGAGCCGGATTCTCCGCGTACGGCGGCGCATAGATGACCAGCACTTTCATGCGCTCGCTGGTCACGGTGATCGAATGAAACACGCCCTCGGGAAAGAAGCACATGTCACCGGGGCCGACGTTGAACACCTCGTCTTCGATCTCGACCCGTGCAGTCCCTTCAAGAAAGTATTGCGCCTGCTCCATGCCCGGATGCGCATGCGGCGACGCGCCGGCACCGCGCTCAACCTCGGCGACGATCACTTCCATGTTCTGCGAGCCGTTGAGCGCGGCTGACACCATTCGCGTGTTGCGCGTCCCGGTGTGGCCCGAGGG
>CADEDU010000054.1:12509-20846 GCA_902826155.1 uncultured beta proteobacterium
AATGCGTGGAGGATCGATTATGTCGCGACCGGCGCCGGTGTGGTCGGTAGAGATGCGTTCTTGCTTGCCGCCGCGGTTTGGTCGGTGGGGGCGGATTGGTGCCGCACTCGCGCTCGGATGGGCACTCGGCTGGGCGTTCGCCGGCGTTGCGCGGGCGCAATCGGCGTTTCCGCAAAAACCGGTGCGCATCATCGTGCCGGTGGTGCCGGGTTCGTTCACCGACCTGGCAGCACGCGCGATCGCCGCGGAGCTTGCCAACGTGTTCGGCCAGCAGGTCATCGCCGAGAATCGCCCCGGCGCCGGCACGATTCTGGGTGCCGATGCGGTTGCGAAATCGCCGGCCGACGGCCACACGCTGCTCATCACCGAAAACTCGATCACGATCTCGGCCGCGCTGTACGAGAAGTTGCCCTACGACCCGGTGAAGGACTTCATCCCGATCACGATCGTCGCCGAGGCGCCCTACATCCTGTGGTCGCGGGTCGATCTCGAAGCAAAGACGCTGCGCGAACTGGTTGAGACCGCGCGCAAGAAACCAGGCGCGTTCACGTTCGCTTCGGGCGGACAGGGTACTTCCTCGCATCTGTCGGCCGAACTGTTCTTCGAGAAGGCGGGCATCAGCGTGGTCCATGTGCCGTTCAAGGGGATCGGCGGATCGATGACCGAAGTGATGGCAGGTCGGGTCGACTTCGGCGGATCGAGCGTGGCGAGCCCCATGGGCAACATCCGTGCAGGCAAGCTGCGGCCGCTCGCGGTGACCGGGCGGGCGCGCAGTCCGCTGTTGCCCGATACACCCACCTTTGCCGAAGTCGGATTCACCGACTACGACGCGCCGATCTGGTTCGGATTCCTCGCGCCCACCGGCACGCCAGCGGCCGTCGTCGCACGCTTGCACGATGAGCTGGGCAAGGCTGCGAGCAAGCCGACGATCCGCGCCATGTTCGAGAAGCAAGGCGCGCACGTGATGAACGTATCCGGCACGGAGTTCGCACGGCGCATGGCCACCGAAATGCAGACCTGGCGCGAGCTGGTGCAACGACGCTCGATCAAAGTGCAGTAGCGAACCGGGAGATCGCTAGCGGTCCGCGCTTTGCATGGCGGTGAGTGATCGCTACACTCGATGTACAACAAGCAGGACTCGCGCGCCTTGGAGACTCACCGACATCGCCGAATCGTACGGCGCCGCATGACCCATAGGAGGCAGCCATGACAGAGAAAGTCGCCCGACACGAGAAAGACCCGGCCGTCGTCGGCATGTCGCTCGACGAGATCGTCAAGCGCTATGTCGCACGTTTCGGCGACCGCAAGCCCGATTGGAGCGCGTTCGCCGATGCTGCGATCGAGGGGTGGCGCCGCGCACAGCACCGCTTCATCGGCAACACCAGCCGCAAGCCTGACCCGAACTTCATTCCCGCACGGGGCTTCACCTTGAGCGTGATGCATGTGCCACCGGGGCAGGGCAATGCTGCGCACACCCATGAAGCCGAAGAAGTGTTCTTCGTGCTGAAAGGGCACCTCATGGTGTTCTTCGAGGATGAGCAGGGCAAGCGCGTCGAGACGGTGCTCGGTCCGTGGGATTGCGTGTCGTGTCCGGCCGGGGTGATCCACGGCTATCACAACAACACGCTCGAGCCGGTCTACACGCAGGTGATGGTCGGCAAACCGCAGCCCGATCTGATGGGCTACGCCGACGCCAACCTGTATCAGAACCGCGACGCGCACCTGCGCAAGGGCGATACCTCAGTGAAGGGCAACTGACGCGTCGCCGGTGCGCTCAGCGCGCAGCGGCGATGTGAGGAGGCACAGGAGATGAGGATCACAGCGTTCGTACTTGCATGCCTGGCCGCGGTGGCCGCGCATGCACAGTCCTATCCGGCCCGACCCGTCACGTTGGTTTCGACCGCGCCGGCCGGTGGATCGATCGATGCCGTCGCGCGCCTGATCGCGACCGATCTGGCCAAAGCGATCGGGCAGCCTCTGGTGGTCGAGACCAAGCCCGGTGCGGGCGGCAATATCGCGGCGGAGTTCGTGTCGAAGGCAGCGCCCGATGGCTACACGATCATGATTTCCAGCTCGAGCACCCTCACCACCAATCCGCATATCTACAAGTCGCTGCCCTTCGATGCGGACAAGAGCTTCACGCCGATCATCCAGCCCACGCGGATGAACATGATCCTCGCGGTGCATCCGAAGCTGAACGTGACGAGTGTCGAGCAGTTCGTCGCAGCGCTGAAGTCGCAGCCGGGCAAATTGAATTTCGCCTCGGGCGGCGTGGGCACCTTGCAGCATGTGGCCGCAGAGCTGTTTGCGATGCAGACCGGCACAAAGGCCAGTCACGTTCCATACAAAGGCGTCGCACCGGCGATGACCGACCTGGTGGCCGGGCAGACCGACTATATGTTCGACTCGGCGACTTCGGTGCCACACGTGAAGGCCGGCAAGTTGCGCGCGCTCGCGGTGGTGGGGCCCGATCGATTGCCCGCGCTGCCTGAGGTCGCGACGTTCAAGGAGTTGGGTGTCGCAGGCATGGAAGCGGCAGCGGGTTACTACGCGATCGTCGCGCCGGCCGGCACGCCCAGAGAGATCGTCGATCGGCTGAACGCGGAGATGACGAAGATCCTCAAACAGCCGGCGGTCGTGGAGCGCATCAGCGCGATCGGCCTCGAGCCGCACACTTCAACGCCGGAGCAACTCGGCGCGGCGCTCCGCAATGATCGTGCGCGACTCGCACAAGTGATCAAGGCGGCGGGCGTGAGCGCGCAGTAGCGATCGATCCGGTTGCTGCTAGAACGGCAGGGTTGCGCCGATAAACCACCGCGCGATCAGGATGATTCCGGTGGCCGACAGCGCGATACCGATCGTGTGACGCCACAGGGCGGCGCCGGGCAGCATCTTCTCGATCATCACCAGCACGGTCAGCGCGGCTACCCACAGCAGATTCATCACAGCGACCGCGAATAGCAGCGCCATCAGCACCGCGCAGCAGCCGACGCAGTACCCGCCGTGGCGCACGCCCATCACGATCGCACCGAGCGCGCCATCGCGCCACTCCGAGAGCACGAATCCGATCGGCGACCGGCAGCGGGTCAGACACACCTCCTTGAGCGGGGTCCATTGATACAAACCCGCCGCCAGGAACAACGCACCGCTCAGTCCGAGCGAGGTCGAGCGCATCATCGTGTCGAGCAGACCCGCGCGCTCCAGGCCCCAGTGAGCGAGCGTTGCGAGCAGGCTGTAGGCCGACCAGGCGAGCAGATAGCCGCCGATGAAGTAGCCGGTGGCGACATACGGCGCTTCGCGTGCCCGACGCCGCTGGTTGATCGTGGCGAACGCGTCAACCATCGGCGCGACCGTCGGCAGCATCATCGCTCCCATCATGATCACCCACATGAGCAGCATCGCGAAGAACTGCCCGGTGGACCACGGCGCGGGCACCGCGGGTTCCATCCCGCGCGCTTCCAAGATGGTGAACGCCCAGGCGAGGACGCAGACCAGCGCTAGCCCGATCGCCAGAATTGCGCGCTCCCGTAACGGGAGCGCGGTACCTAGACCTTCTTCCTGAGCGGCTTGCGCCATGTGAAGGTCTGCGGACCACGCAGATCGAACGCGATGTGCTTGGACGAGCGCGCGCTCCAATCCCAGCTGCGGCCGAACGCACCGGTGACGACGTTGCGCTTGGCCTCGCCGAGCGTGAGATGCCCAGGGACCACCTCGGGCCGTGGCGCGTTGTAGATCCGGCAGGTGTCGCCCGGGGGCACCATGTACTTGCGGAACGGCCCGCCGAGCCCTTTGATCTTGCCCGGCACGTTCACCTGCCACTTCTCCTCGTCGCAGCTCACTTTCATCGACACGAACTCCACGCCGTCGACCTTGAGCGTGAGATCGGCCCACGCCGCAAAGGCGCCGCCGGCCTTGCCGAGGAAGATGTTGGTGAGCGCCTCGCGCTGCGCCTCATCGGCGCGCGCGTCGATCAGGAAGCCGAATTCCCTGTTCTTCTCGAACACCGTGCCTTCGAAGTGGATCACCAGCACCACCGCGAGATCGCCGTCGAGGCGCACCGAACCGTAGTGGCCTTTTCGGATCAGCCAGGTGAGCACGCCCTCGCAGTAGCCGAGCGTCGGCGGCGAGCTGAAGACGCACGGGCAGCCGATCGCGCAGTTGCACAGATCCCACCAGTCGCCTTGCAATCGCCACTCCGGCACGATGGGCGCTTTGGGCGCCTTCGGTAATTTCCCTGCTCGTGAGCGCAATCCCAACATGGCGTGCCTCCAGGTCCGGCGGCGAGTTGTCGGTGCCGGCCGATGCTACTCCCGCGCCATGCTGGAGCGAAAGCCGCCGGCGAAAGTCGAGACCGCACTGCTTGGCCAGCGGACCGGCCAGATTCGACGCTACCTGCTACCCGGCAATGTGAACAGCCCGCGAGGTAGCGTGTCGATGAACGCGAGCGATTCGGTGTCGCTCACGACGTCGGCGTACTTCGCATGCATGTCGCACAGGTTGATCGCGTGCGAGACCTGCAGGCGATCGAAACATCCTTCGGCAACCACCGCTACGCGCAGGTTGTTGGAGAACGCATCGATCACCGTGGCCCGCACGCAGCCGCTGGTCGAAACGCCGCACACGAGCAATGAATCGACCTTCAGGTCGTAGAGAAACGACAGCAGCGGCGTGCCGAAGAACGCGCTGGGCTTGGTCTTGAGGATGACGACGTCCTGCGGCGCCGGGGCGATCTCGCGCACGATCTCGTTGCCCTTGATCTCGAGCGCGGTGTCCTCCAGTTCGCGCGAATTCTTCCAGCGCCAGCTGCCGGCATCGAATCCGTCGGGCCGGCGCGTGTTGGTACTGTAGAAGACCGGCAGTCCCTTTGCGTGGCAGGCATCGATGAGGCGGCGAATCACCTTGATCGACTCCCACCCCTCCTCGCCGCACGAGTTGCGCCAGCGCCGTATCGACTCGAGGATCGGCGCCGGTGCCTCCCCCACGAAGTTGTAGTTCACATCGACGATCATCAGCGCCGGGCGAGAGCCGAAGCCCATCTTCGCGCCATAGCCCGATGTTTCCAGTACTTCGCGATCGCGCGGCGTTAGGTGCTGCGCCCAAAGGGGTGCGCTCGTGCGGGGTGCGTTCATCGTGTCCTCCCGGTCGGATGGCTGCGAGCACACCATGGATGGCGATTTGATGCAACCGCACGAAATCAGTGCAAGGGATCACCGAAGGGGTGTGCTGGACGCGCTGCGTGGCCGATCCGATAATCCGCGCGCGTCAGTGTGGCGGACAGACAGAGGAGAATCGGCATGCCCAAGTCGGCGTTCGGCGATTTCGAGCTGTACTACGAGATTCATGGCGACGGGGAACCGGTCCTGTTGGTGCCGGGGCTGGGTGGACTGGGTGCTTATTTCGCGCCAAACGTTCCGGCGTTCGCAAAACGTTATCGCACGATCATTCATGACCACCGCGGGACCGGGCAGAGCACGCACGTCAAGATGAAGTACTCGGTCGATCAGATGACCGACGATCTGGTGCGGCTGATGGATCACCTGAAGATCGAGCGTGCGCATCTGGTTGGCCACTCCACCGGAGGTGCCATCGGCCAGACGCTCGCCGTGAAGCATCCGGAGCGGCTCGCGAGCATGGTCATCTACGCGAGCTGGACGCATTGCGATCCGTTCTTCGCGCGCACCTTCGAGGCGCGGCGGGCGCTGCTCATCGACTCAGGCGCGCGCGCGTACGTACGCAGCACCCCGGTATTCCTGTACCCGGATTGGTGGATCAACGAGAACCTCGCGCTGCTGGAAGAGCGCGAGAAGCTGAGCATCCCGGCTTTTCCGGCGCCGGAGATCGGTGCCGCGCGGATCGATGCGATCCTCGCGTTCGATCGGCGCGCCGATCTGCCCAAAGTGCGCACGCCCAGTCTGGTGTTGTGCGCGAAGGACGATATCCTCACCCCACCGTACTTCTCACGCGAGCTCGTGCGACTGATTCCGAACGCCGAGCTGCTACTGCTGGAGCGCGGCGGGCATTGCGCATCAGAGACCGCGAGCAGGGAATTCAACGCTGCCGCGCTCGGGTTCATCGCTCGGCATCCGATCGGCAAGTAAGCGCCCGCGCGATGCGATGCGTCGGCGTCGCAGGTCGGCGGACGATCGGCTGTCAATCCGCCTTCGAAGCAGGTTGGTCGCGGGTATCATGATCGGAACGCGCACTGCACTCGCGCGATCACCGGCGACGTTCAATCATGGGGCTCAAAGATCTTGTTGCGCGCATCCGCACGCTTCCGCGCGCACGCGTGCACCGGCTGGCGGGTTGGTCCGGCGGCGTTCTCCTCGCTCTTGTCGCGCTGGGGTACTTTGCTGGTCCGCCGCTGATCCGTTCGCAGCTCGAAAGCCGGCTCACTACGCTGCTCGGCCGCCCCGTCACCGTCGGTGCCGCGAGTTTCAACCCGTTCACGCTCGAAGCGCGCATCCGTGGCTTTGCGCTCGCCGATCCCGGGCATGACAAGCCGCTGCTGAGTTTCGACGAGCTGTACGTCGACGCGTCGATCGCGTCATTGAAGGCCTTTGCGCCGGTGGTCGCTGCAGTGCGTCTGACCAAGCCTGCGCTGAGCGTGATCCGCCTCGACGGAACACGCTACAACTTCTCCGACCTGCTCGATCGGTTCGCCACTAGCGAACAGACGAGCGAACCACCGAAAGAATCGCCAAAGGGGTCGGGTCCGCGATTCGCCGTGGGCAACATCGAACTCATCGACGGGCGCATCGATTTCGATGATCGGCCGATCCAGGTGCGCCACGAGGTGACCGGCCTGCAGCTCGGCGTGCCGTTCGTCTCCAATTTTCCGGCCCACATCGAGACGAAAGTGCTGCCGAGCTTCGCAGCGAACATCAACGGCGATCCGTTCGTGGTGACCGGTGAGTCGACGCCCTTCAAAGACTCGCACGACACTGCGGTCAAGCTCTCGCTCAAAGACGTCGATCTTCCCCGCTATCTCGAATACGTTCCGCTCGGGCTCGACTTCAAGCTGCCATCGGCAAAGCTCGAGACGGACCTGCGCGTGAATTTTTCCCAGCGCAACGACGGCTCCGCCGATGTGCTGGTCGACGGTTCAGCCTCGCTCGCCGGTGTTGAACTCGTCGACAAGAGCGGTGCCCCGCTCGTCGCTTTCGACACACTCACCGTCGCGGTCAAGCAGTTCGACCTGCTCGCGAACAAACTTGCGATCGAGCGCGTCGAGCTCGCGGCGCCGAAGGTCCGCTTGCATCGCACCGCCGACGGTCGGGTCAATCTCGAGCGGCTGCTGCCGCGATCGCCGCAGGCGGCGCCCGACGCACCGTCGCAGTCCGGCTCAGTTTTGCAGTTCGAACTCGGCACGCTCAAGCTCTCCGGTGGCGCGGTCGAGTTCATCGACGACGGCAACACGCGACCCTATCGCGCACAGTTGAGCGAGCTCGAAGCCGAACTGAATGGCCTGAGCTTCGGCACCAATCCTGGCGGTGACACGCCGCCGGCGCGCTATGTGGTGAGCTTCAAGGGCGAGAAGTCCCTGACCGCACGATCGGAAGGTACGTTTTCGCTCGCCCCGCTCGCGGCGAGCGGCAGCGTGAACCTCGACAAGATCGCCATCAGCGAGTTCGCGCCGTACTACGAAGCCGCGCTTGCCGCTGACATCGCTGATGGTACGGCCGACGTGGCCGCCAACTATCGATTCAGCGCATGGGGTGGTGCGCTCGAGTTCGGAGTTTCAAAGGGGGCGGTAGCGCTGCAATCCCTGCGGCTGATGCACAAGGGTGGCGAGGTGGGGCGCGCCGGCAAGCTTGCTGTCGAGGGGTTGGAGCTCGATTTCTCCAAGCAGTCGATCGACATCGCAACGGTGACGGCGAGCGAGTTGCGCGCGAACATCAAGCGCGCCGCTGATGGCACCGTCAACCTCACCGATCTCGTGCGCACGGACTCACCCAAGGCGGCCGACTCGAAACCTTCGCCGGCTGCGCCATCGTGGCGCTATGCGATCGGGCGGGTCGCACTTGATCGGGCGGGCGTGCGGCTCACCGACGAATCGGTAAAGCCGACCGCCGTCACGGTGGTCGAGCCGATTCAGCTCACGCTGGGCAACATTTCCAGCGCCAAAAACACCAAAACGAACGTGACGCTGCGCACCGGAGTGAACAAGGGCGGCAAGGTGGCGCTCAACGGATCGCTCGTGCTCGATCCATTCGCGGCGGATTTGGCCGTCGACATTGGCGCGTTCGACGTGGTGCCGTTCGAACCCTACTTCGCCCCGCACGTGAATGTCTCGGTGACATCGGGGGCAATCAATACGAAAGGACGTGTGACGGTTGC
>CADEDU010000054.1:20946-29418 GCA_902826155.1 uncultured beta proteobacterium
GGGCAAGCTCAATCCGCTGGCCGCCAACCTCTATCTCGATCTGAAAGCAGCGGCGCGCGACATCGATCTTCCCGCGCTCACGCCCTACTCGACGAAGTACGTCGGCTATGGCATCCAGAAGGGCAAACTCTCGGTCAAGATCGCCTACAAGATCGCGGATGACAAGCTCACTGGCGAGAACTCGATCTACCTTGATCAACTCACCTTCGGCGAAAAGGTCGAGAGCCCTGACGCGCTCAACATTCCGGTGATGCTCGCGGTGGCACTGCTCAAGGATCGCCATGGCGTTATCGACATCAATCTGCCGATCAGCGGTACCTTGAGCGATCCGGAGTTCAGCATCGGCGGGATCGTCGTGCGCGTCATCGTCAATCTGCTGGTCAAGGCCGTGACCTCCCCGTTTTCGCTGCTTGCCTCCGCGTTCGGTGGCAGTGGCGGCGAAGAATTGAGCTATGCCGAGTTCGCCGCAGGCCGGGCCGAATTGAATGAGCAGACCGAGGCGCGGTTCAAGACGCTGGCCAAGGCGCTCGAGGATCGGCCCGGATTGACGCTCGAAGTCGCCGGCCGGATCGCGCCGGACGAAGACCGCGAAGGCCTGCGTCGCGTGAAGCTCGAGCAGCAGTTGAAGGCGCAGAAGTTCAAGGAACTGACGCGCAACGGCACACCGGTCGCATCGATCGACAAGGCTGTCTATGCACCCGCCGAATACCAGCGGCTGCTCGCCGAAGCGTATCGAGCCGCATCGTTTGCCAAGCCGCGCACGGCGGCGGGTCTGGTGCGCGACGACCTGCCGGCGGCCGAAATGGAGAAGTTGATCCTGCAGCACGCGCAGGTCAGTGACGACGATCTGCGTGCGCTCGCCTCACAGCGGGCGCAGTTCGCCAAGGATCATCTGGTCGAGCGCGGTGGCATCGCAGCCGAGCGCATCTTCATTGTCGCCCCCAAGCTCGATGCCGGCGACGTCAAGGATCAAGGCAAGCCGACGCGCGTGGAGTTCTCGTTGCGATAGTCACCGAGTGAATCTGAATCGCGCTCGCGCAGCACGATTCGAAGTGTCGGTGCCTTGCACCCTCAGGCCTTGTACGCGTTGGCTTCGATCTCGATCAGCATGTCCGGGTGCATCAGCTCGGCCTGATAGGCGTGCGCGACGAATCCGCGTTTGGGCATGAACTCCTTCACGATCGCGTCCACCGCGCCGAAGAACTCACGCCTGGTGATGAAGAACCGGATCTCGTAGATGTCGTCCATCGAGTAACCGGCGTCGTCGCACACGCGCCTGATGTTGGTGAGCGTCTCGCGCGTCTGGGCTTCGATCGTCGGCGAGAGTGCGCGGTCTTCGATCCGCCCGGTCTTGTGGGTGAGCGCCGAGGTGCCCGAGATGAACAGCCATGGGCCGATCTGGACCGCACGATCGAAGTGCCCGACCGGTGCGGCGAGCGTTGCGGGGTTGAACGAAAGTTTTATCATCGTGGCTTGCCCTCATTGCGTGTCGATCACCGCGAACGCCTCGATCTCGACCATGAAGTCCGGATGCGACAGCCGGCTCACGCCGATGGTGGAGCTGGTGGGCAGCGCGTCGCCCAGGTATTTCGCGCGTACGTCGACATGCTTGAAGAACTCGTCGATGTCGGTGACGAACGTGCAGGTGCGGACCAGATCCTTGAGCGTCGCACCGGCCGCTTCGAGCGAGAGTCGCAGATTCTCGCCGACCTGCTTGATCTGCGCGGCCATATCGCCTTTGCCGATGACATTGCCCTCCTTGTCGCGCGCGACCAGGCCGGAGACGAAGATCGTCGTGCCGCCCGTGACGACCACGACCGGCGCGTAGAGCAGATGCCCGGACACGACGCGTCGGTAGAGCGTATCGGGATAGAGGTTGTTGCGTTGCATGCCTGCCATGTCGCTCTCCTTGTGGTTGAGACCGCAGCTTCGCTCAGCTGGTGATCGTGCCGAGCCAAGTCGCGATCCCGGGAAAGATCAGCAACAGTCCGATGACGATGAGATCGATGACGATGAAGGGCATGACGGAACGATAGATGGCTTGCATCGGCACGTCTTTCGCCTGTCCGCGCATCACGAACAGCAGCAGTCCGAACGGCGGTGTCATCAGGCCGATTTCAAGGTTGATGAGGCAGATTGCGGCGAACCAGATCGGGTCGATGCCCGCGGCCTTGATGATCGGCATGAAGATCGGGAGCGTGATCAGCATGATCGCGATCTGCTCCATGAAGCAGCCGAGTACGAGCAGTACGAGCTGGATGAAGATGAGCAGCACGATCGGCGAGAACGCGTACGACATCACGAATTCGAGCAGTCCGCGGCTGGCGCCCGAGTAGGCGAGCAACTGGCTGAAGCCGATCGCGCACGCCATGATCGTGAGCATCATCACGGAAATCTGCAGCGTGCCGCGGATGGAGTCGACGAACCGCTTCCAGGTGAGATCGCGGTAGGCAGCCGCCAGGCCCATCGAGCCGATGCAGCCGAACGCAGCGGCCTCGGTGGGCGTGGCCACGCCGAGGATGATGAGACCGACTACGCAGAACACGATCACCGAAAGCGGCGCGACGTAGAGGATCAGACCCATGACCCGCTCGCGCGTCGATGTCTGCGCGACGTCATAGGCAGGCGCCGCCTGTGGGTCGCGGATCGCACGTGCCACGATGTACAGCGCGTAGAGCGCAGCGAGCAGCAATCCCGGGACGATTAGTGCGATCAGCACCTTGCCGATGGAGATCTTCGCGACCGCGGCAAACACCACCGCGAGCGCGCTAGGCGGAATGAGCATCGCCAGCGCGCCGCTCGCCATGATCGCGCCCATCGACAGATCGGCTGCGTAGCCGCGGCGCTTCAGGTCGGGGAGCAGCATGCTCGAGAGCATGGCGGTGTTGGCGATGGTCGATCCGCTGAGCGCGGAGAAGATGGTGCCGCTTGCCACCGTGAGCAGGCTCAATCGACCTGGAACGCGTCCGAGCAGCTTGTCGAGCGCCCCGAGCGCGCGCGCGGCGATGTTCGACTGCCACAGGATCTCGCCCATCAGGACGAACAGCGGAATCGGCAGCAGGCTGAACGAAGTGACCGAGGCGTAGATGCTATGAATGAGCTGCTGGAACGCCTTGCCGCCGCCCTGCAGGAATTCCGCGCCGGCGATATTGATCAGCAGGAACGCGAACGCCACCGGCAGGCCCATGCCCAGCAAGACGATGAGCGCGCCGAAGATGATGATGAGGACCAGCCACCATTCCATGGCTCAATGTGCCGCGGTCGCGACGAACTCGCCCCGAAACGCCAGCATCGCCTTGCGGGCGAATTCCAGGGCGCACAGCGCGAAGCCGATCGGGATGGCGATGTAGATCACCCACTGCGGGGTTTGCAGCACGTTCTCGATGATCGCCTTGGTCTGGAAGCTTTGCAGTGTCACCACTGCGCCCCACCACGCGACGAATGCACACACGAGCGCTACGACGATCGACGTGCATCCGGCGAGAAACGCCTTGCGATCGTCCGTGAGCCGGCTCGTGGCGATGTCGATCATCACGTGACCGTTGCCGCGTGCGAGCCACGCCATGCCCAGGCAGGGCATGATCAGCAGAATGTATTCGGTGATCTCGAATACCCAGGTAAGCGGAGCGTTGAAGAAATAGCGGCTGGCGACATCGATCGGGACGAAAACGACGATGAACACCAGCAGGATCGCGGCAAGGAGCGCGAGAGCGTCCTCGACGCGATCGAGGGCACGGCCGAATCGACGCATCAACGGCTGAGCGTGCGCAGTTGTTCCATCAGGCCAGGATTGGCCTTGGCGCTATCGGCGTTCTTCTCGACGAAATCCTTCCAGCCGGCTTCGTACGCCGCGTTCAAGTACTTCTCGGCGTCTGCCTGGGGGAACTTGACCAGCTGGATGCCTTGTTTGCGGAGCTTCGCGTCTTCCTTGGTGAGCTGCTCTTTCATGAACGCGGCGTGGCGCTGCTCGAGCTCGACGCAGATCTCCTCGAGGGTCTTGCGGACATCGGGCGCAAGCTTGTCGTACACGCTCTTGTTCATGAGCACCACGGTGTCGAGCGAGTAGAACGGGTGATCGATGATGAACTTGGTGACCTCGTGCAGACCGAGCGTGTCGATACCGGTGTAGGTCCAGCCGTATCCGTCGACCACTTTACGTTCCAGGCCGGTGAAGATCTCTCCCGGCGCCATGTTGATCGGCGCACCGCCGAGCGCGCGCACGAGAGGTGCATACACCGGCGAGACGCGAATCTTTAATCCGGTGAGATCGGCTTTGTCGATCTTGCGCACGAAGTAGAGGCGAAACGCGCCGCCGCCGGCCGCGGTGTTGGCGAGATACACCACGCCGCCCTGGTCCATGTGGATCTTGCGCATCACGTCGAAGTATCCGGACTTGCGCAGCTCGGCGGGCGTCTTGGTGGCGAATTGCACTGCCCAGGCGAGGGGCACTTCGGTGCGGTAGTACGCCGCTGCCCCCAGTATCACGTCGACGACGCCATTCTTGAGCGCCTGGAATTGTTGGTTGGGCTGCGTGACCTCGGGACCGCCGAGGTATTTGACCTCCACTTTCCCTTTCAGCCTGGTGTTGACCAGCTCCTGGAACGTGAAGAAACCTTTGCTCAGATCGTAGTCGGCGGTCCACGGCGTGATGCCGCGCAACGTGACGGGCTGCTGGGCCGTCGCGCTGGGGATCGCGCTGAGCACGATCGGCACGACCAGCATCGCCGCGCGAGCGGCGCGAGTCATGGCTTCCTTCGTTCTCTCGAGCATGCCGATCTCCCTGTTTGGTGAACGCTTGGAATCGAGATTAGTGTGTACCCTACATGCGGTCAAGCTAACGCGGAGCGCGTGACGCCCGCTTTCCGAGCCGAACGCATGAGCCCTCCCTCATTCATGGGACGACGAGAAGACCCGCGGTTCCTGACCGGGCAAGGGCGCTACTCGAGCGACTGGTCGATGCCCGGCGCGCTTCACGCCGCGTTTCGCCGCGCGGAGATCGCGCACGGCCGCATCGTCAGCATCGACGTGGCGGCGGCCCTCCAGTGTGCTGGCGTGCGCGGCGTATTCACGGGCGATGCATTCGCGAACACGTTCGGCACGATCGTGCCTGCGATCAACTATGCGGGACGAGGCGGCGCGAGCGTGCGGGTGCCCGATCGGCCGATCCTGGCACGGGACCGCGTACGCTTTCTGGGCGAGGAGATCGCCGTGGTGCTTGCCGACACCGCCACCCAAGCGCTGGATGCCGCCGAGCAGATCCAAGTGATCTACGAGTCCCTGCCCGCGGTGATCGGGGCCGAAGCGGCGCTTGCCCCGCAAGCATGCGCCGTGCATGCGTCGATACCCGGAAACGTCTGCTTCGATTTCGACTACGGCGACGAACACGGCTGCGATGCGCTGTTGGCCGAAGCGGCGCATCGTGTACGCGTGACGCTGGCGAGCCCGCGCGTGTCGGCGGCGCCGTTGGAGCCGCGCGCGGCGCTGGCCTGGTTCGATCCGTCGCGCCGAACCTATGAGCTGCGTTGCTGCAACCAGGGCGGCGGCCTCATGGCTGATCAGCTTGCGATGCTGCTCAAGACCGATGCTGACCGGATACGCGTACATCCGGTCGACGTCGGCGGCGGCTTCGGGCCACGCGCCGGGGCGTATCCCGAGTACGCGATCTTGCTCGAGCTTGCGCGGCAGGTGGGGCGGCCGATTCAGTGGATCAGCTCGCGCGCCGAAGACTTCCTGTGCGATGCACATGGCCGTGGGATTCGACTGCGCGGCGAGCTTGGTCTGGATCGCGACGGCCGCTTCCTCGCGCTCAAGACGGAGTGGCTGTGCGATCAGGGCGCATATCTCACCCAGGCCGGTGCGCGCACCAACACCATCAACGGTTTCCTGATCGGCGCGGGCCCGTATCGCGTGCGCGCGCTTTACGGGCGCCATCGGTTGGTCATGACCAATACGACGCCGACCGATGCCTATCGCGGTGCCGCCCGGCCTGAAGCAGCGTTGGTGATCGAGCGGCTCGTCGACGAGGCCGCGCGAGCACTCGGCATCGACGCGATGGAGCTTCGGCGGCGCAACGCCATCGAGCGCGGCGCGTTGCCGTATCGCACCCACACCGGCAGCGTGATCGACAGCGCCGATTTCGGTCAGCTGCTGGAAGCGGCAGGTGCGCGATCGGCGTGGCGCTCGTTTTCCGAGCGTCGGTGCGAAGCGGCCGGGCGCGGCTTGCTGCGCGGCATCGGCATGGCGCTGTTCGTGGAGCCCTGCGGCGGCGGCTTCGTGCATGAAGACCAGGTGGCGCTGCTGTTCGAAGACCAGGGACGCGTGCTTGCGTACCACGGTGCAACCTCCAATGGCCAGGGCCACGAAACCGTGTTTCCCGCGATCGTCGCGGCGCGTCTCGGTATCGAAGCCGAGCGCGTCACGCTTCGCGCAAGCGACCCCGACGGGCCACGCATCCGTGGCAACGGCACGATCGGTTCTCGCTCGTTGCTCGCGCAAGGAAGCGCGTTTTCCGGGGCCGCGGACCAGGCGATCAAGACAGGCACCAAGCTCGCAGCGCGCTTGCTGGAAGCCGCGGGCGATGACATCGAGTTCGACCGCGGAACCTATCGTGTGCGCGGGACCGATCGCACCGTCTCGATCGATCAGGTCATGCACGCCGCCGCATCGGAGTCACCCAATCCGCTGAACACGATCTACGCGCAACCGGTGCCGCGCACCTTCACCACCGGCGCGCACGTCGCCGAGGTCGAGATCGACCGCGAGACCGGGGAGGTGAGGCTCGTGTCGTTCACTGCGACCGACGATATCGGCACGGTGTTCAACGCCACCTTGGCGCATGGCCAGATTCATGGCGGAGTGGCCCAGGCAGCCGGTCAGGTGCTCGGGGAGTGCTGTACCTACGATCTGCAGACCGGGCAGCTCATTACCGGGACGTTCATGGACTACGCGATGCCGCGCGCCGACACGCTGCCTGCGTTCGACTCGGCGTTTGCGAGCACACCGAGCGCCACGAACGCGCTCGGTGCGAAGGGGGCGGGCGAGACGGGCGCGACCGGAGGGCTCGCCGCGATCACCAACGCAGTGCTCGATGCGCTGCATGGTGCGGGCGTGGATCAGTTCGAGCTGCCTGCCACCTCCGACCGGGTCTGGGCCGCGCTCGAACGCGCGGCACAGAACAAGGGTCGTTGAGCTGAATCCGATACAGGCAATCGATCGGGGGAGTCGATTCGCTGAAGGCGCGATCTAGGCGATCTAGAAATACGCCTGCCCGCGCCGCGTCGGTGGCGTCCAGGCGCAATCGCCCCACGGGCCGTCGCCGTTTTCGCGGATGTACTTCACCTTGTTGTGCCGCGGCGGCAGGCCCTTGCCTTGCAGCGTCATCTGCAGCCAGTCGAGCGCGTAGTCGTGGCAGTCCATGCCGCCCAGGTTCTGGATGCTCCACAGCGGGTGGTACTGGTTCTCGAACACCCACATCTCCTTGGGCACCTTGAGATCCTCATAGGCCTCGATCGCGTCTTCGAGCGGGCACAGCGGATCGAACTCACCGGTAACGAGCAGCGTGGGGCAGGTGATCTTGTCGAGGTAGCCGCGCACCGTCATCGGCTTGGCGACCTCCTCGTCGAAGCGATCCTCGTCGTCGTAGCCGGCCATGTACATGAACATCTGTTTGAAGCGCGGCGAGCTCTGCGTGAAGATGGTGTTGTTCGGATTGAAGCAGGCCACCGAACTCACCACAGCCGCGGCGCGATGGTCGTAGCTCGACAGCCGCAACGACCAGTAGCTGCCCATGCTGATGCCGTAGATCGCGATCTTGCGCGGATTGACTTCCTTGCGCGTACGCAGATAGCTGATCACCGCGGCGCCGGCGCGCTCGTAGTTGTCGCCCACCGCGCGGATCTTCTGCATGTTCGACGAGCCCTGGCCGGGGCCGTCCATCGACAGCACGTGAAAGCCGCGCGAGAGGGCGATGTTGTGGTGCGCCTTCGGAAAGTATTCCTTCGTCTGATCCATGCCCGGCACGTAGATCACCACCGGCGCGCGCGGCTTGCCCGGCAGCATGTGAAACAGGCACGAGATCGTCTTGCCGTCGTCGAACGGCACTTCCACCCGCTCGATCGGATACTCGGCCACCTCGGAGCGGCGATCGACCATCTCGGAGAGTTTCTTGTAGAGGTACTTCTTGACCGGATGGTTGTCGAAGTAGATCGGGTGCTGCGCCATCCGATACGCCTCGATGGCGTGGTCGTAGTGGTGCGTGGCGGCGGCTTTGAAACCCTGTGCCTGCGCGCGTCGCGCCAGCGCTTCGTGTCGCGCGCCCGCCTCGCGCCACACCTTCGGCAGCATGCGGTAGTTGCGTGCGCGCTTGCCCGCCGGTACCTCGATGTCATCGCGTTCGAAGTTCTGCACGCGACCGCGCATATTGAGCGCAAGATCGAGCATCCACTGCTGGTTGTCCCGCGCGGTACGGAGTTT
>CADEDU010000054.1:29518-37345 GCA_902826155.1 uncultured beta proteobacterium
CGACCGGCGACGCTCACGCTGCGATCAAATGGAGAACTTTGATGACCGCTCGCCCCACCCATAGCGTCATTCCCGGTCGAAGCCTCGGCACGCTGAAGCTGCCCGATGATCTGGCGTTCGTCGTCGCGCGCGGTCAGGGCACGACACTCTGGACCACTGACGGCCGGTCACTCATCGATTTCGTGCTCGGCTCCGGGCCGATGATGATCGGGCATGCCCATCCGCGCGTCACCGCGGCGATCCAGGAGCAAGCCGCGCGCGGCACGACGTTTTATACGATGAACGAGATGGCAGAGCGCCTGGCAGAGCGGATTGCCCAACTGGTGCCCTGCGCTCAGGCGGTGAAGTTCGCAGGCGACGGTGCGGAGGCGACGCTCTATGCGTTGCGACTGGCGCGCGCGTTCACGCGACGCACGCTGGTGCTCAAGTTCGAAGGTGGCTTCCACGGCTTCCACGACTACGCGATCGAGCAGAGCGCGCTCGTGCGCGAGTCGAAGATGCGCGCGGCGCTGCCGAATTCGGCGGGCATTCCGATGCAGGTGAGCGACACGGTGCTGGTCGCCCCGTTCAACGATCTCGATGCCGCCACGCGATTGATCGAGCCGGTCGCCGACCAGGTCGCCGCCATCATCGTCGAGCCGGTGCAGCGGGCGATTCCCCCGCGCCCCGGTTTTCTGGAAGGGATGCGCGCGTTGTGCGATCGCATCGGCGCGGTCCTGGTGTTCGATGAAGTGGTCACCGGATTTCGGCTTGCGGTCGGTGGTGCGCAGGCGTTCTACGGGGTCACGCCCGATCTGTGTTCGCTTGGCAAGGTGGTCGGCGGCGGGCTGCCGCTGTCGGCGGTTGCCGGGCGGGGCGACATTCTCGAGCTCACCGTGCCCGATCGCGCGAACGATGGCCGGTCGGTCTACTTCAATGGCACGTTGAACGGCAACGCGATCGCGGCAGCGGCGGGGCTGGCTACGCTCGATGTCGTGCAGGAGGAGGACACGCCCGCAAAGCTCGTCGCGATCGGAACCGCGCTCAGCCGCAGCTTCGAAGACAGCGCGCGCCGGCTCTCGATTCCGCTACAGATGCTCGGGCCGCCGGCGTTTCCCGATCCTGTATTCGGCGCCGGCGACATTCACGACTACGCTAGCTACGCCGCGACCAATCGCGTGGCCGCGAAACAGTTCGGGATCGAGCTGATCCGTCGCGGCGTGTTCGTGCATCCTGCGAGCAAGATGTACGTCTCCAGCGCGCACACCGACGCGCAGATCGAGACGGTGGCAAAGGCGGGCCACGGGGCACTGCAAGCGGTGCGCGACGCGGGGCTACTGTGAACGCCACCGTGCGAGTGCGCCGGTGAACCAGAATCGATCAACGACAGCCGATGAACGCAATCCGGTGAACGCAATCCGATGAACGAAAACATCAGCCCCGAGGTCACCATCGGCATCGACGTCGGCGGCACCTTCATCGACGTCGTCGTCATCGATCGCAACGGCGGCATCCGCGCCGACAAGGTGTTGACGACGCCGGGCGATCTGTCGGTCGGCATCGTGCAGGGCCTGCGCAAAGTAATCGGCAGCGCAATGGGTGAAGCGCTTCGCCGCTCGCGCATCGTGCATGCCACGACCACCGCGACCAACGCCTTGCTGCAACATCGCACGCCCAGGATCGGCCTGATCACCAATCGCGGCTTTCGCGATGTGCTCGAGATCCGCCGGCATGCCCGGCCCGATGTCTACAACCATCGGCTCGAGATGGCCACGCCGCTGGTCCCGCGTAACCTGCGACTCGAGGTCACCGGACGGCTCGACCATCGCGGCGAGATCCTGCAACCGCTCGACATGGGCGAGGTCGATCAGGCGATCGCGACGCTGCGACGCGAAGAGGTGGCGAGCATCGCGGTCTGCTTCCTGCATGCGTACGCTCGCCCTGAGGAGGAGCGACGCGTTGCCGAAGTGATTCGCAACACGCTTCCCGGCGTGTACGTGACCTGCTCGGCGGAGGTGTGCCCGGAGTTTCGCGAGTTCGAGCGCACCAGCACCGCCGTGGTCAACGCCGCCGTCATGCCATTGGTCGACACCTATCTGGCGCGACTGGAATCCGAACTGCGCACGCACGGCTACGCGCGCGATCTCTACATCATGCAATCCTCGGGCGGCATGATGAGTGCCGCCGACATCCGCCGTTTTCCGGTCAACATCATCGAATCGGGTCCGGCAGCCGGTGTCGTGGCCGCGGCGGCGATCGGACGCGAGGTCGGGCGCGACAACGTGATCTCTTTCGACATGGGCGGAACCACCGCGAAGGCGGCGCTGGTGCACGGCGGGCGGATCGACCTGTCCACCGAATACGAGGTAGGTGGCGCGCGGCACGGCGCGCAAGGTGGCGGCGGATACGGCACGGGCTATCCGATCCGGGTGCCGTTCATGGATGTCGTTGAGGTCGGTGCAGGCGGTGGCTCGATCGCCTGGATCGACGCGGCAGGCTCGCTACGTGTTGGCCCACAGAGCGCGGGGGCTGAACCCGGCCCGGTGTGTTACGGCTTCGGTGGCACCGAACCGACCACGACTGACGCGAACCTCCTGCTCGGTCGGCTTTCGCCGGATTACTTTCTTGGTGGCGAGATGAAGCTCGACCTGGCGGCGGTCGAGCGCGCCATCGGCGAGCGCATCGCCAAGCCGCTCGGCATGTCAGCCGAGGCTGCGGCGGCCGGCATCATCGAGGTTTCGAACGCGCTCATGGTGCGGGCGCTGCGGCGCGTGTCAATCGAACGCGGCCGCCATCCGGGCGACTACGCGATGGTTGCATTCGGCGGCGCCGGGCCGCTGGTGGCGTGCTATCTAGCGGAGGAGCTCGGCATACCGGAGGTCATCGTGCCGCCGCTGCCGGGCGTGGCTTCGGCGGTGGGGTTGCTCGGCAGTGACATTCGCCATGAATTTCGCCAGGCCTTCTTTGGCAGGCTCGACGCGCTCGACGTCGCAGGCGCAAACGCGCTGCTCGAACGGTTGGCCAGCGTCGGGCGCAGTGCGCTGCACGCCACCGGCGTTGGCGATGCCGAGCTCACGCTGCAGCCGATCGCGGAATTGCGTTACGTCGGCCAGGCGTATGAATTGCGCATCGAACTGCCTGGGCTGGTGCTGGATCAGCGCTCGCTGGAAGAAACCGCGCGCCGCTTTCATGACGAGCACAAGCGCCGCTACGCCTACGACATGCGCGAGCGCGGCATCGAAGCCGTGAGCCTCAAGGTCACGGCGACCGGGCGTGTCGGCAGCCCGAAGGTTCCGCCGCTGCGGGCTGCGGCGGGCTCGGCCAAGCCGAAAGGCCGGCGCCACGTGCACTTTCGCGGAACCGGCCGCGTCGAGTGCCCGGTGTTCGAGCGTGCCGATCTCGCGCTCGATCATGTCGTGACCGGCCCGGCGATCATCGAGCAGAAGGATTCGACGACGGTGCTGCCGAACGACTGGCTGCTCAGCGTCGATCCGCACGGGCATTTGCTGCTTGCCCGGCAGACAGCATGACCAGGGAGAGCAGAGCAATGAACTTGCGTGCAGCGCCAACCAGCCCGAACGAGCCGATCGCCGTCGACTCGGTGATGATGCAGGTGGTCAAGAACGCGCTCGACTCGGTCGCCGAGCAGATGGCGGTCACGTTGCAGTACACGGCGCACTCCACCGTAATCCGCGAAGTGCTCGATTTCGCCACGGCGCTGCTCGACACCGATGGCCGGCTGATCACGCAATCGGCCGCGGCGCCGACGTTCGTCAATGCCATGGGGCCCACGCTGCGCTTCGTGATCGAGCACGCCGCGCCGCTCGCCGAGTGGGAAGAAGGCGATGTGTTTCTGGTGAACGATCCGTATCTGGGCGGCAGCCAGCATCTGCCCGATCTGTGCATGTTCCGGCCGATCTTCTGGCGCGGCAGACTCACCGGCATTGCCGGCTGCGTTGCGCATCACGTCGACGTCGGCGGCACCGCGCCGGGCAGCTACTACATGACCGCGACGCAGATCTATCAGGAAGGCCTGCGCATCCCACCGGTGCGGCTCTATCGTCGCGGGGAGCTGCAGGTCGACATCAAGCGCATGCTGTTCGCGAACATCCGCCTGCCCGACTACGTGTGGGGCGACATGGAGGCGCAGATGGCGAGCCTGTCGATCGGCGAGAAGGGGCTGGTCGAACTGCTCGATCGCTGGGGGCCGCAGGCGATCGGCGCGTGCGTCGATGCGCTGCTCGACTACTCCGAGCGCCTGATGCGCGCGGGCATCCGCAAGATCCCGAATGGCCGCTACCTGTTCGCCGACAAGCTCGACGACGACGGCGTGTCGGACGTGCCGGTCGACATCCGGGTGGCGCTCACGGTCGAGGATGAGGAGATCGTCGCCGACTTCACCGGGTCGTCGCCGCAACGCGCAGCGCCGATCAACTGCTCGGTGTCGATGACCACTGCGGTGGTCCACTATTGCCTGGTGGCGGCGATCGGCTCCGACATCCCGGTGAACGAAGGCTGCTTTCGGCCGGTGCGGATCATTGCACCGACGGGTACGGTCATCAACGCGGTGCCACCCGCGCCGGTGGTCGGTCGCATGGCGACGCTGCATCGCACCTGCGACGTCGTGAACGGTGCATTAGCCCAGGCGCTGCCCGAATACATTCCGGCGGCCTACTACGGCATGTCGACCACGACGATGTTCAGCGGCGTGAGTGCAGACGGCGCAATGCCGTGGGTGCTATTCGAGATCGGTGTCGGCGGCTGGGGCGGCAGCCACGCACGCGATGGCCTGGAAAGCTGTTCGGCGCAGATCCACAATCCGGCCAACACGCCGATCGAGATGGTCGAGCGCCTGCATCCGATCCGAGTCGAGCGTTATGCGTTGCGCTCCGATTCGGGCGGGCCCGGCGTGCATCGCGGCGGCATGGGCCTGGAACGCGACGTGCGCTTCCTCGGCGCCAACGGCCAGTTCACCGTGCTCGGCGATCGGATGAAGTTCGGTCCGTACGGACTGAACGGCGGTGGTGATGGCGCGAAAACCGAGATCACCCTCAACCCCGACGGCGATCAGGCACGCAAGCTGCCGAGCAAGATCACCGGCGTGCCGCTGGTGAGCGGCGATCTGATGCGCATCAAGACCACCGGCGGCGGCGGCTTTGGCGACCCGCGCCAGCGCGATCGCGATGCGGTCCGCCGCGATCTGGCGTTAGGCAAGATTTCGGCCGAAGCGGCGCGGGAGATCTACGGTCTGAAGTGAAAGCCGGGCATGAAGCGATGAACCGGCCGGCTGCTCGAGTACCTCGACCAGCCGGCGTCGTCCACTAACTCTGGTACGACGGATCGATCTTCGCCATCAGCCGCATCACCGCCGAAAAATCGAGCTCGCCGTGGCCCACGGTCTTGCCGCCGGGCCCGATGCGAAAGAACCAGTCGTGGCGCTGCGCCGATTTTTCCAGCGTCGCATCCGAGATTCGCGTGAACGGTTGCCCGCTCATCATCACCCGCATCTGCACTTCGCAGGCGATCATCAGCCGGTACATGCGCAGGAACGCCGAGTCGACCGTTTCGCCGATGGTGACCAGGCCATGATTGCGCAGGATCAGCGCGATGTTGCGGCTGCCCAGGGCGGTGGCGAGTCGGCCGCGCTCGTCGACCTCGAGGCTCGGGCCTTCGAAATCGTGATAGCCGACGCGGTCGTGGAAGTCGGTGCCTTCGAGCGTGAGCGGCAGCAGGCCATCCTTCAGGCACGACACCGCCATGCCGGCGACCGTATGCACGTGCAGCACGCAATGCGCGTCGTTTCGCGCCTCGTGGATCGCCGCGTGGATGTTGAAGCCGGCCGGATTGATCGGATACTCCGTGGGCGTGAGGACGTTGCCCGCGACATCGATGCGCACCAGATTGGAGGCGGTGATCTCCGAGTACAGCAGCCCGTACGGATTGATGAGGAACTCGGGCGGCTCGGTGTTCACCCGCAGCGAAATGTGATTGGCGGTGAGCTCCGACCAGCCGAAGTGATCCACCGCGCGGTAGGCGGCCGCCAACCGCAGGCGCTGCTGCCATTCGGCGTCGCTGATCGCCGCCGCCGGGAGTTCAGTGTTGCCGGCAACCGGCACGTACGCATCGCCGCGCGAGTGCGTGCCCTTCGTTTCGCGCTTGCCGAGTTCGCGATTCCCCATGGCGTGCCTCCACCGATTGTTTGTCTAAGGCGTCAATCACCGTAGCATAGCGGCATCCGTGCGCTCGTAGAGATGCGAGCGTGGGATCGATACGAATCGACTTACTGAGGAGTCGCCCAAATTGGCGACGGGTACATACAGGAGGATCGCATGACCGCAATGCTCGTTCACAACACCTTCGGCGCCGGTCTGCGGCGTTGGGGCGCTCGCACTCGATTGAACCTTGTTCGTCTCGCTGCGCTCGTGGTGGGTTTGTGCATCGCCCCCGCTTGGGCGCAGACCTGGCCGTCGAAACCGGTGCGGCTGGTAGTGAACTTCGCCGCCGGCGGGGTCACCGATGTGGTCGCGCGCGCCATGGCGACGTCGCTGAGCGAACTCCTCGGGCAACCGGTCGTGGTCGAGAACCGCGTTGGTGCGGGCGGCAACATCGGTATGGAAGGCGTTGCGCGCTCCGCGCCCGACGGGCACACGCTGCTGCACACCTCCGACGGTCCGATCCTGATCAATCCCCATCTGTACAAGCTGGGCATCGACGTGGAGAAAGACCTGATCCCGGTCGCACCCACCGGGCGCTCGGCCATCTTCTTCATCGTGCGTCAGGGTTTGCCCGCCCGTACGCTCGCGGAGTTCATCGCGCACGCGAAGGCGAATCCCGGCAAGCTGAACTACGGCTCCGCGGGCAGCGGCACGCTGCAGCACATCGCCACCGAAGCGCTGATGCGCGCAACCGGCATCGAAGTCACGCACGTGCCGTACAAGGGATCGCAGCAGGTGCTGGTCGATCTGATCGGCGGTCTGGTCGATTTCACTTTCGACGTCGGTGCCGCGATCTCGCACATCAAGGCCGACAAGGTGCGCCTGCTCGCGGTACCCGGGCCGACGCGATCGCCGGTATTCCCCGATGCGCCGACCATGGCCGAGGCCGGCACCAATCTCGACATCACGCTGCAGTTCGCCGTGTACGCGCCGGCGGGCACGCCCGCGGATGTCGTCACGCGTCTGAACCGTGACATCACGCGCGCGCTCGAATCGAAGGAAGCGCGCGCCGCGCTCGCTTCGTTTGCCGCCGAGCCCGCCGCGCCGATCACGCCCGATGCTTTCGCAGCGCAACAGCGCCGCGAGCGCGAGCGCTATGGCGTGCTGGTGCGGGAGCGAAGTATCCGAGCCAATTGAGGCGGCACGGCAGGCGCACATGACAACCCTCGACCAGTGGCACGCAACCTGGCATGGGCTCGGAGCGCAGGCTGACGACGCGGTGTTCCAATTGCTGTCGGATCGCTACCGCGAGAAGCATCGTCACTATCACACCGTCCAGCATCTGGACGAGTGCCTCGCCTGGATGCCCGTGGTCGCTGCGCTTGCTCAGCACGCCTTCGAGATCGAGCTCGCGCTTTGGTTTCACGACGCGATCTACGACGTGAAGCGCCAGGACAACGAGGAGCGGAGCGCCGAGTGGGCGAAGTCCGTGGTGCTCGATGCCGGCCTGGCGCTGGAGTGTGCCGATCGCGTTCACGCGCTCATCATGATGACGCGCCACAACGCGGTGCCCGATGGCATCGACGCGCAGATTCTCGTCGACATCGATCTGTCGATTCTCGGTGCTCCTGCTTCGCGATTCGACGAGTACGAGCGGCAGGTGCGCGCCGAGTACGGCTGGGTGCCCGGCGTG
>CADEDU010000054.1:37445-50332 GCA_902826155.1 uncultured beta proteobacterium
ATTCGACGAGTACGAGCGGCAGGTGCGCGCCGAGTACGGCTGGGTGCCCGGCGTGCTGTTTCGTCGCACACGACGCAAGATCCTGGAAGCGTTCGCCGCGCGCCCGCGTCTTTACAGCACGCCGATGTTCTTCGAGCGTTGCGAAGCGCAGGCGCGCGCGAATCTGGCGCGCTCGATCGCGATGCTCGGGGGATGACGCGCGCGCACCGGCTCGTCTAGCGTCCGGCTGCACGCCGCCGCAGGTCGGCGACCTTCGCGTCGGGCTCCGCCGCACCCGCGGTGTATTCGAGCAGGTCGCCGGGCTGGCACTGCAGGTACTCGCAGATGCGCTCGAGCGTGTCGAACCGCACGCCCTTGACCTTGCCCGATTTCAGCAGCGAGAGATTGGCCTCGGTGATGCCGACGTGTGCCGCCAGTTCGCGCGATCGGATCTTGCGACGGGCGAGCATGACATCGAGATTGACGATGATCGGCATGTGCGATCCTGTGGCGGCAGGGGGTGAGGCAAGCGGCGAGTGCGTCGTTCGGAGGCTTCCCGGACGCTTAGACGCCTAGACGAATTGCCGGTGTTCGTCGGCGATCCGCGCGGCCTCGCGGAGCACGGCGGCCAGTGCCAGCAGCAACAGCGCGACGACCACGTGCAGCAGAAAATCGGTGCTCACGCCGATGGTCAGCGCGCGTTGTCCGGGCGGGTTGAGATAAGTCAGCACGACCGACTGCGCGCTTTGCACCAGCACTTCGCAACCTGCCAGCGCCATCAACGCCATGGCGAGCCGACGCAGTGCGGCGCTCAGCGCGTCGCCGAAGGTTGAAGCCGCCCGCAACGCGCGACAAAGTCGTCCTACCTGGGTGAGCGCGTAGAGCCCGATGCCGAGAGGAAGCAACGCGAGCATGAAGCCTGCGAACTGCACCGTCGCGTCGATGTTGGTGCGGCTTGCGATACCCAGGCGCGGTGCAAGCATCTGCTCGATGCGCTCGGGCGACCACCACACGTAGGCGTTTGCAGCCAACGCGAACACCACGGCGATCGATCCGATCACCTGGATCCAAAGTGCGAACCGCGCGGCTTGCCGCATCGATGCGGAACGCGGAGGGGTGGAGGACTCCCCGTTGCCGCTCGCGTCGGGTTCGTGATTCGTCAGTGCGCCAGGTCGGATGAGCGTGCGAACACTCGAATCAGGACGAATGGAATCGGGAACGGAACTGGGCTGAATGCCGTCTGGATTCATTTTCTTGCTCCACGAAAGAAAATTATTGTATAACAGAAAAAGATTACCATTAAACGAGGTGGATCATGGTTTCGTCTCCCGTCGCGCTTTTGTCGCGAGCGCACCGCAAGACGGCACCGGCAGCTGGCGCGCTGCGTCCGCGAGGGTCTGCGTCGCGCATCGTGATAGCTGCCGTGGTGGCTGCCGTGCTTGGAGCTTGCGCCGGCATTCCGCTATCGACGATGGTGCGCTTCGCACGCTTCGATCACGAGAGTCTGCTGCGACTGGATCCCGCGTCGCTCATCGTCGCGATCCAGACGGATGCGCAGGTGCAGGCCATCGAGCGATCGCCGACGACATTCGAGCTGCGCATCACGCCGCGCGATCCGAGCCAGTGGCCGGCGCTCGAGCGCGCCTTGCCGATGCGGATCATTCCGCTCGGACCCGAGCATCGGTTGGGTCCGCCCAGCGCCGGTCGTCACTGGCTGCTGTTCGGATTCGACGCCGAGTCGGCCCAGCAACTGCGCGAGATCCAGGCGCAGTTTCGGCAGCTGCAGACCGAGGCTTCGCAGGGCACGCGCAAGTCGTCCGGTGGCAGCGTGGGCGTGGGTATCGGGCAAGCCTGGCTCGCCGAGCACTATCCGCAACTGCGCGAACGCAAGGTCGAGACCTGGCTGCGGCTCGATCGCCAGGAAGGGTTCTTCAAACTGTGGGCCGGAACGGTCGGCGATCTTGAGCGGATCAAGCCGCGCGACAAGACGGCGCGCCAGGGCTAATCGGCAACGACCATCGGCACGATGCACTGCGTGCCGCCATCGGTCAGACCCACGTCGGTCAGATGCGGGCCGGTGTTGCAGGCGAGGCATTGACCCGACAGCGCCTTGAACACGCGATACGGCCCTTGCCATTCGATCACGGTGCCGGCGGCGCGCACCACTGCGCCGTGCTCGGCGACGACGTCGGCAGGGGCCTTGTCGGATAGCAGCCCCGCGACGGGAAACGCCACGCGGGCGACGATCGCCCCGTTGCGCACCACCACGTTGCCCCCGCCCATCTCGATGACGGCGTTGGCGGCCAGCGCCATCTCGTGCGGATCGCGCCCGTAAACGACGAGATTGTGCGAGTCGTGCGCGTACGAGGTGGCGTAAGCGCCACTGAGTTCACCCCAACCTTCGATGAGTGCGGTCTGCGGTGTGCCAGGCGCGCGACCGTGGCGATGCACCACGGTCATTACGCTGGCTTGCGACGGCACGACTGCGAATCCATCGCGCACCGCCACGTCGAGTTCGCCCCACTCGGTGAACCGGGCACCCTTGACGGTGCGCAGCTTCGCCCTGTCGTTGCGTACCGCATCGACGCGCACGCGAAAATCGTCGACCGACAGCGGCGCGAGCTTCATCGTGCGTGTGGGCAGCGCGACTTGCGCAGGGCGCGCCGGTTCGATCAACGCGCCGTTGTGGGCGACACGCCGCCCATTGGCATAGACCTCGGTCACGTCGACCGCCGCCAGATCGGCCAGCACGATGATGTCGGCACGCCTTCCCGCCGCGATCCAGCCGAGGTCGTCGCGGCGCAGACGGTACGCGTTGTTGATCGTCGCGCAACGGATCGCCTGGATCGGCGCCATGCCGTAGCGCACCAGGCGGCGCACCACGTCGTTCACGCCGCCGTGCTCGACCAGGTAGTCGGGAAACACATCGTCGGTGCACACCGTGAGATTCGTCGGCACGACCGGCAGCGTCTTGATCGCCGCGACCACGCCCGGCAGCAGATGGTCGTGCGAGCCGCGCAGCTCGACCGTCATGCCGGCGCGCAACTTCTCCAGCGCATCGTCGCCGGAGGTGATCTCGTGATCGGCGCTGATGCCGGCCGCGAGATACGCCTGCAGCTTCGCGCCCGACAGCCCGCGCGCGTGGCCTTCGATGATCTTGCCGCTGGCGATCGCTGCCGCGAGGATGCCCACCATGCGCGGCTTGGCTTCGAGCACGGCGGGCATGTCCATCACCTCAGCCAGCCCCGCAACCTCGGGCCATGACAACAGTTCGCGGATCTCATCGGCCTGGAAGTCAGCGCCCGAGCGTTCCAGACCGGGTGCGGCGGGCACGCACGACGACGCCTGGACGATGAAGCGCAGCGGCAGGTTGCGACTGGCGGCGACGGCATAACGCAGCCCGTCAACGCCGAGCACGTTGGCCAGCTCGTGCGGATCGCAGAAGATCGTCGTCGTGCCCTGCGGCACCACCACCGAGGCGTAGTGGTGCGGCAGCATGTGCGAGCTCTCGAAGTGCACGTGGCCGTCGATCAGACCCGGCGCCAGAAACTGCCCCGAGACATCACGCGTCTCGCGTGCCTCGCGCCACTGGCCCCGCGGATGGACGCTCGCGATCATCTCGCCGACGATGCCGACGTCGGCGTCGCGCAACTCGCAGGTGGCGACGTCGACGACCTTGCCGCCGGTGAGCAGCAGATCGAACGGCTCCTTGCCCTGCGCCGCACGGATTCCGCGCAGGCGCGTGTCGATCGAAATACGCTCGCCGCTGTTCATGGCTTCACCTTACCCCTCACGCCGCACGCCTTCACCGCCTTCCGCTCGCTACTCCACCTTGATATTCGCCGACTTGACGATCGCGGCGAACTTCTGATGTTCCTTCTGTAGGAACGCAGCGAACTGTGCGGGCGTGAAATCGGCCGGCTTGAGTGCGAGATCGCCCATCCGCCGCGCGATGTCGGGGTCTTTGAGCACCTGCGCCATCTCCTTGTGCAGACGTGTGACGATCGCGTTGCCGGTCATGGCGGGCGCGAACAGTCCGTACCACACCAGCACATCGGTGCCGCGGAACGCCGGCTCCTCCCCCAGTATCGGAATCTCCTGCGCCGTCGGCCAGCGCGCCGAATCGGTGACGCCGAACGCCTTGAGCTTGCCGGCCTTGGCCTGCTGCTGCACCAGCACCAGTGGCAGCACGCCGAGATCGATCTGGTTGCCGGCGACGTCGGTCACGATCTGCGGCCCCACCTTGTAGGGCACGTGCACCATGTTCACCTTGGCGACCTGGTTGATCAGCTCACCGGCCAGATGCAGCGACGTGCCCACACCCGAAGTGGCGTAGTTGTACTTGCCCGGATTGGCCCGCAGCAGCGCGAGCAGTTCGGTGGCGTTCTTCGCCGGCAGTTCGGGTTTGCCGATCAACACCAGCGGACTGGTTCCTACCAGCGCGATCGGTGCAAAGTCCTTCAGGCCGTCGTACTTCACCGTGGTGGGCGTAATCAGCTTGGCGATGACGATCGTGCTCTCCACCGAAAACAACAGCGTGTAGCCATCGGCGGCAGCGGTTGCGGCTTTCTGCGTGCCGATCACGCCGCCCGCGCCGACGACGTTATCGACGACGATCTGCTGCCCGAGTCGCTCGGCCAGCTTGGGCACGATGAAGCGTGCGGTCGCATCGACGCTGCCGCCGGCCGCGTACGGCACGATCAGCGTGATCGGTTTGGTGGGCCAGTTCTGTGCTTGCGTGGTTTGCGCAGCAAGCGCGGTGGTGGTCGCGACAACAACGGCAGCGAGCTTTGCGGTAGCGTTCATGACTGTTCCAGGGCGTGGGGCGCGGTTCGCATCCATCATAGATCATGGCTTCGACGATCGACTATCGCGAGTTCCTGCGACGCCTGCCCAAGGCGGAGCTGCATTGCCACATTGTGGGGACCATGCGCCCTGCAACGCTCGCCGAGCTGGCTCGGCGTCAGGGTATGCACCTGCCGCGGCCGGTCGAATCGCTCTACCGTTACGCGAACTTCTACGATTTCATCGAGATCTTTCGCCTCGCGGCGAGCGTGCTGGTGAAACTGGAAGATTTCGCCCGCGTCGCCTACGAATACATCGAAGACGCGAACAGATCGAGCAATCTGCGCCACATCGAGCTGTTCTTCAATCCCAGCTACCACTATCCGCACGGCGTGTCGTATCGCACCCAGCTCGACGGACTCATCGAAGGCATCCGCGCGGCGGGGCAGGATTACGAGGTGGAGGCACTGCTGGTGCCGTCGATCGATCGAGAGTTCACGCCGGCGATCGCCAATACCGTGCTCGACGATGTGCTCGCGTATCGGCGCGAGTGGGTGGTCGGGATCGGCATGGACGGCCCCGAAGACAAAGGGCCGCCCGCAACGTTCACCGAGGTGTTCCAACGAGCCGGCCGCGCCGGGCTCAAGCGCACCGCGCACGTCTGCGAAGACTACGCACCGACGCCCGCCACCAACTACGCGGTGTGCCGCGACGTGCTCGGCTGCGATCGGCTCGATCATGGCTACCGGGTGCTGACCGATCCGGCCATGGCGGCGCGCGCCCGCGATGACGGCATGTTCTTCACCTGCTGTCCCAAACCGTCGACGCGCGAACGCGATGCGACGCGTCTCGACGCGATTCGTGCCATGGCCGAGCACGGCCTGTCGTTCGGCCTTGCGACCGACGACCCGGCGATGTTCGACACCCATCTCACCGACAGCTTCGAGCGCACCTGTTTCGGGTTGGGCTGGGGGCCGGGGCGGGCGCAGGCGCTGGCGCTTGCCAGCCTCGATGCATCGTGGCTCGATGAACGATCCAAGCAGCGCATGCGGCGCGAGTTCGAAACCGAAATCGATGCGCTCGTCAAGCAGCTCGATCGTTCCAGCGTGCCGGCGGCGCCGCGGTGATCACAAATCGGCCATTGAACATTCATGCCAGTCGATCAAGCACTTGCGTCCGTCGTCCACCGTTTTATCCACCGAAAATGCGGATGAATCGAGCGGCACTGGCGTTTATCCACATCAAATAAAGGAGGGTCCATGACCCAACGAGTCGCCGCGCAGACGCTCAAACAGTGGTTGCGCGAATCCGGGGAGTTGGCGTTGCTCGATGTGCGCGAGGCCGGACAGTTCGGCGAAGAGCATCTGTTTCACGCGATTCCATTGCCTTACAGCCGACTGGAGATCGATGTACCGCGGCTCGTTCCGCGTCGCGCGACGCGCATCGTCGTCCATGACGACGGTCGCTCGGGCGTCGCCGAACGCGCCGCCGCGCGGCTCACGGCAGCGGGATACGACAACGTGCACGTGCTCGCCGATGGCATCGCGGGCTGGCGCGCGGCGGGTTTCGGCGTGTTCGCGGGCGTGAACGTGCCCAGCAAGGTCTTCGGTGAACTGGTCGAGCACGAGCACGAGACGCCGCGCATCAAGGCCGCCGAGCTGCAGGCGATGATCGATCGACGCGAGAACTTCGTAATCGTCGACGGTCGGCCGCTGAGCGAGTACGGCAAGATGAATATTCCGGGCGGCATCTGCTGTCCCAATGGCGAGCTGGCGCTGCGTGCGCAGCGTATCGCGCCCGATCCGGCCACGACCATCGTCGTGAACTGTGCCGGTCGCACTCGATCGATCATCGGCGCGCAATCGCTGCTCAGCTTCGGTGTTCCCAATCGCGTCGTGGCGCTCGAGAACGGCACGCAGGGATGGTTTCTGGCCGGACTGAAGCTGGAGAACGGTTCGTCGCGGCGCTACCCCGACGCACCCGGCGGCGGCGACCTCGATGCGTTGCGCAAGCGTGCCGATGCGCTGATCGAGCGGTTCGCGATTCCGCACCTCGACGCCGATCAGGCCGAGCGCTGGTTTGCCGATGCGGCGCGCACGACCTATCTGTTCGATGTCCGCACTGCCGAAGAATTCGCCGCGGGCACTTTGGCGGGGGCAGTGCATGCACCGGGCGGGCAACTGGTGCAGGCGACCGATCAGTGGGTGGCGGTGCGCGGTGCGCGCATCGTGCTTGCCGATGGCGAAGGGGTGCGCGCCCCGGTGGTGGCGATGTGGTTGCGGCAGATGGGGCACGACGCGCATGTCTTGCGACAGGGCACGCGCGCGCCACTGCGGCGCGGACCGAGCGCGACGCCGATCGCACTGCCGGCGCTCAAGTCAATCAAAGCGAACGAGCTCGGTGACGCGCGCGTGATCGATCTGCGCGCCAGCGCCACGTATCGTGCCGGCCATGCCCGCGGCACGGTGTGGAGCATCCGTCCGCGCGTGGTGGCTGCCGCGGCGGGCGCGAGCCGGATCGCGCTGATCGCGAGCGAGCCGGCCGTGGCGCGGCTGGCGGCCGTCGATCTGTTGGAGGGCGGAGCGCGCGAGGTACTACTGCTGATCGACGCACAAGCGCAGGAAGTGACACCCACCGATCCGCCGGATGCCGATCGCATCGATTTCCTGTTCTTCACGCACGATCGCCACGAAGGCAACCGTGAGGCGGCGATGCGCTACCTGGAGTGGGAAACTGCGCTGCTCGGTGAGCTCGATGCCGACGAGCGCGCCGCGTTCAATGTGACGAGCTGAGCAGGCGCACTCGACGATGCGCGGTTCGAGCGCGGACGGTCATCGTGCGACCGACTCCGCGCCGCGTTTTCAACAGACTGCTACTGGGAAAATCCGCCGCGGCTGACGGCCATCACCATGTCGACGAACGTGGAGCCTTCGCGTGATTCCGGCGAGTAGCGCACGGTGAATCCGCCGACGTCCAGCGTGCCGATCCGCTCGAGGCTTCGGACCAGCTCCTCTCGCGTGACGCGACCGCGCATGCCGCGCAACCCTTCCACCAGCACCTTCGCGCTGATATGGCCTTCCAGGCTGCTGAACGAGGGCACCGCGTCGGGGGCAATCGCCTTCAACATCTCGCGATGTTCGCGCGCGGCGTCGGGCGACGAGCGCCACGGGTAGGGCACGACCTGGGTAAAGATCAGTCCATGGCGTTCCTGGCCGAGCAGCCGCGAGAGTTGCTGCGCGCCGGAGTTGACCGCGAGAAACGACGTCCCCGTCCCGTCGCTCTGGATCTTGCGCACGCGCCGGATCACGTCACCGTACAGACCGTAGGAGCCGTGATTGAACACCGAGTCGAGCTTGGCGCCGATGATCGTGTCGGCGAGTTTTCCGGCATCGGGGTTGCTGTTCGGAATCGGAATTGCCGCCGCGAGTTTCATGCCGTGCCGATCGAGAATGCGTTGCACGTTGGCCAGATGCTTGCGACCGGTGTCGTTGTCCGCATACAGAAAGCCCATGCGCTGCCAGCGAAACATCAGCGAGTGGTCGATCAGCTGCTCGAACTCGGCGAAATGCGGTGCGCGGACCGGGAACACGTAGCGGTTGAACGGCTCGCGAAGTTCGGGCGAGCCCGCCAGACACGCGACGAAGGGCACCTGGTTTTCGGTCGCCACACGCATGCTGGCGACGCAGGGTCCGCCTTCGATCCCGCCGAAGATCGCCAGTACGCGGTCTTCCTTGACGAGTTTGAGTGTGTTGTCGGCCGCCCGGCTTGCCGCGCCGGCGTCGTCGATGGTTTTGAGCGAGATGCGCCGGCCGCGGATGCCACCGCGTGCATTCACCGCTTCGAAGTAGGCGCGAGCGCCGAGTTGAACGGCCTGACCGTGCTCGCTGGTGCTGCCGGTCAACGCGATCGTCTGCCCGATCGGGATGTCACCGACGTCGAACTCCTGCGACACAGCCCCCGCGCTATAGAGGGCCAGCAGCGAAACACCGCATTGGGCGACCGCGCGTGCAAATGCGTTCAATGGAATCCCTCCTTGCTCACCTGTATGGGTCAAGTACCGTCGGCGCGTTGTGAGGGTTCCGGCCTGCTCACGATCGCCGGCTACGCCATCGTTTATTTGATCGATGTGGATTCGATGGCTCGTCGCGTGCTGATCTATAGCATGGTGACAATCTGTCGACGCACTGCAAATTGTTGCAGGTGATTGCAGGGATGGGCGTTGTTGGCGCGAATGTCTTCTATGCGGCAATGCCCGACAGGCTGTGCGATGTCTTCGTATGCGGCAGACCTGGAAGCGCTGACGCAGGATGAATCAGAGTTCGCGGTCGGCCATCGGTGGCAGGAACTGATCCGTGAAGACCGACGAGCTTTCCAACCGGTTCGGGAGCTTGAACGTCTCGACCAGACCGTTAATGGATCGTTGCAGACGCTCGCGATCGACATTGCCGAGCCCACGCGAGCGCGTTTCGGGTGTCACGATGTTGTGCTCGAGTACAAGGGCGAGGCGGCGCATCTCGGTGGCTTCGTCCAACGAATTGGCGTGGGCGAGGGTATAGCCAAGCGCGGCTTGCGGATTGCGCAAGGTCTCTCGCATGCCACGATTGAACGCACGCACGAAGCCGGTGACAGCCTGGGGCTGGCGTTTCGCGAACTCGGTGTTGACGATCAACGCGTTGCCATAGAGTGGCACGCCATGGTCGACGAAACGGAAGATCACGATCTCGGTTTCCTTCGCACCACGCGCTTGCAGGTTGAGCAGCGCCGTGTAGTGAAAGCCCGAGATCGCATCGACGCTGCCCAGCAGCAGTTCGGCTTCGCGCCGCTGCGGTGACATGTCGATCCACTTCACCGAGTCGGGGTCGATCGCATTCGCCCGCGCGAGCATCGGCCACATCTTGCGTGCGGCATCGAATCCCGGTGCGCCGATCGTCTTGCCTTTGAGGTCTTCGATGCCGCGGATGGTCCAGCGCTTCTCGGTGTTGTAGTTCGAGTTCTTGAGCGTGACGATCGCTGCCGGTGTGCCGCTGTAGGCGACATAAATCGCCTGTACCGGCGCTATCGGATTGCGGCCGCGGTGTTCGACCAGCGCATTGAGGTCGGCGAAACCGATGTCGAAACGTCCCTCGGCGACGCTGATTACCGCGCCCGCCGACCCTTTGCCGGGTTCGAAGATGACGTTCAGTTTCTCGTTCGAGAAGTAGCCGCGGTCGAGAGCGAGAAAGAACGGTGACGACGGACCTTCGATCACCCAATCGAGGGTGAAGCGCACCCGCTGCACGCCCTTGGCGTCGCCCTGTGCATGCGTGGGCACGGCCATGGCGAGTAGAACGATCCCCGCGACGCAGGCAGCAGCCTGCTTGATCAGATGCGCGATGGCCCGCCTGCGACCCGTTCGAGTCGTAGCTCGCAACTTCATGGCATTGCCCCCAAATTAGCCGGGCGCTTATCGGTGTCGATGCGCTGGCCGTTCGTTCTGCCCGATTACGCATCCGCCAACTGTGGCACGGGGTGAACAACTGCAAGAGCAATGTCGACGACGGTTACCGGTCTCGACGTACTTCACATCGGAGCACGTGACGCGCTGTACGCCTACATCTCCCGCCTACAGTTGCGGTCCTGATTGCAGCGATTTTGTTGGTGATTCGTTGAACACGATCGGAGGTTGTGTCGAGCCTTGCGGGCTTGATCGCTGATCGCGTTGTCATCGCCAAAGATTGCAACAGTCCTGCCAATCGGCCTGAGTGCGAAGCCGGCCGGCGCACAATGTTCGTGCACCGTCCCAAGACACTCGTCTACATCCCTGCCAGCAAAGCACCCCATGAAACGAATCGAGATCAACCGCCGCTTCCCGTTCACAGCTAGACGAGGCTTGAGCAATCTTGCTCGCGCCATCGCCACGGTGGCGATGTGTGTCACTACGGCTTGGGCGCAATCGCCTCCAGCTGGCGGCGGTGGTGGTGAACTGGTCCGATCGATTCAGGTCCGACCTGGCGATACGTTCTCGGGCATCACCGCTCGTTTCACGGGTGATCCGTCGCAGTGGCGCCGCTTCTACGATCCGCAGCGCAGCCGCTTGCCCAATCCCAATCTGATCGAGGTCGGCAGCGTGCTCGAACTGGTACGCGAACCCGGGCGCGCGCCCTATCTGCGGATGGCTGAGGGGGGGCCCGCCAAGCCTTCAGCCGCGCCAGGAACCGCAGCGGCACAAGGTACCGCCGCTCCCCAAACCGCGGCCGCTCCGAGCACTCAAGTGAAGCCGCCGGCAGGCACCGTCGGGGCAACTCCAGCAGTACCACGCACCGGCACCAAAGGGCCGGGAGACTCACTCGTCGTCGGCGTGCTGCCCAATATCGCGGCCGACACGCTGCTGTCGCAGTACGAGAACATGAAGCGCTACTTGGAGCGCCTCAACCGGGGCAAGGTGCAGATCGCGACGGCACCGAATTTCCGTGCCTTCTTCGGCAGCCTGATGCAGGGCGACTACGATCTCGCTATCAGTGCCCCGCACTTCGCGAGGATCGCGCAGTTGGACCGTGGCCTGATTCCCGTGGCGATCTACGAGCCGCCGATTCAAGCGCTGTTCGTGTCGCCGGCCGAGAAACCCGTCGCCTCTCCGCTCGATCTGCGCGGCAAGTCGCTCGCCTTCGCCAACCCGCAGTCGCTGGTGGCGATGTACGGCATGCGCTGGCTCGGTCAGCACAATCTCCAGGCACATCAGGACTACAAGATCTCCGCCGTTCGCAGCGATCTGGGCGTAGGCCGGTTGATGCTGATCGGCGAAGCAGCCGCAGCGATCATGAGCAACGGCGAGTTTCGTCAGATTCCCGCAGAGGAGCGGGCGCGACTCAAGGTCGTCACCGAGTTCGCCAGCATCCCCAATTTCATCGTCCTGGCACACCCGCGGCTGGGTACCGACTTCGCCGGTCAGCTCGGCAACCAACTGCGCAACTTCCTCGCCGACAAGACCGACGGGGCGGCCTTCGCCAAGGCAACCGGCGTCGGCGGAATCACCGCGCCGCCGGAGGCCACGTTGCGCGAGCTTGACCCGCATGTCGACGAAACACGCCGCCTGATGGGAGTGGCGAAGTGAGTTCATGCGCACGTTGATCGCGATCACCGCCACGGCCTGCCTGGCAAGCGCGCTGCTCGCCACGTGGCTGCTGGCGTCGGTCGTCCCCGACGCGCGCATGGCCTCGAAGACGGTGCGAAACGAAGCGGCGCGTCAACGTGCGTTCGTCGACGAGATGATCGAGCGAAGTCTTGCCCTGGCCATGTTCGAGCGTGACTACGGCGAAGTGCAGGAGCTGCTCGGTCGCTACGTCGCGGCCGGCCATTTCTCGCAAGCGGTGGTCTTGAACACGCAACGTAACGTCGTCGCGAGCCTGGGCAGCAAGCTCGATCTCGAAGTTGGTCGGCCGGCACCGGAGTCCGCTCTCAAGGAATCGCGCAAGATGGCCCTGGCATTGCACACCGAGAATCTCGGCGAGCTCTATGCCCGAATCCCTGCGTCGGTGACCGCCAGGCTCGACGGTGCGGAGCGCCAGTTCGATCTGTTGCGACTCGCCAGCCTGTTGTTGTGCGTGCTGAGCTGGATCGCGGCGCTGACCCTGGCTGCATTGATGGTCACACGCCGCTAGGTCCCCGTGGGCGGATGACGCGGCTATAGTCGCCCCCTTTCTTTCCCGGGACGCCTCGATGCAATTCGGTATCTGGTCCAACGGTTTTCGGCCGCACACTTCACCCGCTCAGACCTACGAGGAGGATCTGCAGGAGATCGTCCTTGCCGATCAACTCGGCATGCGTGATGCATACATCAGCGAGCATCACGGCGAGCCGGTGTACATCAATCGCGTCGACACGCTGCCCGTTCCGGAACTGCTCATGTGCAAGGCGGCGGCGCTCACCAAGCAGATCCGCATGGGCGCGGCCGTCACGGTGATCCACCTGTGGCATCCGGTCGATACGGCGATTCGAACTGCCGTTACTGACAACGTCATCGGCGGCAACCGCTTTTTCTTCGGCTTCGGCTCGGGCTTCCCGAGTCCGCTGTTCTCCGAGGAGCGCGGACTTTCGTACGACGATCGCCATGAGCGGCTGATGGAGGCCTTGGAGCTGATCGAGAA
>CADEDU010000055.1 GCA_902826155.1 uncultured beta proteobacterium
GAGCCGGGAACCGCGCGCAGCGCGCCGCGCGTGGCGCGGCAAGCGCACCGCAGACCACATCACCACGGCGTGACGCGGGCCGCTATTTCTTGAGCATCCCGAGCCGCGCGAGGATGTCGGTGTGCGCGCGGTACTCGTCCCACACGTCCTTTTTCAGCCGATCGGTCGGACGGTAGTCGACCTCGATCGCGCGCGCTTTAGCGAATTCCTGGAACGCGTTCGCTTCGATGGATGCCTTGGCAGCGTCGTGGATGTACTTGAGCACGTCCGCCGGCATTCCGTTCGGGGCAATCAGCAGGAACAGCGCGCCGTTGCGCGCATCGAAGCCCTGCTCCTGCCAGGTCGGGACCTGCGGAAAGAAAACGCTGCGCTTCGGTTGGAACGCGCCCAGCAGGCGCATCTTCCCGGCGTCGGCCTGCGGCTTGAGCTCGCCGGGCTGCGCCACCACCGCAGCGATGTGACCACCCAGTAGCGCGACGCTGCTTTCGGCCCAGCCGCGAAACGGCACGTGGGTGAGGTTGACCTTGGCCAGCCGTTTCAACTCCTCGAGATTCAAGTGGCTCGAGGTGCCCTCGCCCGGCGTGCCCACGCCGAGCTTGCCGGGGTCAGCCGCGGCCGCCGCGAGAAATTCCTTGCCATCTTTCCACGGCGCATCGGCCTTCACGCCGAGCAGCGGATAGAACGCGACCAGGTTGATGACGGTGGTGTAGTCATCGGGCGTCTTGTATGGCAGGTCGCTGATTTGCGGCCCGATCACCAGATTCGACAGCGCCACCAGGCCGAATGTGTAGCCGTCGGGCTTGGCTTGCACGATCTGACCCGCGCCGAGCGTGCCGCCTGCGCCGGTGCGGTTCACCACGACGATCCCCTTGGGGAAACGCTCTCGCATTCCCTCGACCGTGGCGCGCAGCACCAGATCGGCCAACCCACTTGCCGGAAAGCCGGTGATCGCGGTTACCGGACGATCGGGGTACTGCGCCGCCGCAGGTGCGATCAGCAGCGCCAGACTCAGCACAGCCGCGCTGACTCGAAGGCAACGTCGCATGGCTTGTCCTCCTCGGTGGTGATGGCGCGCATCGTAACCGGTCGCGTAGCCGAGTGAGCATTGGGGCATCATTGCCGCCAAACCGACCGGGAGAGCGAGCGATCATGGGTGTCACGCGAGATCTGGTGCGATTCGTCGCCAACGCGAAGTACCAAGATCTTTCTTCGGAGGCCATCGCGGCAACCAAGGCGGCAGTGCTCAACATCCTGGGCAATTGCGTCGCCGGCAACCGCACGCGCATCGGCACGCTGCACATCGAGCTGGCGAAAGACATGGGCGGTGGTCGCGCCCAGGCCACCATCATCGGCGAGGGCAGCCGCGTATCGATGCCCGCCGCCGCCTACGCCAATGGCAACACGGCGTTCGCGCTCGACTACGAAGACACGCTGCAGTACATCACTCATCCGGGCTTCATCACCTGTGCGAGCGGCCTCGCGGTGGGCGAACACATCGGTGCGCATGGCCGCGACCTGATTCTCGCCATCGCGCTGGGCTACGAAATCGTCGCGCGCATCGGCGTGCCGATGCAGCCCACCCCCGAGCGCGGCAAGCTCGTGTGGGGTGAGCAGTACCACCCGTTCGCCGGCGCCGTCACCGCAGGCAAGCTGCTCGGTCTGAACGAAGACCAGCTCGACATCGCATTCGGCATCGCCGGCACCTACGCCACCGTCCCGTCCGCCTACAAGTATTTCGGCGTGGCCGCCGAGACCCGGCCGATGCGCGAGGTCAAACTCGGCTGGGGATTCATGTGCATGGGCGCCACGCTCGCGGCGCTGTCGGCGCAACGCGGCTTCCAGGGCGGATACGGCGTGCTCGACGGCGAGCGCGGCTTCTATGTGATGGCGGGTTCTGATCGCTGCGATTTCGAACGCATGACGCGCGGCCTGGGCGAACGCTGGATGATCGTCGACACCGAACACAAGATCTATCCGTCGATCGCGCGCAATCATCCGCCCTACTTCGCCACGCGTACGCTGGTTGATGAACACGGCGTCAGCGCCGACCAGGTCGAACGCATCGTGGTGACCGGCATGCAGATGCCGCTGGTAGCCGATTTCAATCCGCGAAGCGCGGTCGATGCGCAGTTCTCGCTGCCGCACGCCGTGGTGATGGCCGTTACGCGCGAGCCGCTTGGCCCGCACATGTACAGCGACGAACGCCTGAACGATCCGCTGGTGCGATCACTGCTCGCGCGCGTGGAGCTCGTGCATGACACCGCCGCCGACGCCCTGTTCTTCAACGAGCAACGCCTGCGCTACAACGTGCGTGTCGATCTGAAGAACGGCACGTCGCTGACCAAAGACATCGAGTTCCCGCGTGACCAGCCGCGCCTGAGCTGGACCGAGCTGGAACGCAAGTTCCGTACGCTCGCTGGCGCGCTGCTGCCAGATGCGCAGATCGATCGCGCGATCGCACTCGTGGGCGATCTGGACAAGCAGGCCGATCTCGGTGCGCTCACGCGTGCGCTGAGCGTCGGCACCTGACGCATCGAACCGACGCACGATTGCGCGCGGAGCATTCGAACCGGGCGCGCTATATTGCCCGTTGCCTCGTCCGCCGCAGAACGACAAACCGGATCACCCATGACCCACCCGAGCCAACGCTACGCCGACGTCGACCCGATCGCCGCCAAGCAGGCCATCTTCGAATACTGCAAGAAGCGCGGCGCCCTTGCCGTGGGAATCGCCGACCTGACCGCGGTCGAGCGCATCTGCCCGCCCGGCCACCGACCCACCGACCTCATGCCACGGGTCAAGTCGATCATCTCAGTGGGCGTCGGCGGCCAGACGCAGGGCGCGTGGCAATTGCCGGCCAAGGCGATGGCGTATTCGGGATCGACCGAGGTGCGGGCTTACTCGGTTGCGTACGGCGCGGCGTTCTTCATCGAACAGCGGTTCGGCGCACCGAGCCTCTACGTGCCGCCCGACATGGATCCGGAAGGGGGTCCGCGCGTCCCGCTGCAGAGCCTGAAGGTGCATGCGGAGATGGCCGGCATCGGCGCGCGATCGTTCGCCGGCGACATCCTGCTGCATCCGCAGTTCGGCTTCATGTACTACGCCTCGATCTTCACCGAGCTCGAACTCCCCGCTGACGCGCCGCTGCAGGACAACCCGTGCCCCGCGCCCTCGTGCGTGAGCATGTATCGATCGATCGGGCGCACGCCGTGCATGAAGTTCTGCCCGGCGCAATGCCTGTCGGGCGAGATCGACGCCGCGGGCAAACAGCAGGTGATGCGCTACGACATGGCCGCCTGCGCCGAATTCACCCAGGAGTTCGAAGCGGTACCGAAGATGCTGGCCGCGGCGGTGCAGGACGAGATCCGCACGCATGGCGCCGAAGGTCTGCTCGATCCGGACCGCAAGATGCTCTGGTACAAGGTGTCGGCCGGCTCGGGCGGCTGGTTCGCGCAGTGTTTCGAATGCATGCGCGTGTGCCCGATCGCCACGCAGGCACCTGCCGCAGACCCGATCCTGCGCACTGAAGAGCAACGTGCGGCCGGGAGAAAAGCGTAATGGCACTGGGCCTCACCAGGGAGCAACTGGGTATCACCGAGGCCATGATCGCGGCCTACGGCGAGACGATCTTTCGCATGAGCCACAACCTGCAGGTGCGCGAGGGCGATCCGTACCGCAAGCTCGACTGGGCCGAGATCGAACGCCAACGCGAAGGCATGGGCCTGAACGATCGGCAGATCGCCGAACGTATCGGCCTCGCGCCGGAGCAGGTGATGTTCATCCGCAACTTCGAGGAGACGCGGCGCTTTCGCGTCGGACTGAACGCCGCCTTGCTCGAACTGGGTGGCGGCCGGCGCTTTCGACCCGAACGCTTCGTGCCGCTCGAGGAACGGTTCCGCTACAGCGACAACGCGCTGCGGCTGCGCGCTGCGTTCCAGTTCGACGCCGAGCGTACACGCCACCACGTGCAGCAGGGCTGGTGGCGCGACGATACGCTGCATGGCTGGATCGCACGCCGGGCACGTGAGACCCCCGATGCGCCGGCGATTGTCCACGCTGGGCGTACCACCACATTTCGCGCGCTGGCCGATCAGGTTGCGCGACTGGCGGCGGGCCTGCATGAGGCGGGCGTGGCCAAGGGCGAAGTGGTCGCGGTGCAACTGCCCAACATCGCCGAATTCCTGATCGCGTATCTCGCGATTTGTCGCCTCGGTGCGGTCATGTGCACCTTGCACATGCCCTATCGCGGCGCGGAACTCGAATCGCTGTTGGCGCACAGCCGGGCCGTAGCGGTGATCGGTCTGACGCAGGCAAAAGACTGGTCGCCCGCCCAGGCGTATCTGGCGCTCAAAACGAAACTGCCAGCGCTGCAAACGGTGATCACGCTCGGCGAGCCGGTGGCCGGTGTGCTCTCGCTACGGGCGCTCATCGAAACGTCGAAACCGATCGACGAGCGAACCGTCGCGCCGCCGGTGGCTTCCGATCCGTTCCTGCTGCTTTACACCTCGGGCACGACGGCGGCACCGAAGGGCGTGCCGCACAACTATCACACCATGCTGTCGAATGCGCGGCTCGGCGCACCGGAACATCGCTTGAACGCGGCTGATCGCGTGCTCTCTGCTGCACCGTTCTCGCATCTGTACGGGCTGTACAGCGTGAACGTCGCCTGGTCGGTGGGCGCGAGCGTGGTGTTGCTGCCTGCGTTCACGCCATCCGATCTCGCCAATGCGGTCGCGAACGACAAACCCACTGCATTGTGGACCGCGCCCGCCCACGTGGCCGCATTGCGCGCGCAATCGCTGCTCGATCAGCACGATTTCAGCTCGTTGAAACTCGCCATCATGTCGGGCAGCGCGTGTCTGCCCGAGTTGGTGCGCTGGTTTCAAGCGAAGCTGCCGCAGTGCGCGGTGACGCAACTATGGGGCATGACCGAGACGGCCGGTGCGCTCTACACGCGTCCGGGTGATCCGCTGGAAGTCGCGGCTCGCACGGCCGGACGCACCAGTCCGGGTACGGAGGTGCGGGTGGTCGACGCCAGCGGCGTGCCCTGTTCGCCCGGCACCGAAGGCGAGTTGCAGGTACGCGGGTGCCTGCTGTTCCCGCGCTTCTTCGACAACGACGCCGCGAACGCTGCGAGCTTCGCCGCCGACGGTTGGTACCGGACCGGCGATCTCGCCACCATCGATGCTGCCGGCAACGTCGCGATCACCGGACGCACCAAAGACATCATCAATCGCGGTGGCGTGAAGTTCAATCCGCGCGACGTCGAAGATCTGCTCGATGCGCACCCGAAGATTCTGCAGTCGGCGCTCGTGCCGATGCCCGATCCGGTGCTTGGGGAACGCGCCTGCTGTTTCGCGACGCTGCGGCCGGGCGCCGGCAGCCTGACGCTGGATGAGATCGTGGCCTACCTGACGGATCAGCGGATCGCGAAGAACAAACTACCCGAGCGTCTGGTCGTTGTGGCCGACATGCCGATGACGCCCACGCGCAAGATCATCAAGAGCCGGCTCGCGGTGCCGGCGCAGTGACTACCAGGTTTGATGTACGCGCCCGATCCGCGGCGGGATCGGATCGTCGGGCTGCGTCGCTTTGAGTTGGACGGACTGCGCGATCACGCGATTGTCGGCGGTGGTGCCGGCGGGGCAGTTGCCCGTTTGCACCACGGTGAGCGCGCCGGCCAGCATCGCCTCGGCCACGTCGCCCACTGGACGGGTCAGATCGTCCTGGATCACGCAGTTGGGCGTCATGCCATTGAAGTAGTCGGTCGCGCCGTTGGCCGCCACCGAGCGGAATACCGCGGCGCTCACCACCGGATCGTTCGGATCATCGACGCCAGGCCGCACCTGGAACGAGCGCGGCGAAAAGCCGATCGGTTTGCCGCAGGTGTAGCGGCCCGACGAGTCCGGCGTGGACGCCACGATCTTCACCATTGCGAACGACTGCAGCGCGGTGATCACTTCTTCGGAGGCGGAGCAGGTGCGCGTGGTGGCGATCACGACGATGCGTCGGATGTTGAGCGACGGGTTGCGCGGATTGGCGATACGAAAGGTCTGGTTGGAAGCGGTGTGCTTGGCGTTGTAGCGCAGCTCGGCGAAGGTCTGGCTGTTGTAGTTGCTGCCCAGGATCGTGCTGGTCATGTCGCCGGCCACCGCGACGCTGCCGCCGCCGTTGAAGCGCATGTCGAGGACCAGGTCGGTCACCGCGTTCCACGCCGGGTCGTTGAGTGCCGCGGCGATCTCGTTGACCGTGGGTTGCAGGAACGACTTCACGCTCAGGTAGCCGACGGTGGCGCTCAGCAAACGCGCATCGAGCACCGTCTTCGAGCGATACGTCGCGCTGGAGATCGTGATGTCGCGCTGGCCGCCCGCATCGGTGATGGTGAAGCGCGCGGCCACGCCGGTGTTCGTGGTGCCGAGCTGGCCGTCGTAACCGCCGCCGGTGCCGGCATCGAGCTGCGCGATGGTGAAGCCGTTGATCGCCAGCACCTGCTGTCCGCGCACCAGGCCACCCAACCGCGCGGGCGAGTTCTCATCGGTGAACTGCACGAAGATCGTGTTGTTCGCGCGGCGCGTCAGCCCCACGCCGTAGCCGGTCACGGTGCCGTCGTTGAAGAACGCCAGATAGCGCCCGACCGTGTCGACGTAACTGAAGCGGTCTTCGGGCTGCTTGCGCAGCGCTTCGACCAGCGCATCGACGCTCGCGTAGTTGTTCGGATTGAAGTTGTTGACGCCGGTCTGCGGCAGCGTGTCGTACCACAGGTACCAGTCCTTGTAGTACGCGTAGACCTCGTCGTTCAGGCTCTGGCCCGCCGCCCGCGCCGCACTCGCGCTCGAGTTGCTGCTGCTGCCGCTGTCGCCATCGCCGCCACAGCTTGCAAGGACCAGGCTCAGCCCGGCTGCCAGCAGCCACCGCCCGATGTTTGCCCCTGCTTCAAGCCACCGCCCCTGCGCACCCATGCCGTCCCTCGCCCTTCGTATCGCGCTGCGGCCGCGTCGCACGCGGCCAGTCGTACACGATAGCGTTCCGCCGTCGGTCAGATCGCGACCACCGTCGCCTGGATTGCGCCGTAGATCGACGGATGTGATCGAAATTGACCGGACGTCGGGCGTAGCAGCGCGGACGCCCCTCCAGGAAGGGTCAAGCCAGCCCCAGCAGCCGCTCGGCATTCCTGCCCAGGATCAGGTCGCGGTCGGCTTCGTTCAGGGCGGCCAGCCGTTCGACCGTGTCGTGCGGATGCTCCAGGCCCATGTCGAAGCAGAAGTCGCTGCCCAGCGTCACGCGGTCGGCGCCGACAAGCTCGATCAGGTTCATGTTGATCGTGTCGTTGTGGCCGATCGTGTCGTAGGTGAAGCGGCGCAGGTATTCGCTCGGCAGGCGTTTCATGTGCTTGAGCTCGGCGCGCATCTTCGTGCCGTGATCCCAGCGACCGATCAGGCCTGGCATCGTGCCCCCGGCGTGCGGCAGGTTGAAATCAAGTTTTGGAAACCGATCGAGCACGCCGCCGAAGATCAGGTGCGCGGCGGCGATACCGGTGTCGTACGGATTGCCGAGCAGATTGCGCATGTGGAACTTCGACATCCGTTCCTTGCCCACCGTGTCGACCGGATGCAGAAAGATGGTCCAGCCCAGCTCTTCGACTTTGGCGTACACGTCCCAGAAGCGTTGATCATCCAGATCGAGCCCGTTGACGTTGGTGGCCATGTAGAAGCCGCGCATGCCCGGCAGCTTCGCCGCGCGTTCCAGTTCCTTCAGTGCGAGCTTTGCGTCCTGTAGCGGCAGTTGCGCCAGTCCGAAGAAATGCGTCGGATGCTTCTGATGGAGCGCCGCGCACTCGTCGTTGTAGCACTGCGCCAGCGCGAGCCCGAACGCAGGTTCGGCGAAATACACCATCGGTGTGGTCAGTGACATCGCATGCACATCGACGCCCTGGCGATCCATGCCCTGCAGGCGTTTCTCGATGCTTACGAACTCGTCGGTGAACTTGTTGGTGATCTTGCCGGTGTTGAGCGTGAAGATATCGCCGTCGCGTTCGACCTTGCAGCCCATCGACGCACCGTCTTTTTCGAACAGCTTCACCCACGCCTCGGGATACCAGTGCGCGTGGACGTCGATGGTGCGGCCACGATAGCGCCGCGGCAGGGGATGGCTGTGCAGGGGATAGGTGGTTTTCATCGGAGCGAACCCGGGCGACTGTTGGCGAAATGGCGTGAACTGGCGCGTGCGGAGCCTGCGTGGGTTGTGATGCGGCGAGCCGCGTTACCTGGACCGGATATCGCCCTCGGTCTTCATCCAGCGCACCGACGTGCGAAACGCGCTCAGCGTCTGACCGATTTCGCGTGGCCCATGCGTGGCCGACACCAGACCGCCCGGACCGCCCATGATGTCGACACCGTTGGCGAGCATCGCCAACCGCAGCCGGTTGATCAGATTCGGATTGCGCGCACCCTTGATGCCGTTGAAGCCGAGCTTCGATGGATCGAAATTCGCCGGGTCGATCGGCAGGCCGTTCGGATTGGGAAACACGATGAACACCGAGGCCTCGCCGTACACGCCCCAGGGCACGCCTTCCTCGACCAGGATCTTGCGCATGCCCTCACGAATCTCGACGGCAGCGGCTTCAGCTTTCTCGCACGCGTCGGTCGACTCGATCAACTTCAGCGTCGCCACCGCAGCAGCCGCACACAGCGGATTGGAATTGAACGTGCCTTGATGGCCGATCTTCTCGCGTCCGGCCGCCTTGGCGGCGTTGACGTCGAGCTGGTCCATGATGTCTTTGCGGCCCACCACGGCGCCACCGGGCAATCCGCCCGCGACGATCTTGGCGAGCAGCGTCATGTCGGGCTTCACGCCGTAGCGCGCCTGCGCGCCGCCTTTCGACCAGCGAAACCCGGTGATCACCGCGTCCACGATGACGATCACGTTGCGCTTGCGCGCGGCCGGCACCACCGTGTCGATGAATTTGGGCGGCAGCGGTACCTGTCCCCACGATGCGCCCGAAGGCTCGAAGATCACCGCGGCGATATCGTCGCGCGTGTCGAGTGCCTCGACGATCGCGGGCAGGTTCTCAGCGGACATCACGATCGTTTGATCGAGCACGGCAGGTGCGATGCCCGAGGGCACCGAGCCGTCGAAGTGCGACATCGCACCGGCGGTGACCTGATCGTGCCAGCCGTGGAAGTGTCCGACGAAGCGCAGGATCTTCGGCTTGCCGGCGAAGCCGCGCGCCAGCCGTAATGCCAGATGCGATGCCTCGGTGCCCGACCCGGTGAAGCGCACGCGCTCAGCCGATGGAATCAACCGTTGCACCAGCTGCGCCCAGCGCACTTCCAGCTCGTGCGAACTGCCCCAGTGCGTGCCCAGGCCGATCTGCTTCTGCACCGCCTCGACCACCGCCGGATGACCGTGCCCCAGCAGCAGCGCACCATGTCCGCCGAAATAGTCGACGTACTCGTTGCCGTCGACATCCCACTTGCGCGCCCCCGATGCCCGCGCCGCGTAGATCGGATAGGGCAATGTCGTGCGCGAGTCGTGGGTGAGCCCGGCAGGGATCACCTTGCACGCTTCTTCGTACATACGGGCCGAGCCCTTGGTGCGGGCGCGATATTCCGATTCGATGCTGGACAGGGCGGGCGCGCTGGTGGCCATCGTTGGAGCCTTTCGAATGACGCGGAGTCGGTCCTCGATTATCGACTAGTTCGACCCTCGGCCGTCCGCGAGGTGCGCGTGACGCGGTGCGCCACGAAAAAAGGGGCCCGCAGGCCCCTCGCGTTGAACCAAGCAGATTGTTCAGTCGTCGCCGCCAGTCACCTTTACGTACGCGTACATGCCGTCGAGCAGGTGACCGCGAATATTGCAGATGACCAGATATGTGCCCTTCTCCAGGAACGCGATCGGCTCCATGCGATTGGAGCCGTTCGCGGGATTGCCGGTCACGGCCGTAGCGAGCGGACCACCGGCAGGACTGATTCCGCGGTAATAGATCTTGTCAGTGAGTGCGCCAAGGGAGGCGGGCAGGGGTGCGGCCGGATCCGCGGGAATGACGAAGATCGGTGGGGTGACCGGGAACTGCCCACCGCCTACGTCTTTCAAGTCCTCCAACTTGAACCCCGCCTTGAAGATGATGATGTCGTGAAACCCTGCCACCGCGAAGTTCACCACGCCGCCGGTCTTCACCTTGATCTCCTTCGGAAAGATCACGTGATTCGCGGCATTGCCGGGCTGCGCGGTGTTCAGTCCGCGACCGAACGAGGACCAGACGTTGTATTGCTTGTTGCTGTCGTCGTCGGCGCTCGCGTTGAACGCGACTCCTGCGAACGAAACTGCTGCGAAAGCAGACAGCAAAACAGTGGCGGCGCTGGTTGCACGCATGCTGACCTCCTGGTTGAGAGTGGGGAACGGTCGACCGCCGTGACGCCCGAACGACATCGAGCTTCGATGGGTCGACGTGGTCGAGCGTACGCGCTCGCACGCACTCCGGTCTTGTAAACCGAGGAGTTAGGAAGTTCCCTTACGTTCGCTCAGCGTGATGCGCTGCGGCAGAAGCGTGGCATCAGCTTCCAGTCAGCTCGATAACGATATTGCTGCCGCGATCGAGGCTCGCGCGCGTTTGTGGCGGGACCACGCAGGTGGCGTCGTACTCCTCGATGATCAGGGGCCCTGGACGCGGCGTCTCGGTCAGGTCGGAGCGACGCAGCACGGGCGTGCGCATCCAGCCATGCGTGCTGCCGAAGTACGCATCGCGTGGCGGTGGCGGCGTCGGTTCGGCGCGAGTGGAGCGCACCCGCTCCGGCACGCCTGCACCAGCACGAACTCCTTGCCCCACCACCTGGATCGACACCAATTCCACCGGCTCTTCCGGTCCGGCACGGTGGCCGTAGGTGCGTTCATGCTCCTGGCCGAACGCCTCCTCCAGATACTCGACCATCTTGCGATCGATCGGACCGTCGGGAACGCTCACGGTGAGTTCGAAACTCTGGCCGTGGTAATGCATCGCGGCCGAGCGGTGCAGCCGTGTGCCCGCGCCGGTGAAGCCCTCGGCGGCCAACTGCGTGAGCGCCTGATCAGCCAGGCCATCCCACGCACGTTGGATGTCGGCGAGGTCGGCCTTGCGCAACAGCCGGCGCAGTGTGCGTGAGTAGTGGTGTTCGACGTCGGCGTACAGCAGCCCGAACGACGAGAACAGCCCGGCTGACGGCGGCACCACCACACGCGTCATGCCGAGCGCGCCGGCCATGCCGCTCGCAAACAACGGTCCGTTGCCACCGAATGCAAACAGCGCGTACTCGCGCGGATCACGGCCGCGCTCGGTCGACACCGATTTGATCGCGCGGATCATGTTCGAGGCGGCGATCTGGTGCGCACCGTACGCCGCCTGCTCGGCCGTCATGCCAAGAGGCTTGGCGATGGTGTCTTCGAACACGCGACGGGCCTTGTCGGCATGCAGCTTGAGTGCACCGCCGACCAGATGCTGCGGATTGATGTAGCCGAGCACGACGTTGGCATCGGTGACGGTGGGCACCGTACCGCCCTTGTCATAACAGACCGGTCCAGGCGACGCACCTGCGCTTTCCGGACCGATCTGCAGCGCGCCGCCCGCGTCGATCCACACGTGCGAGCCGCCGCCCGCGCCCACTTCTGCCAGGTCGATCGCCGGCACCTTGAGCATGTAGCCCGCGCCGGTCAGCAACCGCGAGCCGATCATGATGCCCGCGCCGACTGAATACTCCGAAGCGCGCGTGACCTGGCCGTTCTCGACGATCGAAGCCTTGGCGGTCGTGCCGCCCATGTCGAACGTGATGATCTTCGGCAAGCCTTTTGCGCGCGCCAGCGCCTGACCGCCGACCACGCCACCTGCCGGACCCGACTCGATGATGTTCATCGGCCGTTCCACCGCCGCGGTATCGGTCGTGAGTCCGCCGTTGGACTGCATCAACAGCAACCGCGCCGGGATGCCGGCTTCATCGAGCCCCTTGCGCAGCGCGCGCAAGTAGGTGGCCACGACCGGCATGACGTACGCGTTGACCACAACGGTGGAGGTGCGCTCGTACTCCTTGATCTCGGGCAGCACCTCGCACGAGACGCTCACCGGCAGGTTGGGGGCGCGTTTCTGGATGACGTCCTTGATCAACAGCTCATGCGCCGGATTGGCGAACGCATTGATCAGACACACCGCGATCGCTTCGACCCTCTCGGCGAGCAGCGCGTCGACGGCGCGTTCGGCGTCGGGACGCTGCAGCGCGCGATCGACACCACCGTGGGCATCGACGCGTTCATCGACGACCTGACGCAGGTAGCGCTCGACCAGCGGCGCCGGCTTCATCCAACCGAGGTCGTAGAGCCGCGGCATGCGCAGCGTGCGAATCTCGAGGATGTCGCGAAAGCCCTTGGTGGTGATCAATCCGACGCGCGCGCCCTTGTGCTCGAGGATCGCATTCGATGCGACCGTGGTGCCGTGGCGGATCTCTTCGATTGCCTTGCCATCGAGCCGCGTCTCGGCGAACAGCTCGGCCAGCCCGTCGACGATCGCGCGCGCGTAGTTGTCGACGCTGGAAGAGATCTTCTTCGTATGGATCGTACCGTCGGAGCCGAGCAGCACGATGTCGGTAAACGTTCCGCCGATGTCGACGCCGACCGAGTAGCGAGTCATGGACGAGCGAGCCATTCCCATCACTCCGCCGCCCGTGGATACGGCAGCGGATCGTGCCACTGCACCTTCGGCACCTCGCGCCAGCCACGCGCGACACGGATCTCGGCGCGGCATTTCGTGGTCGCGGTGGCATCGACGGTCCAGCGCTTCGTGTCGACGATCACCCCGTAGTCGTCGCGTGCCCGCTCCGCCGAGAGCAGCTCGTTGCGCACATCGCGCAGCACCGCGGCCGGATCGCGTTCCAGCGGATCGCCCCAGCCGCCCGCACCGGCCAGCACGTGGCGGAACACGTCGCCCTTCTTGATATCCATCGTGAGCTTGGAGGGCAGCAGACGATTCTCACCTTGCGGATTCAGATAGTTCTCCGAAGGCCCGCCCGGGCTGCCGCCATACAGTCCGAACGGACGATGATCGCGCCGGTCGGAGCGCACCTGCAGCATGCCGTCGGCTTCGAGGAAGCGATAGTCGCGCATGAACGGCACGCCGCCACGATATTTGCCGGCGCCGGCCTTGTCGGGCACGAACTCGTAGGCCAACAGCTGGATCGGTTGTTCGGCCTCGGTGACTTCGATCGAGTGCGAGGCCATGTTGGCGAACATGTGCGAGTTGCCATCGAGGCCGTCGGCGTAAGGCCGCGCGCCCCACGCGCCGCAGGTGAAATCGACGTACACGAACGGTTTGCGTTGCGCGTCGTAGCCGCCGATCGAAATGCCGGTGTTGCCGCCGTCACCGGCCGCCTTCACCGTGTCGGGCAGCATCATCGCCAGCGCGCCGAACATGCAATCGACCATGCGAAAGCCGGTCAGGCCGCGCGCCGCACACGCCGCCGGCAACACGCCATTGCCGACCGTACCCGGTGGACAGATCACCTCGATCGCGCGAAACACCCCTTCGTTATTCGGAATGTTGTTGGGCAGCACCGAGCGCACGCCGCAGTACGAGGCCGCCTTGGTGAACGACAGCGTGTTGTTGATCGCGCCGCGCACCTGCGGATGCGTGCCGGTCCAGTCGACCACCATGTGACCGCCCTTCTTGCGGATCGTGACGAACAGGCGAATCGGTTTGCCGTAGTCGACGCCGTCGTCGTCGATCCAGTCCTCGAAGCTCCACTGGCCATCGGGCAATTTTTCCAGCGCGGCCCGCGTGAGTCGCTCGGCGTAGTCGACCGTTTCGTTCATCAACGCATGCGTCTGTTCCGGACCGTACTTGGCCACGAGTTCGGCGAACGCCGTCTCGGCGATGTGGCAGGCCGCCAGTTGCGCGCGCAGATTGCCCGCCACCTGCACCGGCAGGCGCACGTTGCGCTCGATGAAAGTCATGATCGTCTTGTTGAGCTTGCCCGCCTCGTAGAGCTTGAGCGGCGCGATTCGCAGTCCTTCGGCGTAGATCTCGGTGGAGTCCGAGGCGTTCGAGCCGGCAACGCGTCCGCCGACATCACTGTGGTGGCACACGGTGCAGGCGAACGCCAGGCGCTTGCCCTGGTGATACAGCGGCTTGAACACGAAGATGTCGGGCAGATGCATGCCGCCGTCGAACGGGTCGTTCATGATGAACACGTCGCCCTCGACCATGTCGTCGCGGTAGTGGTTCATGATCGATTCGAGCGCGGTGGGCACCGAGCCGAGGTGTCCGGGCAGCGTGAGCCCCTGCGCGACCAGCCGCCCTTCGCCGTCGGCGAAGCCGGTCGAATAGTCCATGTTGTCCTTGAGCACACCCGAATAGGTCGTGCGCATGACGGTGAGCGCCATCTCGTCGGCGATCGAGAAGATGGCATTCTTGAACAGCTCGAAGGTGATCGGGTCGCGGATCACCGACGCATGGGCTTGGGACATGGACAGATTTCTCGCACGAGAGGCAACAATCGGATTATTGCGCGAGCCTAGGTTTCGCGCGCTTCCTTACTGCGCGCTCAACGCCCCATCGAGCATCAGCACCTGCCCGCTCACGTACGCGCCGGCGTGGCTCACGAGGAAGCGCACCGTGCCCGCTACTTCTTCGGGCCGGCCGAATCGCCCGAGCGGAATGCGCTTGAGCATGACTTCGCGCGCAGCAGGATCGGCCAGCGCGGCCGCGCGTGATTCGGTCTCGATCGTGCCCGGGCCGATGGCATTGACGCGGATGCCATGCGGCGCCCACTCGATCGCGAGCATGCGCGTCATCTGTGCGATGCCGCCTTTGGCAATGCCATAGAGCGAGCGCTCGGGAAAACCGAGTACGCCGAACGTCGAGCTCAGACTGATCACGCAGCCGGGCTGCTTGCGTGCGATGAGATGACGGCCCAGCCGCTGGCTCATGAAGTACGCGCCCTTGAGGTTGACGCCGATCACTTCATCCCACTCCTCGGGTGTGGCATCCACCACGCGCTTTTTCGATTGCACGCCGGCGTTGTTCACCAGCACGTCGATCGCACCGAAAGCGTCGATGGCGCGGGTCCAGGCGCGGTCGATACTCGCCATATCGCGCACATCGAGTTCCACCGACAGCGCGCGGCGGCCCTTGACCTCGATCGCCCGAACCGTATTGGTCAGATCGCTCGCACGCAGGTCGGTGACAGCGACGTCGAAACCGTCTTCGGCCAGACCCACGGCGATGGCGTGCCCCAGTCCGTACGACGCGCCGGTAACGATGGCGGCTTTGGAAGTGCTCATGGAATCGCTCGCCGGATAGAACGCGCTATTGCACGAACTTCGGCGCTTTCGGAATGGAGGCGTGCTGCTCCTTGTCGTGATTGACCCACAGCTTCGTGCCGGTCTTCTGCGCGTAGTCTTTCATCGCGTCGATGCTGCGCCCGCTTTGTGCGATGTCGAAATTGAACGACGGCACCACGCGGTTCTCCCAGCTGTAGGTGAGATGCACCATGTCGCCGGAGAGCATCACCGGACCGGATTTCGGCAGGCGCACCACCAACACCTGATGGCCGGGCGTGTGGCCGGGTGCGAGCTTGATGAGCAACGAACCGTCGCCGAACACGTCGTGGTCGCCGTCGAGCCGGACGATCTTCGCACCGCGCAGCTTCTCGAAGTTGCTGGCGATGAAGCCGTAACGTTGCGGCTCGGGTCCGAACAGCGCGTCGTATTCGCGGCCCTGCATGTAGATCGTCGACGCGGCGAACAGGTTGGCGTTGCCGGCGTGATCGCCGTGCGAATGCGACATGGCGAAGTGCCCGATCGCGGCAGGCGTCACGCCGACCTCGCGCAGCGACTCTTCCAGCGGCTTGCGCATGAAGGCGGTGATCAGCCCGGTTGGCGCGCGCAGCCCGTTAGGCATGGCAGCCAGCCGGTCGGCATTGCCGCTGTCCCACAGGAACCAGCCTTTGGCGTGCCGAATGAGATAGCAATGATTCGCGAACACGTGCGGCTTGCCGACATTGACACCCGGGGTCCAGCGCGACACATCATTGACGTGGTTCTCGCCGCACTCGATCACGTACATGCGTTCCACGCCGGTGCCGCCGCCACCCGAAACGCAGGCTGCGACCAACAGGCACAAGACCACCGCAATCATCGATCGCTTCAACATGTCTCCTCCTTTTCTTGAGCGCCGCGCCATCGTGGAGCGACGCTGACGGCGGATCATCGTAACCCATCGTAACCAAGTGTTTCGAAGTCAACCTCGTCGGATCAGCCGGCGTTCCCCAGGCAAGACAACAAGAACGGTGAGGAATCGATGCCTGCTCGATGGCGCAGTCAGGAAACCGTGCGCAGCTGGTTGGTTGTCGCGCTGATCGTTGGCCTGCTGAGCGCGTGCGGAGGCGGGGGCGGCGGCGACGGAGGTGGAGGCGCAACGCCCGCTTCCGGTGCGCCGAGCGCGTTGTCCTATCCCGTCATTCCTGCGCTGACGGTCGGCGTGCCGATGACGAGCGTGTCGCCCGCGGTGACGGGTTCCGTCGCGAGCTTTGGCGTGTCACCTGCGTTGCCGGCCGGCCTGTCGCTGAATGCGACGAGCGGCGCGATTGGCGGCACGCCCTCCGTGGCGAGCGCAGCCGCAACGTACATCGTGCAGGCGTCGAACAGCGAAGGTTCGACCTCGGCCGCCGTGTCGATCACCGTGAACGCCGCGGGCGCGTTTCGCCTGGAGCCGGTGAGCGGCACGACCATCGGTGTCAGCCAGCAACTCGATGTGTTCGCCGCTTTCAAGGCGCTGCAGTCCGATCCGTTTCCGCAGTACCTCGATCCGGCACAGATCGCGCTGACGTCTTCGCAGCCAAGCGTTGCCACCGTCGATGCGAGCGGCGTCGTGCGGGGCGTGGCGGTAGGCATGACGACGATCTCGGCGAGATATCAGTCGTACACCGCGCAGATCGCAGTGACCGTTGCCGGCAGCTATGTCGAGCGCACCGTGGCAGTGCCCGGCCAAGAAAGTCGGCGCTATGCGATGTACGTGCCGCCCGGATCGGCGACGCGTCCGCTGCTCGTGGCGATGCATGGCGGCGGTGGCAACGCTCGCATCCAGGCCTCGAGCACGCTGTTGTCGCGTCTGGGCGCGCAGCAAGGCGTGCTGATCGCCTATCTCGAGGGTTCGGGCGTGATACAGACCTTCAACGCGGGCAATTGCTGCGGCGCTGCGCAAACGCAAAACGTCGACGACGTCGCGTTCGTGTCGGCGGTACTCACCGACGTGTCATCGGCCTTCGCTGTCGATGCCAACAAGATCTTCGCCACCGGCTTTTCCAACGGCGGCATGATGTCGCACCGCTTGGCATGCGCGCTTGCCAATCGCATGAGTGGCATCGCTGCAGTGGGTGGCGCCTCCGGACAGTTCGATCGCGACGGCAACGTCTACTACGCCTGCACGCCAGCGCGGCCGATTCGCGTACTGCATCTGCATGCCACGAACGATCGCAACTATCCGTACGCGGGCGGTGTCGGCGAAGGGTTGTCCAACACCAACTTCTACTCGGTGGAAGCCACGATCGCCGACTGGCGCACCCGCAACAACGTCACCGCGCAAGCAACGATCGAAGCGGTCACGCCAACCACGACGTGCTACCGCTACGAGACGGTGGCCAACGCCAGTCTGCCCAGCGCCGCGGTGGCGCTGTGCAAGACCGATCCGGTCGATGTGTACGATCCGGCCACCGGGATCGTGCATGGTGGCGGTCATTCCTGGCCCGGCGGCAATCGCTCGCCGTCGCCGATGAGCGACGCGCCGGTCACCGACTTCGACGCGAACAACTACCTGTGGGGATTTCTCACCCGCTGAAGCACGATGTTGGGCAAGAAGGGCCGACAGCATTCCCTCTCGTTGCACCTTGTTCGGCCTCGCCCATCTGATTCCAACTCATTCCACCTTGATGCCGGCAGCCTTGATGACTTCGCCCATCTTCGCCAGGCCGGTCTTGGTGGCCTGCGCCAGTTCCGCGGGCGTTGAACCGCGCGGGATCAGGCCCTGGCTGGTGAGCCGTTCGCGCACCGTCGGATCGTTCACGGCCTTCACTGTCTCGGCGTGCAATCGGTCGACGATGGCTTTCGGCGCGCCTTTGGGCAGGAAGATGCCGCCCCAGGTTGCGAACGCGTAGCCTGGAATGCCCGACTCCGCCACGGTAGGCACATCGGGCAAAAGCGGCGATCGACTCGGATTGCCCACTGCCAGCGCGCGCAGCTTGCCCGCCTTGATGTGCGAGATCACGATCGACAGCGCGCTGAACGACACCGGAATCTGTCCGCTCATCACGTCCATCGCCGATTGCGTCGCGCCGCGATACGGAATGTGCGTCATGTACAAATTGTTGGCGGCCTTGAACACTTCCATCGCCACGTGCTGCGGACTGCCATTGCCGCCCGAGGAGTAGTCGATGCGGCCGGGGCGCGCCTTGGCGAGCGCGATCAACGCCTGCACGCTCTTCGCCTCGAAGTCCGGATGGGCGATCAGCACCCATGAGATTTCCGCCACCAGGCTCACCGGCTCGAAGCTGTTGAGCGGATCGAAGCCCACCTTGCGCAGATTCGGCAGCATGGTGAGCGAACCGTCGTTCAGGCCGGCGATGGTGTAGCCATCGGGCGTGGCCTTCGCCAGACGTTCGGTGCCGATCGCGCCGGCCGCGCCGGGCTGATTCTCGACCACGATGCTCTGGCCCATGTTCTCCGCCATCTTGTTGGCCACGGTGCGCAGGATCGCATCGACCGCACTACCCGCCTGCAGCGGGATGATCATGTTGATCGGCTTGCTGGGGTAGCTTTGCGCCGCAACCGGCGCGGCGAGGCAGAGCCCGTAGAAGAGGGCGAGATTCAACGCAAGACGCGCACGCATGGCGGACTACTCCGGAGTGATGTTCGCGTCCTTCACGATCTTGGCGTATTTCGGTCGTTCATCGCGGATCATCGCAGCCAGTTGAGCGGGCGTGCTCGACTCCGGAGCAGCGCCGGCCTTGGCCAGCGCGGTTGCGGTATCGGGGGAAGCGAGCACCGTGCCGATCTCCTTGTTCAACCGATCGATGACTGGCGCGGGCGTTCCACCGGGGGCCATGATCGCGAGCCATAGCGAAGCATCGAAGCCGGGAAATCCCGATTCGGCAACCGTCGGCACATTGGGCAGCGACGGCGAGCGCTTGAGCGAGCCCACCGCAATCGGTCGCACCTTGCCCGAGAGTGCGTGCGGCAGCACCGCAGGCAGGCTGCCGAACAACACTTCGACTTCTCCGCTCATCGCGGCAACGCCGGCGGGGCCGTTCCCTTTGTAGGGAATGTGAAGCACGAACACCTTCGCCGCGCTTTTGAGCATTTCCATCGCCAGCTGCGTGGTCGAGCCGGTGCCGGCCGAGGCGTAGTTGAGCTTGCCGGGCTGCGCGCGGAACAACTCGAGCAGCTCCTTCAGGTTGTTCGCCTTGACGTTGGGATTGATCACCAACAGGTACGGCGTAGAGGCCACCAGCGACACCGGCGCGAAGTCTTTCACCGGATCGTAGTCGAGCTTGCGATACACCAGCGGCGCGACGACGTGCGTGCTGTTGGAGCCCATCACCAGGGTGTAGCCGTCGGGAGCGGCTTTCGCGACCACCGCGGTGCCCACCACGCCGCCACCGCCGCCGCGATTCTCGATCACGATCTGCTGACCGAGCCGCTCCGACAGTTTCTGCGCGACGATGCGCGCGACGATGTCGACCGAGCCGCCGGGCGGAAACGGCACCATCAGGCGCACTGGCTTGTTGGGGTATGCCTGCGCGAACGCGCTCGAAGACACCGCGGCGATTACGCTCGCCAACACGGCGCGCATGAAATGACGAGTGAACATGATGGGTCCTTTTCTTGAGTCGAATCGTCCGCGCCCCTGGCGAGGCCACGTGAAGCACATCTACTGCCGTTCGATTCTGGCCTCGCTCACGATGCGCTGATTGGTCGCGATATCGTCGCGCACGAACTTCGCGAACGCCTCCGGCGTCATCGGCTGCGCCTCCAGGCCGAGCTTGGTGAACTGCTCGAGCACATCGGGTGCAGCGACCGCTTTGGTCACTTCGGCATTCAGTCGCTGGACGATCGCAGCAGGCGTGCCCGATGGCACCCACAGTCCGAACCACACGTTGAGCCCGTAGCCGGTCACACCTTGTTCGGCCAAGGTCGGTAGCTCCGGCAGGAGCGTTGCGCGTCGCGCGCCGCCTGCGCCCAGCGCGATAAGCCGCCCGTCCTTCATATGGCCAGACACCGCGTTGTAGGGCGCCATGTACATCGCAACCCGATTGGCGACCAGATCCGGAATGACCTCACCCGAACCTTTGTACGGCACGTGGAGCATGCGCACCTTGGCGAGCTGCGCGAAATACTCGGCAGCCAGATGCGTGGCTGTTCCGATGCCGGCGGTGGCGTAGGCGACTTCGCCCGGTTTCGCCTGCGCAGCGGAGATCAGTGCACCAAGCGTTCGGTAGGGGCCGCTCGCGCCGGTGACCATGACGTACGGCGTGATCCCGAGCAGCGCGACGTCGATGAAATCCTTCAGTGGATCGTACGGCAGGCTTTTGTAGAGCGCCGGATTCACCGCGTGCGAGGACGATTGGATCATCAGCGTGTAGCCGTCGGGGGGCGCCTTCGCTACCGCTTGCGTGCCGATTTGGCCGCCCGCCCCGCCGCGGTTCTCGACCAGAACTTGCTGACCCATCGCATCACCCACCTTCTTCATGAGGATGCGTCCAATGATGTCGGCGCCGGAGCCCGGCCCAAGGGGAACGATCGCGCGCAAGGGGCGATTGGGATAGTCCTGCGCGAAGGCCGAAGTTGCGCAGGCCAGCAGCGCGAGAGCGATCGCGCGAAACATGCTCGCGGCGCTAGTCAATCGTTGCTCCGCTGTCTTTCACGACTTTCGCCCACTTCAGCTGCTCGGTGAGAATGTACTTGCCGAAATCCGCCGGCCCCATGTCGACCGGATCGATGCCCTGCGAGGCAAACGCCTTGAGCACCTCGGGCGCCTTGACCGCTTCGGCGAAGCCTTGATAAATGCGGTTCACCAGATCGGCAGGCATGTTCTTGGGGCCCATCGCAGCGAACCACAGTTGCGCGTCGTAGCCCTTCACCCCCGCCTCGTCGAACGTCGGCACCGCGGGCAACGCGGAGGCGCGCTTGGTCGATGTCACGGCGAGCGCGCGCAGCTTGTTGCTCTGGATGTAGGGGATCGCGTTGGATATGGACGGCACGCTCACCGGTACCAGCCCGCTCAACAGATCGGCCAGCGCAGGGCCGCTGCCTTTGTAGGGCACGTGCGTCATCTCCGCGCCCACCATCGACAGGAACAGCGCAGCGAACAGATGCTGCGAGCTGCCGTTGCCCGACGAGGCGTAGTTCAGTTTGCCCGGCTGCGCCTTGGCCAACGCGACGAGTTCGGACACCGACCTGGCGTTCACCGACGGATGCACGACCAGCACGCTGGGTTGCTGCGCGAACACCACGATCGGCGTGAAATCACCCACCGTGTCGTAGGGCAGCTTCTTGTAGAGCGCGCCGCTCACCAGATGCGTGCTGCCAGTGAGCAGCAGCGTGTAGCCGTCGGGTTTGACCTTGGCGACCACGTCGGCACCGATCGAGCCGCCCGCACCAGGCCGGTTTTCGATGATCGGCCCATACGGCCAGATGCTGCCCAGCTTCTGCGCAACCGCGCGCGTGGCAACGTCGGATACGCCACCGGCGGAGAACGGCACGATGAACTTCACCACGCGGTCGGGATAAGTCTGCGCGTTGGCCAGTGCTGCGGCACCGCCGAACAGCGCGCCGACGAACAACCGCACGATGGAATGCACAGGGGTGAGCTGCATCGGGTTCATGGTCGGATCCGATCCGGATTGAACATCGTGAACGCTCAGCCGAACAACCAGCGATCGAGCGAGAAGCGCCCCGGCCCGATCAGCAAAATCGCCAGCGGAATAACGAGATACAGCAGTCCGGAGTCCCAGCTGTGCTTGCCGGGCGCCGCGAACGGCTCGTTCTTGTTGTAGATCAGCACGTATGTCGCATAACAATAAAAGATCACCAGCGCCACGGCCGCAAGCGGCGTGAGCAGCCCCAGCACGAAGCAGATGCCGCCCGCGAACTGCGCGATCGCCGCGACCCACGCCAGCCAGCGCGGCAGATGATGGTCGGCTTCGAACAGATGGATCGCGCCGACCTTGCCCTTGCCGTGTACGAACGAGCCCACACCCACGACCAGGCGCATCAACAGTAGCGCGACATCGGTGCTGCCCAATCCTGCTGCCATGATTTCCCCCACTGCACTCCCCGCCGCTGATGTGTCGATCTATCGTGGTGGCCGGCTGACGTGCGTGCCAGTCAGTTGACCTTCATGCCTGCCGCTTTGATCAGCTTGTTCATCGCCGTCACCTCGTCGGCAATGTACTTGTCGAACTCCGCCGGCGTCATGGTGTACGGCTCGGCCCCGATCTTGGCGAGCTGCTCCTTGACCTGCGGCGTATTCACCGCAATCGCGATCTCCTTGGCCAGCCGCTCGACGATGTCGCGCGGCGTCTGCGCCGGGGCGAACAGCGCGGTCCAGAAGTTGTACTCGAAACCGGGTACGCCCGCCTCGGCGACGGTGGGCACGTCGGGCAGCAGCGCCGAGCGCTTCGAAGTGCTGACCGCAAGCGCCGTCACCTTGCCTTCCTTCAACTGCGACACGGTGGAAACGAGCGGCGAGAAGAAGTACGCGACCCGCCCCATCATCGTGTCGACCAGCGCCTCGGGCGTCCCCTTGTACGGGATGTGCTGCACGTCGATACCAGCGGCAACCTTGAACTTCTCGCCGGTGATGTGGGTGGAGGTGCCGTTGCCGGCCGATGCGAACTGGACGTGGCCCGGCTTGGCCTTGGCTGCGGCGATCAGTTCAGCAAGATTCTTGAACCCGTTGCTGGTCGATACGACCAACACGTTGGGTAGACCGGCCATCGGGCTGATGCCGGCGAAGTCCTTGATCGTGTCGTAGGGCAGATTGCCGTAAAGCGAAGCGTTCACGGTATGGCCATGAGCCTGCACCAACAGCGTGTAGCCATCGGGCGGTGCCTTCGCCACCAGCGCGGTGCCGATCGTGGCGCCGGCGCCTGGGCGATTCTCGATGATGATCGGCTGGCCGAGTTGCTCCTGCAGCTTCGGTGCGACCGTGCGCATCGTGATGTCGGTGCCGCTGCCCGGCGTGATCGGCACGATGACGCGGATCGGCTTGTTCGGATAACCCTGCGCGAGAGCATGCGGCAGCCACAACGCCGCGGCGCACGCAGCGCCCCACAACAACCATTTGTTGTTCACGTCGACTCTCCTCCTTGGAAGGATCAGCACGCCGCACGCGGCGGCGGCGCCTGTGCTGCGCTCAACCGTACAGCGCCATCGTCTCCGGTCCGGGCGCGGTCGAGAATTTGCCGATGACCGCGCGCCCAGGAACATCGACGACCGAGATCGTGCCCTGATCGTGATTCATCACGTAGGCGCGCTCGGCGCTGCCGAAGGTGATGCCCATCGGCCCCTTCTCCACCTGCAGGCGGGTCTGATCGCGCAGGTTCGCAACCGGCGCAATCGCAATCTCGCCGGTGCTGAAGCTGGTGATCAGCACATATGTGCCATCGGGCGATACCTTGACGCGCTTCTGCGGATTCTTATCCGCCGCGGTGGCTGTGAATACTTCGAGCGGCACCGTGTCGATAACCTGATCGGTGCTGGTATCGATCACCGCGAACGATTGCGGCCGCTGCGCCATGACGAACAGCCGCGTGCCGTCGGGCGAGAGCGCAAGCCCTTCGCTGCCGTTGGGCAATGCGATCTTCGTGAGCAGCCGGCGCTGCGCGACGTCGATCACCACCGCGAACGGGAAAGTTTTGTTCGACGCGTAGAGTTTGCTGCCGTCGGGGGTGATGACGATCCAGTGCGTGCCGAAACTGTCGGTGGGGATGGCGGCGAGGACTTTGCGCGCGGCGACGTCGACCGCCAGGATCTCGCCGGACACGTCGCACGACACCCACAGCGTGCCGGCGCGATCGAACGCCATGCCGTGCGGCCCCTTGTGCGGCGACACGTCGATGGCGCCGACCTTCGCGCGCGAGGCCAGATCGACGATGCACACCTCGCGCCCGGGGTTCTCGCTGTTGCGTCCGAAGATGCCGGTGCCGTAGATCGACACGTAGGCGGTCTTGCCGTCGGGCCCGAGCGCCACTTCGTGCGGCAACTTGGGCATCTCGATCTCACCCAGCTTGGCGTGACTCGATGCATCGAAGAACTGCACCATGCCCGCCACCTTGTTGACCACGATCATCTCGCGCCCGTTGCTGGCGATTGGCGCCTGACCGGGTTCATTGCAGGCGGCGGGACTCAACGGGGCGTAGCTGCCGCGATCACCGGTGGTCATCGGGAGGGGAGGTCGTGACGACGCGCATCGGATTGGGATGCGGGATGCTAGACCGGCGCAGCCGGCCGGTCCAGGGTCGCGGCTACGACAGGCTACTGCGCGGACTTCTTCAGGCCGATGGTGCCCATCAACTGTGCGAGTTGGTCGTCTTCCTTGGCGATGATCGCGCCGAACTCGCGGGCCGGCAGGAACGCCGGGCGCACGCCGAGCTTCTCGCTGCCCTTGATGAAGTCCGCCGATTCCGCTGTCTTGCGAATCGCACGCTCGAGGGTGCTGATGGCCGCCGCCGGCGTGCCTTTGGGCACTGCGACGCCGCGCCATGCTTCGAGCGACACGTCGACACCCTGCTCCTTGGCGGTGGGCACATCGGGCAGTGCCGGGTCGCGCTGCGGAATCATCGCCGCGAGCACGCGCACCGCACCGGATTTGGTGTGCGCAGCGAGCGCGCCGGGCAGTTGCACCAAAGCGTCGACGTGACCGCCCAGCAGGCTGGGCACGACCTGCGCAGCGGCATACGGCACGTCGACCACCTTGGCGCCGGCCGCCTGGAACAGCGCAACCGCCGAGATGTGCGTGTGGCTGCCCAGCCCGGAGTTACCCACGCTCAGGATGCCCGGGCGGGTCTTCGCGTCTTCGATGAGCTCGGGCAGGTTCTTCCATTTCGATTCGCCGCGCACCACCAGCACGGGCGATTCGACCAGCACGCGCGCCACCGGATCGAACGCCCGATAGTCCACGTTCAACTGACCGGAGTGGAAGGTGGTGGAGATCGAGTTGGAGTTCCACACCAACGCGTGACCGTCTGGCTTCTGGTTGAGTACGTGCCGATAGCCGATCGCGCCCCCCGCGCCAGGGCGATTGACGACGACGACGTTGGCACCGAGTTGTTTGGACATACCCTCGGCGAGCAATCGCGCAGTGACATCGGCCGACGAACCCGCGGGAAACAGCACGGTCAGCTCGATGTTCTGACTCTTGCTCGGATACGAAACGTCCTGTGCATGGAGCGGGACGCTCGCACCGATCAATCCGAGGCCCAGTGCAATGAGCGCGCCACGCGCGGCGAGCCGGGGGCCGACGCGATAAGACGTGGTCCGACAACGAGAATTTTTCATGCTGACCTCAGCGTTTTGTTGGCGACGAGGCAGCGGCGCGCCGTGACAGCGACACCGTTACCGCCAACCCCCGAATGCTTCCCCTCGAAACCCGACCCGACGTTGGGGCCGAGCGTTGTAGTAGTAGTGCTGCGACCTCGGGGCGCTAGCCCTTGCCACCCTCTTGCTCGAGCACGTCGGCGATCTGCACGCGCCGGCCTTCGCTCGCCGAGCGTATGCCCGCGCGAATGATGGCAAGCGATCGCGTGGCAAGCTCACCGCCGACCTCCGGTCTGCCCTGACCGCGCACCGCGCGCGCGAATTCCTCGAGTTCTTCGACGAACGTATCGTTCTTGATGAACGGCACGTCTTCGCTCTTGCTCGATCCGCGCTTCAGGAACCGCAGGCCCTTGTGCAGGTCGTAGTACGCGCTGGCCTCCTTGCCGTAGATGTTCACCAGGTAGTACTCCGAGGCCGAGGCGTAGCTCGCATTGACGGTCGAGAGCGCACCGTTCTCGTGTTCGAGGATCAGGCTCGCGACGTCGGGGTTGTCGCCGGGCAACACCAGTTGCGCGAGCGAACCGGACACCGCCTTGACCGGACCGAGGATGAACTCGAGCACGTCGATATAGTGCACGCCGATCTGCAGCATCACGCCGCCGGGCATGCCCGCTGCGGTGTAGCGCCATGAGCTCAGATCGAATTGCCCGAGCCGATCGCGGCTGATGTTGGCCTCCGCGTTTACCAGCCGGCCGAACACGCCCTGCTCGACCTGCCGCTTGATCCAGCGAAACTGGTTCTCGCGGCGGCGCTGATAGCCCATGGCCAGCACCACGCCCACCTCCTTGCACACCCGCGTGATCGCGAAACCATCGGCGATCGAGTTGGCGATCGGCTTATCGAGGAACACGTGCTTGCCGGCCTTGGCCGCCTGCGCGGTGGTCTCCAGATGCACGTTGTTGGGGGTGGTGTTGATGATCGCCTCGATCGCGCGATCGGCGAGGATGTCCTCGTAACTGGCCGCCGCCTTGCAGCCGTACTTGGTCGCGAACTTCTGGCGCTTGTCGTCCGACCGTGTGTAGCAGGCGACGATGCGCAGCTTGTCCGAGCGCTGCACTGCGTCGGCCAGTACGTCGGACCACCAGCCCATGCCGATGACGGCCACGCGTACTGCATCGGTGCTCATCGCCATCCCCTATTTGTTGTCGATGCGGGACGACGCGCCGATCGCTTCGATCGCCTCGCGCGCGACCCGGTCGTCGAACGCCCAGTCGCCGCCCGACACCCCGATGCCGCCGACACACTCGCCCTCGATGATCACCGGGTAGCCGCCTTCCATCGCGGTCCAGCGCTCCGGTCCGGCGGCCAGCGCCAGTCCGATGGCGTGCGTGGTATCGAGCGGCTGGGCCTGCGCGCCTTTGGCCGCGGTGGGCCGCTTGTTGGAGGCCGCACACACCGCCTTGGTCGTGGATGAATGCACCGTGTGAAAGCGCCCGCCATCCATGCGCTCGAGCATGATGAGATTGCCGCCTGCGTCGGCGATGGCCACGGTGATGGCGATGCCATCGCGCTCGGCAATGCCGATGGCTGTGCTCATCATCTTGCGCGCGCCGGCAAGCGTGAGTCGCTTCGAAGAAGCGAAATACATGACGATCGTTCCCCTCTTTGTCTTGTTGTGCCGTTGCGCCGCGCGTTTTGCGCCCGCGCCGCCGGGCGCGAAGGCTTCAGTACCGGCTTCAGTGCTCGATTTTGCCGGCTCGGCCGATGATTGCAAACTCCACGAAGCGCGATCCGGTGCGATCGGGGCGCGTGAAGTCGATGTAGTAGTCGCCGAGATCGACACCGCGCATGCCGCTCAGCGCGCGAAGCACCGCCTGTGCGTTCACGGCACGCGACAGGCGCAGCGCGTGGACAAGCGCCTTGGCGGCGATGAAACCTTCGAGCGAACGCTCGGCGAGATCTTTGTCTTCCGAGGTCGCGCGCAACTGCTGATATTCACGGACTATGGCGTACTTGCGCGCTGCCGTCAGCGGTTGCAGCGCGCCGAACGCGAAGCCGCGCGCCATGTCTGGTCCGAGCGTACGCAGCAGCGTCGCCACGTCGATCACGGAAAGCCCGTAGACCTGCGCAGTTCCGCCGGCGCTGCGGTAGCGCTTGATGAACTCGATCGCGGCAGAGGTCACCGCAGCAAGGTAGATCAGCTGCGGCTCGGCCTTCATGACCGCGGCCACGGCCCCCTCGACCTGTGTGGTATTGCGCTCGTACGGGGCCTGCGCCACCAGCGTCATGCCCTGCTTGGGCGCCGACAGCTGCGCGGCGGTCAGCACATCCTTGCCAAGGCTGTCGTTCTGGAACACCACCGCAACGCGGCTGGTGCCGGTACGTGCCACCAGCTCGAACAGCTGATCGACCTCGTCGCGATAGCTTGCCTTGGTGACGAAGACATTCGCTGCGCCCAGCATCGAGCTGGCACCGGAGATGGCGCCCACGAGCGGAACACCGGTGCGCGTCAACACGCCGTCCTTGACGAGTGCCTCGATGTTGGCGGTACCGAGCGCACCGATCAACGCCATCGGTGCGTCTTCCTCGATCATCGCCTTGACCAGACGCACCGTCTCGTCGGCCTTGTACTCGTCGTCGCGGGTGATGAACCTGATGCGATCGCCGTTGATGCCACCGCCGCGATTGACACTGTCGAAGTAGAGTTTGATGCCGGCGCGGATGGCTCTGCCGCTCGAGGACTGCGCCCCGGTGAAGGCAGCGACTTGTCCGATCACGATGTCTTTCGCCGCCACCCCGAGCGACGTGAGCAGCAGTGCCGCTCCGCTCAGCAGGCAACAGAGTGCGGCTCGATCCAGTCGGTATTCACGCATGGGGCTCGACTCCGCTGTGGTGGTGCTGCGTGTCGTCGATGCGGCGTAGTTGGTGAGGCCGATCGTACGTCTGATCACCTGGCACTGACACCTGTCTCCGGCCCGCGTTCACCCATCGCAAGGGACCGATTGTCGGATGTGCGCATGGTGCAAGTGCGCCTGCTCGACCACGACTCGGGCACCACAACGGTGCTCCATCGCTAAGTCGGAGATATCAACCGGTTAGTGAATCAACGCAACGGCAACCGTCCACCGGCGATGCGTGGGCCAGCGTCCTGGAGCAGCCGAATGTGCCCGCGATGAGAATGGGTTTATCGAGATCGCTGGCATCGCTCAGTGATTTCGCAGTGCGCGCGACGTACAGTACAAGCTGCACACCGACCAACACCGAACCAAAACGGACCGCGACGCCGTCGCTGAGCGCGGCGCCGCGCCGTGGACTCGACGGCGACTAGTAGAACGCGTCGTGGCCGGGCGAATACTCGCGCTGCGTCTGCGTCGAGTTGCGATTGACGAGCGGCCGGCCCCACATCGGGTGCGTCATGCTGCGTACTTCATGCTCGAGCGTGAAGAGATGCTTGCCCGAGATCGGATCGACGATGTCCTTGAAGCGGTACTGCCACTGATCGCTCTCCTCGAACACCAGTCCGCGGCGTTTGAGCTCGGCGTGCGGCGTCGAGAAGTTCGCGACGTAGATGGCGACGTGGTGGCCGTCGTACTCGGGGATCGGCGCGTCGGTCTCGCGGTAGATCAGCTCCTGATTGACGCCGACCTGCACGCACGCCGCGGGCTTGCCGCCGATGGTGTCGCGCCGCACCGGTGCGAGCAGGATCTGCTCATAGAAGCGCGCGATGCCGGCCGCCGTATCGGGTGGAACGGGCAGCTCGACATACGGCACGCCCAGACGCATTCCGCCGAACGCCCGACTCGCGCTATGCACGCGAATGTGGTTGCCGAACGGGCAGGTCGCATCGATGGTGTCGCCGTTGTCGTGCCATGCGAACTTGGTGCCGACAAGCTTTTGCCCGATGCCGGGCAGCGCCTTGCGCGGATGCTCCAACGTGGGAATGACGACGCCGATCGTGCCGCGCAGCACCTGCACCGGCCGTGACGGCGAGTGGATCTGCTGCCGGCCGATGTTGATCCACATGTTCGCGTCGGTCGTGTGCATGTACGGATCGCGCGTCAGCCCCAGCCCCTCAACGTAGAACACCGTCATCGGGCGCTGGTCGAGCTGCGTGACGTTCACGTGCTCGAGCATGATGATGTTGCCGAGGTCTTCCGCGACGCGGTTGAACGTCGGTTGCGTCATGTCCATGGTGTGGGCTCCTCGTTTGGTGTTGGGGCGGGGTGGTCGGCGTCGGACCGATCAGCGGCGGATCAGGCTGCGTGCGAACCCGGTTGGTCCGCACGCCTCATGAGCGCGTGCCGAAATGCTACGCCGCTTTGCGCATGGCGCCTTCGGCGGCGTAGGTGATCAGCAGATCGCCGACCCCGTCGATGTGACCGTCGAGCCGGTCACCGGCTTTCACCGCGTTCACGCCGGCAGGCGTGCCGTTCATGATGATGTCGCCGGCGCAGATATCGACGTAGTTCGAGAGGTAGGCAATGGTTTCCTCGACGCGCCAGATCTGCTGGTTCAGGTCGCCCTTCTGGCGTACTTCACCGTTGACCTTCACCCAGATCGCGCCGGTGTTGGGGTGCCCGATCTTGCTCGCCGGAACGACCTTCGACACCGGACAGCTCTGGTCAAAGCTCTTGCCCATCTCCCAGGGGCGCTGCAGCTTCTTGGCTTCGGATTGCAGGTCGCGGCGCGTCATGTCCAAGCCGACGGAATAGCCGTAGACGTGATCGAGCGCCTTCTCCACCGGAATGTTGCGGCCACCCTTGCCGATGCACACCACCAGTTCGATCTCGTGGTGCAGATCCTTGGTCATCGACGGGAACGGAATCGTCGCGCCCGAGGCGATCACGGCGTCGCTCGGCTTCTGGAAGAAGAACGGCGGCTCACGATTGGGGTCATGGCCCATCTCGCGGGCATGGTCGGCGTAGTTGCGACCCACGCACCAGATGCGTCGGACCGGGAACACCGCGTCGGTGCCTTCGACAGCGATCACGGCTTGTTGCGGGGCTTCGATGACGTACTTCATGCAGGCTCCTTGCTGAACGGATGCGTTGAGATAGGGGGTTGCTCGGAAGATTGGCGATGCGATCGGGAAGCGTTGCGGCGCGTCGAAGGGCTCTGCGGTTCGTCGACCGGCTCAATGGGCCGTCAACATGCTTCGAACCCGGCCGGCAGGTGCGCTCAAGTCTTGGCGAATTCGGAGGCCATCAGCTCGGGTTCGATCCCCTCGGCCTCGGCCGCCGCGAAATTGAGTTCCACCTTGATGCCGTTGGGATCGTAGAGGAACAGCTGGAACAGCGCCTGATTGTTCGCGCGGCGCTGTGTGAACTGCACCTTGTGCTGACGCAGGTGGCCAAGCATCTGACGCAAGCCCTTGGCGCGGAACGCGATGTGATCGAGCGCACCGGTGCCCTCGCCCTTGTCCTGGGCCAGTCGTCCCAGATACTTCGCCTGATTCGGATCGGCCGTACGCGCGCTCTGGCCGATGTGCACGACATCCACGCCGCCCAGATACAGCCAATAGACCGGAAAGTTGAATTCGGGGTGCGGTCCGAGCTCCATGCCCAGGACCTGGCAATACCAGTCCCGGGTCTTGTTCATGTCGTCGGTCAGCACCAGGAAGTGCTCGATGTGCGAGAGCGGCATGCGTTGGCCCCGGCTCAAGGAATGATGACGGATGAGCCGACCGTGCGGCCCGATTGCAGATCGATGTGCGCGCGCTTCACGTCGTCGAGCCGATAGCGCTCGCTGATGCGCACCTTCACCGCGCCTTTGGCCATCATCGTGAACAGCCCTTCGGCCGAGGCTTCGAGGTCTTCGCGCTTGTTGCAATACGTGTAGAGCGTCGGACGCGTGAAGTAGAGCGAGCCCAGTCGCTGCAGCAGCCCCGCCTCGACCGGCGGCGGCGAGCCGCTCGATGCACCAAACGAGACGAAGAATCCGCGCGGCGCCAGACATTGAATCGAGTCCTCGAAGGTCGCCTTGCCGACCGAGTCGTACACCACCGGGAGCATCGCGCCGTTGGTGATGGCCTTGACCCGCTCGACGACGTTTTCCTTGGTGCGATCGATGACCGCCGCGTAGCCGTGCTCCAGTGCCAGCTTCACTTTCTCGGGTCCGCTCACCACACCGATCAGATGCGCGCCGATGGCCTTGCCCCACTGTCCGGCGATCAGACCAACACCGCCCGCGGCGGCGTAGAACAACGCGTGCTGTCCGGCGCGCAGCGCGTAGGTGCGATTGAGCAGGTACTCCGCCGTCATGCCCTTGAGCAGCGACGCCGCGGCTTGCTCGTCGCTGATCGAAGCCGGAATCTTCACCAGCCGATCGGCCGGAATGATGCGGCGATCGGCATACGCGCCGATCGGCCCGCCCGCGTAGCACACCCGGTCACCGGCTTTGAGGCCGGTGACCCCGGAGCCGCACTGCTCGACCACGCCGGCAGCTTCCGTTCCGATGCCGCTAGGCAGTGGCAGCGGATAGAAACCCGATCGCTGATAGATATCCTGGAAGTTCAGGCCGATCGCCGTGTTGCGGACCAGGACCTCGCCGGCAGCGGGATCGGGCAGATCGAGGGTGTCGATCTGCATGACATCGGGATCACCGGGTTTATGGAATCGAACGACGCGGGCTTTCAAGCGACCTCCGGATGGAATGCTGTAATGGATGCCGGATGCGGGTTTGCGCGAAGGAATACAGGCACAGCACGGGCGCAGAAGCGGCCGGCCACACCTCAGTGAGCGACGCGCGTCGACGGCCGAAAACTATACCGCAGCTGCCTTGTACCGGTCGCCGGTATTTAGCGATCGACCAACAGCTGCAAGTGATCGGCGCTGCTGGTCCGCGCGTGCCCGGTCCGCGCGTGTCGGGCCGCGGGTGTTGCCTCCGCTCGCATTGAGTCCGCCCGCGGTGCGTTAGCATCGACCTCGCCACGCATGTCCCGCTGCAGGGGATATCCCCTCGCCGCCGCCTCGCACTGACAAGCCTTCCATTCGCTGCCTTCCATTCGCTTAATTAGGAGAATGCAATGCCTGCCTACTGGGTAGCCCGCTCGAAAATCAACGACCCGGTCGAATACAAGAAATACACCGATCGCGTTCCCGGCATTCTGGCCAAGTACGGCGGCAAGGTGCTGGCGCGCGGTGGCCGCTTTCAGATTCTCGAAGGACCGGAAAAGTTCGGGCGCTTCGTGGTGATCGAGTTCGAGACGCTCGAGAAGGGCGTGGCGTGCTTCAATTCACCGGAGTATCAGGAAGCAGCGGCATTCCGCCGTAAGAACAGCGCAGGCGAAGTCGAGCTGGTGATGCTCGACGGCGGCGAAGCAACGAAGTAGCGAGGCGCAGCACTGAAACGACAAGCGGCGCCCGTGCGCCGCTTGCGTTTGATTCACTCTCCGCACGATCCGCGAGGCGCCGCACCGAGACCGCCGGAGTCGGTTGCGGCTGATGACGTGCCCTCGCTACTTGATGACGCGCGTTGCGCTCCAGGTTACCGAATCAGTGCCGGCGCGCGCCGTGCCTTCCATCTTGTCACCCGACACCTTGCCCACGAAGTCGCGTGACACGCCGTTCGCGTCGACCATGGTGAAGCTGATCTGATCGCCCCACAGGCGCACTTCGCGCAGTCCGGCCTTGATGTTGCTGCCCATCTCGACGGTGGCCCGCGTGATGCGCTGATAGGTCTGCTCGAGCGCGAGTTCCGCGCCTGGCACGCCCGGGCCCTGAAAACGCCAGGAGCCCTGCACTTTCGCCGGGACGATCCACAGATAGGCCGGCCGGAAATCGAAGTAGGAGGTTTCGTCGGGCTGCCAGTCGTCCATGGTGAATTGATGCGACACCAGACGCGTTCCCGGCTTCATATCCAGCAGCTTCGGCCGCAGTTTCAGGTTCAGCCCGGGCAGCAGATACATCGTGATGACGGTGGCCTTCGAGAAGTCCGATTCGAAAATGTCGGCCTTCATGAAGGTGGCTTTGCCCGATACGCCGGCGCTTTGCGCTGCGGCCTGCGAGAGCTTCACCATGTCGGGGTTGTACTCGATGCCCATCGCGGTCGCCCCGCGCTTGGCGGCGGCGATCACCGTGCGGCCGTCGCCTGAACCCAGGTCGAAGACGACATCGGACGACCGCACCTGCGCCATCGTCAGCATTCTCTCGACCAGTTGATCCGGCGTGGGCACCCACACGACGTCTTTGCCCGCCTGCCCGACGCTTGGCTTGTACTCGCTGGACTGGGCCAGCACCGCGCCGGTGGTCAACAACGTCGCGCTCAAGCAGACTGCGGCGATTCGGCGAAACAGCATAAAGCGCTCTCCTTCCTTTGCTTTGAATGAATCGAGCCCGGCCGCGCTAGCGATCGCCCGCCAGCGGCCAGCCCGGACGCTTGATCTCGAACACCCGCTCGATGACCGCGTAGTCCAGGTACCCCAGACGCGCGATCGGCATGGCACGGGTAATGTCGACACGGCCATTGTCGATCAGTTGCTCGTCGATGTGGATCCCGACTACACGGCCGATGGTCATCGTGTTCTGTTCCCCGGTCTTCTCGTCGCCGGGCAACTCGACGAACTTCTCCAGCTTGCACTCCAGATGCACCGGCGACTGTTTCACTCGCGGGGGCTTCACGATCTGCGACGGCAGCGGGTCGAGTCCCACTGCTTCAAATTCGTTCACCTCGCGCGGCGCCGGTGCCGAGCTGTCGTTCATCTGCGTACGCAGCGACCAGGTGGCGAGGTTGGCAACGAACTCACCGGTCTCGCGCACGTTCTTGAGCGAATCCTTGTCGCCGCCGGCGGCCAGGTGGCTGCCATTGGCGCCGAAGAACACCATCGGCGGGCGCGATGACACCGCGTTGAAAAACGAAAACGGCGCGAGGTTGACCACCCCGTGCGCGTCGATCGAACTGATCCAGCCGATCGGACGCGGTGCCACCAGCGCCAGAAACGGATTGTGCTTGAGCCCGAAGTCCTTGAAGCCCGGGCCGCCACCGTCGGTGCGAAAGAAGATCAATCCAAGGGCCTTTGCAGATTAGTTTGAGATGACGCCGGCCGGCCGATCAACGATCGCTGCCGGAGCCTGAAAACCCGTGTACTGCCTGGTTAGACGCTGCGCGGAATCCGCGCGTGGATGCGACCGGCAATACCCTTGATCCCCGCACGGGCGGGCCGCCCGCGAGGCGCGAAAAGTAGACAAGATATGCAAGCACATACTCCGCTTACATTCTTTGCCAGTTCTTGAGTTTCATCGGCGCACTCATCGATACGGCTCACGCAAATCGGCGGGCTCGCGACTCGCCGGATCCCCTGTTCGGCCCAGGGTTCAAGAGGGCCGGGATCGTATCACGCGGGATTTACGAGTCGATACCTCCAACCACCCCGGTCAGCCCCTAGAATCAGGTCGCCCTGCCCCCCGGAGCCCTCTCGGGCTCGCCGGGTCCGGCAAGCGTGCAGGCGCTTGTCTCCAGGCATCATTCGAACCAAGAGTAGGAGATTGCACGTGGTGAACAAACAAATGGCGAGCCGGCAAGACATCGGTCTCTCGCGCTCGGAGTTCATGCTGCTCAAGTCGTTGAACTCTCCGTACAAGATTCAGGACTTCATTTCCCGCATCCCGACCAACTTCGAGCCCGAGGGCGACACCTATCTTTCGGTGCGCGAAGTGCTCAAACAACGGCGCGCGCATTGCATCGAGGCGGCCATGGTCGCAGCCACGGCGTTCTGGGCCAACGGCGAACCGCCGCTCATCATGGACATCCGCGCGGTGCGCGACGACGACCACGTGATCGCGCTCTATCGCCGCAAGGGGCACTGGGGCGCCATCTCCAAGACCAACAACTGCACGCTGCGCTTTCGCGATCCGGTCTACCGCTCGCTGCGCGAACTGGCGCTGTCGTTCTTCCACGAGTACTCGAACGAGAAGCGCGAGAAGACCATGCGCGAATACTCGCGCGCCTTCGATCTGCGGCGGGTCGATCCAAAGTTGTGGGTCACCAATCGAGACAACTGCTGGGAGATCGTCGACATGCTCGACGAGATCCGTCACTACAAACTGGTCGACCCGGTGCAGGCGCGAATCCTGCGCCGCCTCGAAGGCGTCGAGATGCGCGCGCGCAGCGTGAAGCAGTTCAAGAACCCGTACGCACGGGTACCGTCACGCCCGCAGCAGCTCGCTATTTAGTGGACCGATCGGCGCGGAATCGCACACTGCGCACGCCGTCGGTCGCCACGCCAGTCATGGTGTTGCCGCGCACGAGCGCGTAGAACGCGCGCTCGCCGGCTTCGCCCGGCAACAGGAAACTGATCCGATCGCCGCGCACGATGGCGTTCTTGATCGACTCGTCCTGCGTGCCGGCAGCGCGCACATCGCCTTCGACGCGTTGAAACCGCTGCCGTAGCGACAGCGTCAGCTCGTGCGGTGCGCGCCCTTCCGCAAGCTTGAGCTGCCACATACCGGCTACGCGCGCCGGCACGATCCACAGCATGCCCTTGGCGTCCTTCTCCTCGGGCGCATCGTCGAGCGTCAACGTTTCATCGGGCTCCCAGCCCTCGATACCGGCCTCATATCCAAGGATGCGCGTGCCCGGCCGCAGCGATTGCAGCCGCGGTCGCATCTGTGCGAACGGGACCGGTGCAAGCAGCGCGAACAGCACCGTGGCATCGTCGAGTGCGACCTGCATCGGATCACCGGCACGAAAGATCACCCGATCGCCTGTGCCTGCTTCAAGCGCGCGCTTGCGGCTGACTTCGACCCGCTGCGCGTCGCGTTCCACGCCGATCGCGCGCGCGCCGAACTTGGTCGCCGCGACGATCGGGATGCGGCCTTCGCCCGATCCCAATGCCAACACCAGATCGCGCTTGGACACCCGCGCAGCCGTGAGCAGCGCTTCGATCATCGCGTCCGAAGGTCCCGACTCCTTGGGCTCGATCGGCTTGTCTTCGGCAATCGCCGGCACGGGCTCTGCCGGAGCCTGAGCGAACCCGTCCGGCGCATACGCGACGGTGACACAGACGACCAATGCGCCGACCACCGCGCGCAGCACGGATCCGCGGTCCGATCGCCTGCTACAACATCGCATTGGCGGGTGATCCTCCCAGTGCGACGGCGCCCCACGCCGAACCCTGTGCATCGAAGCTGAAGCTGATGTGGCCGGCGATCGCATGGGCGTCGCGGAAGATGCGTTGAATCGGGTAGCGATCGTAGATGCCCATCGCACCGGCCAACTGGTGCAAAGCGTCGACCGCTTCGGTACACAACTGCACTGCGTACGCCGCATTGCGCTTGTACGCGAGCTTGGTCAGGGGATCGGGAATGCGCCCGGCGCACGCATCCTCCCAGGCGCGATTGCAGTCGGATTTCATCAATTGCTCGGCGGTGTGGATCTTCGCTCCGGCCATGGCGACCTTGATCTGGATCGCCTGAAAGTCTCGCATTCTGGCGCTGGTGTAGTTGGTTTCGCGCGATCGGATGTGCGCGATCGTGAGTTCCAGCGCCGCCTGCGCGTTGCCCAGCCCCGATGCCCCGGGGAAATAACCCGCGAGCGCCACCAGCGGCACGCGGTACAGCGGCCCCGGATTGGTCTTCGCCCCGGGGAAATCGTCGCCGCCGCGGATCGACAGCATCGACAGCGCACGATGCTCGGGGACGAAGATGTCGGTGCCGCGCACCGATTTGCTGCCGGTGCCGCGCATGCCCATGACATGCCAATCATCGACGATCTCGAATTCCCCGCGTGGCACCAGGCACATGCGGTAGTCGACCGGCGGACCATCGTCGCGTTCACGAATCGTAGCCGCGAACAGACTCCATGGACTTGGATCGATGCCGCTGCAGAAGTTCCACAAACCGCTGATCACGTAGCCGCCGTCGACCTTGCGTCCTCGGCCCTGCGGAAACGCGATGCCACCGGCGATGAACGCATCGGGATCCTGACCCCAGACCTCCTGCTGCGCGCGCTCGTCGTACATCGCGACCAGCCAGGCATGGTTGGAGAAGTTGTGGTGGATCCAGGAGCTCGACGCGCAGCCCCGACCGATCGCTGCCGGCAGATCGACGATCGCCGGAAACGGCAATTCCATGCCGCCCCAGCGCTTGGGCATCATGAAGCGAAACAGCCCGGCGGCGCGCATCTCGCGATAGGTTGCCTCGCTCAGGCGGCGGTCGGCTTCGGCCTGAGCCGCGCGCTCACGCAACGCCGGCACGAGCGCATTGGCGCTAGCGAGCGCCTGATCGATTGTGGTGCCGGCAAACGTGCCGGACGACGACGGGGATTTCGAGTCGGTGGCTGTATTCATGTGAATCGAGACGGGCCTGCGCTACAGACAATAGACATCGACCATGGCCGGCAGATAGTCGTTCTGCAGCACCACTTTCTTGCGGGCGATGCGCCACTGCGCGTCGATCCTGCGCAGCGCATGCATCGAATAACCGAAGAGCACGAAGGAATTCTTGTGGTGCGGATCGAACACATGCACCGTCCAGCTCGAGCGCAACTGCATCGCCTCGCCTGCGCTCTCTAACAACTGTACGTTGGCGACGACGTGTGTGGTGCGCCGCAACGGGGTCGAGGCGGGGGACTTACCCGAACGGATGCGCACGATGCGGTCTTCCAGACCGGCGCGCGAAGCGTAGTAGATGTGCGACAGCTCGGTGCGCGGATCGGCAGCGAGTGTTTCCTCGGTGCGCCAGGTAGGCACCCAATACTCGCAATCCGGTGCGAACAACGCGAGCCATTCGTCCCAACGCCGCTCATCGAGATACGCGGCCTCGCGATACAACAGCTCGGCCCCCGTGGCACGCAGCGCGTCTGCCGGCTGTGCGGAAGCAGCGGCGCCGTTCGTCATGATGTTCCGGGGCGCGCGAGTCAGCCGCCCGTCCATCGAGCGTGCCCGGCAGACCGGTCACGCGTCGTCGCGAATACTGTACGAACGAGCACTGCACGAACGAACGCTGAACGAAACTCGGTCATGTCTGGCCTCGGTGCCGGAAGGAACAATCACCCGCTGCACAAATCTACCATGCAGCTCACACCCGGAAGCTGGTAGCGACGTTCGGCGGAAACAGCTCGTCGACGCTCAGCCGGCGGTGGCACACGCCCTGCTCGTGGCCGAACTGCACGAATGCCTCGAGCGTCCTGCGATTGGGTTCGATGCCGTAGGGGAACACGTCCTCGCCCAGCAGCGCGCGTGTTCTGACCACCGCGTCAGCCATCCACGGCAACGGCACGTGCGAGGCCGCGATCTCGCCGATGCGCGCAAGCGAACGTCGCCTGGCTTCGTCGAACGCCTTGAACAGATTCATCGCCACCCACGGATGCGCTTGCAGCACCGGCGTGCGTACCGCGATGACGTGCATGATCGGATAGATGCCGGTCTTGCGGTAATACGCTTCTTCGTGCGGCCGATAGTCCTCGAACATGCGCACGATGCCGCCTCCCAGGCTTTGCGGCGGACGCGCGGTCAGCATCGCGTCGATCTCGCCCGCCTGCAGCATCGCATCGAGCGTCTTGGTCGGCTCGCTACGATAGCGCACGCCCGGGGGTAGTTTGAGTTCGACCTTTTCGATGCGCCCCGATTGATTCACACCCGCCTGCACCCATTCGACCGAATCGAGCGGCACGCCGTATTCGTGCACCAGCATGCCGCGCGAGTAGATCGAGGCGGTCTGCGCCCACTCGGGAATGCCGATGCGCTTGCCTTTGAGCTGGCCCGGATGCGTGAGCGCAGTGCCGCGCTTGACGTAGATCGACGAGTGCCGGAACGCGCGCGAGACGAACACCGGCAATGCGGTGATGCTGGCGTCGTCCTGCGAACGCAGCGCGATGTACTTGCCCATCGACAGCTCGGAGATGTCCCATTCGCGGTACTTGGTGAAGCGGTAGAAGATCTCTTCCAGCTGCAGCCGCAACACGCGCAGCTCGATCCCCTCGGCGCGGACCACGCCGTCGGTGAAATCGCGCACGTGGTCGTAGCTGTCGGTGGCGATGGTGAGAGTGAGTGGTGTGCTCATGACGAGATCTTCATTCGGGGTTGATTCAGGCAGGCGCCGCACAGCCGAAGCATTCAGTCGGCCTTGATGCCGGAAGCCCTCACCACTTTGGTCCAGCGTTCCAGTTCGTTTGCGACGAATGCGCGGAACTGCGCCGGCGTTGAACTGGTCGCCTCTTGTCCCTGGCCGGCCAACAGTTCGCGGTATGCGTTCGAGTCGACGATCCGGCGCACTTCGGCGTTCAGACGCTCGACGATCGGCGACGGTGTGCCTGCAGGTGCCGAGATGCCGTACCACGAAGTCGTGTCCACCTGCGGGAAGCCCGACTCGGCCAGCGTCGGTACGTCGGGCGCACTCGCCAGGCGCTGCGGACTGGTCACCGCCAATGCCCGCAACCGACCGGTCTTGACGTGCGGCAGGCTCGACACCAGACCGCCGAAGATCATCTGCGCATCGCCGGCGAGCACCGCCGCGGCCGCCGGTGCCGAGCCTTTGTACGGCACGTGGACCATCTCGATGCCGGCGGCCAATCGAAACAGTTCAGCGGCCAGATGCAGCGGCGTGCCGTTGCCGGCCGAGGCATAGTTGATCGAGCCGGGTTTGGCCTTGGCCAGCGCGACCAGTTCGGCAACGTTTTTCGCCGCGAGCGAAGGATGCACGACCAGTCCCTGATAGCCCTTGGCGAGCAGGCTGATGTGCGCGAACGAAGCGACGGCGTCGTAGGGCACCTTGGCGAGTCCGGGACTCATCGCGAGCGGCCCGGCGAAGGCGAGCAGCAGCGTGTAGCCATCAGGGGCTGACTTGGCAACCACATCGGTGCCGACGTTGCCACCCGCACCGCCGCGGTTCTCGACGACGACCTGCTGACCCAGCGCGCTCGACAGTGACTGCGCGATGGTGCGCGCGACCGCATCGTTGCCGCCGCCGGGCGCGGCCGGAACGATGAACTTGATCGGCCTACTCGGATACTCCTGCGCGACTACGTTGGCGGTACTCAACGTCAGCGCCATCCATGGCATGGCGAATGCAGCCAGGCGGAGGACGCGGGGCCATTGCAGCGACGCACGCGTGGTTGTCACGCCAACATCCCGCGAACCGGCAATGCGAACGGGTGCGCTGGCCATGTCGTCGGCGCGACCGCTCAGAACGGCTTCTCGCCGATGACGGTACAGCGCCGCATCAGCCGGCGTTCGGACGCATCGAAATCGGTGCGCGCATGCATCGAGCAGCGGTTGTCCCACATCAGCAGATCGCCGAGTTGCCAATGATGGGTGTAGATCCAATCGCCGCGCTCGGCGTGATCGAACAGGAACGCGAGCGTACGTTCGCTCTCGCCGGGATCGAGCTCGAGGATGCGCTGCGTCATCAGGCGATTGACGTATAGCGCCTTGCGCCCGGTTGCCGGGTGGGTGCGAAAGACCGGGTGCACGCAGCGCGGCGCGTCTTCGCTCGCAGCCCCACGAATGGTGGCGGCATTGGCGTAGTCGTAGACGTTGAGCGCCGTCATGCCTTGCAGCTTGGTGCGGAGCGACTCGGGCAGCGCGTCGTACGCGGCGTACATGTTGGCGAACAGCGTGTCGCCGCCGCGCGCAGGAATTTCCATCGCGTACAGCATCGATGCGTTCGCGGGCCGCTCGACGTAGCACTGGTCGGAATGGAACATCATCTCGCCGTCGGGCAGCGCGCCGATCAACTTGCCGTTCTCGCGGATGTTCGAGATGAACATGATGCTCGGATGATTGCGCGAGTGCCCGTCGTGCTTGTTCAGCACCTTGGCGAGCGTGCCGAACTGCTCGCCGAAGCGCACCTGATCATCCTCGCTGATGCGCTGTCCGCGGAACAGGATGATGCAGTGCCGGTGCCACGCATCGAGGATCGCCGCGAACGTGGCCGGATCGAGCGGATCGCGCAGGTCGACGCCGCAGATCTCCACGCCGATGCGCGGATGCAGCGGAACCATCGCAAGTCCGCGTGCCGCCTGTATCGCCTGCGCACCCTGCGCCGTCATCGCCGCCTCCTTGCTTGCTGCCGCCCTGTTTGCCGCGCCTTACTTGCCACCCAGGTCGGGCCGGATGTTCACTTCGCGAATCAGTTTGGCGAAGCGCGCCTGTTCGGTGACGATGATCTTGCCGAACTCGTCCGCGGAGCCGCCGCGCGGCACGAAATTGAGCTTCTGCAGTTGCGCGCGCACGGCGCCGTCGGCGAGCGCCTTGTTCACTTCCGCATTCAGCCGCTGCACAACTTCGGGTGGCGTCTTCGCCGGCGCGAGCATGCCGAACCACACCGAGAAGTCGAACCCGGGAATGCCCGATTCGATCGCGGTCGGAAATTCCGGCGCCAGATCGGAGCGCTTGGCGCCTGTCGTCGCGAGCGCGCGCATGCGGCCGCTCTTGTGATGCGGCGTGATGTGCTGGATCGTGGCGAACAGCAACTCGATGCGGCCTGCGGCGGTGTCGGCAACGGCGGGTGCGCAGCCGTTGTACGGCACGTGCTGCATCTGCGTGCCGGTCAGCACCTTGAACTGCTCGCCGGCCAGATGCTGCGGCGAGCCGGTTCCGCACGAAGTGAAGTTGACCTTGCCCGGATTGGCTTTGACGTGCGCGACCAGTTCCTGGACGTTGTTCGCGGGCACGCCGCTATGCACCGCGATCATCACCGGTGAGTCGACCAGCACCGCGATCGGCGCGAAATCCTTGACCGGATCGAAGCCGACCTTCTCGAGCAGACTGGGATTGATGACCAGATTCTGCGGCACCACCAGCAGCGTGTAGCCATCGGGTGCTGATTTGGCCACCGCTTCCATGCCGATCGAGCCGCCGGCGCCCACCCTGTTCTCGATCACGAACTGCTGGCCCATCGCATCGCCCATCTTCGCGCTCAAATGGCGCGCGGTCAGGTCGGCACCGCCGCCGGCAGGATAGGGCACGATGATTCGCACAGGCTTGGCCGGATAGGTCTGTGCGCCGACCGATGCGCAAAGCGACAGTGCCAGACAGGCACCGAACACGCGCACCACGCGCACAAGCGGTTGGAACACGCTGGCTGTGGATCCTCTTTCTTGATTCATCGTCAACTCTCCTTGGGGCAGCGTGGCCGCCCGCGACGCTCCGGCGCCTGTGGGGGCGGGTGCGGCGCAGTCAGACTTCGACGAACACCGCGCCGCCGTCGACCTTGACCGCGAACACCTTGATGTCGATCTTGCATGGCGCACCGACCGCCTTGCCGGTCTTCACGTCGAAGGTGCCCTGATGCAGCGGGCATTCGATCAGACCCTCGTCGAGCATGAACCCGTCGGCCAGGCTCGCCTGTCCGTGCGAACACGTGTCATGGGTGGCGTAGAAGTGGCCGCCCAGGTTGTACAGACAAATGGGTTCGCCATTCACGCGAACCGGAAAGGTACCGCCCTCGGGCACGTCGCCTTGCTTCGCCACTTCGATCCAAGCCATCGATCCGATCCTGGGGTGATGATTGAGCAGCGGGATTCTGACGGGTTCGGAATCGTGGCGCCAGCGTGCAGAATCACGGTCCGGACCGTTACCGCGTCTCCCGTACTCTGCCGCGGTAACCGCCACCAACACCGCAAACCAGGAGCCTCGAGCCGTGCTTACGTTCGCGTTCATCGCCCATGAAGACGATCCGGTGCAGTGGCGCGATTGGCTGCATCGCGAACTCGGTCCGATCGAGCTCGACGTGTGGCCCGATCTGGTTCCGGGCAAGCACTACGACTACGCGCTGGCGTTCAAGCCGCCGCCCGGGGCGATCGCGCGTATTCCGGGTCTGAAGGTGGTGTTCTCGCTCGGTGCCGGCGTCGATGGGCTGGCCGACGATGCATCCATCCCCGCGACGCTGCCGATCGTTCGCATGATGGACGCCGGCCTGATCGAAGGCATGACCGAATTCGTGCTGTACGCGGTGCTGGCTGCACACCGCGACGCGGACGACTTCGCGCGACTGCAGCGCGCCCATCGCTGGGACCATCGCGATCACAAATTCGCACGCGAGCGCACCGTCGGCGTGCTGGGCCTGGGCAAGCTCGGGGGTGCAGCGGCCGTTGCGCTGCGTCGTCTGAGCTTCAACGTGCTCGGCTGGAGCCGCACGCCGCGGACAGTTCCCGAGATCGAATGCTTTCACGGCGAGTCGGGGTTGACCGCGATGCTGGCCCGCACCGAGATTCTCGTGTGCCTGCTGCCGCTCACCGCGCAGACCGAAGGCATCCTGAACGCGAAACTGTTTGCGCAACTACCGCGCGGCGCCTACGTCATCAACGTCGGACGCGGCAGGCATGCGGTTGTGGACGATCTCATCGCGGCGCTCGACTCCGGACAGCTGAGCGGCGCTTTGCTCGACGTGATGCCCAACGAGCCGCTCGCCAAGGACTCGCCGCTGTGGGACCACCCGAAGCTGAAAATCACGCCGCACATCGCCGCGATGGTGATGCCCCGCTCGGCTGCACTGTACGTGGTGGATCAGATGCGCGCGTTCGAGGCGGGACGGGGCTTGGCCAATCTGGTGGATCGATCGCGCGGCTATTGACGCGACTGACTCGCGACGCGATGGATGAAAATTGGCATCAGCATCGCGATAGGCGCATCGGAACTGGAGGAAACCTCAAGGTTGGCCGGGTGATCGGTCGATCCGACGATGCCGTAAGGGCGCCTTTTGTGCCATTTGTGGACGGCGTCGTAGTAACCTTGCTCCTTCAACCTTGAATTGGGCCGTGCTCAGCGACGGGGTCGGTGTCCGAACCGGCCCATAGAGCCGCTGGAGCCACGGACCCGGCACGTACCGGCGAGTACGACCCGGGTCACTGTCAGGCTCGAGGGGCCGCCTCCTCCACAACGCCCGCCGATCAATCCGCGCCCATTGGCAGGGGCTTGAATCAAAACATGGTCGCGTCCTCCTCCACGCACCCAGCACCTGGCCACCGGCCATCACCACGCAGAAAAAGCGTGCTGGTGATTGGCATCGCCGCCGCCTTGCTGGCGGGTCTGTTTCTGGCGGCAGAGGCCGGGGTGCGCGTGCGGCAGTACGTTCGCTACGGCACCACGGCCATGGCCGATCAGCTCTATCAGGTCCACCAGCCCTCGGGTCTGCGCGTGCCGACCGCCGGGTTGCATATCGGTCGCATCACCACCGACAGCCGGGGCTTCCGCAACCCTGAACTCCAAGCGCCCAAGCCCGCCGGCAGATTGCGCATCGCGTTCCTGGGGGCGTCGAGCACGTGGTGCGCTGAGGTGCACGGCATCGAACATACGTGGCCGCACCTGGTGAACAACGCGCTTGCTTCGACCGTCGCCCCGGCACGCATCGATTACGTGAACGCCGGCGTACCGGGCTTCGGCGTGAAGCACTCGCTGGCCAACCTGAAGCACCGCGTCGGCGCACTGCAACCGGACGTCGTCGTCGTCTACCACGCCGCCAACGATCTGGCGCTCGAGCTGAACAAGCTGGCCACCAAGCAGGGCATCAAAGGGGCGGCACTCGGTCCGCCCTCGACGAGTTCCTGGTTCTCGAACCACTCGGTACTGTGGAACCTGATCGAAAAGAATCTCGCGGTACGGCGCGCGCAGGGCTACAACAACGATTCAACGGCGAGCTTGCAGTTCGACGTGGCCGCGCTGGGCGAAGAATTTCGCGCCGGGCTGACCGAACTGATCAGGGAGGCTTCCGGCATCGCCAAGCTCGTGGTCGTTCCCACCTTCAGCACGCAGCTGCGTCCAGAACAATCCGAAGAGGAGCGGAGCGTTGCAATTGGCTCGGCCCTGCTCTACGCGCCGTTCATGACGCATGAAGGACTGTTGCGCAGCTTCGCCCGCTACAACGAGATCATTCGGGAAGTCGCCAAGGACACCGGCGCACTGCTGGTCGAAGGGGAGAACGACATCCCCGGCAGCGCATCCCACTTCGTCGACACCTTCCACTTCAATGACGCCGGCAGCGCCGCGATGGCCGAGCGCGTCGTGAAGGCGTTGAAGAAATCCGAGCGGTTCGCGGTCATCTCTGCGGAGCGTGCCGCTTCGCGCTAGAGCCTCGGCGCCAAGGGGCCCCATCGTGCGTGCGCGCGAGCGCCTCGCCCACGGTCACTGGCGCTTTTGTGCGCTGGCTGCAGCAGCGTTGTTGCTGGTCGCGTGTGCGAGCGAGCCACCGCTCGACGGCACGGTGCCCGACGTGCAGCACACGTGGGATCACGCACGCGTCCATCTACCCGGCCGAATGTTCGCGACCACGCCGGGGCAGGTGCAGCTTGCACAGCGCGTGCCGGTCGTGGTCTACCTGCATGGCTGCACCGGCCTGACTCTGCACGATCGGCAATGGGCCCAGACGCTCGCTGCGCAGGGCATGATCGTGCTGCAGCCCGACAGCTTCGCGCGCAGCGGGCGGCTCGCCAACTGCGATCCGGCCACGCGTCGGGTCGGGCTGTATCCGACGGCCGCGCGCATGCGCGACGAGGAGCTGCGCTTCGCACTCGAGCGTCTGCAGCACACCACCTGGGCCGACCCGGCGCGACTGTTCGTGATGGGGCACAGCGAAGGCGGACGCGCCGCCATGACCAACGTGCTTCCCGGCGTGCGCGGCACGATCGTTTCAGGCTGGGGCTGCCGCTCGAGCAACACGCGCTGGAACGGCATCCCGCATCCGGTCGAGCATCCGCTGCTGATTCTGGAGCACGACAACGATCCCTGGTATGTCGGGCGCGGTGGACAGTGCAAGGACTATCTCGAGGGCCGCGTCACTACCCGTCATGTCACCTTGGGCAGTGGCGGACACAACTCCGTGCAGAGTGAGGCCGCTCGCGCCGCCGTCGCCGAGTTTCTGGCCGGACTGATGCGCTGACGCCGCGAGCCGCTTGCTTGGCGCAACACGGTCGGTGCGATACTTGGTGTTTCGATTCGAGGGCTTCAATGGACGGAACCTTTCTTGTCACCGGCGCGGCGAGCGGCATCGGCGCAGCGATCTGCCGGCGTCTGGCAGCGCCCGGAGCGCGCATAGCGGTTCACACCGGCACGCAGCGCGACAAGGCCGAAGCAGTCGCCGCGCAATGCACTGCCCAGGGCGCCGAATGCATCGTGCTCACCGGTGACCTCGCCGATGGCACCACCGCGCCGCGCCTGGTGGAACAGTCCGTCGCGCGCTTCGGCGGCCTGGACGCCGTAGTGGCCAACGCCGGCTTCGCCGACAAGCGCAAACTGGCCGATCTGGACGATGCCGCGTTCGAGCAATCGCTCGCGGTGATCGTGAAGGGGCTGTTCCGATTGTCGAAAGCGGCTGAACCGCATCTCGTCCGATCCAAGCGCGGTCGCATCGTCGCAGTGAGTTCCTTCGTCGCACACGTGTTCCGCCTGCACGGCACGGTGTTCACGGCGTCGGCGGCTGCCAAGGCCGGCATCGAAGGCCTGGCGCGCTCGCTCGCCATGCAGTTCGCGCCGCACGGCGTGACCGTCAACTGCGTGGTACCCGGCTTCATCCAGAAGGATCCCGGTGCGCACGCCGCGCTCGATGCCGAAGGCTGGAAACGCGTCGTCGCGCAGATTCCGCTGGCGCGTCTGGGTCAGCCCGATGACGTCGCGGCCACCGTGTGTCATCTGCTGTCGACCGATGCGAGCTACATCACCGGCCAGTCGATCCACGTCGATGGAGGGCTGACGCTGTAGTGAGCCGCTCGCCTCTGCACGCGCGCACGCGCACCAAACTCGCCGAAGATCAACCGCACGAACGCGTTCGCGGCACGGCGCTGGAGCGCGAGCTGCTGTCGACCGAGGCGCTCGAGCAGTCGCTGCAAGCGACGCTCGCCTCCGAGCACGCTCGGGGCGACATCTGGCTGTTTGCGTACGGGTCGCTGGTGTGGAATCCGGCGTTCGAGTACCTCGACCGACGCGTGGCGATGGTGCAGGGGTTTCACCGCCGCTTCTGCCTGTGGTCGCGCATCAATCGTGGTACCCCCGACAAACCGGGTCTGGTGCTGGGCCTGGACAACGGCGGCAGCTGCCACGGCGTGGTCTATCGCATCGCGCACGCGCACGCCGCGCACGAACTGCGGCTGCTGTGGCGGCGCGAGATGCTGTTCGGCTCCTATCTGCCGCGCTGGCTGACGGTGCGCACGCCGGAAGAATCGGTGCACGCGCTGGCGTTCGTCATCAACCATCACGCCTCGGGGTTCGCGCCGCACATGGATGACGAACGCATCGTCGATATCCTGGTGCAGGGCAACGGCCGTTTCGGCAATGGCCTGGACTATCTGCGCGAGACCGTGGCGGGGCTAGCGGCAAGCGGCGCGCCCGATCATCACCTGGAACGCCTGGTGCAGATCGCTGCGGCACGCGGGCTCTGACTCGCGCGCCGGCCACAACGCCCCAGCACCCCTTCCACGCATCGCACCCATCGCGCCCATTCATGCGACTGCTGCGCGCTCACGTACCGATGCTGCTGGTCGCGATGCTGGTGTTGTACGGCTCGCTGTGGCCGTTTCGCTTCGCGCGACCGTACTCGCACGAGCTGGTGCTGCGCGCCATGCTGGCCAAAACGTCCTGGTGGACATCGCTCGGGGACGTCGCCGGCAACGTGGCGTTGTTCGTGCCGATGGGCGCGGCGATCGTGTTCGCGCTGCGGCGCGCACGCCGTCCTTTGCTATCGGCGATCGCCTACTTCGCGCTCGTCGTGGCGTTCGCTGCGCTGGTGCAGATCCTGCAGATCTACGTACCGGGCCGCGACGCGAACCTAGCCGACGTGCTCTGGAACGCGATCGGCACCGGCGTCGGACTGATCGGTGCATGGCTGGTGATGCGCCATCTGCCGCGCATCGCCCGTTCCGGTGATCCGTATGCGCCGCTCGCCGCCGGGGTCGTGCTGCTATGGCTCGTTGCCGCGCTGTGGCCGTTCGTGCCGACGCTCGATTTCCAGCAGATCAAGGACTCGCTCAAACCGCTGCTGTTGCATCCGAGCTGGAATCACGCATCGTTCGCGCGGCACTTCGTCGATCTCATCCTGATTGCCGCGACGCTCGCCGCGTTGCGCCATTCGCATCTCATGCTGATCGGGCTGGTGGGCGTGGCGGTGGCGAGCAGGCCGTTTCTGGTCGGCCAGGAGATCACCGCGCCGCTGCTTGCCGCGGCGGTGCTTGGCATCGCGATTGGCGTGCCGCTGCAACGGCTGCCGCTCGCACGGATCGGCGGCGTGCTGTTCGTCGTGGCGCTGTTGTGGTTCGGCATCGAGGCGATGCGCCCGTTTGCGATCAGCGAGGTGCCGCGGCCGTTCCAGTGGATCCCCTTCGCAGCGATGTTGCGTGGTGCCATGGCGATCAACCTGGTGAGCCTGTGCCACGCCGCGTTTTTCTCCGGCGCGCTGATGCTGATCGCGGCACGCCTGCAATGGCGCATCGGGCTGATATCGGTCATCCTCTGCCTGTGGTTCCTCGCCTTCGAATATCTGCAGCGCTGGATCCCCACGCGCACCGGCGACATCACCATCGCACTGTTGCCGTTGGGCTGGTGGCTGGCGCTGACGCTCACGCGGTACTCCCGTCTCTGAACAAGATCAGACTCCCATGAAACGACGATTCAAGCAGGTCGACGTGTTCACCACCGTGCCGTTCCAGGGCAATCCGGTCGCGGTCATCCTCGACAGCGAAGGTCTGGACGATGCCGCCATGCAGCGCATCGCACGCTGGACCAATCTGTCGGAGACGACGTTCGTGCTGCCGCCGACGCAGGCGGGCGCCGATTACCGCCTGCGCATCTTCACGCCGGGCGCCGAGCTGCCGTTTGCCGGCCACCCTACGCTTGGCTCTGCGCATGCGGTGTTGGAGGCGGGCATCGTCGACGCCGGGCGCAACAATCTCGTGCAGGAGTGCGCGGCGGGCCTCGTCCCCATCGCAGTCGAGCGCAGTGCTGCGGGCCTGCGATTACTCGCGACCGTGCCGACGCCGCGTCTTCGCCCGGTACCCGTAGAGCATTTGCCGGCATTGCGGCGCGCGCTCGGTGCGCAATGGGCGTCGGAACACGTGCCGATGATCGTCAACGTCGGCGCGGTGTGGATCATCGTGCCGCTGGCCGATGCGAGCACGCTGGCCGGGCTCAAGCCCGACTTGCCGGCGATGGCCGAGCTCAGCAACGCGCTCGAAGCGGGTGGCGTAACCGCGTTCGCGCGGCTGTCGGGCGCGGCCGACGCGATCAAGGTGCGTTCATTCGCACCCGCGCACGGCGTGAACGAAGACCCGGTGTGCGGCAGCGGCAACGCGAGCGTGGGTGCCTACGTTGCACACAGCCAGGCCTTTGCCGATCTGCTCCCCGCCTACACGTCGTCGCAGGGACGCGAGATCGGCCGCGACGGTCACGTGGCGGT
>CADEDU010000056.1:0-46831 GCA_902826155.1 uncultured beta proteobacterium
CGCCCATGAGCGGCATGATCGCGCGGTCCTGGCTGATGGCGCGGATCGCGGTGCCCAGAAACGTCTTGCGCAGGAACCACCACAGCACGCCCATCGCGACCAGCGCGACACTCGCGGCGAGGATGCGCGAGTAGGCGAGCTGGATCTCACCGAGGCTGAGGCTGGGCAGCGTGAGGCCGAGATTGCGGAATTCGACGCCGAACGCGACCGTGGCTGCCGCCTGCAGGAAGAACAGCGTGCCGCCGGTCACGAGCAGCTGATTGATCGGCTCCTGCGCGAGCACCGGCTGGATGATGAAGCGGTGCAGCAGGTAGCCGAGCAGCGCACCGATGGCAATCGCCAGCAACGCGGCCAGCGGCAACGGCACGCCCGCCTTGTAGGCGAAGAACAGGCCGTACATACCCAGCATCACCAGTTCGGCGTAGCAGATCCACACCACGTCGATCACGCCGAAGATCAGATTCAGGCCAAGTGCGAGCAGCGCGAGCACGCCGCCGAACAGCAGCCCGTTGAGCACCGCTTCCAGCAGGAAGATGTCGAAGATTTCCATTGGCTACCTGCGATCTACAAACCGACGTACGCCTTGCGAATCTCGTCGCTGTCGAGCAGCGTTTGCGCCTGGCCGCTCGTCTTGATGCGGCCCACTTCGAGCAGATAGGCCCGATCGACCACCTTGAGCACCTGCCGTACGTTCTGCTCGACGATCAGCACCGTGTACCCTTGCGCCCGAATGCGCTGAACCAGCTCGAACACCTGCTGCACGACCACCGGTGCCAGCCCCGCCGAAGGTTCATCGAGCAGCAGCAGCTTGGGGCCCGACATCAACCCGCGGCCGATCGCGCACATCTGCTGCTCGCCGCCGGAGAGCGTTCCGGCCAGCTGATTGCGCCGTTCTTTCATGCGTGGGAACAGCCCGTAGACGAACTCGAGGCGCTCGGCGAAGCGGGCGCGCGCGCTCGGCACGAATCCGCCGATCTTGAGGTTGTCTTCGACCGACAATTGCGGAAACAGCCGCCGGTTCTCCGGCACATGGGCGATGCCGGTGTTGATGATCTCGTAGGCGGGCAGCGCGTTGAGCGAGCGGCCTTCCATCGTGATCGTGCCGTTGCGCACGTCGATCAGCTTCGAGATCACGCGCAGCAGCGTGGTCTTGCCCGCGCCGTTGGGGCCGATCACTGCCACCGCTTCGCCTGCATTGACCGTCAGCGAAACATCGAACAGCGCCTGAAACGAGCCATAGCCGGCGCTGACGTTGTCGAGCGTGAGCATCGTCATCGACGCGCTGCCGTCTGCTGGACTTCGGCCGCGTCGGTGCCCAGATACACCTCGACGACTTTCGGATCGCGTGCGACTTCGGTGGGCAAGCCCTGCGCGATCACTTCGCCGTGGTCGAGCACGATGCAGCGATCGACGATGCGCATCAATACGCCCATGATGTGCTCGACCCAGACGATCGTGATGCCGCGCTCCTTGCGGATGCGCTCGAGCATGTCGCCCGCCTGCTGCATTTCCGATTCGTCCAGGCCACCGAGACTTTCGTCGGCCAGCAGCAGTTTGGGTTGTGTGGCGAGCGCGCGTGCCATCTCGAGTTTCTTCAACCCGGCGGCACCAAGGCCATCGACGCCTTCACCTTTCGCGTACGGCAGGCCGATGAGATTCAGCGCGTCGGCAGCGTGTGCCCACGCCTGATCGCGGCTCACGCGGCCATGCTGTCCGAACCACGCCGCCATCGCCACGTTCTCCAGGATCGAGAGCTTGCGAAACGGCCGCGGGATCTGGAAGGTGCGCGCCAGCCCGCGATGGCAGATCGCCGCCGAGGGCAATCCGCCGATCTCCTCGCCCTTGAAGCGCACCGACCCGTCGCTCGGCGCATACAACCCGGCGATGACATTGAATGTCGTGCTCTTGCCCGAGCCGTTCGGACCGATCAGGCCGAGGATCTCGCCCTCGCGCACGTCGAACGAGACGTTCGAGACCGCGACGAGCGAGCCGAAGCGCTTGGTGAGATTGCGAACTTCGAGCACGCAACGCTCAGATTCGACGGGTTGCTTTCACTCTTGGTGTTTGCAGTCGGCGCCTGAGTTCAGTTCGCCGCGAACGCGTGTCCCTTCGGGAACGGCAGCACCGGATCGGTGGTGCGGATCGCTGCGGGATAGGCGATGAACGTACGACCGTTCACGTATTGCATCACCACGGGAAAGGCTCGTTCGTTCTGGCCCGCCATGGCGTGCCCGGTCGGAAAGAACTTCACGCCGTAACCCGAGGGGGTGCCCCCCGGCGGGATGTCGGTCTCCAATGCGGCGCGCCGCAACGCGTCCGAGGAGATTCCACCGTGCTTCTTGATCGCGCGCGGCAGCACATCGGCCAGGAAGATCCAGGTGTTGGTGAAACCCATCGACGCGTGCGGCGGAATCTCGCCCGGGCCTTTGACCGCGGCGTAGCGCTTGACCATTTCCTGCGTGAGCTCGGCGATGCCGGGTTTGAGCGACTTGGCGTCGAGCAATTGCGCCGCGACCGGATCGATCGAGTGGAAGTAGTTGACGTCTTCCCCGAACGCGGCCCGCAGCCGGTCGATCTGGCTGTGGCCGGCGCCGTGACCGATCAGTGCCCTGAACTTCAGGCCCTGCTCCTTCGATTGCCGCAGGAACAGTGTGATGTCGGGGTTGTAGCCGGTATGCAGCAGCACGTCGGCGCGCGCGCGGCGCAGCTTGGTCACCAGGCTCGACAAGTCGGGCGCGGTGGCCGAATAGCCTTCCTTCAGCACGATCGGAATGCCCAGTTCCTTGCACTTGGCCTCGTTGCCCGCGGCCACGCCGGCGCCGTACGGGCCGTCTTCGTAGATCACCGCCACCTTCAGCTGCTTGGCCGCGACGCCGAACTTCTTCTGCGCGTTCTCGGCGAGATACTGGCAGGAGGCTTCGCCGAACTGGTCGGAGTGGGGTTGCGGGCGGAACACGAACTGGCGGTTCTGACCCTTGAACACCGCCGAGGAGATGCAGACGTTGGCCCACATGAATTTCTTCGCGGCATCGATGCGCCCGGCCATCGGCACGCACTGGGCGCTCGAATACACGCCCATGATCATGTCGACCTTCTCCTGGTTGATCAGGCGCTCGGCTTCGTTGATCGCGACGTCGACCTTGGACTGCGCATCGACGTAGATCGGGTTGATCCGATAGCCCTCGACCCCGCCCTTCTCGTTGAACATGTCGATGGCGGCCTTGGTGCCGATGTGGCTAGCTTCCGAGCCGCCGCCGGCGAACGGGCCGGTGAGGTCGTAGATGACCCCGATCTTGATTTCCTTCTGTTGCGCGAATGCAGCACCAGCAAGTACAAGCGTGAGTGCCGCTGCTGTCGCCAGCCGAGCCGTCGATTGCATATTGCCTCCTCGTTGAGCCGTTGAACCGCGCTTCTTTGGGGTGCGCGCAGTGTCACCAGCCTTGAGGGGGCCTGTCAATGCTCGGGATACATTCGAGCGAGCCTGGCTTCAGATCTTCGCCAGATCGAAGGTCGATTCGGCGAACAACTCCTCGGGCGCTACGCGCCGTTTCGACAGGCCTTGCTCGTGGTGGTAGCGCAGGAATGTCTCGAGGGTCTTGCGATTCTCGTTGAAGCCGTACGGCCAGAAGTCCGCGCCCATCACCTTCACGGTTTCGTCGTAATGATCCGGCGCCCACGGCAGGTTGATCATCAGCTGCGCCAGCTCGTACAGCTCCTTGACCGCAACTTTCTTCGCCGCGAGGAAGGCGTTATAGAGGTTCACCGGCAGCCACGGGTACTGCGCCACCAGCGACTTGCGCACGCCGATGAGATGCATGATCGGGAAGATGCCAGTGCGTTGGAAGTATTCCTGCTCGACCTGTTTGAAATTCGGGAACAGCCGGCCGACGTTCGGCGCGCGCCGATCAAAACACGAGGGCGCCCGGGCGGTGATCATCGCGTCGATCTCACCGGCTTCGAGCATGCCCGAGAGCGTCTTGTCGTCGGCGATCTGCAGCAGCTCGACATCGGACGGCAGCTGGATCGGCGAGCGCTCGCCGCGCCCCGGCTCTTCGATGCCGCCGCGTCGCCAGCGGATTTCGCTCGGCTTCACGCCATAGTCGTCCTGGAAGATACCGCGGATCCAGACGTTGGCGGTGATCTGGTATTCGGGCAGACCGACCGTCTTGCCACGGAGATCCTGCGGGGAGCGGATGCCGCGATCGGTGCGGATGTAGATGCCCGAATGGCGGAACACGCGCGAGACGAACGCCGGGACGCCGATGTAGTGGTTCTCGCCGCGTGATGTGGTGGCCGAGTGCGACGAGAGCGACAGCTCGCATACGTCGAACTCCTGGTACTTGAATGCGCGGTGGAAGCATTCTTCCGCACCGACCGCGAGCGGAACGAGTTCCACGCCTTCGATCGGCGTGCGGTCCTGGAAGATGGCTTTGGTGCGATCGTAATCGGCAACGGCGAGCGTGAGGCGCAGCTTGGACATGGTTCCTTCGGCGGGAGTTGCGGGGAGGCAGGCTCCCCGCGGACAGACGTTTTTATGCCGCGGCGTGCGGCGGGACTCGCTCGCTCAAGCCTAGCGCGTCTTCGAAGAACTTCGCCAGTCGCAGCAGCGTGGTATCGCTGTACAGGCGCCCGACCAGTTGCATGCCCACCGGCATGCCGGCACGCGTGAATCCGACCGGAATGCTGAGCGCCGGATGGCCGGTGAGATTGAACACGTTCAGATACGGCGCCCACACCGCTCGCAACTCACCGGCCGTCTTGCCGTTGATCTGCAGCGGCATGTCGCCACGCGCGTCCGCGGGAATCGCAGCGAGCGTCGTGACCGGCGTGATGAGCCAATCGATGCGGTTGAACCATCCCTGCACCTGGCGGAAATAGGCGCTGCGCTTGTAGAGCGCGGCGGTGAGCTCGGGCGCGGTGGTCTGCATGCCGGCCTTGATGCCCGCGATCACACCGGGATCCATCTCACGCGCCATCGCCTCGGTGGGCGCGCCGAACCGTCCGGCCCAGTTCACCTGTTGCAGAACGCGCCAGGTCGGCCCGGCGCCTTCGAACGGTTCGCTCACGGTTTCGACTTCGGCGCCAGCCTGCGCGAGTCGTGCGATCGCCTGCTCGCACAACGCGCGGATCTCGTCGTCGAGATGCGTGTTGCCCAGCAGCGGACGCCATGCGATGCGCTTGCCGGCAACCGTGAACGGCTCGAGCAACGCTTGCAGCGCGCGCGTGGGCGGCACACCGATGGTGAGCGGGTCGGCCGGATCTTCACCCGACACCACGTCGAGCGCGGCAGCCAGATCGCTCACCGTGCGGGTGATCAACCCCATATGGATGAAGTTGCCGAAACCGTCGGGGAACTGTTCGTAGGGGATCAGCCCGATCGAGGGCTTCATGCCCAGCACGCCGCAGACGGCGGCAGGCACGCGCGTCGAGGCGCCCGCATCGGTGGTGAGCGCGATCGGCGCCAGCCCGGCGGCGACCGCTGCGGCCGCGCCACTGCTCGAACCGCCCGGCGAGCACTCGAGATTCCACGGATTGCGCGACACGCCGGTGAGTGGCGAGGTGCCCAGCAGGCTGGAGGCGAATTCCGGCAGCGTGGTCTTGCCGACCATCACGCCACCGGCGGCACGCAAGCGTTTGACCGCAACGGCTTCGACGCCGGGTACGTTCTGCGCGAGCGATTTCGAACCGAAGGTGGTGCGCACACCCGCGGTTTCGATGTTGTCCTTCACCGAGAACGGCACGCCACGCAGCGCCAGGGCCGCATTGGCGCGACCGGCAGCTATCGCGTCCTTGCGTGCCTGCTCATGGCAGACGGTGACGTACGCATTCAGCGTGCCTTGCGTCGCGTCGATGCTTCGCAGGCAGTCGGCAACGACATCCTGCGCGGTCAGTTTGCCTTCACGGATGGCGCCGGCGAGTTCCAGTGCCGATCGGATGCGTGCGCCTTCGCGCATGACGCTCACGGGTGTTCCTTTCGAAGGTTGAGTGTTCGATCGCTCGATCTGCGGAGCGGACGGCAAGTCAGAAGCGTTTGGTCAGCGCGACCTGTACGAACGGTACCCAGCGGTAGTCCTTCAGCTCGCGCTGCAGCGCTTCCGCTTCGGCGTTGGCGTCGGCCAGGATCTGCGTGCATAGCGCAGCACTGACCGCGCCGCACTGTGCCGTCAGCGACGCTTTGGCGCGACCCTGGTAGGTCAGCCCCAGGTCGACCAGGAATCCCCAGTTGCGGCCTTCGGCCACCGGGTTGCCCCAGCCCACGCCCAAGTATGGCGCGACCGAGTTGAACTTGACCGTGCCGGTCACCGACGGTACCTGCGTCGATGAATAGGTGCGATCGTTGAGATCGAGGAAGCCGAACGAGTTGGGCCGGCTTTCGACGCTGAACTTGTTGCCGTTGAACAGCACGCCGCCGGTCAGGCGGAAGGAGCCTCCGGCGCTCGGGAAGAAATCGATGAGCAGCGGCGCGTTGCGCCACTCCTGACGGGCCTTGTACTCGACGTCGCTTTCGGTGATCGTGACGCGGGTATTGAGAAAGTTGCCGCCCAGCCGGAAGTTGGCACGGTCGGAAATTTTCGCGACGATGCCGAGTCCAAGACCCTGCAGGCCCGCATGCGCCTCGATCGCGGTTTGACCAAGGGCAAGCGCCGGCGTGCAGGCCAGCGCAAAGTAGGCGGCGAGTCGGCGTGTCCGGCGGTGAAATGAAAGCTGCATGGAGGCCTCCAATGTCGCGAACGCTCGATAGGATTGTTCGAATCGTATGGTGCGTACGGTGCGTACGGTGCGTTCGGGTCGTTCGATTCGTACGGTGTGCGGGACGCGGCCGAGCCCTGTCGCGCGGATCAGCGGACGCCTGCGATGCGACTGTACCAAAGGTCATGCGCGGCAATTGGCCGCTCGGCGGGCCGCGAAGTTGTTCCTTCAGGGAAGCTTCGTCCCGCACGTAGTGTCTGGTCCTAAACCGAACAACCGCACAATACGATGGGGGTCGCGATGCTCGTAGGCGTTCCGAAAGAGGTCAAGACGCACGAATACCGCGTCGGGCTCACGCCCAGCTCGGTCAACGAACTGGGCAAGCGCGGGCACCGCGTCGTGGTCGAGCGCAATGCCGGATTGGGCATCGGCATGACCGATGAAGCCTATCGACGGGTCGGCGCCGAGGTGGTCGACACCGCATCCGAGGTGTTCGAGCGCACCACGTTGATCGTCAAGGTGAAGGAACCGCAAGCCGCTGAGCGCGCACGGCTGCGTGCGCATCACACGTTATTCACGTACCTGCACCTGGCGCCCGACCCGCAGCAGGCGCGCGAGTTGATGGCAAGTGGCGCAACCTGCATCGCGTACGAGACCGTGACGTCTGCATCGGGCGGCCTGCCGCTGCTCACGCCGATGTCGGAGGTGGCCGGGCGGATGTCGATCCAGGCTGGTGCCAAGGCGCTCGAGCGCGAGGCCGGCGGGCGCGGCGTGCTGCTTCCCGGTGTGCCGGGGGTGCCGCCGGGCAAGGTAGTCATCCTGGGTGGCGGCGTGGTCGGCTCGAACGCGGCGTATGTGGCCGCGGGCATTGGCGCCCAGGTGGTGATCATCGATCGATCGCCCGATGTGCTGCGACGGCTCGACGAGCGCTTCGGTGCACGCATCACGACGGTGCTGGGTAACAGCGAGGCGATCGAACGCCAAGTACTCACTGCCGATCTGGTCATCGGTGCGGTGCTGGTAGCTGGCGCTTCGGCGCCGCGGCTGGTCACGCGCGACATGGTGGCACGCATGGAACGCGGCGCGGCAATCGTCGACGTGGCGATCGATCAGGGCGGCTGCGTCGAAACCGCGCGCCCGACCACGCATGCCGACCCGACTTACATCACCGAAGGCGTCGTGCACTACTGCGTGGCCAACATGCCCGGCGCGGTGCCGCGCACCTCGACGTTCGCGCTCAACAACGCCACCTTGCCGTTCGTGCTGGCGCTGGCCGATCACGGCCCGGACGAAGCGATGAAGCGCGACGAGCATCTGCGTCGCGGTTTGAACGTGCGCGCCGGCCGCATCGTTCATCCGGCGGTTGTCGAGGCGCTTGGCTTCAGTACTACAGCAGCGCCCGCGACCGCCTGAGCGCGTCGCTACGCCGCAGGCTGCCCGTGGTACAGGCGCACCACGTGCTGCGCCTCGGCGAAGAACAGCCAGCGTTCGACCAGCAGGCCCGCGATTGCGATGACGGCCACGGCGGCGAGCAGCCACGGCTGACTCAGTCCGGCCAGTAGCGCCGCTGCGGGCACGAGGAACGTGAGCGCCAGGAACACGAGGCGCAACGTGCGCGCGTGCTCGCGGCCCAGCGCGAAGATGAACTCATCGGTGAGGAACGTGCGGCTCGCATGCCCCACTTCCAGCAGCTTCGCTTGCGCGGCCGTGGTGCCGAGCGCCTGACCTCCAAGCGCGTGCTTGATGGTGCGCTCACCCGGTCGACCCGAGCCGAAGCGCCGGAAATAGAGGGCCTTTACCGCGGCGGCGATCAGCAGGGTCACAACGACTGTTGCGAGATAGCCGCCTCCGCGCTTGCCGTCGATGATCGCCAGCGCGTAGAGCAGCAAGGCACCTGAGAAATAACCAAGCGCCAGGTACGCAACGGGCACCATCGGCGTGTGCCATTGCGGAATGGTCCGCAGGCATGCGTAGATCATCGCGGTGGCGTAGATCGTGACCGTTGCGAGCGCCGCGGCGAGCAGGGCAAGCAGCTTCTGTGCGGGCGAGGCAGTCGAGCCAGCCCACACGCCTGCCAGATAGAGCAGCGCCACGACGAAGAACGCGAGCGCGAGCACGGCTTCGCGCGACAGCCATGAGTACCGCACCTGGCGGAACGCACGCCATGCATTGCGTGGATTGGCCAGATGCAGCGTGGAAGACAGCAGTCCGAGTGCCACCAGCACGAGCGCCAGCACTCCGCCGACGAGTTGCATTGCGTCGGACAGCGCGCCCGATCCGCCGAACAGTGCGTTCAACGCGAGCAGGGCAAACAGGCCGAACCCGGCGCCCGACAGAACAGTGAAAGCCACGATCGACAATGCCGGTTTCATGCGGGCAGCGATTCCTGTCGTTGCGTCGGGTGCGGGTCAGCGCCGGATGATGCGTCCGGCAAGTGAGCGGAATCGATCGAGCAGTCCGCCTTGTGTCGGTGCCGGTGCGCTCGCGGTGTCGATCGACGGCGCCTTGCGTGGCGGCAGATACCGGTTGACCGGCTTGTAGTCCAGATCGGGCAGCATGCCGAAGCCGCCGCGCTCGGCGACGGCCTTCGACACGGCCGAATTGGGATCGTCGAAGTCGCCAAACATGCGCGCATGCGCCGGGCACGCCAGCACGCACGCCGGCTGCCGCTCCGGTTCGGGCAGGCTCTCGTTGTAGACGCGATCGACGCACAGCGTGCACTTCTTCATCGTGCCGGCGTTCTGATCGAGTTCGCGCGCGCCGTACGGGCAGGCCCACGAGCAGTAGTTGCAGCCCATGCACCGATCGGGGTCGACCAGCACGATGCCATCTTCACGCTTGTACGACGCGCCGGTGGGGCACACCGTCACGCACGCCGCATCTTCGCAATGCATGCACGACATCGGTACGTTGAGTGTCTTGGTGTCCGGGTAGTGCCCGAGTTCGAAGTGGCGGATGCGGTTGAACCACACGCCGCTCGGCTCGGCGCCGCGCGTGTCGTAATCGGGCAGCGGGCCGGCGAGCTTGGAGCCGTCGTTCCACTCCTTGCATGCCACGGCGCAAGCGTGGCAACCCACGCAGGTGTCCAGATCAATGGTCAGGCCAAGCTTCACGGTAGCGCCCGGATCGAGGGAAATTGCGGCCAGGTGCCGGTCTCGCCCGGCTGCGCCTTGACGATGCGCACGCGCAGGTCGTACCAGGCAGCCTGCCCGGTGACCGGATCGGAATTCGAGATGCGCCGATCCTGCCCGTCGCGCGGCAGATGCTCGGAGATCAGATGGTTCAACAGAAAACCGCTGGTGGCCTCGGGAGCCTGCGGCGTGAGCGCCCAAGCGCCGGACTGCTTGCCAATGGCGTTCCAGGTCCAGACCGTGTTGCGCTCGACGCCTTCCATGGTCTTCAACTGGCAGCGGATGCGGCCGTTGTGCGATTCCACCCACACCCAGTCGAGATCGGCGAGCCCCATTTCGTGCGCGCGGGCGGCGTTCATGTAGAGGAAGTTCTGGCCGATGAGCTGACGCAGCCAGGCGTTCTGCGAGTCCCACGAGTGGTACATCTGCATCGGCCGCTGCGTGATCGCGTGGAAGGGATAGGCGGCGTCGATCGACGCGTGCTGCGTATCCTTGCCGGTCTCTTCCAGCGGTGCATACCAGATCGGCAGCGGATCGAAGAAGCGGCTCAGGCGCTCGCGATCGATCGGCGCGCTCGGCTTGGGGCCGGCGTAGTGCCCCAGCCCGGCCAGCCGGAATTTCTGCAGCGGCTCGGAGTACAACTGCAGCACGATCGGCTCCACCTTCGGCGTGAAACCGAACTCAACGGCACGCGTCAGATAGTCGCGATTGGCGAAGCGGTAGTACTTTTCGCGATCGGTCCAGTGGTACGCGAAGAACGCCTCGTTCTCGATGTAGCGTTCCCACTGCTGCGGATTGGGTTCGCCGCGCACCGGCTTGTCGCCGTTCTTGCCGCGCCATCCGGCCAGGAAGCCGATGCCCGGCGCGCGTTCGTAGCCGGTGATGAACGTTTTGTAGTCGGCGTACTTGCGCGAGCCGTCGGGCTGCGTGAACACCGGGAATTTCAGTCGCGACCCCAACTCGACCAGCACGTCCTGCCAAGGACGCACGTCGCGATCGGGTTTGATGATCGGATGACGGATCGCGTCGGCGATCGCGTCGGGCTCGGAGATCGGCCGATCGAGCAGCGAGATCGCGTCGAAGCGCTCGAGATAGGTGGTGTCGGGCAGCACCAGATCGGCGAAATTGACGGTCTCGGAGTGGAACGCATCGACCACCACCAGGAACGGCAGCTTGTATTCGCCGCGCTCGTTCTTGGCGCGCAGCATGTCCTGGATCTGCGACGTGTTCATGGTCGAGTTCCAGGCCATGTTCGCCATGAACAGCAGCAGCGTGTCGATCGGATACGGGTTTGCGTTCACCGCGTTGGTGATCACCATGTGCATCGCACCGTGCGCAGCGAGCGGCGACTCCCACGAGTACGCATGGTCGATGCGCAACGGGCGCCCTTGCTGGTCGATGCACAGGTCTTCGGGTCGCGTCGGAAAGCCCAGCGGCGGTTTGGCAAGCGGCGTGTTGGCCGCGTCGATCGTCGCGAGATCGTTCTCGGGCAACTGTGCCGGCGGAATCGGCCTGGGGAAGGGCGCGCGCGCGCGAAAATTGCCCGGCCCTTCGAGCGCGCCGAGCAGCATCTGGATCAGGTGCAACGCGCGGCAGGTGTGAAAGCCATTGGTGTGCGCCGAGACACCGCGCATCGCGTACATCGCCACCGGACGTCCGATGACTTTGTCGTGCGTGCGGCCGTACACGTCGGTCCACTGGATCGGCAGCTCGATGGTTTCCTTGAACGCCACGTGCGCCATCTCGAGCGCGAGCTTCTCGATGGTTGCCGCCGCCACGCCGCAGCGCTCGGCAACGGCTTCAGGTGAATAGCGCGGGTCGAGATAGCGCTCGGCCAGCAGCGTCATCACCGTCTTGGCCTTGCGACCGTCGGCCAGCGTGAACTCGCCGATCACCGTCGGGGCGATCTCCGGCTCGATGCCGTTGCGCAGCGACTGCGAGGTCTGATCCCACACCTGCGGATTGCCGGCGGCGTCGCGTGCGAACAGGCCATCGTCGGCGGTGCCCGGTGCCTGGATCACCAGCCAGGGCGCATTGGTGTAGCGGACCAGGAATTCCCAGTCGACCAGATCGCGCGAGAGCAGGACGTGCAGCACCGCGAAGGCGAGCAGGCCGTCGGTGCCCGGGCGGATCGGGATCCACTGATCAGCGATTGCCGAATAGCCGGTGCGCACCGGATTGATCGACACGAACTTCGCGCCGCGACGCTTGAGTTTGTCGAGCCCGATCTTGATCGGATTGGAGGCGTGATCCTCGGCTACGCCCCACAGCACGAAGTATTTCGCGAGATCCCAGTCGGGCGCACCGAACTCCCAGAACGAGTAGCCGATGGAATACAGCCCGGCCGCTGCGATGTTCACCGAACAGAAGCCGCCATGCGCGGCCCAGTTGGGCGTGCCGAACTGCTGTGCCCAGAGGCCGGTGAGGGCCTGCATCTGGTCGCGTCCGGTGAAGAAGGCGAGCTGCTTCGGATCGGTGCTGCGGATGCGTTGCAGCCGCTCGGTCAGCAGATCGAGCGCGCGGTCCCACGAGATCGGCTCGAACTGGCCCTCGCCGCGTTCGGTGCCGGGCTTGCGCAGCAACGGCTGGCGCAGTTTCGCCGGCGAGTACTGCTTCTGGATGCCTGCCGATCCCTTTGCGCACAACACACCCTGATTCACCGGATGGTTGCGGTTGCCTTGAATGAAGCGGACCCTGTCGCCCTCCAGGGTGACCTTGATGCCGCAGCGGCATGCGCACATGTAGCACGTGGTGTACTGCACGTGCTGCTGCTGCGGATCATCGATCGTGAGCGGGCGATCCTCGCGTGGGATCATTCTTGTGGTCGTTGTTTCGTGTCGATTGCGCGCGAGCATACCGGGCCGCATCCGGCCGCGCGACTGTGTTCGTCTCGGCGTCCGGCAGGCACGCTGCCAGCTCGTTGCGCGCTGGTCCGTGCCCGGATCAGCGCTTGCGCATGAAGAAGGTGAACTCTTTCGAAGCCTCGCTGTGCGAGACGAGCTCGTTGCCGGTCTGCTTGGCGAACGCTTGAAAGTCTTTCACCGAGCCCGGGTCCGTGGCGACGATGCGCAGCACCTGGCCGGTCTGCAGCTCGTTGAGCGCTTTCTTGGCGCGCAGAATCGGCAGCGGGCAATTCAGGCCGCGCGCATCGAGATCCTTGTCGAACTCCATGGGTGAACTCCTTCGGTTGGATGCGTCAATGACGCACGGAACTAGACATCAGTCGCCTGAATTGGAGACGGCTCAGCAAGTGAGTGGTGCAATGATGCGCGCGCGCGTCACGCTCGTATAGTATCGGGCCACGGTTCGTTCGCTTGCGCGTTCGCCTTACGCCTGCGCGTTCGCATCCCCCGATTCGAGTGGAGACCGCCATGCGTCATCGAGGCCTGCTCTGGGTGCCCTGGGTGCTCTGGTTCGTCGCGGCGCTGATGCCTCAGGCCGCGCTCTCGCAAGTCGCTAGTCCGCACGCGATCGACATTCCGCGCTGGTTCGTCGAGACGTTTCTCGACATCCGCGACGACGTGCGGGAAGCAGCCGGGCAGGGCAAGCGGCTGATGGTGTATTTCGGTCAGGACGGCTGCCCCTACTGCACGGCGTTGATGAAAACCAACTTCAGCCAGCCGCGCATCGTCGAGAAGACGCGCCGGCACTTCCTGCCGGTGGCCTTCAACATGTGGGGCGACCGCGAAGTGGCGTGGATCGACGGCAAGACGATGACCGAGAAGGAGCTGGCACGTCATCTCAAGGTGCAGTTCACGCCCATGGTGCTGTTCTTCGACGAATCGGCGAAGGTAGTCGCGCGGCTCAATGGCTACTACTCGCCGGCCCGGTTCGAAGCGGTGCTCGACTACGTGGCCGGGCGGCTCGAGAACAAGCTCACGCTCAGCGAACACTTGCAACGCAACGTGCGCGACGAAGCCAGCGCGTCGCTGCATGAGCAGCCTTTTTTCCTCAAGCCGCCGCATGATTTGCGCGCGCGTGCCGGTGCGAAACCGCTTGCGGTGCTGTTCGAGACACCGTACTGCGCCGCGTGCGATGAACTGCATCGCGTCGGATTCGTCAACGCCGGTGTGCAGGCGCTGCTCAAGCGATTCGACGTCGTCCGGCTCTCGCTGGCTGACAGCGCGCCGCTGATCGCGCCGGGCGGTGAGCGGACCACCGGCGCACAGTGGGCGCGAACGCTCGACGTTACCTACACGCCGAGCATTGTTTTCTTCCAGGGCGGCCGCGAAGTGTTTCGCGTCGACGGCTACATGCGCCAGTTCCACTTGAACGGGTCGCTCGAATACGTCGCCAGCGGTGCCTATCGAACCGAGCCCTCGTTCCAGCGCTTCCTGCAGGCCCACGCCGAACGGCTCCGCGACAAGGGCGTGCGGGTCGAGCTTTGGTGAGCGATGTATCGCTGGGGGAGGGCGCATGGGCGGTGCTGCGAGACGCTCTGGTGGAACGGTTACCCGCGAGGTACGCGTGCTGCTGCGCTGCGGCTTGCATCCGTATTGTAGGAAATTCTAATATACGAAATTATTCGCGCTGATGCACCCTCGCTGAAGATCGCGTTCCCCGCGCACGGCAAAGCTCCAAGGAGGCGGCCGATGGACATGAAACCGAACGACGTGCTGATCGACGAACTGATCAAGCAACGGCTCGACGAGATCCTGCCCGCGAAAATCGAAGAGAAGCTCGCCGAACTGCGCGAGAAGAAGGGCACGTCGATGACCATCATCGCGACCAAGGGCACGCTCGATTGGGCGTATCCGCCGTTCATCCTCGCCTCGACAGCCGCCGCGCTCGGCTGGAACGTGTCGGTGTTCTTCACGTTCTACGGGCTGCAACTGCTGCGCAAGGACATCAGCCATCTCCACATCAGCCCACTCGGCAATCCGGGCATGCCGATGAAGATGCCGTTCGGGCCGGAGTGGTTCCAGAAGCTCAACTGGAACATCCCGAATGCGGTGCAGTCGATCGTGCCAGGCTTCGAGGCGATGGCGACCTCGCTCATGAAGCAGACGATCCGCAACAAGGGCGTGGCCGATATCGGCGAGCTGCGCAGCCTCGCGATCGAGGCGGGCGTCGAGCTGATCGGCTGTCAGATGACGGTGGATCTGTTCGGCTTCACGCCCGAGGACTTCATTCCCGAGGTCAAGGAGTACGTCGGTGCGGCCAGCTTCCTGCCGATGGCGCGCGACGCCGACGTGAGCCTGTTCATCTAGGCCACGGTCACGAACGACGCCGACCAGCGCATGCACCTGCCCGCTGTCTTCGTCGGCCACGAACTGTATCGACGCGCCGCCTACGGCAGCCATCACCCGCTGGCGATCCCACGCGTCGCGGCGGTGATGGACTTGTGCGATGCGCTGGGCTGGCTCAACGCCGAGGCGTACGCGCTCGGCTCGCCGGGTGCCGAGGCGTTCGAGGTGAGTCCGCAAGCCACCGAGGCGCAGCTCGCCCAGTTCCACACGCCGGTGTACATCGCGGCGCTGCGTGCAGCCGACAGCACCGGAAAGATCGACATCGCGATGCGTGAACGGTTCGCGATCGGGACGATGGAGAACCCGCTGTTCCCGGGCCTGTACGAACGCGCGGCCACCAGCGTAGGCGGGTCGATCCGGGCCGCCGAGCTCGCATTGCAGGGGCGCATCGCCTATCACCCCTCGGGCGGCACGCATCACGGCCGCCCCGATCGCGCCAGCGGCTTCTGCTACTTCAACGATCCGGTGTTCGCGATCCTGCGGCTGTTGCAGGACGGTCTGGACGCAGTGCTCTACGTCGATCTCGATGCGCATCATGGCGACGGCGTGCAGAACGCCTTCGCGGCCGATCCGCGCGTGTTCACCATCTCGATCCACGAACAGGGGCGCTGGCCGTACTCCGGTGCGCTCGACGACGTTGGGCAGGGCCGCGCCTGCAATTTGCCGGTCCCGCGCGGTTTTCACGACGCCGAGCTCGACTGCGTGATCGATCGGGTGGTCATGCCGCTTGCTGCTCGCGTCGCGCCGCAAGCCGTGGTGCTCACCTGCGGCGCCGATGCGCTCGCGGGCGATCCGCTGGCGTCGATGCAACTGTCCAACGTGGCGTTGTGGCGAACGATCGAGCGGCTGGTCGCATTGGCGCCGGCGGCGGTCGTCGTGGGCGGCGGCGGCTACAACCCCTGGACGGTCACGCGCTATTGGAGCGGCATCTGGGCCAAGCTGTCGCATCGATCGCTGCCGACGGTGCTGCCCGAGCGTGCGCAAGCGGTGCTGCGCGCGTTGCAATGCGATCTGGTGGACGACGAAGACATCAACCCCGCGTGGCTGACGACGATCGCCGACGAGCCGCGGATCGCGCCGGTGCGCGCGGAGATCGAGCGCCTGTGCGACCGTGCGTGCGCGCTGGCGGATCCACGCCTGTGGCGAGCGCAAGGGTCGGCTGTGCCTGAATCGCAACGCGCCGCCATGGCAGCGACCGCACCTGCAGCGGCGGCAGGCGCGTAACGCACAACAACACCCGGAAAAGGAGAACGCGCGTGGAGATGCTGTCGGCCAAGGCGATCGTCGCCATCGGCGGGGCGGTCGTGGGTTTGATCTTCGGCTTCATCGTCGAGCGCACCAATTTCTGCACCATGGGTGCGATTTCCGATGCCACGGCCTTCGGTGATTTCAAGCGCGTGCGTGCCTGGGTGCTTGCTGTTGCCGTTGCCGTCGCCGGCACGCAGGTGATGCAGCTAGCCGGGCTCGTCGATCTGCAGAAATCGATCTACCTGGGCACCAGCATCGGCTGGCTCGGCGGCATCATCGGCGGCTTGTTGTTCGGTTTCGGCATGACGCTCGCCGGTGGCTGCGCCAGCCGTAATCTGGTGCGATTCGGCGCGGGCGATCTGCGCGCGCTGGTCGTACTGATCGTGCTCGGCATCTTCGCGTACATGACGTTGCGCGGATTGACCGCACCGCCGCGAGTGGCGCTGGAGAACATCACCAATCTGAGCGTTGCCTCGCAGGGCATTCCAGAGCTGCTCGCCAAGGGAGCAGGCAGCTCGGTCGCAGGCGCACGCGGCGTGATCACTGTGATCGTGGTGCTCGCGATGCTGTGGTACTGCTTCAAGGACGCCGAGTTTCGCGGCTCGGCGATGCACATTTTCTCCGGCGTCGGCGTGGGTGCGGCGATCATCGCCGGCTGGTATGTCACCGGGGTACTCGGGGCCGACGAGTTCGAGCCGACGCGGCCGGCCTCGCTCACCTACACCGCGCCGGTGGGCAATGCGCTGGTGTACCTGATGACCTTCACCGGCTCCACGATCGATTTCGGCATTGCCAGCGTGGGCGGCGCGATCGTCGGCGCGTACGTCTCGGCGCTGCTGCGCAAGAGCTTCTCGGTGCTGTCGTTCGCCGATCGCGGCGATCTGGTGCGCAGCCTCACCGGCGCCGCGATGATGGGCGTGGGCGGCGTGATGGCGCTGGGCTGCACGATCGGCCAGGGGCTGACCGGCATCTCCACGCTCTCGCTCGGCTCGCTGATCAGCCTCGTTGCGCTCGTGGTTGGCGGGGTCGCGGGGATCAAGTACATAGAGAGTCGGCTGGCATAGCAGCGACGCGAGAACACGACATGCACTGGATCGACAGACTTTCCTCGATCGACGAGCTCGAAGACGCACCGATCGACGCCGCTTTCGTGGCCGAATGCGAACGACGCGCGGACGTTGTCGCCGCCCGGCCGATCCGTTTCTCGACGCCCACATTCAAGGCCTATTCGAGCTGCGAGCTCAGCGGCTGCGGCAAGAACAGCTTCCCGGCGTTCTCGATCACGGCTGCCGGCTGCGCGCTCGATTGCGACCACTGCCAAGCGAAGATCCTCGAGCCGATGCTGCCCGCCACCACCCCGGCGATGCTCGATGCCAAGGTGCGGGAGATGGTGCACACGCAGGATCTGCAGGGATTCCTGCTCTCGGGTGGCTCGAACCGCCGCAACGAGATCCGTTACGAACGCTACTACCCGGTCATCGAAGGGCTGCGACGCGACTTCCCGCATCTGCGCATCGCCATTCACTCGGCCCTGCTCGATGCACCGCGCGCCCGCGCCATGGCATCGGCTGGCGTGCACACCGCGATGATGGACGTGATCGGCGCGAACGAGACGATTCGCGACGTCTACCATCTCGATCGTCCGGTGGACGATTTCGAGGCGACGCTGGCCGCGCTGTGCGCCACGTCGATGGAGGTGGTGCCGCATATCGTGATCGGTCTGCACTACGGACGGATTCTCGGCGAGGCGAACGCGCTCGACATCGTCAGCCGGCATGCGATCCACTCGCTGGTGCTGGTCGTGGTGATGCCGTTCTATGCGAAGCCCGGCACGTTCGCGACGCCGGCCACCGCCGACGTCGGCCAAATCTTTCTCGAGGCGCGCAGCCGCATTCCCGATCGCCAGGTGTTGCTGGGATGCGCGCGGCCGCCGGGGATGCACCGGCGCGTCACCGACGCGTACGCGGTAATGGCCGGGCTCGATGGCATCGCGTTCCCGGCCGATGGTGCGGTGAGCGTGGCGCATGCGATCGGCCGGCCCGCGGCGCAGGCGCACGCGTGCTGCTCGATCAAGACCGGTCAGACCATCAAGCTGCATCCGCGTGCGGTGCTGGCGCCGTGACGCCTGAGCGCTTCGATGTGATGGTGGTCGGGCTCGGGCCCGCGGGCGCGTGTGCCGCCACTGCAGCGGCCCGCGGCGGCGCTAGCGTGCTGGCGGTCGATCGCAAACACGTGGTCGGTCAACCGGTGCAATGCGCCGAACTGGTGCCGGCACTCATCGGGTCGCATGCCGACGACGTCGTACACGCGCTGCGCCAGCCGATCACATCGATGCGTACATTCGTCGAAGACGATCCGCCCGATCTCACCACACCCTTTCCCGGCCACATGCTCGATCGCGCCGCGTTCGACGCCGGACTGGTGTACGCGGCCGAGCACGCTGGCGCTGCATGCGAATTCCAGACTGCGGTGCGCAGCATCGGTCCTGACGGCACTCTCGTGTTGAGCGATGGCCGCGCAATACGGGCGCGCGTGCTGATCGGCGCCGACGGTCCGCGTTCACTGGTCGGACGCGCGATAGGCATCGTCAATCGCGAGCTCGTTGAAACCCGGCAGATCACCGTGCCGCTCGTTCGGCCGCACGCGGCCACTGATATTTATCTCTCGGCCGACATCCCCGGCGGCTACGGTTGGATGTTTCCAAAACGCGAGTTGGCCAATCTCGGCGTGGGCGTCGATCCGCAGCACAAGGTGCGTCTCAAAGCGATCCTCGATCGTCTGCACGCCGTGCTGGTGCGCGCGGGCCAACTCGGCGCCGACGTGCTCGGGCTGACCGGCGGTGCGATCCCGGTCGGCGGCATGCTCGAACCCTGCGGGCATCTCGCCTCGACGCAGGTGCTGCTTGCAGGGGACGCGTGTGGTCTCACCAATGCCGTGACCGGTGCGGGGATCGCCTCGGCCGTGCAGTCGGGGCATCTGGCGGGTCAGGCCGCGGCTGCGCTCGTCGCCGGCGATGCTGCCGCTGTCGAGGACTATCGCGACGAGCTCGTCAGCGTGTTCGGCCCGGCGCTCGAACGCGCGGTGGAGCGCCGGCGCGAACTCGCGGTGTCGCTCGCCGAAGGACGAATCCCGCGCAACGCCGCGCTGCGTCGCGGCTGGATCGCCTATCCGCAGTACTGGGCCACCCATCAATCGCTGCAGTCGGAGGAAGTGACGACATGAGCTGCCAACGCCCCGAAACCGATGACGTAGCCACCGTTGCGGCGAGTGCGCTCGATCACAATCCGTTCGAACGCATGCAACCGCGCCCGCCCGCGGCCACGCCGCAAGGGCTCAAGAACGGCGCGCGCGTGAAATCGAACAACGTGGCGCCGCAGGGCGTGTATCTGCCCAACTACAACGTGCTCACGCCGCACATGCGCTCGCCGGATTACGTGCAGATGTCCACCGCCGCCGCGATCACGCTCGGCATCATGAAGGGCAGGATGTATCGCTGTGCGTGCACGCGTTGCCTGAATCTGCTGCTCACCTATCCGGAGGGTTGTCGCGCCAACTGCGCCTACTGCGGACTGGCGCGTCACCGCGAGGCCGAGCGCGATTACGCCGATCGCAATTTCATCCGCGTCGACTGGCCGGCGGTGCCGCTGGAGCAGACCATCGATATCGTTGCGCGCGATGGTGCCGCCAGCCAGTTTCATCGCATGTGCATCTCGATGATCACGCATCCGCGCTCGGACGCCGACACCGTCACCGTGCTCAAGCGCTGGACCGACCGTATCGACCCGAGTGCGATCCCGGTGTCGATCCTTTCCAATCCGACCACGATGACGCGGGCCGACGTCGCGCGACTGAAGGATCTGGGCGCCGACATCTTCACCGTCGCGCTCGATGCCGCCACGCCGCAGCTGTTCGAGCGCACGCGCGGCAAGGGCGTCGAATCCCCGCACGCCTGGTCGAAGTACTGGGAGATCCTGATGGATGCGCGCGATATCTTCGGCCCGCAGAAGTTCGGCGCGCACATCATCGTCGGCATGGGCGAAACCGAGCACGACGTGCTGTCACTGGTGCAGCAGCTGGTCGATCTCGGCGGGCACAGCCACATGTTCTGCTTCTTCCCGGAGAAGGGCTCGCTCATGGACCATCTGCCGGCCACGCCGCGCGACCAATGGCGGCGCGTGCAGTTGGCCCGCTATCTGATCGACTATCGCGGCGTGCGCGTCGAGCAGATGCGCTTCGACGAAGCCGGTCGGGTGGTGGATTACGGCCTACCGCAGCAGGAACTCGATGCGGTGATCGATGCCGGCATCGCGTTCCGGACTTCGGGTTGCCCGGGCAAGTTCGCCGAAGACATCTCCGCATGCGATCGACCCTATGGCGACTCACCGCCGTCGAATATCGCGAGCTTTCCGTTTCAGCCAAATAAACGCGATCTCGGCAAGATCCGGCGGCAGATGAAAATCGTCGAACGTAAGCATTGAGCCGTCGCCATGGCAAAGATCTTCCGTGTCATCGACACCGGCATTCGCGACGGGCGCCGGCAGATCGCGTTCGATCAGGCGATGATCGATGCGCACAAGGCCGGCACGATCCCTGATTCGATCCGCTTCCTGCGCTTTCCGCGCACCGCGCTGATCGGCCGCCATCAGGCGTTGTCGCGCGAGATCAAGCTGGAGCACTGCCGCGCCAATGGCATCGGCATCGTGCGCCGCATCACCGGCGGCGGCGCGTTGTATTTCGACGAAGGGCAGCTCGGCTGGGAGCTGGTGTTCCACCGCGGGTCACTGGGTATCGCCACGTTGGGCGATCTCGCGCGCGAGATCTGCGAAGCGGCAGCGGCCGGCATGTCGCGGCTCGGCGTGAATGCGAAGTACCGGCCGCGCAACGACATCGAGGTCGACGGACGCAAGATCAGCGGCACCGGCGGGTTCTTCGATGGCGACACGCTGTTCTATCAGGGCACGGTGCTGGTCGACATGAATCCAGCCGACATGCTCGCTGCCCTGAACGTTCCGGAAGCGAAGCTCGCTAAGCGCGCGTTGGACTCCGCCGCGCAGCGCGTCGTCACTTTCAAGGAATTGCTCGGTGCAGCACCGGCGATCGGTGCGATTCAGGAAGCACTGCTTGCCGGATTCGCCGAGCGTCTGGGAATCGAGCCGGTTCGCGGCGAGATCACGGCCGAGGAAGAGGCGCTGGCAGCCCGCTACTACGACGAAGAGATCGGCACCGACGCGTTCGTCGCCGAGATCGATGATCCGGCGGCAGGCGAGGGCGTGCGCGAGGCCGGTCATACCGGCGCCGGAGGGACGATCACGGCCTACGTGCGACTCGAGGGGCCGCGCAACGATCGCGTCCGCGAGGTGCTGATCACCGGCGATTTCTTCGTGACCCCGCCGCGCACCATCCTCGATCTGGAAGCAGCGCTGCGAAACGTCGCGGTGACGGATGTGCGTGCCGCGATCGAGCGGTTTTTCACTACATCGAAGGTCGGGTTACTCACCGCATCGCCGTCCGACTTCGCATCCGCTGTCGAAGCCGCGATCGGCGCACACGCGGCGCGATGAAGCTCATCCACGTCATCCAGCACACTTCGGCCGAGTATCTCGGCCTGATCGAGGACCATCTCGAAGGTCGCGGCCTGCGGTTCAAGTACTACCGGCCCTTCACCGAGCAGAAGGCGATGCCGCCCGTCGATGCGATGCAGGACGGACTGATCCTGCTCGGCGGCGGTCCGTGGGGCAGCGCAGGCGTGCGCGATGTGCCCACGCTGGACGCGGAGGTCAAACTCGCGCGCGCTTGCCTGATGCGCGAGTGGCCGGTGATCGGCATCGGTCTGGGCGCGCAAATCGTCGCGCTCGCTGCGGGTGGTCGATCGGAGTCCGCGCCGTTGAAGTTCGAGTTGGGAGTCGCCAGCCGCACCCATGCGCAGGCGCTCAACGGCTATCTTCCGGCGAGTTTTCCGTTCGCGCTCTACATGCGCGACTGGCCGGTTCCGCCCGAATACGCCGCGGTGCACGCGCGCGACGCAGCGGGGCGTGCGCTGCTGTGGCAGATCGGTGCGCGCGCGTTCGGCTTTGCTGCGCATCCGGGACTGAAGGTCGCGATGGTCGAAGACCTGATCATGGAATTCGAGGAATCGCCGGCCGATCCCGGTGCTGCGTTGACGCAGCTGCGTGGCACGCAGCGCGCCATTGAAGATGCACTGGTGCCGATCATGACTGGCCTGGTGCAGTGTGCCGGATGGATGGACACGACCGTCACGAGGGTAGGGCCTTGATGCTGCAATGCGGCGGCGAAAGAGGCAGCGAGCAATCTTGATAATTCAGAGAATCCTAATATACTGATTCAAAATTTCGAGCGCGGCCTTTCGTACGTGGCCACATAGTCGTCCGCAGCCGAAGCAGCAGGACTCCCGGGTCAGGTGCGCACCGGGGCATCCGCGAAAAAACTTTCAGTTCTCAGGAGACGGAGCGCAGAACATGGCCAAGAAGCTCGTCATCGTGATGGCGAACACCGACCCGCGCCACGGCGAGGAGTTGGGCGCCCCAATCTTTCAGGCGTCCGTTGCAGCCGCGATGGAATACGAGGTCGATGTCATCTGCACCGCGACAGCGGGGCAGCTGATGAAGAAGGGCGTCGCCGAGAAGCTGTTCGTGAAACCCGGCTCGCCCAAATCGGTCTACGACTTCATCAAGGACGCGCACGAGGCCGGCGTCAAGTTCTACTCCTGCTCGCCCAATCTCGATCTGTTCGACATGAAACAGGAGGACCTGATTCCCGAGTGTTCGGGCGTCATGGGCGGTGCCCACCTGATCGAGCAGATCATGGAGGAGGACTGCAAGGTCCTGACGTATTGATGGTCGCCCTCCCTCTCCCAAGATGACTACGAGCACCCGCGTTCAGGAGCACATCGGCGACCCGGTTTCGGAGAAGCCGCCGGTCACGCGCACCAAGCTCGAGGAGATCTTCGCCGATCTCCAATCCGATCTGCGCTACGACCATGAACTGAACGGTTGCCTCAACTGCGGGATCTGCACCGCCACCTGCCCCGCCGCGCATTACTACGATTTCAGTCCGCGCGAAATCGTCCAGTTGCTCTGGACCGAGAACCTCGAGGGCATCTACGACGCGATGCAGGAAAAGATCTGGGCGTGCGCCCAGTGCTACACCTGTGCGGCGCGCTGCCCGTTCGGCAACTCGCCCGGCGGGCTGGTGATGCTGATGCGCGAAACCGCAATCAAGCACGAAATGGAATCGGCGAAGAACGTGCTGCGGCCGTTCAGCCGGGTCATGCTGAAGTTGATCTCCACCGGCAACCAGCTCGCGCCGGACATGATCAACAAGGACCATTTCGCCGACTGGGGCCCGAACATCTCCAAGGTGGACGCGCCGCTCAAGATTCTGCGCAAGGCGATTCCGATGCCCACGCTGAACACCACGGCAACGGCATGGGAGGTCAATCTCAAAACCTCGGTCGAGCTCTACACGATCTGGGAAGAGACCGGTGTGCTCAAGCAACTCGAGGGGATTGATCAAAACCTGTTCGATGTGATCACCGACATCATGGACGAGAAGCGCGAGGACTGGAAAGACTTCCTCGCCGATCAGGAGGACGACGAATGAGTACAAGTAACAACGGCGAGCGCTTCACCGGTCATGGCGCCGAATGGCGCGCTTCGAATCTTTCCGGCGAAGACGCACGCCTGGCGACCGCATGGGTCGAGCAGAAGATCGACCGGCGCTCGATGCTGACCAACAAGGATCGCGTCGAAGACGTGCGCGACATCATGTGGCAGCTCGAGAAGGACGGCGAGATCGTCGTGCATCGGGTGCAGGACGAACACGAGCCGGTGGTGGTGAAGACGCTCTATGGCTGGGACAAGAAGATCCCCACCAAACGGCTGTGGCACCACAAGTCATGCGGACAGTGCGGCAACATCCCGGGCTATCCGACCTCGCTGTTGTGGTTGATGAACCGGCTCGACGTCGAGTATCTCGACGAGACCGATCAGACCTCCTGCACGGCGTGGAACTATCACGGCTCGGGCATCGGCAACCTCGAGAGCCTGGCCGCGGTGTTCCTGCGCAATTTCCATCAGGCCTACGTCGCCGCGCGCGCTCAGGGTCTGCCTGACGCTTACTACTATCCGCTGGTCCATTGCGGCACTTCGTTCGGCAACTACAAGGAAGTGCGCGGTTACCTGTTGCACTCGGCCAAGTTGCGCGAGCGCGTGCGCACCATCCTGGGCAAGCTCGGCCGGCTGGTGGACGGCAAGCTGCTGATTCCCGAGGAGGTGGTGCACTACTCGGAGTGGGTGCACGTGATGCGCGAACGAATCGCTTCGCTGCAGCAGATCGACTGCAGTCAGATCCGCGCGACCATTCATCCGGCCTGCCACGTGTACAAGATGGTGCCGCAGGATGCGATCTACGACGACAAGATCCTCGGCGGCAATCGCGTCGCCGTGTCCACCGGCATCATGGAAGCCCTGGGCACGCAGGTCATCGACTACTCCACCTGGTACGACTGCTGCGGTTTCGGCTTCCGGCACATCATCTCCGAGCGCGAGTTCACCCGCTCGTTCGCGATCGATCGCAAGGTGCGCGTCGCCGTCGAGGAGGCGCACGCCGACGTGATGATCGGCCACGACACCGGTTGCATCACCACGCTCGACAAGAACCAATGGATCGGCAAGGCGGCCGGCAAGCAAGTCGATCTTCCGATCCTGGCCGACTGCCAGTTCGCCGCACTGGTGTGCGGTGCGCATCCGTTCAAAATCGTGCAGTCGCATTGGCATGCATCGTCGACCGAGACGTTGATGGACAAGCTCGGCATCGACTGGCGCGCGAAGAAGGCTGAGTTCGTCTCGTACCTCGACGAGGTCAAGGCGGGCAAGCAGGAGAATCTCTACGACCCGCGCAAGATGATCACCTCGGGACCGGGCTTCATTCCGCTCGCCAAACGATAAAGCTCGTCACGCGACCACAAACGGGAACATCGAATCGTGAGCACTCCCATTCTGATCGTCGGCGGCGGGCCCGCCGGCCTGGCGGCCGCGCACGCCCTGGCGAGCATCGGTCAACGCGCGGTGCTGGTGGAAAAGGAGCAGCGCCTGGGCGGCGCACCGATCCTGTCGGGCTACGCCAAGCTGGTGCCCTCGGGCGAGTGGGCCAAGGACGCAATCGGCGGCATGGTGAGCCGGGTCGAGAACAATCCGTTGATCACCATTCATCGCGGCGCCACCGTCTCGGAGTTCAGCGGCGCCGCGGGCGCGTTCAAGGCGAAGCTGTCCGGCGGTCAGTTGGTCGATGCGGGTGCCGCGTTGCTATGCACCGGCTTTACTCACTTCGACTCGGTGAACAAGCCCGAGTGGGGATTCGGCACGTTCCCCGATGTCGTGACGACCGCGCAGGTCGAGCAGATGATTTCGTCCGGCCAGGGCGTGCGCTGTCCGTCCGATGGCCGCAAGCCGCAACGCGTGGCGATCCTGCTGTGCGTGGGTTCGCGCGACCGGCAGATCGGGCGCGAGTGGTGCTCGAAGATCTGCTGCACGGTGTCGTCGAACATCGCGATGGAGATCCGCGAAGAGCTGCCCGATTGCCATGTGTACATCTACTACATGGACATCCGCACCTTCGGGCTGTACGAGACACGCTACTACTGGCGCAGCCAGGAGGAGTTCAAGGTCAAGTACATCAAGTCGCGCATCGCGGAAGTCACCTCCGACGGCAAGAAGCTGATCGTCAAGGGCGAAGACACTCTGGTCAAACGGCCGATCACGATCCCGTTCGACATGGTGGTGCACGCGATCGGCATGGATCCGAACGTCGACAACAAGCAGCTCGCCCGCACCTTCGGCATCGCTCTGGAGGAGCACGGCTTCATCGGCAAGGGCAACTCGTACGGCGCGTTGGGTGAGACATCGCGTGCGGGTGTGTTTGTCGCGGGGTCGGCGACCGGCCCGGAGACGATCGACGATTCGATCGCGCAGGCCAAGGCCGCCGCATTGTCGGCCTATGCGTGCGTCAGTCAGACGAGTCGCGCCGCGGCGTAACCGTTGCTCGCCATGCAAGCACGTTCCGCCCTGCAAGCGGCAAGCGCACCCCTCGATCGGCCGCGGCTCGAGCTGTCCGGCCCCAGGCTTACGCTGGCGTTACAGACGCTGATCGATCGTGGCGAGGAGCATGGCGGGGTGGAGCGCTACGTCGCGGCGCTGCGCCTGAAGGCGACCGTGTTTCAGGATGCATTCGCCGCAGGCGGTGCCGGCGCGATCGAGTTGTCAGCGCTCAAGACCTTGTGCGCGCTGATGCCCACGGTGAGGCGCCGGATCGGCGCCTTTCTCGAAGCCGGCCGGTTCCCCTCGCTGCGTGACCGGATCGCTCAGTTGCTCGATGGCCGCGAAGACACGGCGACGACCGATGCGCGCATCGCCGCATTCACCCAGGCCTTCCCGCAGGATCGTGCGCATCGCTGGGTGCGCGACCTGGCAGCCGAACTCCTGCACAACGTCGATCCTGAGCGTTACCCGCTCATGTGCCGCTGGGTGTGGGATGCGCGTGCCAACACCGGCGTGCTGCGTGAGATCTGGCATGGCGAGGATGTCGATCACATCATGATCGATGTGCCCGATGGCTATGCCACGTTTCTCATGCTGCGCGAGGAGCTCGCGCAGTTCCTCGCCACCAACGGCGTCTATCGCGACGTCATGCACTACGTCGATCTGGTTACTGCGCAGATCTACGGTGGGTACATCGGCGAGCAGGGCGGCCATTTCCTGCGAACCGACTTCTCCACGCCGCAGGATCCGATGCTCTACACGCGGCGGCTGCTCGGGCTCGACGGCGTCGATGCCAGCGGTCGCACCCGGCTCAAGGCGCTCGACGGCCAGGCGCATGTCGTGGCCGACATGAAGCTCCTTTCCTGATCGAACGCCATGCCCATCCACGAACAGTCGCTGATCCGGCCGGAAAACCTGAAGACGCACGACAAGCTCGTGATCGACGGGGTCGATGTCTCCGGGCACTGGAGCACGTTCATCGAGTCGCGCGTGGTCACCGACTACAACGAGCGCATCGAGGAGGAAATCGGGGCATTGCCCGGCGGCGAGCATATCCATCGATGCTGGCAATGCGGCTCATGCACCAACTCGTGCACGGTCAATGCCGTCAACCCCGATTTCAATCCGCGCTACTGGATCTACCTGATCCGCATGGGCATGGAATCGGAGCTGCTGCGCGACAAGGAGATCATCTGGCAGTGCGTGTCGTGCAACAAGTGCACGTACGTGTGCCCGCGCGACGTGCACCCCGAGGGCGTGATGAAGGCCACCGCCCATTGGCTGGAGCTGAAGGGCCACACACCGAAGTCGAAATCGACGCTGTTCGACGAGGAGTTCGCCGAGCAGGTGATCAGTACAGGCAAGATCGAGGAGGGGCGGATCATCCGCGGCTTCTTCGCCAGGACCGGGCAGCCGCTCAAGCAGGAATGGCTGGTGGAGATGGCACGCCGGGTCGCGCGCCGTCTGCCTGTCAAGCTCGGCTTCCTGATGGGTTGGGCGGCGCTGTTCCGGCCGCGCACGCGTGGCTGGAGTGGGGCACAGGCGGCGATCAATGAGTATGTCGATGAGCAGCATGCCCGGCAGCGCAAAGCGCTGCGACTCACCGAACTGGTCGAGATCGCGAAGAACGAATTGCCCGCCGGCGCCGATGCGAAGCGCGCGTGACGGACAGGAAAGGCTGAAGTGACTTGAATGGCTGACGGCGACGCGCAGGACAAGAAGGCCCGGTATCAACGGGTCGCGTACTACCCGGGGTGTGCCCTCGAGGGCACAGGCCACGCGTACAACCGGTCCACCGTCGAGGTGGGCAAGGCGCTCGATCTGAAGTTGGACGAGGTGCCCAACTGGAACTGCTGCGGCGCGATGGAAGTGAAGAACATCGATCCGAAGGTGCAGACGTATCTGTCGTCGCGGGTGATGTCGATCGCGGCCAACGAGATGGGTGCGAAGGTGGTGATGGCCCCGTGCAACGGCTGCTATCACAACCTCAAGAAGGCCGAGTACGACCTCGAGCACGATCAGGGCTCGCGCGAGGTGGTCGATCGGATCTCGAACAAGGCCGGGCACACCGCATACAAGTCGGGGCAGGTGGAAACCATCCACGCGCTCGACTGGATCAAGCACGGACTGGGTGAAGAAGAACTCAAGCGCCGCATCCGCAATGGCCTCAAAGGCCTGAAGGTCGCGAACTACTACGGGTGCATGTACACCCGGCCGCGGCACATCTTTCCGGAGAAGGACAAGGGAGCAGGCAGCGAATCGACGTCGCAGCCGCACTTCATGGACGACCTGCTGGCGGTTGCCGGTGCGGAGAACGTCGATTTCCCGCTGAAGACTGCCTGCTGCGGCGGCGCGCATACGCTCTCGGACAGCGATATCTCGACCAAGCTCGTGCTCAACATTCTGCGCGCGGCCGAAGCAGCCGGGGCCGACGTCATCGCCACCGAGTGTCCGACGTGTCATGCCGGGTTGGAGATGCATCAGGTCCGGGCAGAGAAGGTGCTCGGGCAGAAGACGACGGTGCGCATGCTGTACTTCACCCAGCTGCTCGGCATCGCGCTCGGTCTGTCGCCGCGCAAAGTGGGCGTGCACGAGAACGTCTCCGACGGGCTGGAGTTGCTCAAGGAAAAGGGGCTCGCTTGAGATCGTTGAACGACATCGAAGCTGCCCTCGATCGCTGTGAGTGCGAGGCCGACCCGACGCGGGCGGCGCGCGAGCTGCTCGCTTTGGCCGAAGAGATCCTCGAACAATGGATCGTTGCGCGCGGCGAAGCGCCGACCGAGTCCAGTCGCGAAGGATTCCGGCTGCTGACGTTGCACCGTCAGGGCGCGCAGAACCTGCCCAGCTTCAACGCCTGCCGCGAGACTTGTCGCGAGATCGCCTACCACTACAATCTGATCGTTGGTGCATCGAACGAGGCGGCAGGCGCTCTCGCTCGGCACCAGCGCATGATGACGATGCTCGCCAGACATCTGTATCTGTTCGTGAGCGGCAAGATGCAGGTCGAAGGCCTTGGGGACTTCTGCTGCGCCTCGCGCCCGCTGCGAACCGAAGCGGCGGCGCCAAGCCTGTCGGCGCAAAAGGTGTCGGCGCAATAAAAGGAGAAGATGCGAACATGCCTGACGTACGTGGATGCCAACTGCCCGACGATCTCCTGTATGACGTCGAGAATCACATCTGGTTCAAGGAGCAGGATGACGGCAACGTCAAGATCGGCATGACCACGGTTGCCACCGCGATGGCGGGGCAGCTCGTGGCTTTCACGCCGAAGAAGGTCGGGCGCAAGGTCGACGCAGGAAAATCCTGTGCGACGGTGGAATCGGGCAAGTGGGTGGGCCCGGCGAAGTCAGCGGCCGGCGGCGAAGTGGCGCAGGTCAACGATGAATTGGTCAACAAACCCGCTCTTGCGAACGACGATCCTTATGGCGCGGGATGGATGGTGATCATCAAGCCCGACAACTGGGCCGCGGTGAAGCCGACGCTCACGCCTGGAGCGCAAGTGGCACAACCGTACGAAGCGAAGATGAACGCCGACGGTTTTGCCGGCTGTGCCTGCGCCAAGCCCTGAATCGAGATAGCAGGGCGAGCCTTCGGAGGTAATGGTGGGAGACAGACCAAAGTTCGATTTCGTGGCCGATCTTCCTGCGCTTCAGGAGAATGCGGCGCGCGCAACGGCGCTGCTGAAGGCAATGTCGAATCCGGCGCGACTGATGGTCATGTGTCAACTTGCCGGTGGCGAGAAATCGGTCGGCGAACTGGTACGGGTGGTCGGACTCAGTCAGTCGGGGTTGTCGCAGCATCTCTCGATCCTGCGCCGGGAGGGAATCCTCGCCAATCGCCGCGACGGACAGACGATCTACTATCGAATAGCCAGCAGCGAAGCGGCCGCGGTGATGCGCACGCTGTATGACGTTTTCTGCGGCAAGATGGCGAAAGCGCCGGCACGTGCCAGGTCGCGCCGCGCGTAGCAGATTGATTCGATGGCCCAGCCGCGGAGAATCTACTTCGAGGACCTCGAGCAGGGGGCGCAGTTCTGGGGATTGGACCATGTGGTCGACGGTCAGGAAATGCTCGAATACAACCGGCGCAACGACCCGTGGCCGTTCCACGTCGATGCGCAGGCCGGTCGCGAATCACCGTTCGGCGAGTTGATCGCAAGCGGTGGCTACGTCGTCTCGCTGATGTATCGAATGGGGCACGGCATCTACAACACCGACAGCGCTGTCTGGGAATTCCTCGGCGGATACGGGGGCAGCATCCGATTTCAGCAGCCAGTCAAAGCAGCGGACCGGTTGCGCATGCGCATCACCGTGCTCGATAAGCGTCCGGTCACCAAGCCCGGTCGCGGTCTGGCAACCATCCGGCACGAAATGCTGAATCAGGACGGCGCGGTGGTGTATGTATGTGAAGCGCTCGTGGCGCTGGCGACCAGGTCGGCGCCGACCATGCAGTGAATCGCCGATCCGTGTGATTCGATCGGGTGCAATGCGATTTCGGCAGGTTGAACTTGGAGGCATCATGGAAACAGCAGTGAGTCGTAGAAGCGTGATCAAGGCCGGCGGCGCGGCGAGCGTGCTCGGCCTGTTCGTCGCGGCGGGGCTGGTGAAACCCGGCGTCGCGTACGCGCAGGCGAGCTGGAACAAGGACGCATTCGCGGCCAAGAGCGTCGCCGACGTGGTGAAGGCCCTGGGTGGCGCGCAGCCGGCCAAGACCACCGACGTGTCGTGGGGCTCCACACCGGAGATCGCCGAGAACGGCGCGGTGGTGCCGATCAACATCACCAGCCGCATTCCCAATACGCAGTCGATCGCGGTGCTGATCGAGAAGAATCCCAGCACGCTCGCGGCGAAGTTCGATTTCCCGGGCGGGACGGAAGCCGCCGTTTCCACGCGCGTCAAGATGGGCCAGTCTTCCGACGTGCACGCGCTCATCAAGACGGCCGACGGCAAGTACTTCATCGCCACTCGCGAAGTCAAGGTGACGCTGGGTGGATGCGGCGGCTAGCGCGGCGCCGGTCTTGCAAAACATTCCCAAGCGAAACAGGAGCCAACCATGGCAGACCCAATGCGAATCCGCGCCAACATGCAGGGCGACAAGGTGGTGGTGCGCGTGCTCATGAGCCACGAGATGGAGACCGGCCAGCGCAAGGACTCTTCGGGCAATCTGGTGCCGGCGCACTTCATCCAGAGCGTGACCGCGACCCACAACGGCAAGACGGTGCTGTCGGCCGAGTGGGGGCCGGCGGTATCGAAGAATCCGTTTCTGCAGTTCCAATTCACTGGCGGCAAACCCGGCGACAAGATCCAGATCACCTGGGTGGACAACAAAGGCGATAAGCGCTCGGACGAAGCAGCGATCGGGTCGTAGCGATAGGTAACGGCAATGAACTCCCTCCGTAGATTCGTCATTGGCCTGTGGTTCGCGCTCGTGTCCTTCGGCGCGATCGCGGCCGATGAGGTCAAGGTCGTCTACCACCTGAATGAAGGCATCGAACAGGCCTCCCGCGCCATGAACAACATCCGCAACCACCTCGCGGCCGACGCGAAGGCCAGGATCGTCGTCGTGACGCACGGTCGCGGCATCGACTTCCTGCTGAAGGGCGCCAAGACCGCGCAAGGCAATGCGTTCAGCAACGATGTCGAAGAACTGGCCACGCGCGGCATCGAGTTTCGTGTCTGCGAGAACACGCTCATCCAGCGCAAGATCAACACGGGTCAGGTGGTGAGAGAAGGCAAGATCGTGGCTTCCGGCGTGGCCGAAGTTGCGCGGCTGCAGGCGAGGGAAGGTTTCGTGTATCTACGACCGTAGTCCCATTGTTTCATTCGTTCGAGATCCGTCCCCACGCATGGGGCGGTCCGTCAGCTCATGAGGAGACGACCTTGTTTCGTTACTGCCTGCGTAGTCGCACTGCGTTAGCCATCGCGACCGGAGCTGCGATCGGAATCGTGATTGGAGTCGCGCCCGCACCCGTGCTCGCCCAGTCCGGCGCCGATACGGTCAAGCAGATCGAGAAGTATCGCGAAGCCCTGGTCGACGGCAATCCGGCCGAACTGTGGGAGGCGCGGGGCGAGGACTTGTGGAAGCGCACGCGCGGTCCGCGCAACGCGTCGCTCGAACGGTGCGATCTTGGCAAGGGACCCGGCGTCGTCAAGGGCGCTTACGCGGAACTGCCCAGGTACTTCGCCGATGTCGACAAGGTGATGGACCTGGAGACGCGTCTGGTCCACTGCATGACCACACAGCAAGGCTTCTCGCGCGCCGAGATCAGCAAGCGCGCCTACGGTGCGGGCTCGAATCGCTCCGACATCGAAGCGATCGTCGCCTTCGTCACCGCCGAATCGAAGGGCGTGAAGATGAACGTCGCGATGAGCCACGCCAAGGAACAAGACGCGTTCAAGCTCGGCGAGAAGATCTTCTTCCATCGCGGTGGCCCGCACGATTTCTCCTGCGCCACCTGTCATTCCGAGTCGGGCAAGCGCATCCGCCTGCAGGATCTGCCCAATCTGACCGACCCGAAGGACGCGCAGCGCGCCTACACCACCTGGCCCGCCTATCGCGTGTCGCAGGGTGAGTTGCGCACGTTCCAGTGGCGGCTCTACGACTGCTTCCGCCAGCAGCGCTTCCCCGAATTGGAATTCACCTCCGAGGCGTCGATCGCGCTGACGATGTTCCTCGCGCGCAATGCCAACGGCGGCGTGTTCAACGCGCCAGCCATCAAACGCTAGAGGGGAACGACGATGAAGATCCGACTCTTCGCAACGATCGCCGGGGTGACCGCAGTGGCTGGTTGCGCAACGATGGCGAGTGACGCCGAATACGCCAAGCGTGCCACCGAGATGATGAAAACCTCGTTCAAGGAGCGCGGCCAGGCCAAGCTCGATCGCCTGTCGCAGGACGACGCCCAGGCCCAGTGCAGCCGCGCGCCGGCTGATGGTCCGGTGCCCAAAGCCGTGGCCGAGCGCATCGAGAAAGCCAACCTTGCAACAGTGAAGTATCCGGCCGACGGCAAGCTCCTCGGCGACTGGCGCCAGGGCGAACGGATCGCGCAAAGCGGCGTGGGCAAGCAGTTCAACGACAACCCCAGCGCGCCCGCGGGCGGGAACTGCTATGCATGCCATCAGCTCTCGCCGCAGGAAGTCTCATTCGGCACGATCGGCCCGACGCTGCTCAACTTCGGCAAGCTGCGCGGCAACTCCGAGGCGATCCAGAAGTACACCTTCGGCAAGATCTACAACGCGCAGGCCTACACCGCCTGCTCGAACATGCCGCGCTTCGGGCACAACCAGATCCTCAGCGAAGAGCAGATCAGACATCTGGTGGCGCTGCTGCTCGATCCGAACTCGCCGGTCAACAAGTAGCCCGTCCTCGCGAGTACCTTCCCGACGCGACCGGCATGAACCGCCGCGAATTTCTCCATGTGCTGGCGACGGCCACGGCCGGCGGCTTCGCGCTCGAACTACGCCACGCGCACGCCCAGGGCGCTGCACTCTACGACGTGCCGCGCTTTGGCAACGTGAGCCTGCTGCACTTCACCGACTGTCACGCGCAGCTTCAGCCGATCTACTTCCGCGAGCCCAACGTCAATCTGGGGATTGCCGAGGCATCCGGCAAACCTCCACACCTGGTCGGCGAAGCGCTGCTCAAGCACTTCAACCTCAAGCCCGCGACGCCCGAAGCGCACGCGTTCACTTATCTCGATTTCGAAAGCGCCGCGAAGACCTACGGCAAGGTCGGCGGGTTCGCGCATCTGTCCACACTGGTGAAGCGGCTGCGTGCGAGCCGTCCCGGCGCGCTGTTGCTCGACGGTGGTGACACCTGGCAAGGCTCGGCCACGGCGCTGTGGTCCAACGGCCAGGACATGGTCGATGCCGGCAAGCTGCTCGGCGTCAATGTGATGACCGCGCACTGGGAGTTCACGCTCGGCGCCGATCGGGTCAAGCAGATCGTCGAGCGCGATTTCAAAGGCACCGTCGATTTCCTCGCGCAGAACATCAAGACCACCGACTTCGAAGACCCGGTATTCCCGGCGTACGTGATCAAGGAGATCAACGGCGTGCCGGTGGCCATCATCGGCCAGGCGTTCCCCTATTCGCCGATCGCCAATCCGCGCTACTTCGTACCGGAGTGGAGCTTCGGCATCCAGGACGAGAACCTGCAGAAGATCGTCGATCAGGCGCGCGGCAAAGGCGCGCACGCGGTGGTGCTGCTTTCGCACAACGGCATGGACGTCGATCTCAAGCTCGCCGGCCGGGTGCGCGGTATCGATGCGATCCTCGGCGGTCATACGCACGACGGCGTGCCGGCGCCGTCGATCATCAAGAATGCGGGCGGCCAGACGCTGGTCACCAATGCCGGGTCGAACAGCAAATTCCTCGGCGTGCTCGATCTGGAGGTCAAGGACAAGCGCGTCGTCGACTTCCGCTACAAGCTGCTGCCGGTGTTCGCGAATCTGCTGCCCGCCGACGCGGAGATGGACGCGTTGATCAGGAAGATCCGCGCCCCGCACGAAGCCAAGCTCGCCGAGAAGCTCGCGGTCAGCGAAGGCCTGCTCTATCGGCGCGGCAACTTCAATGGCACGCTCGATCAGATGATCCTCGATGCGCTGCTGGAAGTACGCGGTGCAGATATAGCGTTCTCACCCGGATTCCGGTGGGGCACCAGCATCCTGCCCGGCCAGGCCATCACCATGGAGCATGTGATGGACCAGACCGCGATCACCTATCCGTTCACCACGCTGAACGAGCTCACCGGTGAGCAGATCAAGGCGATCCTTGAAGACGTCGCCGACAACCTGTTCAACCCCGATCCGTACTATCAGCAGGGCGGCGACATGGTGCGAGTGGGCGGCATGCGCTACGCCTGCAACATCGGAGCGAAGATGGGCGGGCGCATCAGCGACATGCGCTTGGCGGGCAAACCGATCGAGGCCGACAAGAAGTACAAGGTGGCCGGTTGGGCGCCGGTGTCGGAAGAAGCGCGCAAGGCCGGCGGCGAACCGATCTGGGACGTGGTCGCGAAGTATCTGCGCGACAAGAAAACGATCAGGCCGCCGCGCCTCAATCTGCCGAAGCTCGAGGGCGCGGCGGGCAATCCCGGTATCGCCTGAGTTCAGCCCTTCGCGTAGCGCTTCTCGCGCACATCGGCGGTGATGCCATGCGCGATCATCCCCTCGGCGTAGCAGATGCGGCTCATGATCGGTGCCACGCGCCGGCTCGCTTCCTTGGTGAGGTACTGGTACGTCACCGTCTTGATGAACTTGCCCACCCATAGCCCGCCGGTGTAACGCGCCGCTTTGGCGGTAGGCAGCGTGTGATTGGTGCCCACGCCCTTGTCGCCGTACGCGACGGTGCTCTCCTCGCCGTTGAACAGGCTGCCGTAGTTGCGCAGGTGCTTGAGGTAGTAGTCGTTCTTGGCCGTCATCGTTTCCAGATGCTCCGGCGCGTACTCGTCGGCGGCTTCCACCGCTTCGGCATCGGAGTCGACCACCACGATCTCGCCGTGATCGCGCCACGCCGGCCCGGCAGTCTTCGCGGTTGCCAGCGTTTCGAGTTGACGCTCGACTTCCTTGAGCACCGCTTCGCCCAACTTGCGCGAGGTGGTCACCAGCCACGCCGGGCTGTCGGGTCCGTGCTCGGCCTGCCCGAGCAGATCGGTTGCAACCAGGGCGGGATCGGCGCTGTCGTCGGCGATGATGAGGATCTCGGTCGGCCCAGCGAGCAGATCGATGCCGACGCGCCCGAACAACTGGCGCTTGGCCTCGGCGACGAACGGATTGCCTGCGCCGGTGATCATGTCGACCGGCTTGATGCCCACGCAGCCGAACACCATCGCCGCCATTGCCTGCGCGCCGCCCAGGTTGTAGATCTCATGCGCCCCCGATGCGTGCAATGCGTAGAGCGTGTGCGGATAGATGCCGTTGGCGTCGCGCGGCGGTGCGCACGCGGTGATGTGATCGACGCCAGCGACCTTCGCGGTCCCCACGCTCATGATCGCCGAGGCCACCAGCGGAAACTTGCCGCCGGGCACGTAGCAGCCCACGCGCGAGACCGGAATCATCTTCTGCCCGAGCATGATGCCCGGCTCGATCTCGGTCTCGAAGCTCTTGAGCGTATCGAGCTGGCGCCGCGCGAATTCCGAAACCTGCTTCAGCCCGTACTGGAAGTCGGCCTTGAACGTTTCGGGCAGTTCACGCTCGACCTTGCGGATCTGATCCATCGACACCTTGAATTCGCCCGATTCCCACTTGTCGAACTCGCGCGCGTATTTGCGGATCGCAGCGTCGCGATTCTCCTCCACGTCGGCCAGCATGCGCCGCACGGTTTCCTCCAGCCTGGTGCGATCCTGCGGTGCGGGTGGCGGGGCTTTCTTGATGTAGTGGCGCATGTCGAGTCTCCATGGAGGAATGGCGCTGGCCGGCATTGCGGGAGCCCCGCCGGTGAACGGTGCGGACAGCGAAGGCAGCCGCGCAGGCTAAACAGGCCGGGTACGCACTGTCAACGCATCGCGTTCTATCATCGGCACCGTCCCGCGGATCGAGACCTGAACGATGAATTCGACTGCCCTGCGCGCATGCTGGCATCCGGTCGGCTACAGCGCCGAGATCGGTGATCAGCCGGTTGGCGTCATGCTGCTCGACACCCGAGTCGTGTTGTGGCGCGATGCGCAAGGCACGCTGCATGCGCATCACGATCGTTGCGTGCATCGCGGAACGCAATTGTCGATCGGGCGCATCGAGAACAACGCGATCGTGTGTCCGTACCATGGCTGGCAGTTCGGCGTCGACGGCCGCTGCATACGAATCCCGCAGCTCGACGATCCACAGCGCGTGCCGTCACGCGCGCAGATCGAGACGTTTCGCTGCATCGAGCGTTACGGACTGGCGTGGGTGGCGTTGCAAGCGCCGCGCTGGCCCTTGCCCGAGTTGCCTGAATTCGAAAGCGGTGCGTATCGTGTGGTGCGCACCGGACCGTTCGCGTGGGCAAGCCACGCCTCGCGCCAGCTCGAGAACTTCACCGACTTCGGCCACTTCGCGTTCGTGCATGAAGGCCTGCTGGGCAATCCGCGCCAGGCTGTGGTCGCACCGCACGAGGTGCAGATCGACGGGGCCGTGGTGCGCTATGCCTACCGCCGCCCCGACGAGCCCAACACCGAGCAGTTGCCCGTGTTCACCACCGATGCCCGCAAGGAGAGCGACCGCAATACGCGGTACGTGATCCACCTGCCGTTCACCATCGTCGAGCACATCGACTGGGGCGGGCGCGACGGTATGGTTTACTTCTTCGTTTCGCAACCGGTCAGCGAGGATCGCTGCATCGGCTATTGCCTGGTCGCGCGCAACTACAACCTCGACCAGCCGGATACGGTCATGCAGGAATTCGAGAGCGTGATCTTCGGGCAGGATCAGCGCATCATCGAATCGCAGCAGCCCAGGGCGGTGCCGACCGACGGCGATGACGAGCTGCACATGGTGTTCGACAAGGTGGCGATGGCCTATCGCAAGGCGCTGCGCGACAACAGCTTGACCTGATGCGCCTCGTGACCTGCATGGGTCCCCACGCGGTGCGCCGCTCGCGACAGTCGGCATCGCCCATGTAGGGTAACCGCTTCACAAATGCAACGAGCGCCAGGTTGCCCTGGCGCTCGTCTCACGGCGGGCGCAACGGTTCGACTGCGGGGCGGTTCAGCCAGCGGCTCGGTTCCCTGACCGACCGCCCGCTCGCATCAGAACCCGATGCGCCACACGATGTCCACACCCCCACGCGGGATCGGCGGCAGCGGCGGGTAGTACACCGGCACATGCACGCGCGGGGCGGGGGCCGGAACCGGCACGTACACTACGTCGCGCGGGCGGCGATGCTCGTAACCGCGGCCTTGGTGATGATGGTGGTGATGCACGGAGCGGCTGCGATGGCTCCAATGATCGCAGTCGTCGTAGTGCCGCGATCCACCGGCTTGCGCCGCAAAAGGCAGGGCAGCCATCAGACCAGTGAAGGCGATCGTTGCGAGCTTCTTGTTCATGACCACTTCTCCATTCGGTTGGTTGCAGGCTTCGAAGGAAGCGCTTTGCCTGTGCTGCGCAGTGTGGGGCTGATCTGTAAGGGCCTTATTTCAGCGCCGGGCTGAGCTGTTTCGGGTTGTAACGTCAGCGCAGAACCGATTACAGACCGCTTCCACGCCCGCCTTGCCGACGCGCTTTCGAGCCCTATCTCACCGTTTTCGGCCCCATCCCACCATCCCACCCTTCACGCCACCCCCAAAAACCATGCTCCCCACGAAGATGACGGCAATCGGCATCCGCGCCCCAGGCGGCCCGGAAGTGCTGCAGGCCCAGACCCGCGACGTACCCGCACCGTCCCCCAATCAGGTCCTGATCCGAGTCCGTGCGGCAGGCGTCAACCGGCACGACTGTGGCCAGCGCCAGCGCGGCTCGCCACCACCTGGCGCCACCGATATACCCGGACTGGAAGTCGCGGGCGAGGTCGTCAGGCTTGGCGAATCGGTCCAGGGACTATCGGTTGGCGCACCGGTCTGCGCGCTCGTCAACGGCGGCGGCTATGCGCAGTACTGCGTGGCGGAAGCGCCGCTCGTGCTGCCGATCCCCGCCGGATTCGATGCGCAGCGCGCGGCGTGCCTGCCCGAGGCGCTGTTCACACTGTGGTTCAACGTGTTCGAACTGGGAGCGTTGCGCGCCGGAGAGACGCTGCTGATTCACGGCGGGGCAAGTGGCGTGGGTACGATGACGATCCAGGTGGCGCGGGCGCGTGGGGCGCGCGTGCTCGTCACCGCGGGTACCGACGATAAATCTGCGGCCTGCGTTCGATTGGGCGCCGAGCACGCGATCAATTACAACACGCAGGATTTCGTCGCCGAGCTCGCGCGTCTCACCGAGGGCCGTGGCGCGGACGTGATCTTCGACATGGCAGGCGGGCTCTACGCCGAGCGCAATCTGCATGCGATCGCTGCAGACGGACGCATCGTGCACCTGACCACGCGCGGCGAACCGAACTTCCGCGCGCCGCTCGAGTTGATCCTGCGCAAGCGGGCACGCATCACCGGTTCGTTCCTGCGTCCGCTGCCGCTCGAGCGAAAAACTGAGGTCGCGCGGACCCTGCGTCGTGACGTATGGCCGATGCTCGGTGCGCAAGTGAATCCGGTGATCGATTCGGTGTTCGCGCTCGACGATGCCGTCGCGGCGCACCAGCGCATGGAATCGAACGCACACGTCGGTAAGATCTTACTGACACCGGCGCATCGTTGATGCGCACTTGCGGCAGGCGCGCGGGTCGAAGCGACGCCGAGCGCCGTCACTTGTCGCGACTGGCGGTGTGGACGATCACCGACACACACCTCGCGTTCGCGGATTCGTGACGCTCGGCGTGAAACCAGGAACCGGCCAGCCACTCCCGGTTGGCGCGCAGTAGTACCAGCGGCTGCCCTTTCGTCACGTCGAGTGTTCCGCCTGTCCCGCTCATCCAGGCAGCGGTGCCGCTTTGGCATCTTCATTGAGTGGTCAGGGACATAAACCAGCCGTCCCTGAGAGAAAACTGCGGCGCAGCGAAGCGACAAAAGTCGCTTGCTTGCGTTTGGCGAGTCCAGTTGCATGGGCGCGCTATCACAGACCCACTTTTCGGGGCGGCCGCCCACTGCGGAGCCGGCTATGCCTTCTCGGGTCAATTCATCGAGCATTGTTTGCGCGCCTCGCCGCGCCGGCGAACGTTTTGCGCGTCACAAGCTCGCGCAGCGTGTTCGCGACGCATTCACGGTTGTCCGACGCGATCGATCGATCGTCCGCGGGAGCGCAACGCTGGCGTGCGCGGTGCTGCTCAGTCTGCAATCCGGCGGCGATGCGTTGGCTCAATCGCGCAGCGGCCTGCGGCTGTCGAGCGGCGTGCAGCAGGCCAACGCCTGGGGCACTACGGTGGGCGTGCTGGACACCGGCATGTACGCGAGCCACATCGTGTTTGCGGGACGCCTGGGCGGGACCGGCTATGAAGTGTTTGGCGGCACGACCGACTCCGCCGACATCGGCTGGCACGGCACAGCGGTCGCATCGGTGATCGCACAGACGCGCGACACCAGCGGCAATCTGTTCGATCCACGCGTGCTGCCGATCCGCGTGTTCAACGCCCCCACGACCGGCGCCGATGCGATCAACGCCGGCATCGCCTACAGCATCGGGCGTGCGCCGATCCTCAACATGTCGCTCGCCGCCACCGGCCCGATCGCCGAATCCGGGCTCCAGCAGGCCGTTGCCGCGGGGCAGTTGGTCGTCGTGGCCGCCGGCAATCGTGGCCTGGCGAATCCCGATTGGCCCGCTCGTTATGCGCGCGAAGCCTGGGCCAACGGTCAGCTCATCGCGGTGGGGGCGATCGACGGGGCGAACCAGATCGCGAGTTTCTCCAATCGTGCGGGCGACACGCGTGATTTCTTCCTGGTCGCTCCCGGGGTCGGCATCATCGTGGCCTCCAGCGGCACCAGCAATGGCTGGATCTCCGGCAGCGGCACCTCGTTCTCGGCGCCGGCGGTCTCGGCGGCGGCAGCGCTGGTGCAGGCGCGCTGGCCGTATCTCACCGCGACGCAGATCGCCAACATCCTGTTCACCACAGCCACCGATCTTGGCGCGCCTGGTGTCGACGACGTGTACGGACGCGGGAAGCTCGACACGGCGCGTGCGCTGCTGCCGATCGGCGCGACGGCCATCCCCCTGTCGTCGGGAACTTCGGTGCCCTTGAGCGCCGCCTCGCTCGCGCCCGGCTACATCGCCGTTGCTGGCCTGCAATCGGCGGCGCGAGCGGGCGCGCTGCAAAGCGTAGCGCTCGATGCGTTCGGGCGGGCATACGTGTACGACCTGGGTCTGGGCCTGGCGCCCTCGCGTGCCCTGACGCACGAACAGGTATTCGGTGCCGCGGATCGCACCGTGCGCTTCGCGGCGACGCGCAGCCCCGGCGGCACGCGCACGCTGATCGGTGCGGACAGTGCGATCCACGGTTTGCAGCTCGGCAGTCTGCACGCCTACGAGGCGCGCCACCGCGCCACGGATGCGCTTGCAGGCATGGCGATCGTCCAACCGTTCGGCGCGCACGGCGAACTGGCGTTCGGCACGCTCGGCATGGCACCGTCGTACTTCGGCGCCAACGCCGATCAAGCAGGATCGACGCCGGTGCTCGGCATGCAGCACGCGATGCCGTTCCTCAACCTTGCCGCGGGTCATCACCATCTGGCGATGGGCTGGGATCTCGCCCAGGGCGTCAAACTCAAGTCGGGGCTGGTCTCGACGGCGAGCGCGAGCCTGCCAAACAATCTGCTCACCGGTACGACGCCGACCGCGCATGCCGCGGTGCTGGAAGTGTCGCACCAGACCGACGCGGGCACTATCGGCATTACCGCACAGCAGCTGCACGAGAGCCAGTCGCACTTCGGCATGCTGGGCGGCGAGGCATACAAACTGAGTGTGAGTCCGACGACGAACGCGTTCACCGTCTTCGGGCGCTACGCGCTGGCGCGGCACTGGACGGTCGCCGCGCAGTACTCGATGGGGGTCACGTCGGCCCAGCACAACACTGCCGACAGCCTGATCCAGGGTTTCTCGGCGGTGCGCACCGACGCGTTTGCGATCGGCCTGGCGCGCGAGCAGCTGTGGCGCGATCGGGATCAGCTCAGCCTCACCGTGTCGCAACCGCTGCGCGCCACGGCCGGTTCGATGCAGCTCGATCTGCCCACCGCCGTCGATGCGAGCGGGCGTGTGCTGCGTAGCGCGACGAGCGTTGCGCTGGTGCCTGGTGGCCGCGAAGTGATGACCGAACTCGCCTACAGCGTTCCGCTCGACAAGCGCACGATGCTCGGCGTGTCGTACCTCAATCGGCGTCATGCGAATCATGACGCGAGTGCGCCGACGGAGCACGTCGTGGCAGCGCGGGTGAGGGTGGGCTTCTGATTTCGTCGTTACTCGACGCGCACCGCCGCGGTGTCGTCGGCGACAGCCGGACTCCAACTCATCGCGCGGTAGTCGAAGCCTTGGGCGATCGTCGGCTTGACGATCTGGAAGTAGGGTGACACGTCGAAATCGCGGGGCACGTACAGGCTGTGATGCCGGATGTGCAGTTGCTCGCGCAGCACACGCGCCCCGGCCGGATTTTCACGCGCCTGAACCGTGATGTTGGGCAGGATCGGATAGCCCACCGACTCGAACGCCTGCGCGATCAGTGTCGAGCAGATCGCGCGCGTGGGGTCGCCGCTGCCGAGCGCCAGCATGCGGCGTCGCCAGCGCGCGGGCACCGGCGGCATCGGCAGCAGGTAGCGCGCCAGATCGATGATGTGCTTGAGATCGTAGTGATTGCCGATGCGCGCGATCACGTAGTCGATCACTCTGCGCCGGTCGTCATACGACAGTCCCACCGGACGGCAGATGCGCGTATGAAAGCCGGCGTAATCGCTCAGCTTCAGCGAATGCACGCCCGCGATGATGTCGGCTTCCACCATGGTCGGTGCTTCATCGTCGGGGGTCGAACGGCCAAATGCCTCGCCGACGTAGATCGCCGCGTGCGACCACGTCGATTGGGTGAGGTACTTGATCGCGACGCTGAAGCGCGAGGCACCTTCCACCAGCAGCACGTCGCCGGGCATGAGCGTGGCAGCGAGACGATCGGCGGTGCTGGTGGCGAGTTGGGTGCGGCCGCGTGCCGGCCGCGCGAGAAATCGAGCCAGCCGCGCGCCGATGCCATCGAGCAGGATGCCCACGATGCGACCGGGATAAAGGGTGGGGGTGAGGAGGAGGGATGAGGAGGAGAGATGAGGCGGCGCGCAGCTCCGCGCGTGGACCGGTGGTGTCGCCTCAGACTGTCGCGGCGGTTTCCGTGGTTCGCACGTATGCGCCCTGGCGCGCCAGTTCGCGTTGGATCTCGCGGACCGCGAGCGCGCGCGGTTCGACACCTCGGTCGGCCGCCAGCGCGGCGGCCACGCCGGCCGCGTGGCCCGTCATCCAGCACTGCGGAATTTCGCGCAGGAACGAGTGCGAGTTCGGATCGCATGATAAGTGGCGGCCCCCGACCAGCAGTCCATCGAGGTGCTGCGGCACCAGCGCGCCGTACGGAATCGAGATGCTCGGGAACTTCACTCCCGGCGAAGGCGAGACACCGACTTCATTCGCCGCAGGGGCGGCGCGAGTCCAGTCGGCGCGGGTGACGCGCTCGACGCCGATCAGCCGCCGGCTATGGCGCACGCCCATCTGCGGCGCCGAGAGCATCACGTAGGCGTTGGCGAATCCCGGTGCGTGCGCTTTGTAGAACGCCAGATGCGCCATCATCAGCCGGCGCGATTCCCATTCCACTGCGGTGAGATCGTCGACATCGAGTGCCGAGTAGCCGGATTTGCGCGGCCCCATGAACACCGCCACGTCGTCGCGCCATGACACGAACGGCTTCTCGAAGTGTCCAACGGACTCCCGGCCGCGCGTCATGAACACGCTGAACTGCTCGGCTTGGGTCGCGCGAAACTCCAGCCACTGATTCATGTCGACGCCGGCGAACAGCCAGGCGGTGTTCATGCAGTGATGGATATCGTCGGCGTCGATATCGGACTCGAAGGCGGCGCCCGCCCGTGCGAAGATGTCGCCATCGCCGGTTGCATCGACCACCACTTTCGCGCGAATCGCCTTGCGCCCCTCCTTGCTCTCGAACACCACGCCGCGCACGGCGTTGTCGGCGACGATCGGTGCGGCAACCCAGGCGTGCAGCAGCAGATCGACCTTGTGCTCACGCAGGATCTGCATGGAAACGAACTTCAACCACTCCGGGTCGATGGTCGGCGACCAGGTCACCACGCCGTGAAACGCGGCGGTGCGCAGCGCCCAGTGCGCGGCCAGTTCCGGATTGCGTGAGCCCCAGAGCTGCGTTTGTGGTCCGGCGATCGCGTCGCGCGGCAGGCGGTCGAGCAGTTCCTGGCCGATGCCGGTGATGACCGCGCGGCCGTCCCAGTCGGACATGCGATCGATCCAGATGACCAGGCCGCCAGTCGACAGGCCGCCGAGATGGTTGTAGCGCTCGGTGAGCATCACGCGCGCTCCGGTGCGTGCCGCCGCCACGGCTGCTGCGGTGCCGGCCGGGCCGCCGCCCACCACCAGCACGTCGGTCTCGGCATGGACCGGCAATTCGCGCGAGGGCTCCAGGTAGATTCCCAGCCCGCCGCGCGCGCGTTTCTCGCGGGCCGCATCGGCGAACACCTCGGACTGGAAGAACACCCGCTGCTTCGGCGCTGCATCGCTCATGAGTTCATCTCGCAGGAAATCGATCGATGGGCCGGTTCGGCGTGGGAGCGCGCCGGACTCGGTTCAGTCGAGCTTCAATTGGAACTCGCCGCGCGCGCCATCGGCAAGCGCCAGGCCATGACCGGCGATCTCGCGCATGACGAGCGTGCCGTCGCCGCGAAGCGCAGGCCAGCCGGCAAACAGCGGCTCGGCGAGCGGAAATTCTTCGAGCCAGGTGACGCTGGGCGCGGCGGCGGCGACATGCACGAACAGCCCGGGCAGGAAATGCGGCGAGACCTCGATGCCGAACGCCTGCGCCACGCGTGCGACTCGCAGCACTTCGGTGAGTCCGCCCATCATCGCCAGGTCGGGCTGCGCCAGACCGATGATCTTCTCGGCCAGCAGCGGCAGGATCTCGCCCGTGCCTTGCAGATGTTCGCCGGTGGCGATCAACCCGGGAAACGCCTGGGCAAGCTGGCGGTGCCCGGCGATGTCGTCGGCAGCGAGCGGTTCTTCCACGAACAACGCGCGATGATCACGGGCCATCGCGAGCAGTCGATGCGCCATGGTCGGCGTGCATTTCTCATTGGCGTCGACCATGTACTCCACGCTTGCCGGGAGCGCTTCCGCGACGGCGCGCAGCACGGCCTCGTCGCTGCGCCGGCCGTTCACGCGCGGCTTTACGCCTGTCAGTCCACGCGTGACGTGCTCGCGTGCGACGGCGACGACTTCATCGGGCGATTGCGTTGCGGTGAATCCGCCTGAACCGTACACCCGCACGTTGCGTGGCGCGCCTCCCATCGCGATGCCCATCGGCACGCCGAGGCGCTTCGCGTACGCATCCCAGATGGCCACGTCGAGCGAGGACATCCCGAGGAAATTCGGTCCGCGTCGGGTGCGGTTGAGCGCGCCGGCCATTCGTGTCCAGGTCGATTCGGGGTGATGCAGCGGCTGCCCGATCAGCGTGCGCTCGGCAAGGTGGCGCGCGGCGCGCACGGCAACCTCGGCTCCGCCGGTCGGCACGAAAGCCAAACCCAGGCCGGTAGTGCCCTCAGCGAGCGCCAGGTCGGTGACGATCACATCGACGATCGCGACGCCCGAGCCGCCGACCGGTTTGGGTAATCGATAGCGCAGCAGGTCGACCTGGACTCGGGCAATGGTTGAGGCGGTCACGCGGGGATCCTTGCGGCGAGAGGAGCGAGTCGGGGGATGGCGGGTAAAACGGGGCGCCGGGAGTATCTGAGCCCGCATAGTAAACTGGGTGCGTGCCATGACCCGTATCCTCGTCATCCAATACAGTCAGACGGGCCAGCTCGGCGCGATCACGCGTTCGATGATGGCGCCGCTTGCCGCACATCGCGACGTGCGCATCGACTGGCAATCGATCGAACCCGATCCGCCGTATCCGTTTCCGTGGGGGCTGCTGTCGTTTCTCGATGCTTTTCCAGAGTCGATCTATCTCGATCCGCCGGCGATCAAGCCGCCCGCGTTCGATGCCGATGCGCCCTACGATCTGATCGTGCTCGCCTATCAGGTCTGGTTCCTGGCGCCATCGCTGCCGATCACAGCGTTCCTTCGTTCGGCTCATGCGCGGGTGTTGTGCGGCAAGCGTGTGATCACCGTGATCGGATGCCGCAACATGTGGACCACGGCGCATCGCACGATGAGCGCGCTGTTGCGCGAAGCGGGCGCGCACCACATCGACAACGTGGTGCTGACCGACCAGGGGCCGATGTGGTCGACGTTCATCACCACCCCATGGTGGCTGCTGACCGGCAACAAGGGCCCGCTGCTCGGGTTCCTTCCCGAGGCCGGCGTGAGTCATGGGGACATCACGCGAGCCGCGCGTTTCGGCCGCGCGCTCGCCGATGCGCTGCCGGCGATCACGCGGGGCGAATCGGGGCCGTTTCTGCGCGGGCTGGCGGCGGTGCAGGTCAATCGCTTTACGCTGATCGGCGAGCGCATCGGCGAGCGCAGTTTTCGCATTTGGGGGCGGCTGGTGCGTGCCGCCGGACGGCCGGGCGCCTGGCTGCGCAAACCCATCCTGATCGTCTATGCGCTGTTCCTGATCACCGCGATCTGCACGATTCTGCCCATCACCATGACCGTTGCCGCCATTGCAGCGCGCTTCAGCCGCCGGCTTGGCGAGGAAGCTGTCGCACTCGAGGCGCCATCCGGGTCGTCAGGGGAGCGGCTGCCCGTCTATGATCGCGTCTA
>CADEDU010000056.1:46931-49856 GCA_902826155.1 uncultured beta proteobacterium
CCCGCAAGGGTCCGCCGGACTTCCAGGCTTTCCGGACGGTCAGCGGGGATCACCGATCCCCGTCCCGTAGTCTTTCGCAACCTGCATGCCGGTCTTCATCACCGATCTCGGTCGCTTTCTGCCGAACGCGCCGGTCGACAACGCGCACATCGAGGACATGCTCGGTGTGGTCGGCGGTCGGCCCTCGCGCGCCAAGCGCGTCACGCTGCGAAACAACGGCATCCTGCAGCGCCACTACGCCATCGATCCGGCCACCGGTCATGCCACGCACAGCAACGCGCAGCTCACCGCCGAAGCGGTCCGCGATCTGCTACGTCGCACCGGGCTCTCGCTTGCCGATTGCGATGTGCTGGCGTGCGGCACCTCCAGCCCCGATCAGCTCAAACCCGCGCACGCCAACATGGTTCATGGCGAACTCGGTGGCGCGCGTCTCGAAGTGTCGACCAGCGCCGGCGTGTGTTCTGCGGGCATGGCGGCGCTCAAGTACGCGTATCTGAGCGTTCGCGCCGGTGATGCCCGACGTGCGATCAGCACCGGATCGGAGCTCGCGTCGAGCTTCATGGTCGCGCGCAACTTCACTGCCGAGTCGGGCGAGCGCGTCGATGCGGCCGAGCGCTGTCCGTCGGTGGCCTTCGAGAAAGACTTCCTGCGTTGGATGCTCTCCGATGGTGCCGGCGCGGCGATGCTCGATCAGCAGCCCGGCGCTGACGGACCAACGTTGCGCATCGAATGGATCGACAGCGTCTCGCTCGCCAACGAACTCCCGGTGTGCATGTACAGCGGTGCGATCAAACTTCCCGATGGCCGCCTGCGCGGTTGGCGCGAGGCCGCCGATCCGATCGACATGGTGCGCGAGCAGTACCTGACCGTGAAGCAGGACGCGCGGCTGCTCGATTCGGCGATATCGAAGCTGGTTGGGGCTGGAATGCTGCAATCGATCGCAACGCGCAGGGGGCTCCAGGCGGCGCAGATCGACTGGTTCGTCCCGCACGTCTCGTCGCTGTATTTCGTCGACAGGCTGGAGCGGGCGCTGGAGCACGATCAGTTCCCGATTTCGCGCGAGCGCTGGTTCGTCAATCTTGCGCAGGTCGGCAACGTCGGCTCGGCGTCGATCTACCTGGCGCTCGAGGAGCTGTTGCATTCCGGCCGGCTCGAGCGCGGGCAGCGCGTGCTGTGTTTCGTGCCCGAGAGCGCGCGCTTCTCGGTCTACTACATGCTGCTCACCGTCGTATAGCCGCCGCGATGCGCGTCGACGAGATTCCACAGGACGACTCGATCCTCGAAGGTCATCAGCGCGCCTGCTACGCGCGCGACGCGAGCGGCCGCTATGTCGTCGCCACCAGCCGCGGTTGGGAAGTCGAAAAGCTCGCCAATCAGCTCGCGGTGGAATCGGTGAACCAGGCGATCGATTTGGCGCGTGACGACGTGCGCACCGGCAAGGCCAGCCCGCTCGCGTATCACATGGCCCGCTGCCACATGGACGCACGCATGCTCGCGGCAGCCAGCGGCGTGTGGTCGATGCGCGTGCGACGCCATCTGCGCCCGCAAGTGTTCGCCAGGCTTTCCGAGGCGGTGCTGGGTCGCTACGCCCGCGCGCTGGGGATCAGCGTTGCCCAGCTGCGAACGCCGCCCGAATGAACGGCTGGGGCGAGCGGTGAGCGGCCGGCCACAGCCTGCCTCGATGAGCTGCTCGAACCGGCTCGATGCGCCGCGATCCTGTCGCACAACTCACCGCATGCCGCAGCCGTGCTGACCTCGTTCGATCACGTGCACGCCGCGCACTGCGAGAGCGGTGCATTCGCGGCGCTGCTCCGGCACGAGGGCGTGAGGCTTTCCGAGCCGATGGTGTTCGGAATCGGCAGCGGTTTGTTCTTTCTGTTCCTGCCGTTCATGAAGCTCTATGGCGCGCCACTGGTCGCCTATCGCGACATGCCCAACGCCATCATCGCGCGCTGCGCAAAGCGGCTGGGCGTGCGCATCGCGCGGCAACGCTTCAGCGACGAGGCGCGCGGGATGCAGGCGCTCGATGCGATGCTCGCGCGCGACCGCCCGGTCGGTCTACAAACCGGCGTGTTCTGGCTGCCGTACTTTCCGCGCGACATGCGTTTCCAGTTCAACGGCCATCATGTCATCGCGTACGGCAGGCAAGATGACGACTATCTCTTGAGCGACACGGTGTTCGAGGACGTGGTGCGCTGTCATGCCGACGACCTGCGTCGCGCGCGTTTCTCCAAAGGGCCGCTCGCACCGAAAGGGCTGCTCTACACAATCGAAAGCGTCAACCGCGCGCCGGACCTCGAGCACGCAGTGCGCGCCGGCCTGCGCATGACCACGAGCCGAATGTTGCGCGTGCCGCTCCCTTATCTGGGGCTGCGCGCCATCGACACGCTCGCGCGCGCTATCCGCGAGTGGCCGCAGCGATTGCCCGCGAAAACGGCGCAGCAGTGGCTGGCCAATGTGATCCGCATGCAAGAAGAAATCGGCACCGGCGGTGGCGGATTCCGTTTCATGTTCGCGGCGTTCCTGGAGGAGGCCGCCACTGTGCTCAATATCTCTGCGCTGCGTGAAGCGAGTGCGGCGATGACGGAAGTGGGCGATCGCTGGCGCGAGTTCGCGGTGCGCTCGGCCCAGATTTTGCGCGGAGCGGACGCTTCCCCTGCGGCTTACGGCGCGGTGGCCGACATCGTGCGCGACTGCGGGCGGCGCGAGGCGGAAGTGTTGCGGCAGCTGCGCACTATGGTGCGCTGAGCGTCGAGCGGGTTTGCGGTTAGACCTGCGCCCGGCACGTGACGATGCCGGCGCGGGCGGCAATCAAGTTTCAATCCGCAGCGGCATGTCGAGCGAAAGACCGAGCAGCTCGCGGGCCGAGATGCTGTTGGCGGCGATCTCCACCAGACCCTGGCTGTTGACGTACCAGAACGGCTC
>CADEDU010000057.1:0-5218 GCA_902826155.1 uncultured beta proteobacterium
GCGCCGATCATGACGAACGACGAAGCGGCAGCATCAGCCATCACGCCACGCTCCCGACGAAGCGTTCGGCGTCTCCGATTCGTAGCTCGCCAGAGATAAGCGTTGGCAGGAGTACGTCTCGTAGGCAGACGAGGTTTCGCGACTCGCGCTCGGTCACATCGATTCGGCTGTCAATCGGAGCCAGCATCGCCTCGAACTCTGCGATAACCGCTCGCGGTGGCCTCGCGCAAGAGATGGCGTGGAAGTCCTTCTTGCCAATTGATCCGAAGACCGTGCCTTCGGCCTCAAACCGTCCAAACACCTCTTCGAGGCCGACCATGAACTGATACGAGTAGGAGCGACTGCCGCTCCGGTGACGGGCCGCTGCGACACCGCGTCCGATGGCGCAATCCTCCGTGGCCATATTGATGTCGCCCACCGGCGCGCGAACGCTGATCAGCGTATCGCCCGCCTTCGCCTTTCGAGCGGGTGCCGTGCAGTAGACGCGTCGAGTGGGGAAGCGTGAACCGAAATCTGCTCGCCCCTGATAGAAGGGCAGCCCCTCGCCAGTTTCGTTGTACGTCTTGCCAGGTGGGGACTGTCCCATCGTCAAGTCGAACTCATCATCCACGCAACCCACCTCCCACCCCTCCGGAATCCCGCCGAGTTCGGAGTCGACGAGGCGGGCGGGGAAGAGATCGGCGAGGGGCTTGGGGAGGCCGGGGTCGCGGCCTTCGGCCTTGGCGCGGACGGGGTCGAAGTCCACGAACCACGACTTGAAGAGCGCGCGCGCCATCGCCTCCAGCGTCTCGCTTCTTCGTCGGTTCAGATCGATCTTCGCGGACAGGTCGAAGTAGAAGTCGCCGATGAACTGCTGTTCGTCACTGCCCGGAAGGGGCAAGAAGAGTTTGTCGAAGTCGCCCTTCTTGAAGTGAGGGATGAGCGTACCAACGTGCATTCGCGCAATTCGGTCCTGCGCAATTGGCGAACGCAGTACGGCGAACAGATACCTCGGATAGACCTTGTTCGGGTCGGCGCGAACGGCGACCATGTCTTGCGCGATACAGAAGTCCACTGGGTCGGGAACAAGGCATACGCGCCCAGGTGTCGCCTTGTTCACGAACAGTATGTCCCCCGGTCTTGGATGACCGCGAAACCACGTTGAGTAGGTCTGCGGCGAAACGAACCTCACCTTCTCGTAGGTCGGATAGAGCAGCTCATTGCGAACACAGTTAGTCGCGATGAGCGGAATTCCTGAATCCGCGGTTGGGCAAGTCTTCCCTCGGTTGTCCACGACCTCAGCTATGAGCGCGGAGAACGGGGCTTCACGAATCCCCATACCCAAGCTCCTTCAGGTTCGTGGCAATCGCGGTATCGAGCTTCGCCGCCTCGGCCTGTTGCGCGCGCAGTAGAGCGGCAAGCCGCTGCATCTTCTCCTCGAACGGCTCGCCGTCGACCTCCTGCTCCTCGGCGCCGACGTAGCGGCCGGGCGTGAGCACGTGGCCGTGCTTGCGCACCTCGTCCAGCGGCGCGCTCTTGCAGAAGCCGGGCACGTCGCCGTACTCGCCCGCTTCTTTCTCCCCGCGCCAGGCGTGGTAGGTGTCGGCAATGCGCGCGACATCCTCGTCGGTCAGATCGCGGTGGGTGCGGTCGACCATGCGGCCGAGCTTGCGCGCGTCGATGAACAGCACGTGGCCGCGACGGTCGCGGAACTTGCCGTTCCTGCGGTCGCGCGCCAGGAACCACAGGCAGGCCGGGATCTGCGTCGAGTAGAAGAGCTGGCCCGGCATCGCGACCATGCAGTCCACCAGGTCGGCCTCGATCAGGCTCTTGCGGATCTCGCCCTCGCCGGACTGGTTGGACGACATCGAGCCGTTGGCCAGCACGAACCCGGCCACGCCCGCGGGCGCGAGGTGGTGCACGATGTGCTGCACCCAGGCGAAGTTGGCGTTGCCGGCCGGCGGCACGCCGTACTGCCAGCGCTTGTCGTCACGCAGGCGCTCGCCGCCCCAGTCGGAGATGTTGAAGGGCGGGTTGGCGAGGATGAAGTCGGCCTTCAGATCCGGGTGGCGGTCGTTCTGGAAGGTGTCGCCCTGCGCGATCTGGCCGCTGTCGATGCCGCGGATGGCGAGGTTCATGCGCGCCAGGCGCCAAGTGGTGTAGTTCGACTCCTGGCCGTAGATCGAGATGTCGGCCTTGGCCTTGGCGCCGGTGTTGCCGCCATGGCCGTTGCCCTTGGCGTGCGCGCGGATGAACTCCACCGACTGCACGAACATGCCAGACGAGCCGCAGCAGGGGTCGTACACCCGGCCGCGGTAGGGCTCGAGCATCTCGACCAGCAGCTTGACCACGCAGCGCGGCGTGTAGAACTCGCCGCCCTTCTTGCCCTCGGCGCTGGCGAACTGCGAGAGGAAGTATTCGTAGACGCGGCCGAGCACGTCCTTGGCGCGGCTGGCCTCGTCGCCGACCCTGATGTTGCTGATCATGTCGATCAGCTGGCCCAGGCGCTGCTTGTCGAGCGCGGGGCGGGCGTAGTCCTTGGGCAGCACGCCCTTCAACGCCGGGTTGTCACGCTCGATGCCGGCCATGGCGTCGTCGACGAGCTGGCCGATGGTGCTCTGTCTGGCCTGCGCCTTCAGATGCGGCCAGCGCGCCTCGGGCGGCACCCAGAAGATGCTCAGCCCGCGGTACTCGTCGGTGTCTTCGGGGTCGGCGCCTTGGGCCTTCTCGGCCAGCAGCGCGGCGTGCTTCTCCTCGAAGGCGTCGGAGATGTACTTCAGGAACAGCAGGCCCAGGCAGACATGCTTGTACTCGGCGGCGTCCATGCTGCCGCGCAGCGCGTCGGCCATCTGCCAGAGCTGGGCTTCGTAGCCGACGGTGGCGGCGGAGGAGTTCGAGCCGCCCGATTGCTTCTTTGCTTCTTTGCTTGCTTCGCCATGTAGTTCTTCTGGAGGGAAGCGCAATGCGAACTGCGTCACGCTCATTGTCGTTGTGGCCGTGCAAGAGCGCGTCGGCCAGGGTGACTGGATTGTGACATTTCACCGTGCTCGAATGAGCAGGCCTCAGCCGTTGTGGCCAGGACAGCAGAGCGGCTGATTGAAACCTTTGCCCCTGGCCAAACGAAACCTTTGGCCTCGACCGCGGCCCTTACCCGGCCCGACGTGCTCCGCGCCTCAGCGCGCGCGCCGACCGACGCCTCGGCGGCAGTCTGAGGTCTGGTGCAACACCACCCAACGCAACGAACCGGCGCGCAGCTTCGCGCTGCACGATCAACCTCAATCCCCCATTCAGCAGCGCTGAGTGATCGGTGATACCCATCGCTTCGCTGGCTTTGGCCAGCAGCTCATCGTCGAGCGTGACGGTCGTGCGCATGGCGGGTCTCCGCGAATCCGCGCGCCTTCGGAATCTTCATGCCGTGGATGATAGTCATTCACGGTGTGAATGAAAAAGCACAGAGCCTGCTACGGCAAGACGACAGTCTTGCGCAGGCCGTCGCCCCTACTGCTTGATCGCCCTCGCCTTCAACCCATCCCACTCCGCCAGCGCCGGCTTCGCCGCGAAGTTGCTGTCGACCAGACCCAAGTTCGCGAACAGGGGCAGATTCGCCGGGATGGGCGCCGGCCAGGTGGCGAGGTCGAGGTCGGCGAACATGATCTGGATGACGCCGCGCGCACTCACGCTGTCGAGCAGTTGCGCGTGGCGGGCGATGTAGCGCGCCTGCGCCGCGGGGGTGGAGGTGATGGTGCCGGCGGTGGCGCTGGTCCAACCGCCCTCTACGATCATCACCGGCAAGGTGCGCGCGCCTAACAGGCGGGTGTAATAGTCCGTGGGGATGTCTTCGGGCTGGCTGTAGCCGAAGTACGGGTACGACGAAAGCCCCAGCATCTGCATGAATGCGAAGTCGGTGAAGTCGCGCTCAACACCCACGTAGGGCCCGCGTGTGCCGAGCACGCCCCACGCGGTTTCCACCTGCACGCTGGCGATCAGGGTGGCGGTGCTGCCGGCTGCGCGCAGGTCGGCCGCTGCGTCGTTCGCCACTTTGACGACCGCGTTGTAGAGCGCGGCGGGGGCGGCGACGCGGATCAGGTTGGTTTCGGGCGCGAGCCCGATGAATTCGGGCTTGAGCTTGCGCGCCACCGCGAGCGCGTAGCTGCGATAGAGCTGCTGTATCGCCGGTTCGGTGAGGCTGCGGTTGGCCGCGCGCAACTGCGGCGCTTCCTGCGCGCGCGACAGGCCATCGGTGGAATCGAGCATGACGTAGAGCTGCAGGCCCTTGGCACGCAGGTAATCGACGAGTTGCACCTTGTCGCGATCGAGGATGGCATCGGGCGACATGCCCTTCAGCAGATCGGTCCACGGCACTTCTTCGTGGATGGCCACCAGCTCCGCGCGGGTGCTGAACAGGTCGATGTTCTTGACCATGTCGCCCACGGTCGGGCGCGGCGGGTTGGTGGCGAAGCCGAGTTTCCAGGTGCGGGTGGCGGCGGGCGGTGTGATGGCCGGCGGCGCCGCGGGGGTGCCTGGCGTGCCGGTGGTCACCGCTGGGGTGTCGTTGCTGCCGCCGCCTCCGCCGCCGCATGCGGTGAGGGTGGCGAGCGTGAAGACGAAGACGAGGGAACGGATCATGCGTCCTCCACGCTTTGTCGACTTCATCTCAGGCTACCGTCGTCGTTGATCTCAACCTTTTCCGCTCACAAGTCGCATCGCGCTCACCCGAGCCCGCTGGGAAGTCTTTCCTGCAAACCGCCCGCGTAACTTCTGCACATCTTGGCCACCGTACGCGCGCCGCTTCGCACCTGACCTTACCCCTTGTTCCTTCACGAACCGAACCTCAACTCGATAGCCCAGCGCGCGAGCGTACCGTTGGAGAGTGGCCATCGACGGCGAATGTTTTGCAGTGCCCGACTCGAGCCGAGCGTGACCCTCGTGGACGTGCGCCGCCGTGTAGTCCGGCGCCAACTCCACCGCGCGCGCGAACGCTGCTGCCGCCTTCGGCAGATCGCCTTCCTGGGCCAGGGAGAGCCCGAGCATGTGCGGCCAACGCGCTTCGCGCGGGGCCAGCTCGCCGGCGACGCGATAGCACGTCGCCGCATCGGCGGTGAGTTCGTGCGCGTAGTACGCCGCGCCCAAGCGGGCCCACGCGGCGGCATCTCCGCGACGCGCGAGCGCTGTCGCGTGCTGTTCGCGGATCAGGTCGGCCACGTCGACGTCGAGGGAAGCGAGATCCGTGGACAGTGGC
>CADEDU010000057.1:5228-49832 GCA_902826155.1 uncultured beta proteobacterium
CCACCTCCGCCTGTGTGAGCGCCGACGCCGCACGTGCTTTGAGCACTTCGTCCAGAAATGCAAATTCCTCCGCGAGTGCATCGTAGGCTTTCCGCACAGCCGGCCGCGCGAGCGCCCTCGCACGAAACGTCTTGAACGAGCTAGGCATCCTTGATTTCCTTCATTCGCTTGAGCGCGAGATCGAGCTCTCGTCGCGGTGTCTTGTCGGTTTTCTTGACGAACTGATGCAGCAATACGATCTTCCTTCCAACGACAGTGCAGTACAGCACGCGCGCTATTCCCTCTTCCGCCTTGAGCCGCAGCTCGAACAACCCTTTTCCCATCGCACGAGTGTGCGGCATTCCGAGGTCGGGACCGTACGATTCCATACGCTCCGCGTAGCGCAGAAATCGGGCGAGAAAACCCGCAGGCAACTCGCGGATCTCGGCCTCAACTCGATCGCTGTAGAAGGTGATGATCCAGGTCACAGGGAAAGTATAGCAACTTTGCTATGTATCCCAACATGAAAAAAGGCCGCCGAGCCTCGCGGCCCCGCGGCCTTTCGCTGTCGCCGGCTGGTCACCGGCGCCTTGCTACGGGGCAGCCAACCCAGCCGCCCCCCTTCACTCCCTCTCTTACTTCAGCCCCATGCAGTTGGCGTAGTACGTCACCGTGGCCGGCCAGTCGGAGAAGATGCCCAGCACGCGCACCTGCCGCGCCAGTACATCGAGCGCCTTGTACATGTCGCTGTCTTTCTTGATGGCGGCGTTGGTCGGGTCGAAGTCGTAGTAATACGTCGGGTTGCCCGGCGATGCCGCGGCGCCTTTGCGCAGATCGGAGCGCTCGAACGTCCAGGTGATGATGTCGAAACCCCAGCCTTTCAGATCGTTGGCGAACTTCGAGGGCACGATGCGTCCGCCGGCGTCGATGGCGAGCAATGCCGGAATCGGCGGTGCGATGATGTTCACGCCGCGCTGCTTGAGCGCCTTGAAGTAGTCGGCGCGCGGCATCTGGTTGTACGGTGCCTGGATGATGACGTCGTTGGTGGCTGCGTCGTAGTCGAGTAGATACACTGCTTGCCGCCCGTACTCGGTCTTGCCGATCCAGGTGAGCACGTCTTCCACGTTGAACGATTGCGGCCACGTGTCGCTCGGGCGCACGCCTTCGGCGCGCATCACGCTGGCGAACGCCAGCGCGTAGTTCTCCTGGCTGCCGAACACCGCCTTGATCGTGGCTTCATCGCCGCCTTTGAGTTCGGGGGTGTGCTTCACGCCCAGGCGTTTGTTGAGCCGGATGCTCTCGCGAAACGACAGCAACGTGCCGCGCCCGGTGTACACGTCGGTGCGCCACGAGGCGGTGCCGCCCTGGTACTGCGCAGCGGTGGTGGCGGCCGGATTGAAGGCGTCCATCTTGCCGGTGAGGCTCTTGAATTCATCGAGCGTCAAGGCCGATGCGCGGCATTCGGCGCTGGCCGGCGTGTTGCCCGAGGCCGGCGTGAATTGCTTGATGCACGTGGACGCGAGCGACGTGGTGAGGATGTTGGTGGTGGTGTGCAGATCGTTCTCGGCGTGGCGGCACACGAGTTGGCCGTCGCGCGTGAACGTCACGTCGCACTCGACGATGCCGGCGCCCTGGCGGGCAGCTGCGGTGTACGACTCCCTGGTGTGCTCCGGAAATTGCAGCGCGGCACCGCGATGGCCGATCGAGAATTCGCTCGTGCGGAATGGCCCGGCCTTGCATTGCGCCAAGCGGCTCTTGAGCGGGCCTTCGTCCATGCCGTCGACCAGGTAGAACGGCCGCGGTCCGAGCTGAATCGACTGGCTCTGGCCATGGCCCCAGCGGCCATGTCGATCGTCGTCATCGTCGGCTTGCGCCGCGTAGGGAGTGGCTGCTGCGAGCGTGGCCAATACGGCGGCTCGCACAAACGTGCTGCGTGTCGTGCTCATGGCTGATTCCTCCTGTTGGACGGAGCGTGCGCCAAGCAACGGGGAGCGCTCGGCGATCGGAGGCGACGTTACGCCGCGTTCCGTGGCAGGAGGATGACACGGCACAAGGGAATGGTCGATCGCGGGTTGCGTTACTTCCCTATCTCAGCATCCAAGAGCACCTTCGCCCCCAGCGGGTCGGCAGCGACCACCCCGTAGCTGCACGCCACGGCACGCGTGAGTGGCGGCGGCACCGAAAGGCGTCGACTCAGCTCGCGGGTGCGCTCCAGCACCTCGGCGCGCGAAGCGTTGGGCGCGACCTTGTGGCCGATGACGATGTGGTTGCCGTCGCTCGCGGTGCGCACCACGTCGGTCTGGGCAAACACAGTGCGATGCGTGCGCAGGATCGAGTCGTACAGCTTGTTGTGCGCCGGCCCCCACACATTGCTCACCACCACGCCGCTTGGCGTTAGCGCGCGGTGCACTGCCTGCATGAATTCGCGCGTGACCAGATGCGGCGGCGCGCTCTCGGCGCTGTAGGCGTCGATCAGCATGAAGTCGTACCGGCCGCTGCGCGCCTCGATGAAGCGCCGGCCGTCGTCGATGTGCACGCGCAGGCGCTCGTCTTCGCGAAAGCCGAAATGGCTCTTGGCCACCTCCAGCACCACCGGATCGATCTCGACCACGTCGATTTCCATCACCGGAAAGTGCTTGCGCAGAAAACTCGGCATCGAGCCGCCGCCCAGGCCCACCAGCAGCGCGCGCTGCGGCTTGTTCGCGAAGGCGAACACGATCGGCACGAGTTGCGAGTAAGGCAGCTCCAGGTGACCAGGGTCGCCCACACGCACCGAGCTCTGGATATCGCCGCCATGGGCGAAGCGCAGCAGGCGAAAGCCGCGCGCGTCTTCACTGACGATGACCTGACCGAACATGCCCTTGCGTTCGAGCAGCACGCGCTCGGGTGTCGAGGCGTCGGCCGGGCGAAACGAAGCACCCAGGTTGTAGACGAGCGCCAGCAGCAAGCCGGCGATCACGATGCTCAGCGCGGCCAGCCGCGCCTCACGAAAAGGTGCCACAGGAGAAGGGAGCGGTTCTGCGGAAAGTGCGAGTGTATGCGCTGCCGGCCATGTTCAGCGTTGGCCTGCCACCCGCTCGGAAGGGACGTTTTGCAATCTCACCAGATCATGCCGGCAAAGCTTCTGCCTCCTGCGCCACCACGGGCAGCCAGATCGTGACCGTCGTGCCCTGCCCTGCAACGCTCTGCAGCTTCACCTCGCCGCCGTGCAACTCGATGATCTCCTTCACCAGCGACAGTCCCAGCCCGGTGCCCGGAATGTTCCCCGAGGTGTCGGCGCGGAAGAACCGCTCGAAGGCGCGCGCAGCGTGCTCCGGGCTCATGCCGATGCCGTGGTCCTTCACCCGCACGCCGACCCGGCCGCGTTCGCCTGCTTCGCGCAGCACCGTGAGCTCGATCGCCCCGCCGTTGGGCGAGTACTTGTAGGCGTTGCCCAGCACGTTCATCAACGCCTGCTGCAGCTTCTCGTGATCCACGTTCACCTGCGGCACCTCACAGGCGATGTTCACCTGCACCTTGCGCGGATCCTTCTCAAAGATCATGCCGGCCACCACCTCCTGCACCAGCGGCTTGAGTGGCTGCACCTTGAACTTGAAGTCCTTGCCGCGGCGTGCCTCGATGCGGGCCAGATCGAGCAACTCGTTCAACAAGTTGGTGAGCCGCACCGCCTGACGGTTGATCGTGTCGAGCAGATCGCGCTGCGTGGCTTCGTCGTACTTGCGCTTGAGCAGCAGCTCGCAGAATCCGCGAATGCTGGCCATCGGTGTGCGCAGCTCATGCGCGGCCGTCGACAGGAACTCGCTTTTCATCCGGTCGACCTCGCTCTCGCGCGTGATGTCGCGGAAGTACAGGATCCGGCTGGCCAGACGCGAACCGCTGCACCGGATGCGATGCTGGATGATCGCCGGCGTGGGACGGATCAGCGCAAGGGTGGTATCGCGACCGGCCTCGTTGCCTGCGCCCTCGCCTTCGCTCGAACCGTCGTGCAGGCCGGGCCAGGGTTGGCGCGGGTCGGCCAGCTGACGCAGCATCGTCTCCAAGCGGCGCTCGTCACGGCCTGCAATCTCTTCACGGCCGATGCCGGTCATCCGCTCGAACGCCGGATTGACCGCGCTTACGAACCCGTCGCTGTCGATGGTCACGAACCCGTCGGGACTCAGCGAGAAGATCGCATCGAGCCGTTCGGATCGCTCGGCGATCTCGGCCTGCGCATGCACCCGTTCGGTGATGTCGCGCAGGTAGGCGGTGTAGTAAGTGGCCTGCTCGGTCTTGATCGGGGTGATCGCCAATTCCACCGGAAAGACCTCGCCGCTGGAACGCATCGCCTTGATCTCCACGCGTCGTCCCAGCACCGGCCCCTCGGCAGACTCACCGTACTGCTCCAGACCACGGCTGTGTGCATCGCGCAGGTCCGGCGGGATGATGCACTCGGCGAGATCCCGCCCGATGACGTCGTCGCGGAGATAGCCGAAGGTCCGCTCCGCCGCCGGGTTGAACTCGACAATGCGTCCGCGGTCGTCGATGGTGATGATGCAATCGAGCGCTGCATTGAGAATGGCGCGCTTGCGCTTCTCGCTCAGGCGTAGCGCCTGCTCGGCCGCGACGCGCTCGGAGATGTCGTTCTGGATGCCGATGAAGTGCGTGACCTTCCCCTCTTCATCGTGCACCGGCGACACGGTGAGCTCGTTCCAGAACAGCGTGCCGTCCTTGCGGTAGTTGCGCAGCACAACCTGACAACCCCGACCAGCGGCAATCGCCTGGCGCAGCGTCTCCACCTCATGCTGTTCCGTGTCCTCGCCCTGCAGGAAGCGGCAGTTGATGCCATGTACCTCTGCGGGCTTGTAGCCGGTCATGCGCTCGAACGCCTTGTTGGCGTAGATGATCGGGCTGTCGGGCAGGCGCATGTCGGAGATGACGATGCCGTTACTGCTCGAATCGAGCGCACGATCCTTCAGCCGCAGCGTGCCCAGCGCGTAGCTGTGCTCGGTCTCGGCGATGACACGGTCGGTGATATCGGAGAGCACGCCGTCGACCCGCGTCGACGTGCCGGCGCCATCGCGGGTGAGGCGCATGCGCATCTCGAGCCAGCGCATCGCACCATCGGTCGCTTCGACCCGGAACTCCACGTGCGTCTCGGCGTCGCTGGTCGCCTCACCCACCGCACGCAGGAAATCATCGTAATCGCCGGGCAGGATCACCTGCCGCAGCAGTCCGGGCTCGACATAGAAACGCTCGGGTTCGATGCCGAACACCGTTTTGGCCGCCGAGCTCAGATAGAGCACACGCCGGCCATCGGGGCTGAGCGAGACGATAACGTCGCGCAGCGAGCCGACGATCGACTCCAGCCGCGCCTGGGTGTCGGCGAGTTCCCGCGTGCGCTGCTCGACGCGCAACTCCAGCGTCTGCTGCGATTCACGCAATGCATGCAGCATGCGGTTGAACGAGCGCGCGAGCTTGCTCAGCTCGTCATTGCCTCGCACCTGCAGTTCGCGTGCCGAGCCAAGACCGCTCTCGGCGACCTTCGACACCGCCGCGGTCAATCGTACGAGCGGTCGCGTCACCTGCCGCACCAGGATGGCGGCAAGCGGCACGACGATCAGCACGGCGAGCAGCGCCACCAGCATGAAGCCGTGCCGCAGTCGATCGAGTTCGCCGAACGCGCGTTCGGACGCAACGGTCGCCTCGATGCCCAGCTCGAGCGTGGCGAGCGGCGCCTGCAATCGCAGCTCGGTGCGCTGGGCAATGCCCGCACCCGACGGCGACGTCAGCGCGATGACCCGCGCGGTGAGGTTGCCGCTGCTGCGATCGAGCGCATCGCGCGCACTGCCCTCGAGGTCGACCAGCGCGGTGAGGTAACCCTCGATCGAACCCGACATCACGAAGCTCACGGGAAACACCACGGTCGCGTAGAGCTTGTTCGATCCGTCGCGCGCCAGTGTCGCGACCGGATCCGTGCGGTACGGATGAAACAGCTCGGGCGGCACGGTATGCGAGCCGGCCGTCGGCCCCACCACGACGCGCCCGCGGAAGTCGCGCAGCGCGGGCGATTGCAGCCAGGGCCGTCGCGCGGCGAAATCGCGCAGCAACGGCACCAGGTAGGCCTCGCGACCATCGGAATCGACCAGCGCATTCGACACCAGAGAGTTCTGTGCGAGCGCGCTCAGCTCCACCATCGCGTGATTGAGCGGCTGTTCGGCGCGCTCGCGGATCAGGTCGAGATCGGCGGCGATGCGATCGCGCGCCCAGCGGTCGGCCAGGTCACGCATCACGAGGTACGAGACCGAGCCCAGGCCGAGCACCAGGGCGAGCGCGAGCACTGCGAGGCCCGCAGTGGCCCCGTAGACGATGCTCGAGCCGAACAGCCGGGCGCCGCGCCGGCTCCACTGCCGCAACTGATCGCGCAAGGTCATTGGCGTGCCAAACGATCGGCGGAGCCGCCCAACCGGCGCAGCGCCCCTTTGTCGTCGAATCGGGTGATGATCAGATCCTCCAGTGCCAGCGCTTCATGCCGCTCTGGCGTGAACGGTCGCGCGTAACGCCGCACCAGACCGTCGTACGGACCAAGCTGCTCGAGTGCGTCGCGCACCGCGCTGCGGTTGGTGGTGCCGGCCTTGTCGACCGCACGCGCGATCAGATGCGTCAGGTCGTAGGCGTGCGCGAATCCCACCGCCGAAGGCATCCGGGCCGCATCGTCGAGGCCGGTCGCGCGCAGCAACTCCTTCAGCACGCGATTGCCCTGCGCCGCCGGGAGCTGATCGAACGCGAAGGTCTGGACCACCACGAAGTCGACCTGCGACAGCGCCGGGCCGGCCATGGTGACGAAATCGCCGCCGGTCACTCCCCAGTGGCTCAGCACCGGCACACGCTCGGCCGCAGGCAGCGCCGCCATCTCGCGCACCAGCATCGCGCCTTCGGTTTCGTTCGCCACCAGCAGAATGGCATTCGCGCCGCCGGCGATGAGGCGCTTGTAGCGCGCGATCAGCGATTGCTCGCCGCCCCAGCTGTACCACTCGACGCCACTGACCTTCACCCCGGTGTTCGTCGCCTGGTAACGCTCGGCTGCCGCCACGCTGCTGCGCCCCCAACTGCTGGTGGGCGCCAGGACGCCGATCGAGGCGAGCTTGCGTTGCTGCGCGTGGTTGAGCAGCGCCGGAACCGCCCAGCTGTCCTTGAGGGCGAGTCGGAACACGTAGTTGGGCGAACGACCGTTGTCGACGATCTTGTCGGCGGCGGCCCAGGGATCCAGCAGCGGGAGCTTCAGTTCGTGCACGATCGGCACCAGCTCGAGCGCGACCGGGCTGAACTTGCCGCAGAACACCGCAACCAGATCGCTGATCTGCGACAGCGCCCGTGCGTTCTCGACCGCACGCGCGGGAACCGATCGGTTGTCGCGCTCCACCAGCGCGAGCGGCCGGCCGCCGAGCACGCCACCGGCGCGATTGATCTGCTCCATGGCCACCTGCACGCCGAGCCTGATCGCGTCATCGGAAGTGCTCGACTTGTGGCCGGCTTCGAGGTCCAGCCCCAGATACACCGCCGGCTTCGTCTGCGCATGTGCGGCGACGAACCCGAGCTGCGAGATCAATCCAAAGCCGATGCCTGCCAGCAAACGTCTGCGTACAGCGTCCATTCATTCCTCCATGGTTCGGTGCGGCACGGACTTCGATGCCGCGCGTGCGTTCGTCGGTCAGCGCGCCGCGGCTTTCGCGAACTGCTCGACCTTCTCGATCAACTCCAGGGGGGAGAACGGCTTGGTGAGGTAGGCATCGGCGCCCGCGGTCTTGCCCGCCTGCAGGTCGCTTTGCTGGCCTCGCGCGGTGAGCATCACCACGATCTTGTTGCGCGTAGCCGGGTTCGACTTGATGCGCTCGCACACCTGAAAGCCGTCGAGCGAACCCGGCATCATCACGTCGAGCAGCACGATGTCGGGATTCACGGCCGTGACCATGTGGATGCCCGTGTCGCCGTCGGCTGCCTCATGCAGCTCGTAGTTGTCGAACTCGAGCGTCATGCGGATGAGCTTGCGGATGTCGGCCTGGTCTTCGACGATGAGGATCTTGTTCATCGTAGTCTCGCGGATCTGTTGGTTGGTGGTAGCGCCGGTTGCCGGGCGCGGGTTCAGGAGGCAGTCTGTTCAGGGTTGCGGGTCTGGCGGCGCCGCATCAGCGCCACCAGGTCTTCGGCGTAGCGCTGCGCCTGCGCCAGCCCGAGCGCCGTGGTGTCGGACGGCGGCCCTCCGGTGGGCAGCTCCAGCACGAAATCGGTCGACGTCTCGTCGTTGGCATCGATGCGCACGTGGCCGCCGTGCATCTGCACCACCCGCGAGCAGATGGCGAGTCCCACGTGAGGCAGTTCGGTCGGTCGCTTCGCCGAAGGGCCGCCGGAGAAGGGTTCGAGCAGACCGCGACGCAACTGCACCGGCACGGTCATGCCGTGATTGCTGACCACGATGCCGACGTGCGCGCTCAGGGTTTGCACGCGGACCTCGATCACGTTGCCCGGCTTGGCCTGGCGTAACGCATGATCGAGATACTCGCGCAACGCACGCTCGAGCCAGGGCCGGCTGCCGTACACGATCGGCGAATCACCGTCGAACCCGACCAGTCCGATCTTCAGCGCGCGCTGCCGGATCAGCTCGCCGAACCCTTTCAGCAGTTCACGGACCAGTGCACATGCCTCGATCCGATCGCTTGCCACCAGCGGCCCTTGCAGGTGGGCTTCGGCCAGTGTGCCCAGCTTGGCGATGCGCTCGGTGAGTTCGCTCGCCTCGGCACCGAGCGCGGCGACGGTTTTGTCCCCGGCTGCGGCAAGCTCCTGAGCCTGTCGGGCCAATCGTTCGAGGCCCGGCGCCGCGGTCTCGCGCAGCAGGCGCAGCAGATTCAGAAAGGGCGAGTCGGCCGCGTTGTTCGCATTGGGCACTTTCGCCACGAAAAACACATCGCCGCGCGGACTCGCACCGACGATCGTGCCCAGTGCACGCGTCTCGGCGCCGGCAATCCGCACCGGAATCTCGCACTGGTGTGGCAGCGCGATCCGGCCTGCGGCGACTTCCTTGAGCATCTTGACCGTCGCGGCGGAGGCAAGTCTGCCGTCGCTGGCGACCAGGCCGAGCGCGCGCGCCGCGCCGTTGGCGAGCCGCACCTCCTGCGTAGCGGTCAGCATCACCACCGCGTCGGAGATCGCATCGAACACGCTCTGCGGTTTCTCGCTCATGACGCATCCTCGGTGGGGTCGTCGTGGGGCTCGTCGAGTTCGGCAAGCAGCCGTTCACGACACTCACCGGCCATGCGTTGCAGTTCGTCGAACGGCACCGGTTTGGGCAACATCGAGACGCGGTGCGGATCGAGCGCCCCCTGCTCTGCGATTTCGTTCTCATTCAGACCGCTCACCACCACGATCCGCATGTCTCTCAAATCGGGATTGGTCGACAGCGATTGCAGCATCCGGAAACCGTTGAGCTCCGGCATCTGCAGATCGGAGATCAGCATGTGCGGCCTGTGCCGCCCGATGCACACCAGGCCGGCGAAGCCGTCGCGCGCCGTCTGCAGATCGACCAGGAACGGCCACTCGGCAATCGTGAGCCGATAGAGCCGCATGAGATCCGGATCGTCTTCGACTACGACTACCCGCAGCGGCACCTCGGCTTCGCGCGCACCGGCTCCGGGCATACGCGAGGCGACGAACCGATTGACCGAGTGGAGCAGCACGCGCCGGTGGCCGCCCGGCGTCTTCCAGGCTTCGAGTTCGCCCCTCTCGACCCACAACTGCACCGCGCGCAACGAGACGCCCAACCGCTTGGCCACTCCGCGTGTCGTCAGCGTCGCTGGAATTTCCATCATCGACCCGCCTTTCCCCGCCTGCTTGGTTGTTTCACATCTCTCACGATTACTGAGTTCGGCAGTTTTTTCAGATTCTTGAATCCGCCGATCAACAGCCGCATCAAGGCTGCTTCATGCGTCGAATCAGCAGGTTGCCTAACCAGGCCGTGCAGCGGGACAGAATCGGGCCGCGACAAAAGTCACAGGCGCCATCATCGATCGGATCGGGAAGCCGACCGCAGGGGGGATCGGACTCGGATCTGGACCGGATCCGGGAGGAATCGAAGAGGGATCAGGGAGGGATCAAAGACAAAAGCGGCGACGATCGCGCGGTCCGCGTCGGGCAGGTCGTGCGCTTCAAGCTGGGCGAACAGCGACTCGATGCTTGTCGCCTGACTCGCCCGTTCGAGTTCCATCGCAAACCCACCGATGGTGCGCTCGAACGCCTCCACATTGGTCTGATACTGAGAGCGGTTGAGCACCCAGGCCTCACGCGGACGGATCCAGGTGATCACGTCCGGGTCGACGCCCTGCTCCAGCAGCCAGACCGCGGTGTCCATCGCCGTCTTGCCGCCACCGATAATCACGAAACCTCGATGCCAGCAATTTCTGCCGTGCGGCCGGGTGACGTGTCTATCGGCGAGTGACTACCGCGGCAATGAAGCAGGCGAGGCCGTCTCTCTGCTCGACGGAGCGGGACAGACGCGGCGCTAACGGACCGCTCTACTTGCCCGCCCTACTGGCCCGCCCTACTTGCCCCTCCCGCATGGATCCTTCCGGCATGGATCCTCCTTGCAGCCCGTGTCCTTCAGTTCGATCTCCACGTTCACGCTCTTCACGCGCACGCAGGCGACCTGCGGATCGTCCAGCCCGAGACAATCGAGGAGCGACTGCGCCGCATCCGCGCAACCGTCGCCTTTGCCGGGCGGCACCGAACCGCTGGGCGGCGTGACGACCACCGGCGGACGATCGGGCTGCTGCACCACCACACCCGGCCGCGCGGGTGGCGTCCAACTCACCTCGACGGTGTAGCTGCCGTCGCCCCGATCCTTCACCGTGCCGACAATGTTCACACCCGGCAGCGGCGCGACCGTGAACAGATTGCCGCGACCCGGCCCGAGCGGATTGTCGAACGGATCGCGTGGCGTGATCACCAGGGTGCCGTGGCGTCCATCGGGCCGATCCGTGATGTCGATGATCGTCACCAGCGTGCGTCCCGGATCGATCGCCGGCTCGACGTGGATCGACCATGCCGCCTCGCGCGTGGCCTTGCAACCTTCGCCGTAGGTGGCCACCGCACGGAAGTGATACGTCCCTTCTGCTTTGGCAAGGTCGGCAAGCGGCAGGTTGTAGATGCCATCAGGCTCCATCGCGCCGTCGTCGTGCAGACCATCGTCGTGCAACGCGACGCGCCGATGCGTCGGCGATACCGGCAGCACGCCACCCGCGCCGCGCGCGATCGCTTGCAAGGTCGAGTGGAACGCGCCGACCGCATCGCCGCTCGTGGTCGGGGCGCGCAACCCCGCGTCGGTCACCAGGCGCCCCAGCGCCACGCTCGGTGCGTCGATGAACAGCTCCACGTCCGCATGCGGCGTGGTGCCGTTGCGATAGTGCAAGCCGACGCGCGGATGAATCACATCACCGGTGTAGACGCGCTTCTGGTCGCCGAGGTACGTGAGCTTGGGTCCACCTGCGGCCACCACCAGCAGGAAGTAGCGCACGCTCGGCAACGATGATGCGGCCACGTTGTCGATACCGATGATCGGCGTACGCTCGACCACGACCGTCCAGGTGCCGTCGCGCTCGGTCTGATGCGGCAGCGTCACGCGCGCGAACACCCAGGTCTGGCCGCGTTTCTCCTCGACGCGTTTGGGATTGACGAGCTTGCCGCTCGGCGTGCGAAGCTGGAATTGCAGCGGCGTATTCGGATGATCCCAGCCGACCACCACCGTGATGCGCTCTTCGCCGCACACGTGCAGTTCGTGCGGGTCGGATTGCTGTTGCCCGGCCTTGAGCACGTACTCCGGATCGTTCAGCGCGCCCGCTTCGAAGATGTTGCCGAAGCACTGGCCGAAGAATTTGCGCAGCGCCATGCCGTCGACCGCGCGGGTGAAATCGCCGCCGTGCTGGCGCGCGAGGCGGCTGAGCAAAGGTCCATCGATATCCGCATCCGAGCCGAAACCGATCACGCACAACTGCGTGCTGCCCATGAACGGCTCGATCTCCTCGATCATCGGCAAGGTGTTCTGCAGCCCGTCAGTGAGAAGCAGTACCGAGCGCGTGTTGCCGGTACTGGCGCCGAACCCCAGCAATGCCGCACCGACGCCCGCGCCGATGCTGGTGGCGCCGCCGGCAGTGATCGCGCCGATCTGGCCCGTGATGAACGGCGGCGGACCGACCAGCAGTGGCTTGACGGTTGCGGCGGGTCCGGCCGCACGATCGAGGCTCGCCGTCGAGCTGAATGACACCAGCCCGAGCCGATCGCCCTGCCCTTCACGCACCAGCTGCACGAACAGCGCGGCGGCGTCCCTGGCTTCCTGCAGTTTGGTGCGGCCGATCGGCGGGGCCGTTTCGGTCATGCTGCCGGAGCGATCGAACACGATCATCACGTCCTTCGGCGTGGGCGGCGCCGGCGGATTGGTGAGCGCCGCTTTCACCGCCGCGATCGGTGCGTAGCTCACCGAGCAACCGGCACCACTGCTGAGCGGCCCCCCCACCAACTGCCCGTTGACGTCGAACAATGCCGAGCCCGAGCTGCCGCCAGCGTAGTCGAACCCCGAAATGCTGCCGCCATCGTGGACGCCCGCTTGCGTCTTCTTCGCGGCGCCGTTGGGGTGATGCATGGTGAAGATCGTCTCGCCGATCATCAACGCGGCATCGCGCATCGGCAGCGGCGCCGGCAACGAGCCCGGTGCGGCATCGAGACGGACTACGACCCAGTCGTTCGATACGGTCTGACCCGATCCCGGTGCAACGCCGGCCACGACCTCCTCGATGACTTTGAAGAACCGCGCCGCATGACCCGCTGGACGCGACCGGTCGCAGTTGGTGGCGTAGTCGAACGTGACCGACGCGCTGCGTACATCTTCGCCGCTCGGATCGGTGAGGCAGTGCCGCGCCGTGAGGAACAGATCGGCGCCGATCAAGGTGCCCGAGCAACTGCTCACGTGGCCGTCGTGCACCTCGACGATGATGCCGGTGGCGGCTGCCACGCGTTCGCGAACCGCCGCGGGAATCGTCGGCAGATCGCATGCCGCCTGTCGCCACGCGAACCCCGGATTGCATTCCAGGCGCGTCTCGAAGATCGGCTCCTGATACGGATTGGTGTGCAGGAACGGATCGCAGTTCGACTGGCTGCCGGTGGAGGTGCCGGGTGCATGACCCGGCGTCACGCTCGGCTCGCCCGCGCCGAATTCGAGCAGGCGCGCACTGCCGGTGCCGCCGGTGATGCGGATCGCGATCGCACCGATCGAGGTATCGACCGGCCGCGACCAGAAGCTCGCACCGGACGATGCGTTGAACACGTCGGTGCCGTAACCCAACTCGACGGTCAAGCGGGCATTGCGGCTGAGATTGACGTTGTCGAAATGCAGGATGACGAAGCGCGGGCCACCCAACGGGCCGGCGCGCGGCGTGAAATCGAGGCCACTGGAATGCGTGACAGTGCGATTGGCCGGTACCACCGGCCCGAGGAAATGCGTCATGGCGCTCTCCGGGAAGGAACGGGAAATGAACGAACCACTCTTCGTGTTCGGGTCCCGCCCCCCGCGCTGTTGTGCTCAAGCGCTGCCGATCGCACCACTGCTCACCCGATGCACCGATGTTGCGCCGTTCGCGCGCGCCGGGCAATCGATCGCGGATAGGCTGTACTTCCTATGCAATGCCCGTCCGGGCTATGCCGCTGCCTGTGTCCGGTCGCTACTAACCGACCGGCGGCAGGTTCTCCGCGCAGAATTCCGCATCGTTTCGCCCGCTAATCCGCCGATCGCGCGCAACCGGCCATCACTATCCTCGCGCGAACATCGAATGATTCCGGCCGAACCGGCCCTCTCCTTTCGCGTCCCCACCATCATGGCAACGGCAGACCAGGCCCAGGCACGTCCGCGCATCGGCCGCTTCGAGATCGTGCGCGAGCTGGGCAAAGGCGCGCAGGGTGCGGTGTATCTGGCACTCGACACGCAGCTCGAACGCAACGTCGCGCTCAAAACCCTGCGCGGTGCGGCGGCGGCAGGCGGCAACTCGGGCAGCCTCGGTTCGATCAGCGGCACCGCCTCGCGCGGCGACGAGCTGCGTACGCTCATCGACGAGGCTCGCATCTCCAGCCGCTTGCAGCACGCCAACATCGTCACGGTGTACGACGCGGGCGATGCCGAGGGCACCCCGTACATCGTATTCGAGTACGTCGACGGCAGCAGCCTCTCCGGATTGATCAGCGAGCACGGGCCACTAACGCCAGCACGCGCCGCGGGCATCGCCTTGCAACTCGCGCACGGCATCGACTACGCCCACGGGCAGGACGTGCTCCATCGCGATCTGAAGCCCGCCAACGTCATGCTCACCACGAGCGGCGTGCCGCGGCTGATGGATTTCGGCATCGCGCGACGCGCCAGCACGACCGGCAAGGAAGCAGCACTGCGCGGCACCCCTGCTTACCTGGCACCGGAATACATCGACTCACAAACATTCTTGCCGGCCTGCGACGTGTTCGCGCTCGGCGTCGTGCTCTACGAAATGCTCACCGGCCGCACGCCGGTGCAAGGGCGCAATCCGCTCGAGACGATCTATCAGTTGGTCAACAGCCCGTTCGCACCACCGTCGAGCATCAATCAGGCGGTCGACGAGCGTCTTGATCGGATCGTCATGCGCGCAATCGCCAAGCGTCCCGACGAACGCTTCCCCAGTGCGGCCGAGCTCGCCGAGGCACTGCAGCGCTATCTCGAACCGGAGTCCGAGAACACCTCATCGACGCAGCAGGGCACGCTCGAGTTTCTGCTGCGGCGCATGCGGCACAAGTCCGACTTTCCGGTACTGGGCAGCACGCTCGCCTCCATCAACCGCGCGGTGGGCACCGAGCACGAGCACTCGCGCGTGCTGGCCGACAACGTGCTCAAGGACGTCTCGCTCACCAACAAGCTCCTGCGCATCGTCAACGCGGTGCACTACCGCAGCTTCGGCGGCGACATCAGCACGGTGTCGCGCGCGATCCAGATCCTGGGCTTCAAGTCGGTGCGCAACACCGCGCTGTCGCTCACGCTGATCGAGCATCTGCACGATCGCTCGCAGGCGGCCGCGATGAAGGAAGAGGTCGCGGCCTGCTACCTGAGCGGACTGATCGCGCGCGAGCTGGTCGGGCCGGCTGGCGTGCGCGATCCGGAAGAAGCGTTCATCTGCGCGATGTTCCGACGCCTGGGCCGGCTGCTGGTCGGTTTCTACCTGCGCGACGAGGCGGTGGCGATCGACAACCTGGTGCACGGACGCGGCCACGACGAAGCGAAAGCCGCGCGCGAGGTGTTGGGCATGAGCTTCGAGGAGATCGGCTCGGGTGTCGCGCAGGCGTGGAGCTTCCCCGACTCGATCGTCAGCGCGATGAATCCGGTCGACGAACACATTGCCGAACTGCCCGGGGCACCCGAGGAACGGGTGCGGGTGCTGGCCGCCCTGGCCAACGGCATCGGCGATGCGCTGCGCAGTCCCGACGGCGCGACGCGCAAGGCGCGCATCAAGGCGCACGCCGAACGGTTTCTCGGATGCGGCATCACGCTCGAGCAGATCAACGCCGCCATGGGGCGAGCGAGCGAGCGCTTCAAGAAGGATGCCGCTACGCTTGGCGTCGCCCTCGTGCGCAGCCCGCTGGTGGCGCGGGCCGAGGCGGAGGCCGCGGCCGGACGCGAGGCCGTTGCTCGGCGGCCTGCATCCGTAACAGCACCCGACGCCGGCGCATCCAACGCTATGAGTGCGAACGACGGCGACGCGGAACTGATCGCACCTGTCGCTACACCTGCGGCGAGCGAGCCCACCCCGTCGCGTCAGACCGGTCTGCTGAGCGGCCTGCAAGACGTCACCAACGCGCTCGCCGCCGATGCCTCGCCCGACGAGGTGATCCGCATCATCATCGAGACGCTCTACCGCTCGATGGGCTTCCAGCGTGTGCTGCTGTTCGGCATGGATCCGGCGCGTCCGGTGCTGCGCTGCAAGCTCGGCGCTGGCGTAGGGGCCGACACCTTCATGAAGAAGGCACTGCAGATTCCGCTCGACGGCGCCCGCGACGTGTTCCACGTGTCGGCCGGACTGGGGAACGATCTGTGCATCGAGGATGTCGATGCGGAGAAGATCCGCGCCTACGTGCCGAAGTGGTATCGCGAGCAGGTCGGCGGCAAGGGTTTGCTGCTGCTGCCGATCACGGTGGCGAAGAAGCGCGTCGCGTTGCTCTACGCCGACGCGCAGAACACCACGGCGATGCGCTTCACTCCTGAGGAGCTGAATCTGCTGAAGACGCTGCGCAATCAAGCCGTGCTGGCATTCAGGCAGGCGGCACTCGGCTGAGGGGTCTCGCCGGAAACCACCGCCGCGCAGCATCGACTGCGGGCTTTGGTTCCACCAATCGTTGCCGATTCGAAGCGGTACACTGCGCCGGTCCCCTGTTGCGAGCCGGCCATGCCCCTCACCCTGTTCGAAAAAATCTGGAACGAGCACGTCGTGCTCGAGCGCAACGGCATGACGCTGTTGCACATCGACCGGCACGTGCTGCACGATCTGTCTGCACCGCCCGCGTTCGACATGCTGCGCGCTTCGGGCCAACAGGCGCGCAATCCCGAGCTGGCGATCGCGACGATCGACCACATGATTCCGACGCACCCCGGCCGCACGGTGCAGCCGGGTGATCCGAGCGCCTCTTTCATTCGCGAGCATCGCGCCGGCACCAGTGAAGCGGGCATCCGGCTGTTCGATCTCGACGATCCGAGCCAGGGCATCGTCCACGTGGTGGCGCCGGAAACCGGTGCGACGCTGCCTGGTGCAACCCTGGTCTGCGGCGACAGCCACACCTGCACCAACGGCGGCCTGGGGGCGCTGGCCTTCGGCATCGGCTCGAGCGAAGTGGCGCACGTGCTGGCGACGCAGACATTGTGGATCCGCAAACCGCGCACGCTGGGCATCGAGGTGAGCGGCAAGCTGGGCGCGCACATCACCGCGAAGGACCTCGCGCTGCACATCATCGGCGCGCTTGGGGCGGCAGCCGGCAATGGCCACGCGGTCGAGTACTTCGGCGAGACCGTGCGCGCGCTGCCGGTCGAAGCACGGCTCACGCTGTGCAACATGTCGGTGGAACTGGGCAGCCGCATGGGCATGATCGCCCCGGACGACACCACGTTCGAATACCTGCGCGGCCGGCCGTATGCGCCACGCGCCGATCGCTGGAATGAAGCACTCGCGTACTGGCGCACGCTGCCGAGCGACGCGGGTGCGCGCTACGACACGTTCCATCGCATTGATGCCGGCGCGGTGCAACCCACGGTCACCTGGGGCACGAGCCCCGAAGATGCGATCGCGATCGGCACGCCGATTCCCGATCCGGCCGCGCGCGGCGCAGCCACCGCACCAAGCAAGCAGCGCGCACTCGACTATATGGGGCTGCGACCGGGAATGACGCTCGCCGGATTGCCGATCAACGCGGTGTTCATCGGTTCATGCACCAACGCGCGGCTGTCGGATCTGCGCGCGGCTGCGGCGATCGCCAAGGGACGAAAGGTCGCAAGCAGCGTGCGTGCAATGGTCGTGGCGGGCTCGGCTGCGGTGAAGCGCGCCGCCGAAGCCGAAGGCCTGCATGAGGTGTTCCAGCAGGCCGGGTTCGAGTGGCACGAGTCGGGCTGCTCGATGTGCTGCGCGCTCGGGCCCGACCGGGTCGCACGCGGCGAGCGCAGCCTGTCGACTTCGAATCGCAATTTCGAAAATCGCCAGGGGCCCGGCGCACGCACGCATCTGGCCAGTCCCGCAATGGCCGCCGCAGCAGCGATCGCCGGCTGCATCGTCGACGTGCGCAAGGTAGGAGCCTGACCGCCATGACCAAGCAACCCTTCCGCACGCATTCGGGCATTGCCGCACCCTACGCGCGCGACAACGTCGATACCGACGCGATCATTCCCGCGGTCGCCTGGCGCGAGGCCGGCACCGATCTGTCGAAGCTCGCCAACTATCTGTTCTACGACGCGCGCTTCGACGCGAACGGCAAGGAAATACCCGAGTTCGTGCTCAACCGCCCACCCTACCGGCGCGCGACCGTGCTGGTGGCCGGCGACAACTTCGGCTGCGGCTCCTCGCGCGAACACGCGCCGTGGGCGCTGCTCGCATTCGGCGTGCGCGTGGTGGTCGCGTCGAGTTTCGGCGACATCTTCTACAACAACTGCTTCAAGAACGGCCTGTTACCGGTGCGGCTCGATCCGACTGCGCTGGCGCAACTGCGCGGGAGCGTTGCGCAGAGCGACGGCAAGCAGCCGGTGAGCGTCGATCTCGAGGCCTGCGCCATCGTCGGCCCCGATGGCTCGCGCTACACGTTCGAGGTCGATGCCGTCGGGCGCGAGATGTTGCTCGAAGGCGTGGACGAAATCGGTCTCACGCTGCGGCATCGCGCCGAAATCGACGCGTTTCAGGCACGGCAGCGGCAGGCCCGGCCGTGGATCTATGAGGCAGGGTTCAAGGCGAGAGCCGCGCTCGCGCTGGTACTGGCGCTTGGGCTGGCTACAAGCGCATTGCTCGGCGTCGGCACTGCGATGGCGCAGGAGTATCCGAACAAGCCGGTGCGCATCATCGTGCCCGCAGTGCCCGGCGGCAGCGCCGATGCGAGTGCCCGCACGATCGCCGACCGGCTCGGCGCGCGGCTAGGGCAAGCGGTGATCGTCGAGAACAAGGCCGGAGCAGGCGGCGTGATCGCGACGCAATTCGTGGCGCAGGCCGCACCCGACGGCTACACGTTGCTCATGGCGTTCGACGGCACCGTGGTCGTGCAACCTGCCGTGACGAAGGTGCCGTTCGACACGGTGAAAGACTTCGTCGCGATCACCAAGGTGAGCGATGCGCCGCTGATCATCGCCACCCATCCCGGGGTCCCCGTGAAGACCCTCGCCGAACTGGTCGCGCATTCCAAGACGCGCCCCGGCGGCATCGCCTACGGCACGGCGGGCACCGGCACCACGCCGCATCTCGCCGGCGAACTGCTGGTGTTACGCACCGGCGCGAAGCTCACGCACATTCCCTACAAGGGCGGCGGTCAGGCGCTCACCGACACGCTATCGGGCGCCACGCCTGCGATCTTCACCGCTGTGGTCACGGCGATTCCGCACATCCAGGCCGGCAAGCTCACGCCGATCGCGGTGGGCAGCCCGACGCGCGTACGGGCGGTGCCAACGGTTCCGACCTTCGGTGAGGCCGGCGTGACGGGCATGGACTTCGGCGCGTGGTTCGGGTTGATGGCGCCTGCAAAAACGCCGCGCGCAGTGGTCGATCGGCTCCATCGCGATGTCGTTGCGGTGCTGCAGACACCTGAAGTGCGCGATCGGTTCGCCGCGCTCGGGCTGATCCCGGGCGGCAACACGCCCGAGCAGTTCGCCGAGGACGTGAAGCGCGATCTGGCCCGCTGGACCGACGTGGTCGCGCAGGCGAAAATCAAGATCGAGTAGTTCGGTAGGGCAGCACCATGGCCGCCGGCGCCCGCATCGACGGGCCCGGTATGGTCAAAGCAGTCCGGTCGTCCACAAAAAACGCAGTCATCAACCAAGGGAGACACCATGCGCTTTCCTTCGCGTTCTGCACACCTGCGCCTCGCCGCTTCAGTGGCGACGCTGCTCTCGACCTCCATGGCCTTCGCTGGCGATCGCGATGACGATCGCTGGCACACGCCGTTGCGCGGCGGCACCCTGACCAGCGCCGACTGCGCCGCCCTCGCCGGCACGCTGCGCATGCCCGACACTGCATTTACCGCGTCGAACAACATCGCGGCCGGCACACTCAAGCTCGCCGGCAAAGATCTGCCCGCGCACTGCCAGTTGCTGGGCAAGATGTTCGAGCGCACCAGTACGGTCGACGGCCAGACCTACTCGATCGGCTTCGAGATGCGCCTGCCGCTCGAGTGGAACGGCCGGTTCTTCTATCAGGCTAACGGCGGCATCGACGGGGCCGTCGTCACCGCCACCGGCAACACCAGCGGCGGCGGACCGCTTACCAGCGCACTGCTGCAAGGATTCGCGGCGATCAGCTCCGATGCCGGCCATAGCGGCGCACAGAACCCGATCTTCGGGATCGATCCGCAGGCGCGGCTCGACTACGGCTATCAAACCGTCGGCAAGCTCACGCCGATGGCCAAGCAGGTCATTCGCGTTGCCTACGGCCATGCGCCCGGCCGTTCCTACTTGGGTGGCTGCTCCAACGGCGGCCGGCACGGCATGGTGGCGGCCAGTCGTTTCACCGAGCAGTTCGACGGCTATCTGGTCGGCGCGCCGGGCTTCAATCTGCCCAAAGCCGCAGTGGCAAACATCTACGGCGCGCAACAGTACTCCCAGGTCGTGGGCGGTGGAGCGAACATCGCCGATGCCTTCACTGCCGCCGAACGCGCACTGCTTTCGCGCAAGGTACTGGAGCGCTGCGATGCGCTCGATGGCCTCGCCGACGGGTTGATCCAGGAAGTCGAGGCGTGCCAGCGCAAGTTCGATCTCCGCGACGACGTACCCACCTGCGCCGGGGCGCGCGACGGCACTTGCCTGACGCCGGCGCAGAAGGATGCGATCGGCAACATCTTCCGTGGTGCGCGCGACAGCCGCGGCCGGCCGATCTACGCAAGCTTCCCGTACGACAGCGGTCACGGAGCCGGCGGCACCGCGTTCTGGGAGTTCACCGCACCGCTCGTGCTTGACTCCGGCGCGGTCGGATTCGTGTTCGGCACGCCACCGCAATCGCCGACGGCATTCAATGGCCCGGCGTTCTCCCTCGGCAGCAGCATCGACGACCTCTACCGCTCGATCTTCGCCACCAGCTCCACCTACCGCGAATCGGGCATGGCGTTCATGACGCCGGTTGATCCATCGCGCATCGACGACCGGTTGCGCCGGACCAACGCGCGCATGCTCGTGTACCACGGCGTGAGCGACGCGATCTTCTCGATCGACGACACCACGCGCTGGTATCGCAGCCTGCGGCAATCAGGCGGTCATGGCTGGCGCCACGACGGTGACGATCGCGACGATCGTCACGGCGGCGGCAGTCGCGCCGGCGAGGTCGTGCGTCTGTTCCATGTCCCCGGCATGAATCACTGCTCGGGTGGCCCGGCCGTCGATCAGTTCGACATGCTCGGTGCGCTGGTCGACTGGGTCGAGCGCGGCAGATCGCCCGAGCGCGTCATCGCAACGGCGCGTGGCACGGGCAACGCCGGTGGTGTCAACGCCGAGGTACCCGCGGCCTGGGCTCCCGATCGCACCCGGCCGCTGTGCGCGTACCCGCGCGTGGCGAAGTACAAGGGCGGCGACCCGGAGCGTGCGGAAAGTTTCGTGTGCCGCTAGCGCGTCAGCCTGGCGCAGCGGCGCAGATAGTCAACGCGACGCGTCGTCGAGATAGAAGCGCGCCACGCCGGTGTACTCGCCCACCAATTCCGGCGCGGGTCGCGGCACGCGGTGACTGCGACTGTCGGGGTCGCGCGCCGCGATCGACGGCCGTACCGGCAGTACCGTCACCGGCACCACGATGTCGGTACTGCCCGCGGGCGGATGCTTGAACGCGACGAACAGCGGCGGCACTCGCGCATTGTCGAGCTTGACCGGCCCGGTGCAAAGCGAGCGTGCTTCGGGCCGATAGGCCTTGCCGTTGTTGCGCAGCGTGATCCGGTCGCAGTCGATCTGCATCGGCATGAAGGCGAGCCCGTTGTGCTCGAGCGCGATCGTATCGGCTCGTCCGCCGGACGGCTCGACCCGGCGCATATCGACCGCCTGGATCTTCACCAGCAGATAGTGCTGACCGCGATCGATCACCCGCTCGGCCTTCACGAACAGGCTGAGCCTGGCCAGTTGGTTGTCCGCGTCGATCACCGAGAACTCCTTCGCGGCGGCTGAGCTCGACAGCGCGGCCAATGCCACAGCGGACAACGCTCTACCGAGCCGCATAGAGTCCCCGCAGGAATCCACCGATCTTCTCCGCGGTGCGCGTCATCGGTCCGTTGAACACCGGCGTGAGCTGGACGTGCACCGTTTGCGACCTGGGCTCACGATATTCACCGCCACCAAACGCGGGCACGCCCTCGTCGAACGGCAGAATCAGCTCGCCATGGATCTGCGTGTGGCTCATCGCCCCGGCCTTCACCGCCTTGATCAGATCGGCCGGCAAACGCATGCGCAGGATGGTGCGCTCGCCCTCCTGCGTCACCTCGGAGGGCAGCAGCGGCAGGTAACCGTTGAGCTTGAGGATCGCGCGCTGCGGCATCGGATGCACCGTGCGCTTCGACGACGGATAGCTGTTGCGGCTCAGCGCGAACTGCACGGTGTCGGGATGCGGCGGTCCGCCCACCACCGACACGGTGTTGCTTGGATAGATGGCGTTGAAGCCGACCAGCGTTTCGGTGCAGCCGGTGAGCAGTGCGGCCGTGATGCCCATCACGATCGATGCGAGGCGGGCCGAGAGTGAGCTCTGATGATTCATGGCGGCGGGATCGCCAGCACGGCGAATGCCTGCACCGCCGGCCGGCCGCGCCGGCACGCGCACTGCCGTGTACTAATACATCTGCCAGGGCAGCGGATCGAACGCGAAGCCGTTGCCCGAGGCGCGTAGCCGGCCGATGCCCGGAAATGCGACGTGCACCGCGCCGATCAGGACATTCTCCTTGGCCGCCATCTCGAACAGTTCACGGCGCACGGCGCGCGCGCGATCCTGATTCCAGTCGAACCCCACGGTGACTTCCGGGCGCGGAAACTGCACCGGCGCCACGTGCATCGCATCACCCAGCAGCAGCAGGCGCGCCGCGCCCGATTGCACCATGTAGCAGCTGTGGCCCGGCGTGTGTCCAGCGGCCGGCACCGAGCGAATTCCGGGCGTCAGCTCGGCGCCCAGTTCGAACGGAACCAGCCTGTCGCCGTACGCGGCGATCGCGCGCTTGGCCGCGACGAACCGTCCCTTCTGGTTCTCCGGCACTTTCGCTTCCTCGGCCGCGCTGCCCCAGTAGTCGACATCGGGTTTGGCGATCCGCAACGCGGCATTGGGAAACATCCGCGCGCCTTCCGGCGTCACCGTGCCGTGCAGATGATCGCCATGCATGTGCGTGATGTAGACCTCATCGATCTGCCCCGGCTCGATGCCGGCCTGTGCAAGCGCCTGCGGCAGCCGCCCGGCGGTGGGACCGAGCATCCGCGCGCCGCCGGCGTCGATCAACACGAGCTTCGCGCCGGTGTTGACCAGGAAGGTGTTGACCGGCAGGCGGACCGCGCCGAGCCCCACGCCCGCATTCGCGAGCAACTGCTTGATCAGCTCCTGATCGCCGAGCAGCACCGCCGGCGGAACCTCGATGAAACCGTCGAGCAGCGTCGTGACCTCGAACTCGCCCAGCTTCATCCGGTGCACGCTGACGATCTGCGATCCGGCAAGCGGCGCGCGACCCAGCGCCGGCAGCGCGGCAATCGACGCGGTCGCAGCGACGGCTGTGGACAGGAATCGGCGGCGGGAAAGCGGCATGGGAGGTCTCCTTTGGATGTCGTCGTGAGCACTGCGCGCAGGCGTGCGATCGGCTCACCTCGAGCGGGCGGGAGTGTATGCTGCCCCGTATGAGTTGCTCAACGCGTCTTCCCTGTACCACTGTGGTCGCCCTGCTCTGGCTGGGCGTCGTATCGAGCGCCTTCGCGCAAGGCTGGCCCGGCCGGCCGATCCGCTTGATCGTGCCCTACGGCGGCGGTTCCGCGCCGGACGTGATCGCGCGCATCGTCGCCGAAGAAATCGCGCCGCAACTCGGCCAGCCGATCGTGATCGAGAACCGCCTGGGCGCAGGCGGCAAGATCGGCACCGAAACGGCCGCGAAAGCACCGCCGGACGGCTACACCTTGTTGTTAGGGTCCAAGGATACGCACGGCGTGATGCAGCACCTGTATCCGGGCTGGGAGGTCGATCCGCGGCGCGACTTCGCGCCTGTGAGCCTGCTGGTGCGCATCCAGAACGCGATCGTCGCCAACAAGGATCTGCCCGCGGCGAATCTCACCGAGCTGATCGCAATCGCTCGCACGCGCGAGTTGAATTTCGGCACGCCGGGCGTCGGCACCAATCTGCACCTGCTGGCCGAGCTGCTCAAGCAGACACAGGGTCTGAAGCTCAATCACGTGCCGTTCAAGACGTTCGCGGAGATCCTGCCGAGCACGATGCGCGGTGAGGCACATCTTGCGGTGCTGGGTGTGCCGCCGGTCACCCCGTTCGTGCGCGATGGCCGCGTGAAAGCAATCGCCGTCACCGGCACCACCCGCTCGAAGTTTCTGCCCGATGTGCCGACATTCACCGAAGCCGGCATTGCAGGATTCGAGCAAGGCGGCTGGTTCGCGCTGTTCGCATCCGCCAAAGCGCCCGCCGAAAGCGTTGCGCGCTTGAGCACACTGGTGCAGGACATGGGCAAGCGCGCGAGCTTCGCTGAGCGCGTCGACAAGATGTTCGCCGAGCCCGCCACCGGCACGCCGGCGGAGTTGGCTGCGCTGGTGGCGGCCGAGACAGCGCGGTGGGGTGAAGTGGTGCGTAAGGCGGCCCTCCAGCTCGAGTAAGCCAACTGCTATGCGGCGCGTCGCTGCACTGCTGCAGCACTGCCATCCCCCGAAGTAGCCTCAGCATCAACCTGTTCCACCCCCGCGATGTGCCGCGCGGTCATCCAGCCGAACGCCATGTTCGGTCCGAGCGTGATCCCCGCCCCCGGATACGCACCGCCCATCACGCTCGCCCGGTCGTTGCCGACCGCGAACAGCCCTTCGATCGCGCTGCCGTTGGCGCGCAACACGCGTCCGGCGACGTCGGTGGTCAAACCTTCGAAGGTGCCCAGGTCGCCCACCACGAGCTTCACCGCGTAGAACGGCGCGCGGCTGATCGGCGCCACGCACGGGTTCGGCTGATTGGTCGGATCGGCGAGATAGCGATTGAAGGCCGTGCTGCCGCGCCTGAAAGCCGGATCCTCGCCACGCACGGCATGTTCATTGTAGGCAGCGAGCGTTGCTTCCAACCCTGCCGCGTCAATGCCGGTGTTAGCCGCCAACTCGGCAATGGTGCGCCCCTTGACGAGGTAGCCATTGCGCAGGAACCGGCCGATCGGCACCGGCTTGGGCTTCACGTACCCCAGCCCGTATTTGTCGAGCGCGGTCTGGTCGCAGATCAGCCATGCCGCAGTCTCCTGCTGGTCCCGACACGCCGCGATCATCGCCGCCCCGACATCGTGGTACGACTCGCTCTCGTTGCAGAAGCGCCGGCCATTACGGGTCACGCCGATCACGCCCGGTTTGTAGCGATCGAGCAGATGCGGGAACACGCCGTCGAGCGGACCACTGCCGGAACCCGGTGCCGCGCCGCCACCGTCGGTGCGACCCAGGCCGGGCACACGCGATACCGGCATCCAGGCCGCCGCGTTCGGAAAGCGCACCTTGAACTCGCCCCCGACCTGCTCGCCCAGTCGGATGCCATCGCCGGCGTTGCCCGCAGGCGTGGGCGACAGATGCTCGCCGCCGCGTGCCACGTGCGGAAAGGCCTGCGTGAGCCGCGCCGAGTCCTGCGGAAAACCACCGGCAGCGAGCACAACGCCACGACGCGCGCGCACCGCGACGTCCACGCCGTCGCGCCGAACGACGGCACCGCGCACGGCGCCGTCTTCCCGGATTAGCGACACCGCCGGCGCGTTGGTCCACAGCGGAATGCCAAGATCGAATGTCGCCTTCGCCAGCCGCGCGGCCAGCGCATTGCCGCTGGTGACTTGCACCCCGCGGCGATACAACGCGAGCTCCTTCATGTGCGCCATCAGCCGCCGCGCGACATAGAGGAACGACCTCAGCGACTTCGTAGCGTTGAAGAAGTGCTTCAGATCGGCGTTCGACGAGTTGAACATCATGCCGATGAAGGTGATCGTCGCCAGCGGCGGACGCAGGCGTGCCATCTCCGCGCCGAGTTCACGAATGTCGAACGGCGCGGCGAGGATCGCGCGGCCGATGTCGACGCCGCCGGCCACCGTCGGGTGATAGTCGGGATAGAGCGTCGGCACGAACTTCATGCAGGTCTCGCGCTCGAACCATTCCACCATACGCGGCGCTGCGTCGAGAAACGCATCGACCGCCGCGGCGTCGAAATGCGCGCCGGCCTCGTTCTTCATATATTCGCGCGCCGCCTCGCGCGTGTCGGTCTTCGCGGCCGGGCATTGCGTATTGCCCGGGATCCACAGCACGCCGCCGGAGAAAGCGGTGGTGCCCCCGAACAGCGGCTCCTTCTCCACCACGAGCACGTCGAGCCCGTGCTTGCGTGCCGTGATCGCGCACGACAATCCACCCGCGCCCGAGCCGATGACCAGCATGTCGCACTCGATCGCCGCAGCGTTTGAACCCCGCTCACTCATACGGCCTCCTCGCGCTCACAGCCAGCGCTTGCGCCGCCGGAACGACTTCAGATTCTTGAAACTCTTGCGCGCATCACCCGCGCCGCCGAGGTAGAACTCCTTGACGTCTTCGTTGGCCACCAACGAGTCGGCGGCACCATCGAGCACAATCTTTCCCGACTCCATGATGTAGCCGTAGTGCGCGATGCGCAGGGCCATGTTGGCGTTCTGCTCGACCAGCAGCATGGTGATGCCCAGATCGCGGTTGAGCCGCTCGATGATCGCGAACACCTCCTGCACCAGCAGCGGCGCCAGCCCCATGCTCGGCTCATCGAGCAGCATCATCTTCGGACGGGCCATGAGCGCACGTCCGATCGCGAGCATCTGCTGCTCGCCGCCCGACAGATACCCCGCCAGCCCGTTGCGTTCCTTCAGGCGCGGAAAATAGCTGTAGACGCGCTGGATGTCGTCGTCGACCCCGCGATCGCGCCGGGTGAATGCACCGACCCGGAGATTCTCCAGCACGGTCATGTCACCAATGATGCGGCGGCCCTCCATGACCTGGAAGATGCCACCGCGCACGATCTTCTCTGGATCGCGATGGGTGATCGACTCGCCGGTGAAGCGGATGTCGCCGGCGATCACCTCGCCCTTCTCGGAGCGCAGCAGCCCGGAGATCGCCTTGAGCGTGGTCGACTTGCCCGCGCCGTTGGGCCCGAGCAGCGTGACGATCTGCCCCGGACTCACGCGCAGACTCACGCCGCGCAGCACCAGCACGACGTCGTCATACACGACCTCGATGTTGTCAAGGGCGAGCAGCGGCGCGGAATCGGCCGCTGCCGCCGGGGCAATGGCAGCGTTAGTCACGTGCGCTCATCCGGATTCGAAGGCCCGCCACGGAAGGGCAAGGTCTTCGAAACCGATCCTTAGTAGCCCAGCCACTCCTTCTTGCGCTCGACCTTGATGTCGGCCACCTTCTCGATCTTCATCGCGCCGCTCTTCATCAGGTCGGCGACTTCACCTTTCTCGGTGTCGCCCGTGACCACGGCGCGCGACAGCCCGACCACATCGACGCTGCGATGATCGGTACCGGTCCAGGTTGCGGCCGGACACATGCCCTGCGTGCCGAACGGGACGAAGTCCTTCATGTTCTCGAGCGCGGCCTTGATGCCTTCGCCGTTCAGCTTGCCGGCCTTATCGGCGATCTTCATTGCTTCGGCCATGTACAGCACCTGACAGGCGCCTCGCACGTACGGCAGCCCGCGATACGCGTTGCCGCTCGGGTCCGACATCTTCGAGATCTCCTGGAACACCTTCATGCCCGGCACGCTTGCGCCCCAAGCCTCTTGCCCCACCACCCACACCAGCCCGTTCACCGCCTTGCCGGTGGCTTTCATGCCAGGCTCGTCCATGCCCCAGATGTTGGCCATGAACTGCACGTTCACGCCGACGGTCGCGCAGCTGCGCAGCAGCGCCACGTTCGCGCCGGTGGTGTTGGCGAGGAACGCGTAGTTGGCGCCGGAGGACTGCAGCGCCAGGCATTGCGCCTTGAAGTCACCGCCCGCCAGCGCGTACTGGATCGACGGCACCACGTCGAAGCCCAGTTGTTTGGCCAACTCCTCGCCCGCTTCCTTCGGTGCCAGCGGATAGGGATGGTTGTCGCCCAGATGGATGAACTTCGGTTTGCCGGGGCGACCTTTCTTTTTCCAGTCGTCGGCGGCCCACATCACCAGCGCGCGTGCGCCGTCGGAGTACGAGGCGGCGCCGAAGAAGTTGTACGGTGCCGGCTTGATCTTGCCCGACTTGGCCTTCTCGCTGACGCCTGATGGATCGGTCAGGTGTCCCGACAGCGACAGCGAGAAGTACGGAATCTTGTCTTGACTGATGAAGCCGACCATCGCCTCGGTGTCGTTGGTGCCGTAACCCTGGATGGCGATCGCGCCTTCGTCCTTCCACTTCTTGTAGAGCTGGATCGAGCGCTGGGTCTGATAGCCGTAGTCGACGTGCTCGACATCGATCGGCTTGCCGTTGATGCCGCCGTTGGCGTTCACCCACGCAAAAGCGTCGATCTTGCCCGGGCCGGAGATCTTGCCCACGCTCGAGGTGGCACCGGTGAAGTCATTCAGATTGCCGACGCGGATCTTCTGCTGCGCAAAGGCCGGCGCGGCGGCGAACGCGGCGGCAAGTGCCACAGCCATTGCGGTGTTCTTCAGTTCGAACTGCTTGATCATCGTGAGTCTCCTCTCGGTCACTCTCTTGGGTGAATCAATACGAAAAAGGATAGCGCTTCCAATACGCCTTGATCTTGCGCCAGCGCGCGGCGAGGCCGTCGGGCTCGAAGATCAGGAACAGCACGATGGCAAGCCCGATCGCCATCTCCTTCATGTAGGCCAGGCCTTCGGTGAACGCAGCGCTTTGTGCGAACCCGAAACCCTGGATGGTGCGCACCACTGCCTGCATGAACTCGGGCAGCAGCAGAATGAAAATGGTGCCCATCAGGCTGCCCATCACCGAACCAAGCCCGCCGATGATCACCATCGCCAGGAAGTTGATGGACAGCAGCAGATCGAACGCCTCGGCCGACACGAAGCTGGTGTAGTGCGCCATCAGCGCGCCGCCCACGCCGGCGTAGAACGACGAGATCCCGAACGCCAGGATGCGGTAGTAGGTGAGGTTGATCCCCATGATCTCGGCCGACAGATAGTGGTCGCGCACCGCCACCATCGCCCTGCCGTCGCGCGTGCGCATCAGGTTCGCCGCCAGCACGAACATCACCACCAGAAAGAACAACACCACGTAGAAATAGAGGCGGTCGCCCGAGAGCTGCCAGCCGAACAGCGAGAACGGCCCGGCCTGCGCCCCCGATGCGCCCCCGGTGAACCAGCCGGCGCGGCTGAAGAAGTCTTGCAGCACGATCTGCGAGGCGAGCGTTGCGATCGCTAGATACAAGCCCTTGAGTCGTGCCGCGGGCAGGCCCACCACGATGCCTACCAAGGCGGTCGCCACACCGGCCAGCGGGATGCTCAAGGCAACCGGGATCCCAAGCTTGCTCGACAGGTACGCGGAGGTGAACGCGCCGAACCCGAAGAACGCCGAGTGCCCCAGCGAGATCTGCCCGGTGAAGCCGACGAGGATGTTCAGCCCGAGCGCGGCGATGCCGTAGAAGGCGATCTGGATGATCAGCGCGAGCCAGTAGGAGGACACCGCCGGTTTGCCGCCGAACTGCAGCACCGGCAACAGGCAGAGCAGCGCCAGCCCGATCACGCAGGCGAGTGCCGACCCACGCGTCGGAAAGATCGTGTGATCCGCCTGGTACGTGGCGCGGAAATCACCTGCGGGGCGCATCGAACCGGCCATGGCCTACACCCGCTCGATGTTCTTGGTGCCGAACAGGCCGTACGGCTTGATCAGCATGATCAGCAGCATCACGTAGAACGGCGCGATGGTGATCAGGTTGCCGAAGTTCAGATACTCCGAGTCGACGAACTGCGCCAGGCCCTCGAGCAGGCCGATGATGATGCCGCCGATGACCGCGCCGATGATCGATTCGAGTCCACCGACGATCACCGCCGGAAATACCTTCACGCCCACCGTGGCCACCGCTGCCGACACCCCGGAAATCAGGCCGACCACCACGCCGGCAAGCGCCGAGACCACCGCCGAGATCGCCCACGACACCGCAAACACCTGCTTGACCGACACCCCGAGGCTTTGCGCGACCTGCTGATCGAACGCGGTGGCGCGCATTGCCAGGCCCATCCGCGTGAACTTGAAGAAGTACGCGAACCCGGCCATGACGACGACCGAGAACACCAGACTCATCAGATAGGCGCTCTCCACGTTCAACCCGAAGACCGTGACCGTCTTGGTCTCGAACACCTGCGGGAACGGCTGGGTGAACACGCCGAACACCCAGCGCAGCAGCGCCTGGAAGAAGATCGACAGGCCGATCGTCACCATGACTACCGAGATGACCGGCTCGCCGATCAACGGTCGCAATGCCAGCACCTGCACCAGCACGCCGAGCAACGCCATGAACACCAGGCTCACCGGAAAACCCAACCAGAACGGCAGATTGAGCGACGCAACGAGCCACCAGCATGCCCACGCGCCCAGCAGCACGAATTCGCCCTGCGCGAAATTGACGACCTGACTTGCCTTGTAGATCAGCACGAAGCACATCGCGACCACGCCATAGAGCGCGCCGACGATCAGGCCGTTGACCAGCAGTTGCACCAGCAACGTCGTGTTCAATCCCACTCCTCCTACGCAGCTTGTGCTACGGGCACCGCCCGATCGGCGCGGGTGCTCGCCGCCTGATCGAGACTGGCAACGGGCATGGTCGTGCGGATGCGCTGCTTCGATCCGCCCTGGAACGTGATCTCGGTGTCGATCTTCACCGAATCGGCACCGCCGTAGATCGCTTCGATGATGTCGGCGTACTTCTCGTTGATGACGCCGCGCCGCACCTTGCGCGTGCGGGTGAGCTCGCCATCGTCGGCGTCGAGTTCCTTGTAGAGCAGCACGAACTTTCGCACCTGCTGCGCCGGCGGCAGGGTGGCGTTTACCTGGGCGATCTCGGCGCCGATCAGGTCGTACACCTCTTTGCGGCTGGCCAGATCGGAATAGGTCGTGAACGCCATGCGCCGCTGCTCGGCCCACTTCGACACGATGCTGAAGCGCACGCACACGATCGCCGCGGGGTACGCGCGCCGGTCGCCAAGCGTCACGACCTCGCTGATGTACGGCGAGAACTTGAGCTTGTTCTCGATGTACTGCGGCGAGAACCGCTCGCCCGCGCTGTTCACCGCAAGGTCGCGCATGCGGTCGATCACCACCAGTTGCCCCGACGGTTTGAAATAGCCCGCATCGCCGGTGTGCATCCAGCCATCGCGCAGATCGGCGCGCGTGGCCTCCTCGTTGCGGAAGTAGCCCTCGAACATGTAAGGGTGCCGGCTCACGACCTCGCCCACGCCGTTGGCATCGGGCTGATCGATGCGGATTTCGTACTCCTTGGTAAGGCCGGTGCCGACAGAGTCGAAGTCGACCTCGCCTGGACGCTGCATGCAGTAGACCCCGCCCAGTTCGGTCTGGCCGTAGATCTGCAGCATCGGCAGCCCCATCGACATGAAGAACTTGAACGTGTCGGGCCCCATCGGCGCACCACCGGTACAGGCGAAACGCAGGCGCGAGAATCCGAGCCGGTCGCGCAACGCACGCAGCACCATCCATTGGGCCCAACGACTGGTCGTACCACGCTCGACCGCATCGAGCCCGAGTCGCAAGCCGCGCTCGAACATGCGCTGCTTGAACGGCGTGGCATCCATGATCTGCGCGCGCACGTTGGCGGCGATCTGCTCCCAGACGCGCGGCGCCAGCACGACGAACGTCGGTGCGATCTCGCGCAGATCGGCCATGGTCGTGTCGCGATCCTCGACGAAGCTGATCCGATTGCGGCACACGATCGGCTGAAACACCGCCTGGAACTGCTCGACGATCCAGCCCATCGGCAGGATCGACACGTACTCGTCGTCAGGCCCGATGCCCAGCAACTCGCAGTAGGCGGCCACGTGCCGGATGAGCTTGCGCGAGGTGATGCACGCGAGCTTGGGGTGCGACGTCGTGCCCGAGGTCGAACACAGCACCGCCGGATCGTCGCCCAGCGTGGCATCGACCAGGTTGTCCCACAGCTTCGCGTCGGCCGACAGTGCCTGCCGCGCCGTATCGAACAGCGCGTCGCGCGCGAGCAGTTGCGGCTCGTCGTACTTGCGCATGCCGCGCGGATCGCAGTACACGATGCGAACGCTCGAACCCGCCGCACGCGTTGCCGCGAGCATCTTGTCGACCTGCTCCTCGTCCTCGGCGATGATCACCTTGGCGCCGGCGTAGTCGATGAGATAGCCCACCTCGGCCTCCAGCGCGTCCTGGTACAGGCCAAGCGACATTGCCCCCAAGGCGTGCGCACCGACTGCGGCGGCGACCCAGTCGGGCCGCGCATCACCGATGATGGCCACCGTATCGCCCCGGCGCACGCCAAGGCTGTGCAGGCCGACGGCCCACAATTGCGCCCGTTCGTGATAGCTGCGCCAGTCGAACGACACCCATCGGCCGAACTGCTTCTCGCGCAATACGGTGTCGTTCGGATACTGCCGGGCGTTGTGACGCAGCAGCTTGGGCAGCGTATCGAGCTGATCGAGATGGGCGAACGATGGCGCGGGCATCATGCCTCCGCTGCGACCGGGGAAGGTTGCCGGGGGCTGCCCTCCTCACCCAGATACGCGCGTTTGACCTCATTGCTCGCACGCACGTCGTCGGGCGATCCTTCGGCGATCTTGCGACCGAAGTCGAGCACCATGACCCGATGCGACAGATCCATCACCACGCCCATGTCGTGCTCGATCATCACCACGGTCATGCCCCACTCTTCGTTGAGGTCGACGATGTAGCGCGCCATGTCCTCCTTCTCCTCCAGATTCATCCCCGCCATCGGCTCGTCGAGCAGGATCAGCTCGGGCTTGAGTGCGATGGCGCGTGCCAGCTCCACCCGTTTGCGCAGGCCATAGGCAAGCGTGCCCGCCGCTTCGTTGCGGATGCTCTGGATTTCCAGGAAGTCGATGATCTCCTCGACCGCGGCGCGATGCTCGGCCTCTTCCTGGCGGGCCCCGCCGACCCAATACAGCATTCCGCGAGCGAAGCCAGCGCGCATCAGGTGATGGCGGCCGACCGAGATGTTGTCGAGCACGCTCATGCCGTTGAACAGCGCCAGATTCTGGAACGTGCGGCCGACGCCCAGATCGGCGCGCTTGTTCGGACTGAGCGCGGTGATGTCGCGCCCCTTGAAGCGGATGCGTCCTGAAGTGGGCCGATAGCGGCCGGAAATGCAATTGAGCGTGGAAGTCTTGCCCGCGCCGTTGGGCCCGATGATGGAGAACAGCTCACCCTTGCGAACCTGGCAGCTCACCTCCGACATCGCCCGCACGCCGCCGAACTGCAGGCTGACGTCGTCAAGCTCCAGGATCGGTGCGTCTCCGGCATCGATGGCCATGGTCCCGCAGTGCTCCTCTTCACCGTTGGGGATAACTGCATTCGACTGGGATCAGTCGGCACAGTTGGAAACAGCTTCTATCGCTCAGCTCGCATCGAATCGAATCGTTCGAATCGGCGAGGATTGTTCTCTCTCGGCTTCGTCTCCTGTCAGCCCAGGCGCCTCGCCCAGCCAAGCCGATCATGCCACCTTTCCGTGCGACGGACCAACCCCCGGCTGGAAAGCTCGTTCTGCAACGCGTCCCAACTTGCGTAGGCAGCCAGTGCCTCTGCGAAGCGTCACGCCGGCACTGCTGCGCGGCCGACCCGAGCCCGCGCAATCACGGTCTTCATGATCTGTGCGGTACCGTCGCCGATCTGGAAACCGAGCACGTCGCGCAGCCGCTGCTCCATCGGGCCACGATCGTATCCGCCATGCCCGTGCATCAGCAGACAGGCGTGGATCGCTTCGTACGCGAGCTGCGGCGCCCACCACTTGCACATCGCCGCCTCGGCACCGTGCGGCGCACCTCGGTCCTTCAACCACAACGCCTGCAGACACAACAGTCGTGCCGCCTCGATCTGCGTATCGAACGCGGCCAGCGTGTGTGAGACGCCCTGAAACGCCGAGAGCGGTTTGCCGAACGCCTGACGCTCGCGCACGTAAGCCCAGGTCTCGTCCAGTGCGGCGCGCGCCACCGCCAGCACCTGCAAGCCGATCAACGCGCGCGAGAAGTCGAACCCCTGCATCACCTGGGCGAAGCCCTTGCCTTCATCACCCAACCGGTGGCTCGCCGGGACCTGTACGTTCTCGAAGAACATCGAGCCGCGACCGATCGCGCGCTGTCCGTGGCAATCGAAGCGACTGCGCGTGATGCCGGGCAGATCCATCGGAATCAGCAGGGCGGTCACGCCGTGCGCGCCCGATTCGCGCGTGCCGGTGCGTCCGAACACGACCGCGATGTCGGCCTGGTCGGCGGCCGAGATCGAAGTCTTCTCGCCGTTGACGACGTACCCGTCACCGGCGCGTTCGATACGCAGGCGCAAGTTGGCTGCATCGGACCCGCCTTGCGGCTCGGTGAGCGCAATCGCACACAGCGCCTCGCCGCGGATCAGGCGTTCAAGCCAGGGTTTGGCGATGTCCGGTCGGCCATGCGCGGCCAGGATCTGTCCATTGAGCGACGCGAGCAGGTTGACGTATGACATGCTCAGGTCGGCCCGCGCGATCTCCTCGTGAATGACACCGGCTGCCAGACAACCCAGGCCCAGTCCGCCGAAGGCCTCGGGCAGTTCGGGCGCAATGAAGCCGAGCTCGCCCATCGCGCGCATCAGCTCACGATCGAGCACCCGGGTGCGGTCGCGCTCCTGAAAGCCCGGCGCGATGCGTTCGGTGGCGAAACGCCGCGCGTGCTCGGCGAGCGCACGCAACTCATCGTCGAAATAGGGGTTCATGCCCCGATCCGAACCAGGACTCACTTTGCTCCTCCTTTGGTTCCGACCCGCTTTACTTCACGAACTTGCGGAACTCGGGTTTGCGCTTCTCGCGCAGCGCCGCAACGCCTTCGCGCGATTCGTCGGTGTCGTAGTAGAGCTTGAGTGCGTACATACCCATGCCGGCAATACCGGCCTGATGGGCCGTGTCGGCGTTGAAGCTCCGCTTGGCAATGGCGATCGCGCTCGGGCTGCGCTCGCACAGTTCTTCGCCCCACTTCTGCACTTCGGCGTCGAGTTGATCGGGCGGCACGCACACGTTCGCCAGCCCCATCGCCACCGCTTCAGCGCCGGAGTAGCGCCGGCACATGTACCAGATTTCACGCGCCTTCTTCTCGCCTACCACGCGAGCTAGAAACGCCGTGCCATAGCCGGGATCGACCGACCCCATCCGCGGGCCCACCTGGCCGAAGATCGCCTTCTCCGAACAGATGGTCAGGTCGCAGATGGTGGCGAGCACATTGCCGCCGCCGATCGCGAAGCCTTGCACGCGCGCGATGACCGGCTTGGGCACGTTGCGGATTGCGTCGTGCAGTTCCTCCATCGGCAGCCCGATGGTGCCGCGGCCGTCGTAGTTGCCGTCGTGCGCCGACTGATCGCCACCGGTACAAAACGCCCGGTCACCCGCTCCGGCCAGAACGATCGCGCCGATCGATTTGTCGTAGCCGGCCTTGTTGAGCGCACGGATGAGCTCATCGCAGGTCTGCCCGCGGAAAGCGTTCATCTTGTCGGGCCGGTTGATCGTGATCCAGGCGACGCCGTTGCGGACCTCGTACAGGATGTCTTCGTAGTTCATCGAACGTTCTCCTCGATTCATCGGCAACGCACCGTCAGCCGCCCATCGTCAAACCGCCCGACACGCTCAGCACCTGGCCGGTCACGTACGCCGCATCGTCGCTGGCGAAGAACAACACCGCGCCGGGTAGATCGTCGGGCTGGCCGATGCGTCCGAGCGGAATCGACCGCGTGAATGCCTCGACCAGCTTCTCCGGATTGCCTGCACCCTGCTTGTAGTCGGCGAACAGTGCGGTCTCGGTGGGGCCGGGACAGACGACATTCACCGTGATGCCGTGACGCGCATGCTCGCGCGCGATCGTCTTGGAGAACGCGACCAGCCCGCCTTTGCACGCCGCGTACACCGCTTCGCCCGACGAACCCACACGCGCCGCATCGGAGGAGATGTTGACGATGCGCCCCTTGCGACGCGACGCCATGCCGGGCAATACCGCGTGATGCATGTGCATTGCGCCGACCAGATTGATCGCGATCAGCTTGGCCCACTCGCCAGGATCGGTCTTGGTGAACGGCTTGAATATGTCCCAGCCGGCGTTGTTGACCAGCACATCGATCGGCCCGAGTTGCGCCTCGGTTTCGCGCATCGCCGCATCGACGCTCGCCCGATCGGTGATGTCACAGCGAAACGCATGAGCCTGCCCGCCTGAGACGCGAATCTCGGCGGCAACCTTCTCTGCGGACTCCGCGTTGACATCGCACACTGCCACGCGCCCACCCTTCTGGGCGAAGCGCCGGCATGTCGCGCCGCCGATCCCACCACCGCCGCCGGTAACGACGATCGTCTTGCCTGCGAAGCGTTGCGTCATGACTGCTCCTCGTTGCTGCGTCAGTGCTGATTTCTTTAGGACAATATGTTGTCGTATATTAGCGATCGCATCAATTCGATGCAAGCGCGACGCACAGCAGATTTTCAGGAGAATTCCGATGGCTTTAGAAGGGAGAAACGTCGATACCGCCAAGCTGGAACTCGCCAATCGGCTGTTCTTCCGCCTCTACCAATGCGCCAATATGTTGCATAAAACCGGTACGCGCGCGGTAGAAACCGAGGGCCTCACCACGCAGCAGTGGGCGGTGCTCGGCGCGCTGTCGCGCGAGCGCGTGCAGCACGGCATGAGCGTCGGTGAGCTGGCGCGCTATTTGATGGTGAGCCGGCAGAACCTGGCGGGACTGTTGAGCCGCATGGAGCGCGACGGGCATCTCACGATCGGCCCCAACGGTCGCGACCGGCGTTCGCGCGTGGTGACCATGACGGCAACGGGACGACGCGTCTGGCAGCAGCGGGCGCTACCGAAAATCCGCGCGTACTACGAGAACATCCTGACCGATTTCTCCGTCAACGACCTCTCGCACACGCTGCACTACCTGCTCAAGATTCTCGACAACATGGGGCGGATCGATGCCGAGCAACTGCAGGCGGCGGCGAGAACCTGATCAGAAGAACGTCTTCATGCCCAGAAACCCCTCGTGATCGTTGAAATCATCGAGGAGTTTTCGGCTCACCAGCTCCTTCAACGTCTCGGTCGTGCCGCCACCGAGCGTGCCGTAACGCGCGCCACGATAGAAGCGTGACACCGGATATTCGTCGGTGAAGCCGTATCCGCCGTGCACCTGGATCGCTTCGCTGGTGACCTTGATGGCCATCTCGTTGCACACCATCTTGGCGATCGCCGCCTCATGCGGGTCGGGAAACGGATTGGCCGTCATGCACGCGCGATACAGGATGCTGCGCGCCGCCTCGATGTCGCGATACATCTCGGCCAGCTTCCAGCGCATGCCCTGGAACTCGCTGATCGAGCGCCCGAACGCGGAGCGCTCGCGCGCATAGCGGATCGCCTCCTCGAATGCGCCTTCGGCGAGGCCCAGCGAGATGCTCGGATTGAGGCAGCGCTGCGTGTTGAACGCGTTCAAGAGCTTGCGAAAGCCATCGTCGCGCAGCACGACGTTCTCCAGCGGCAGTTCGCAGTCCTCGAAGCGGATCTCGGCGAGGTTCTCCCCGCCCATGGTGTGGTAGCGGCTGCTGACGACGAACCCGGGCGTGTCGCGCTCGACCAGCACGCAGCCGATGCCCTCGCGCCCCGGTCGTGCGTCGATGCGACTGAACACGACGAACACCTGCGCCTCGTCGACACGGCTGATGAGCGTCTTCACGCCCTTCAGCACCGCGCGATCCCCCTTGATCGTGACGTTGGTGCGGTAATTCGCCACGTCGGTGCCGGCGTGCGGTTCGGTCATGCACACCGCGAGGATGTACTCGCCCGAGCACACTTTCGGCAGGATGCGTCGCTTCATCGACTCGGGTGCATAGGTCGAGATGATGCGCGTCTGCACGCCGACCTCACCCAGCACGGCCATCGCCGTCGGGTAGCAGACCTTGGCGATCTCCTCGAGCACCAACGCGGTGTCGAACACACTCAGCTCCGAGCCACCGTAGGCCTCAGGCACCGCCATGCCGAGGATGCCCATCTGCGCGAGCGTGCGGATGTTCTCCCACGGAAAGGTGCCGTCCATATACTTGAGCGCGCGGCCCTTGAACTCGGCACGCGCGACGTCGCGCACCGACCAGACGAGCTGACGCTGCTCGGCGGACAACTGGAACTTCATCTCGACTCCCCGTGATTCGGACGCCGCACGCCGCGCGGGAATTCCGGCGGCATCGGGCGAGTGTTGGCGACAATGCCTCGCACTCGGTCGGTGCGATTCACTCCAACTTCATGCCTGCCGTGGCCCGCGCCCAATAGTCGTGGCTCGCCTTCACCCGCGCGGCATACGCTTCGGGTGTCGTCGGCGCGATCTCATAGCCCGCATCGATCAAGCGTCGCGCGACATCCGCGTCGGCCAACGCCTCGTGCAGCGCGGCGTTCAGCCGCCGCACCACGTCGGCCGGCATGCCCGGCGGCCCGTCCAGGCCGTACCAGTTGGGCACGGCGAATTCGGGCAATCCGGCTTCGGCCGCTGTCGGCACATTCGGCAACGCACGAGTGCGCTGCGGCGCCGCCTGCATGATCACCCGTGCACGGCCGCCACGATCTGCCGCCGCAGCGGTTGCGATCGCATCGAACATGAAGGTGATCTTGCCGCCCATTACGTCGGTCATGGCCGGTGCGTTGCCCTTGTACGGCACGTGCAGCATTTCCGTCTTGGTTATCTTCGCCAGCAGCGCCCCGCCGAGATGATTCGATGCGCCGATGCCGGCGGATCCGAACGTGACCTTGCCGGGGTTGGCTTTCGCGAAGTCGATGAGATCAGCGAGCGTCTTGAACGGCGAATCGGCGCCGACGGCGAGCGCGTTATTGGCGTTGACCACCAGCGAGATCGGTGAGTAGTCGCGCAATGGATCGAACGGCATCGACTTCTGCACGAACGGATTGATGGTACGCGTGGCACTCGCGGCAAAGAACAGCGTGTAGCCGTCGGGCGCGGACTTGGCGACGTGATCCGCCCCGACCGTGCCGGAGGCGCCGCCGCGATTGTCGATCAGTACCGGCTGGCCGAGGCTCTTCTGCATGATCGGCGCGACGACACGCGCGGCCGCATCGACCGGCCCGCCTGCGGGGTAGCCGACGACCATGCGAACCGGCTTGTTAGGGTATGTCTGCGCGAGAGCCAGGTGAGACGACACCGCAAGCGCAAACCAAAGGGCGATTTTCATGTCTTGACGCCTTCCGCTACCGAGCGAATCACATGCAGTCCGTGAAGGGCTCGTCCACATCAGCGACTTCGCAGCACTCGTTCACGTTGCGGCTGGCGACCAGTCGCTGGGCGAGATCGGCTCTGTTGTGCTGCGCGATTTCCGCGGACATGATCGATACTCCAACCTATTTCCGTCACCCTGCTAACTTAGCACCGATCTGTAGGAATGCACTCGTCCCGACTCAACTTCCTGTCTGTCACGCTGGTAGGAGTGCAGTTCGCCTGCATCGGCGCCTACCTGTCGCTGCTGCGTGCGTTCCCGTGGCGCTGGTGGTCGATCGTCGCACTCGCGCTCGCCGCAATGATCGGCGCTGCCGCATTGCTGGCCAATCGGCCCGGCAACTTCAACATACGCCCTGATCCGAAGCCGGGCGCCCGCCTGATCCGGCATGGCATCTACAGCCACATTCGTCACCCGATGTACACCTCGCTGCTGCTCGCCGGCCTTGCAATCACCGTGGCCGTGCCCGCGACGCCCGCGATCCTATTGTGGTGCGTACTCCTGGCCACGCTGATCGCCAAGGCGAGTCTCGAGGAACGGTGGATGAAGGCTATGCACCCCGAGTACGCCGAGTACATGCAGCACACCAAACGGTTCGTGCCGTGGCTGTGGTGAGGGCGTCGTCCGTGTAACACTCGCGCCTGCGGGGCACTCGCACCCGCCGGAACCGAGCAAAGGGACGTCGCCGAATGAGATTGACATCGAGAAGCATTGCCGCGCTCGCCGCCGGCGTGCTCAGTTGCATCGCCGGACCCGGTGCGGCGCAGGAGCAGTATCCCGCGCGGCCAATTACGCTGGTGGTGCCGTTCAGTGCCGGATCCCAACCCGACATCCTGGCGCGCTCGATCGGCGACGGACTCAGCAAGCTCTCCGGGCAAGCCGTTGTCGTGATGAACCGCGAGGGCGCGGCGGGAACCATCGCCGTCGAATCGGTAGCGAAAGCCAAGCCCGACGGCTATACGCTCGGGTTCGGACCGCCGGGCCAGTTCCTGATCCAGCCGCACATCCGCCGCAATCTCGGTTATCGCATCGATCAGTTCGAATTCGTGTGCCAGACGCATCTGACGAGCTTCGTGCTGGCCACCAGCGCCAACTCGCCTTTCACGTCGCTCAAGCAGTTGCTTGATGCGGCTCGCACCGCGCCCGGCAAACTCAACATGGGCTCCAGTGGCCATCTGATCGTCCCGCATCTGCTCGCCGAAAGCATGGCGGCAGCGGCGGGGGTCAAGTTCACGCACGTGCCGTTCAAGAGCGTGGGCGATCTGTACGTGCAGGGACAGAACGGTTCGGTCGACTTCATCGCGACTACGCCGATCGCCCTCACCGCCGGCCGTGGCATGCGCGGGTTGATCGTGATGGGGGACAGCCGTCTGCCCGCGTTTCCCGACGTGCCGACACTCGGTGATGCGGGATTCACCAGCGCCAACATCAAGGGGTTGGCGGCGTTGGGCATGTACGCCCCGAAGGGATTGCCGCCGCAACACGTGTCCTACCTGCAAGCGGCGTGCGCGAAAATTGCGCAGACCGAGCCGGTCAGAGCGGTCGGCGAGAAGATCGCCACGCCGGTAGCCTATGCGGATGGCCCGACCTACAGTGCGCTGCTGATTGCCGCCTACGGGGACCAGGGTGCGTTGATCAATGCGTTAGGCGGGCACCCGTAGTATCTCACGCGGGGGGGAGTTGTGGCCCGTATGGGGATGCGACCGCCGAGCGAGCTGAGCGGCGGCCCGGCAGGTGTTGAATAGGTCAGTCGATCGAAAGGCAGCCCGATCATGCGTCCCAATAGTCCCAATATCCTGCTGATCGTTGCCGACGATCTCGGCTGGTCCGACCTCGGCGCCTTCGGTGGTGAGATCGACACGCCCAACCTCGATGCGATCGCACAACGCGGGGTGCGGTTCACCAACTTTCATACCGCACCGGTGTGTGCTCCGACGCGTGCGATGCTGATGACCGGCGCCGACCATCACGAGGTCGGCCTGGGCGTCATGCACGAAACCATCACGCCGCGGCATCGCGGGCGGCCCGGACATGAAGGGCATCTCAACGATCGCGCGCACACCATCGCCACCCGGTTACGCGACGGAGGCTATCGGACCTTGATGGCCGGCAAGTGGCATCTGGGCCGCGACGAGATCGATTCGCCGCTCGGCCAGGGCTTCGAGCGTTCGTTCGCGCTGCTGGGCGGCGAGCACAATCACTACGGCGCCGATCAGACCGAAGCCACCGGCGGAACGCACGGCCCTTCGCTCTATCGTGCCGATGGCCAACTCGCGAAGTTTCCTGAAGGCGCGTACTCCAGCGACTACTTCGCCGAGCGGCTGATCGAATTTATGGAGTCAGGCCGAACCGATTCGCGACCGTTCTTCGCCTACCTCGCCTTCACCGCGCCGCACTCGCCGCTGCAGGCCCCCGACGCATTGGTCCGCAAGTATCACGGTCGCTATGACGCGGGACCGGACGCAATGCGCACCGCACGCCTGGCGCGCATGCGCGCCATGAACCTGCCGATCAGCCACGCGCGTCCGGCACGGTTGTGGGCGGGCCCGGCGTGGAGCGAACTGCCGGCCTCCGTGCGCGCCGAACAGGCCCGACGCATGGAGGTATATGCGGCGATGGTCGATGCACTCGACAGCGCGGCGGGCCGCGTCGTCGGGTCGATCGAGCGCATGGGCCAACTCGACAATACGGTGGTCATCTTTCTGTCGGACAACGGTCCGGCGGGCGTGGCGCGCGAGTCCCTTTCCCCTTGGAAAGAGATGATCGCCGCGCGCGCCGACAACACACTCGACAATATCGGCCGCGTGACGAGCTACACCTCCAACGGTCCAACCTGGGCCGAAGCGCAGGCGGCGCCGTTCTCGTTGTTCAAGCGCTTCACGACTGAAGGTGGGGTGCGGACCTGCTCCTTCGCCGCCGGCCCGGGGATCGCGGGCGCACGCGCAAGCGACGCGCTCCTGCACGTCATGGACTACGCGGCGACGATCTGTGCGATCGCCGGGGTATCTGCACAAGCCGCACCGGGCAAGGCCGCCATGCGCGGCCGCTCGGCGCTCGCGTTGCTGCAGGGGGCGAGCGAAATCGTCCATCCCGACGACGACGTGCTCGGCTGGGAGTTCCTCTACGGTCGCGGTGTGCGCAAAGGCGACTGGAAGGCGGTGTTCCTGCCCCAGTACGCGCATATCGTGTCGCCGCTGCTGCCGCACAACCAGTGGCTGCTCTACAACGTGCGCGAGGATCCGGGTGAGACGACTGACCTGGCTGAAAGGTATCCGGACAAGCTGCGCGAGATGCTGGCCGAGTGGGATCGCTACGTCCGCGAAACCGGCGTGATCCTGCCCGAGGGAAAGGCGTAGGCCCGCGCGAAGCGGCTGCGGGCCCGGCCGCGATGCTTTCTACCGCCGTCGGGGGCGCGGCCTATTGCTGCGCCGCGCTCGGGTGTGCTGCACTTGCACCCTGTGAACCGCCGCGACCCGAACTCCCCACCTGACCCCGCCCGCGACGACGAGGACGCGCAAGCCCGCGAGGCGCGCGATCGCCGCCAGACCGAACTGTTTCGGATGGCGCTGAAGATTTCGCGCACGACCGCGCTCGTCTGGCACGTGGCCGAAGACCGGCTGGAATGGGCCGACGACCCCAAGCCGCTGCTGGGCCCGCGCCCGCCCTCGGGCAACTATCCGACCATTCGCGAGATGATCCATCCGGACGATCGCGACGACTGGCTGCGTTCCCGTGCGCGGATGCTCTCTGCGGGCGCCGGGCGGCGGCGTTCGTTTCGCATCGTGCGCACCGATGGCTCGATCCGCTGGTTCGACAACGCCGAGCGGGTGTTCCACGACGCGGCAGGTAATGTCACCGAGGTCCTGGTCGTCAACCAGGACATCACCGCGCGCAAACTGGCGGAACAGCAACTGCGCGAGAGCGAGGCGCGCTTTCGCAGCCTGACCGACCTGTCGTCGGACTGGTACTGGGAACAGGACAGTGAGTTCCGCTTCGTGGAAATGTCGGGCGAGGTGCGCAAGGCCACCGGCTTCGACACCGCGGAGCACATCGGCAAACAGCGCTGGGAGCTGCCGTTTTCCGAAGTGACCGACGAACAGTGGGCTGAACACAAGGCGAAGCTCGCGCGCCACGAGCCGTTCCACGATTTCGTGATGCGCCGGCCCGACGTCGACGGCAAACCCGTGTACGTGAGTATCAGCGGCGAGCCGATCTTCGATGAGCACGGCACCTTCGCCGGCTACCGCGGCATCGGCAAGAACGTGACCGACAAGATGCTCGCCGAGCGCGAACTGCGCGCCGCCAAGCTCGCCGCGGAGAACGCGAACCGGATCAAGTCACAGTTCCTGGCCAACATGAGCCATGAGATCCGCACGCCGATGAATGGCGTGATCGGCATGACCGATCTTCTGCTCGGCACCCACCTCACGCCCGAGCAACGACGATTCGCCCAGACGCTGCAGGATTCGGGGCGGGCGCTGCTGCGCATCGTCGACAGCATCCTCGATTTCTCCAAGATCGAAGAAGGCAAGCTCGAGATCGAGCGCGCGCCGTTTTCTCCGCGCCGGGTGATCGAGGATGTCGCGAGCCTGCTAGCCAACGGTGCGCACGCCAAGCGCCTGCCGCTCATCGTCGACATCGACCCCGCCTTGCCCGAGACGATCCTCGGGGACGAGGGTCGCATGCGTCAGGTGCTGACCAATCTGGCGGGCAACGCGATCAAGTTCACCGAGAAAGGCTCGGTGCAAGTCACGGCCGATGTCGTGCGGTCGGAGACGGGAATGATCCTGCTGTTCTCGGTGGCCGACACCGGCATGGGAATGGTCAATTCGGCACGGACGCGCCTGTTCGAACCGTTCATGCAGGGCGACGTTTCGACCACGCGCCGCTTCGGCGGCACCGGCCTGGGGCTGGCGATCAGCCGCCGGCTGGTGAACCTGATGGGCGGCGAGATCGATGTCGATACGGCACCGGGTCAGGGCGCAACGTTCTCGTTCACGCTACCACTCGAACCCGGCGATTACGAAGACAGTGCGAGCCTCGATCCGGTGAAGCTCGTGGCCGATCTGCGCGTGATGGTCATCTCCGGCGAAATCGCGCTATCGCGGGCACTGCGTCGTCAATTGGCACACTGGGGTGCGCGCGTCACGTGCGTTGCCGATGTCGAAGCGGCCATGACTTCCATCGTCCCCTCACAGCAAGAAGGCGCCGCAACGATCGATGTGATCCTGATCGATGCGACC
>CADEDU010000058.1:0-16928 GCA_902826155.1 uncultured beta proteobacterium
TGCCCGCATTGGCCTTGGCGTGCGCGACCAACTCCTGCATCGAGCGGGCCGGCAACGAAGGATGAACGACCAGCACGTTCTCCACCGTCGCCATCAATGTCACCGGGGCAAGCTCGCTCTGCTTGTACGGCAGCTTCGGGTAGAGCGTCGGGTTCACGGTGATGTTGCCGGTGGGCACGATCACCAGCGTGTAGCCGTCGGGCGCCGACTTCGCCGCGAAGTCCACGCCGAGATTGCCGGCCGCGCCGGCTTTGTTCTCGACGATGACCGGCTGCCCCCACGCCTCGGCAAGCTTCTGGCCGACCAGGCGGGCGAGCAGATCGGCGGGACCGCCCGGCGGGAACGGCACGATCCAGCGGATGGCCTTCGACGGATATGCAGCGCTTTGTGCAGACACCAGCGGCGCCACCGCCACGCTCACACACGCAGCGACCCCCACAAGCAACTTATTGATGACCCCGCACGCCATCGATGCTCCCCTGTCGTCGATTGCAGCGCACGCCTCAGCTCGGGTGCTGCGCGTGCGTGGAACCAAGGTATCCCTGAACAAGGGGACTCGTCCCCTCGTAACTCCCCAAGAAGTATGGGATCTCCGCATGACCGCGATAGGTTATGCGGAGGTTCTCTAACGCTTGTGCCGTAGGCCGCTGCGTTCGTCAAGCAGGATCGGCGCTTGCCCGAAGACCGCCAAGCTTCTGACAGCGCGGGCACGCGCCGCGCGACGTCACGCCAGATCGTAGCGATCGAGGTTCATCACCTTGCTCCAGGCAGCAACGAAGTCGTTCACGAACTTCTCCTTCGCGTCGTCGCTCGCATAGACCTCCGCGATCGCCCTGAGCTCGGAATTCGAACCGAACACGAGGTCGGCGCGGGTGCCGGTCCACTTGACCTGGCCCGTTCCCCGGTCGCGCCCCTCATAGACGCCATCGGTTGCCGACGGACGCCACTCGGTCCGCATGTCGAGCAGGTTGACGAAGAAATCATTTGTCAGCGTCCCTGGCGCACCGGTGAGGATGCCGTGACTGGATTGCCCCACGTTTGCGCCCAGGGCACGCATGCCCCCTACCAGCACGGTCATCTCCGGAGCGGTGAGCGTGAGCAGCTGGGCGCGATCCAGCAACAGATCTTCGGCTGGCGCCTTCAGACCCGCACGAACATAGTTGCGGAATCCGTCGGCAGCGGGCTCCAGTACCGCGAACGACTCGACGTCGGTCTGCGCCTGCGATGCGTCGGTGCGCCCCGGGTTGAACGGTACCTTCACCTTGTAGCCCGCCTTCTTCGCCGCCTCTTCGATCGCAGCGCAGCCAGCCAGGACGATCAGGTCAGCCAGCGATACCTTCTTCGTGCCCGCCTGCTTGCCGTTGAACGCCTGCTGGACCATTTCAAGCTTGCGCAGCGCCGTGGCCAGTTCGGCCGGCTCGTTCACCGCCCAATCCTTCTGCGGCGCGAGGCGAATGCGCGCCCCATTGGCACCCCCGCGCTTGTCGGAGCCACGGAAACTCGACGCGGAAGCCCAAGCCGTACGCACCAACTGAGCAGCCGGCAGCCCCGAAGCGAGCACCTGCGCCTTGAGCGCCGCGACGTCATGTTCGCCGATCAATTCGTGGTCCACCGCCGGAACGGGGTCCTGCCACATCAGCACTTCGGCCGGCACCTCCGGACCAAGGTAGCGCGCGCGCGGGCCCATGTCGCGGTGAGTCAGCTTGAACCAGGCGCGCGCAAAGGCATCGGCGAACGCGTGCGGATCTTTGTGGAAGCGGCGCGAGATCGGCTCGTAGATCGGATCGAAGCGCAGCGACAGGTCGGCGGTCGTCATCATCGGACGATGTTTCTTCGCCGGATCATGAGCGTCGGGGATCATGTGCTCGGGCTTCACGTCCTTGGCCAGCCACTGCCACGCGCCCGCCGGACTCTTCACCAGCTCCCACTCATAGCCGAACAGCATGTCGAAGTAGCCGTTGTCCCATCTGGTGGGATTCGGCTTCCATGCGCCTTCGATTCCACTGGTAGTGGTGAACGCACCTCTGCCCGATCCGAACCGGTTCTTCCAGCCCAGGCCCATTTCTTCGAGTGCGGCCCCTTCCGGTTCCGCACCGACCAGCTTCGGATCGCCCGCCCCATGCGCCTTGCCGAAGGTGTGGCCGCCGGCCACCAGCGAGACGGTTTCCTCGTCGTTCATCGCCATGCGCGCAAAGGTTTCGCGCACATCACGCCCCGACGCGACCGGATCGGGATTGCCGTTGGGGCCTTCCGGATTCACGTAGATCAACCCCATCTGCACCGCGGCCAACGGGTTTTCCAACTCGCGCTCACCGCTGTAGCGCTTGTCGCCCAGCCACTCGGTCTCGGCACCCCAGTAGATATCCTGTTCCGGCTCCCAGATGTCTTCACGACCGCCGGCGAAACCGAAGGTCTTGAAGCCCATCGACTCGAGCGCGCAGTTGCCGGCCAGGATCATCAGATCGGCCCACGAGATCTTCTCGCCGTACTTCTGCTTGATGGGCCATAGCAGTCGTCGCGCCTTGTCGAGGTTGCCGTTATCGGGCCAGCTGTTGACCGGTGCGAAGCGTTGATTGCCGGTGCCGGCGCCGCCACGACCATCGGCGATGCGATACGTCCCCGCGCTGTGCCAGGCCATGCGGATGAACAGACCACCGTAGTGCCCCCAGTCGGCCGGCCACCAGTCCTGCGAGTCGGTCATCAGCGCAGTGAGGTCTTTCTTCAGCGCCGCATAGTCGAGCTTCTTGAACGCCGCGGCGTAATCGAATCGATCGCCCATCGGGTTGGACTTCGCCGAGTGCTGGTGCAGGATCTGCAGATTCAGGCGTCCGGGCCACCAGTCGCGATTCGACCGGACTCCAGCCGTGGTGCGGGCACCGTGCATCGCCGCGAACGGGCACTTTGCTTCACTGGTCATGGTTGACTCCTTGTGCGTCGTTGAAGGGGTGCGACGAACGCAGGATGCCGGGCCGTCGTCGATCGATCCAACTGAGATTGCTGATGGATTCGATCGAAGAACTCGATCGTCCGCTCGTGATGGACGGCCGTCGTGCCGAGGGAACACGAGTCCAGGCACGCGAACGCTCGCGCATGCAGCCCTGACCACGACAGCGGTCCTGCCTTCAAGCACCGTGCGTTGACGCTATGGCCGGCGCGGACTATGTTCGCCCGACCCATATCGAGCGAGCCCTCCCATGTCCGCCCCCCGCATCGTCCGCGCACCGCGCGGCACGCAACTTCGCGCCAAGAGCTGGCTCACTGAAGCGCCGCTACGCATGCTGATGAACAACCTCGACCCCGAGGTGGCCGAGCGCCCGGAGGATCTGGTGGTCTATGGCGGCATCGGCAAGGCCGCGCGCAACTGGGAATGCTTCGATCGCATCGTGTACGCGCTCGAGCGGCTCGAAGCCGACGAAAGTCTGCTGGTGCAATCGGGTAAGCCGGTGGGCGTGTTCAAGACGCACGCCGATGCGCCGCGCGTGCTGATCGCCAACTCCAACCTGGTGCCGAAATGGGCCACCTGGGAGCACTTCAACGAGCTCGACCGCAAGGGCCTGATGATGTACGGCCAGATGACCGCGGGCTCGTGGATCTACATCGGCACGCAGGGCATCGTGCAGGGCACGTACGAAACGTTCGCGGAGGCCGGGCGCCAGCACTACGGCGGCGACTGGTCGGGCAAGTGGATCCTCACCGCCGGACTGGGTGGCATGGGTGGTGCACAACCGCTCGCGGCGACGATGGCGGGCGCGGCGATGCTGGCGATCGAATGCGACCCGACGCGCATCGACATGCGCCTGCGCACCGGCTACCTCGACCAGCGCGCCAATACGCTCGACGAGGCGATCGCGATGATCGAACGCGCCACGAGCGAGAAGCGGGCCGTGTCGATCGGACTGTTGGGCAATGCCGCCGAGCTGATGCCCGAGCTGCTCAAGCGCGCGCGAAACTCGCAGCTGCGTCCGGCATTGGTGACCGACCAGACCTCGGCGCACGATCCGTCGAACGGCTACCTGCCCGAGCACTGGTCGATCGACAAATGGCGCGATCTGCGCAAGCGCGATCCGGATGAGGTGGCGATTTCCGCGCGCGAATCGATCGCCACGCACGTGCGGGCCATCCTCGGCTTCAAGGCGATGGGCATCCCGTGCGTCGACTACGGCAACAACATCCGCCAGGAAGCCAAGAACGTCGGTGTGCAGAACGCGTTCGACTATCCCGGCTTCGTGCCGGCGTACGTGCGGCCGCTGTTCTGCCGCGGCAAGGGGCCGTTCCGCTGGGCGGCGCTTTCGGGCGATCCGCAGGACATCGCCCGCACCGACGCCAAGATCCGCGAGCTGTTTCCTGAGGACAAGCTGCTCAACCAGTGGCTCGACATGGCCGCCAAGCGCATCAAGTTCCAGGGTCTGCCGGCGCGCATCTGCTGGCTCGGCTTGGGCGAGCGCCACCTCGCGGGCCTTGCCTTCAACGAGATGGTGCGCAAGGGCGAGTTGAAGGCGCCGGTGGTGATCGGTCGGGATCATCTCGACAGCGGCTCGGTGGCCAGCCCCAATCGCGAAACCGAGAGCATGCGCGATGGTACCGATGCGGTGTCCGACTGGGCGCTGCTCAATCTGCTGCTCAATTGTGCGAGCGGCGCCACTTGGGTGTCGTTCCACCACGGCGGCGGCGTGGGCATCGGCTACTCGCAGCATTCGGGCATGGTGATCGTGTGCGACGGCACCGATGCCGCAGCGAAGCGCCTCGAACGTGTGCTCTGGAACGATCCGGCCACCGGCGTGATGCGCCACGCGGATGCGGGCTATGAAGACGCGATCGCCTGTGCCCGCGAAAAGGGCCTCAACCTGCCGATGCTGTCGTGATCCCCCTCGGCCACGCACCGCTGACGTTGCCCGAGCTGCGCGCAATCGCACGCGAGGCAACGCCCGTCACGCTCGATCCGCACTGCCTGCCGCACCTGCGGGCAGCCTTGGCGACCATTCAGCGCATCATCGACGCAGGCGAACCTGCGTACGGCATCAACACCGGCTTCGGCAAACTCGCGCAGACCCGCATCGCGCGCGACGAACTGGAGCAGCTTCAACGCAACATCGTGCTCTCGCATGCGGCGGGCACCGGTCCGTTGCTCGCCGACGACACGGTGCGCCTGGCGATCGCGCTCAAAGTCGCCAGCCTCGCCAAAGGTCATTCCGGCGTGCGTCCGGAGACGGTGAACGCACTGGTCGAGCTGTATCAACGTGGCGTGCTGCCGTGTATTCCGTCGAAAGGCTCGGTCGGCGCAAGCGGTGATCTGGCGCCGCTCGCGCACCTGAGCGCGGCATTGCTCGGGGTGGGCGAGGTGCGCGTGAACGGCGAAGTCAAACCGGCTCACACGATGGTCAAGCCGATCACGCTCGGGCCGAAAGAGGGGCTGGCGCTGCTGAACGGCACGCAGATCTCCACCGCACTCGCGCTGCAGGGCCTGTTCGCGATCGAGGATGTATTCGCCGCCGCAGTCGTTGCCGGTGCGATGTCGGTGGATGCGGCCATGGGCAGCGATGGTCCGTTCGATCCGCGCATCCACGCGGTCCGCGGCCACGCCGGACAGATCGCTGTGGCCGAGCGCTATCGGTCGCTGCTCGCCGGCAGCGCGATCCGCGCCTCGCACGTCAAAGGCGACGACCGCGTGCAGGACCCGTACTCGCTGCGCTGCCAGCCGCAGGTGATGGGCGCCTGCCTCACCTCGATTCGCCACGCCGCCGAGGTGATCCGCGTCGAAGCCAATGGCGTCTCGGACAACCCACTGGTCTTTCCCGACACCGGCGAAGTGCTCTCGGGCGGAAACTTTCACGCCGAGCCGATCGCGCTGGTGGCCGATCAACTCGCGATCGCCGCCACCGAGATCGGCGCGCTGTCGGAACGCCGCATCGCGCTGCTCATCGACGGCAGTATCAGCCGGTTGCCGCCGTTCCTGGTCGAGCACGGCGGACTGAACTCCGGGTTCATGGTGGCGCAGGTGACCGCCGCGGCGCTGGCCAGCGAGAACAAGTCGCTCGCGCATCCGGCGAGCGTTGACAGCCTGCCGACCTCAGCGAATCAGGAGGATCATGTGAGCATGGCCACGTATGGCGCGCGCCGCCTCGCCGACATTGCAGACAATTGCGCCGGCATCGTCGCGATCGAGCTGCTCGCTGCCGCGCAGGGCATCGACTTTCGCCGGCCGCTGCTCACCTCGCCGATCCTGCAGGCGGTGATGCGCGAAATCCGCGCACGCGTGCCGTTCTACGACGCCGACCGGCATTTCGCGCCGGACATCGCGGCGATCAAGCAGTTGGTGACCGAGGGCGCGTTTCGCGCTTACGCGCAGGCGTTGCTGCACTCGGCGTGACGATCAGCCGGGCGCGGGTTCGTCTTCCATCATTCACTGCCCGGCTACGGGCGATCCACCCCGGACCACCCCCACGCACGGATTCGCGCCGATCGCGTAGGCCAGTTCCGCCGGCGAATCGATCTGCCACGCCGCGAAGTCCGCACGTTTGCCGATCTCCAATGTGCCGTGTGTCGCCTGCATGCCTAGCGCACGCGCGCCGTTGCGCGTTACGCCAGCCAACGCTTCTTCCGGCGTGAGGCGAAACAGCGTGCACGCCATGTTCAGCGTGAGTAGCAGCGATGACAGCGGCGAGGAGCCGGGGTTGTTGTCGGTGGCGAGCGCGATCGCGACGCCATGCCGGCGCAACGCCGCGATCGGCGGCAGTTGCTTCTCGCGCAGGAAGTAGAACGCACCCGGCAGCAGCACCGCGACCGTTCCGGCGGCGGCCATTGCGCGGGCGCCCTCCTCGCTCGTGTACTCGAGGTGATCGGCCGATAGCGCGCCGTAACGCGCGGCCAGCGCCGCGCCGCCGAGATCGGAGAGCTGATCGGCGTGCAGCTTCACCGGCAGGCCGAGCTTGCGCGCCCGGTCGAATACGCGCGCGGTTTGTGCCGGACTGAAGCCAATGCCTTCGCAGAATGCATCCACGGCGTCGGCCAGCGGATCCGCATCGGAACGCACAAGCTGCGGCATGACTTCGTCGCAGACGAAATCGATGTACGCGTCGGCGCGTCCGGCGAACTCCGCGGGCAGCGCGTGGGCGCCGAGGAAGGTGGTCTTGATGATCGGCCCGCTGAGCCGGCGCGCGGCGCGCAGCATTTTCAGTTCGGTGTCGCAGTCCAGGCCGTAGCCCGATTTCACCTCCACCACCGCAACGCCTTCGGCATCCGACGCGCGCAAACGACGTTGGGCTGAGGCGACGAGTTCGTCTTCGCTCGCCGCACGCGTCTTGGCCACCGTGGACACGATGCCACCGCCCGCGCGAGCAATCTCCTCGTAACTCGCACCCTGCAACCGCAACTCGAACTCGCCGGCCCGGTTGCCGGCGTAGACCAGATGCGTATGGCAATCGACCAGCCCGGGCGTGATCCACGCGCCGCGAGCGTCGTGCTCGACGCGTGCACCGCTCGCCCAGTCTTTGCGCGGACCGATCCAGGCGATCGCGCCGTCGCGCACGGCGATGACGCCGTCGCGGATCGCGCCGTACGGTGCGCCGCCGGCGACCATCGTCGCGAGATTGGCGTTGAGCCAGGCGGCGTCGTACATGGTCGAAAGGTCGCCCGTGTCAGGCGGTGCGCGCCCGCCCGGATTCGCGCGGCATGAGACAGACGAACAGATTGCCGATGATGATCGTCACCGCAAGAAAGTAGAACGTCGCCAGCAGCCCGGCGCGATCGGCAATGATCCCGCCGATCAACGGGCCCACCGCCGAGCCCACTGCCTGAAAACCGAACAGGATGCCGATGCTCGTGCCGCCGACGTTCTTCGGTGTGGCATCCAGCAGCCACGCCTGGATCACGGCGCGTGAGGCGTACAAGAAGAATCCCAGCACCGCGATCAACACGATGAACACCGGTGACTGCCCGGCGAAGGCCATCGCCACGAGGATCAGTGCGGTTGCGCCCATGGTCCAGTTCATCACCCCGCGCGGCCCGCCTTTATCGGAGAGATGACCCGCCACCGGCGAGGCGATGAAGCCGGCCACCTGCAGCGCGAACAGGCACCAGCCGACCGCCAGCGGCGCGAACCCCTTCTCGTGCGCCAGATAGAGCGGCAGGAATGTGAGCAGCGCGCTCTGCGTCATCGAGCGAAACGCCGAGCTCGTCGAGAGCAGCAGCAGACTCCGGTTCTTGAGGAGCAACCGCACCTCCGCCATGTAATCGGCGAAGGACTGAACATGACGATCACGCGGCTCCGACGGTTTCGCTCTGGCAGAACGCAAAGTGCCGAGCATCATCAGGATCAGCAGCGCCATTGCGACACCCGGCACCACGTTCAGCACCACGACTTCGCGCCAGGTGAGGATCGTCAGCATCGCGCCGACGGCGATCGGCGCGGCGGCGTCACCGACGTTGCCGCCCATGCCATGCACCGACAGCACGAACCCCTTGCGGTCGGGATACTGGCGCGCGAGCGCGGGGATCGCGGTCGGATGCCAGATGCTGTTGCCGATGCCCACCAGCATCACGCACAGCACGAGCAGCCAGTAACTGTGCGTGAAACCCATCAACAGGTACGGAAAGCCGATCCAGAAGAGCGAGCTCGCCATCAGCACACCCATGCGCCCGGACGTGTCGACCAGGATGCCGCCCGGCACGTTGGCGATCGCCCCGGCGAGCGCCTGGCAGGTCATGATCAAACCGATCTGGCTATACGACAGCCCCAGCTCCGTACCGATGATCGGCAGCAGCAGATAGAACGTCGCCGGATACCAATGGGTGAGCATGTGGCCGGCGGTGATCAGCCAGGCCTCGCGAAACGAGCGCGGCTGAACGGGCGGTGCGGTGAGAACTTCGGTGGACATCGGTGGCAGTGGCGCGGAAGCCAATTTTGCGAGGCGGCTCGCCACGCTGGTCAATCGATCGGTGCGCTAGTCTATCGTGGCGGTTGCGGTCGCGATTGACACGCCGGTCAGCTCGGCAAAGTTTCGAGCGCACTACAACGCTGCTATCCTCAATTCATGCCTACCGAACGTTCACAGACGGCCGCTGCCTTCATTTGGAAGGCCTGGACGACCCGCACCCGCCTCGACCATCTCCCCGCCGAGTGCCGCCCCGCCACCCGCGCCGAAGGCTACGCGGCACAAACAGCGCTGGCCGCGGCAAGTGGTCAATCGACGATCGGCTGGAAGATCGCCGCAACCAGCAGCGCGGGTCAGCAGCACATCGGCGTCGACGGCCCGCTCGCCGGACGGCTGCTCGCGCAACGCGTCGTGCAGTCGGGTTCAAAGGTGTCGATCGCGGGCAATGCAATGCGCGTGGCCGAGGCGGAATTCGTGTTTCGCCTGAGCCGGTCGCTGCCGACGCGCGCCGACATCTACACCATGGAAGATGTGCGCGCGAGCGTGGACGCGCTCTACCCCGGCATCGAGATTCCCGACTCGCGCTTCACCGACTTCGCCAAGGCCGGCGGCCCGCAGCTCATCGCCGACAACGCCTGCACCGACTGGTTCGTGCTCGGCGCGCCCGTCGTTACGCCGTGGCGCGATCGCGATCTGGCTGCACATCAGGTGACCGTCAGTCGCAACGGTGCGCCGGTCGCCCAAGGCGCGGGCGCGATGGTGCTTGGCGATCCGTGGATTGCACTGTTGTGGATCGCCAACGAGCTGCGCGAACACGGGCCTGGCCTGCGCTCAGGCGACCTGGTCACCACCGGCACCTGCATCGTGCCCACGGCGATCACCACCGGCGACACCATCACTGCCGAGTTCGGCGTGTTCGGACAGTTGAGCGTAGCGGTTGAGTGAATCCGGCGTGCGGCGAACGGGCCTCGCAACGCGTCGAATCCAGTCCAGCGGAACGAATCATCATGAACGATCGGGTACGCATCGAATCACCCTCGGGTGAAGAACTGCTGCGCCGCGCGCGCGAACTGGTGCCGCAATTGCGCGAGCGCGCCGCACAGACCGAAGCACAGCGCTTCGTCCCGGCCGAGACGGTCGAAGCCTTCCGTCGCACCGAGTTGCTCAAGGCGGTGCTGCCCAAACGCTACGGCGGCTTCGAGCTCGAATTCGGCGAGATGATCGCGATCATCAGCGAGTTGGCGCGCGGCTGTGCCTCGTCGGCCTGGGTGTACGCGATCTTCTGCGATCACCAGATCACGATCGGCATGTTCCCCGCGCAAGCGCAGGAGGACGTGTGGCGCAACGCGCCCGACGCACTCGCGTCCTCGGGCCTGGCGCCCTCCGGCAAGGTCACCCGCGCTCCCGGCGGCTACAACATCGAAGGCCGGTGGAGTTTTTCCAGCGGGTGCGATCACGCCGATTGGATCTTCGTGCAGTCGATGGCACCGGCCGCCGGGCCCGACGGGGCGCCCGAGCCGTCGTACTTCCTGTTGCCGCGCGCGCAGTTCCGCATCGTCGACAACTGGCACGTCGTCGGCCTGTGCGGCACCGGCAGCAAGGACATCGAGATCGACAGCGTGTTCGTGCCCGAGCACCGTACCGCACGCATCGCCGACATCAACGAGAGCCGTTCGCCGGGCGCGCAGTTCAACGACGGACCGCTGTTCAAGCTGCCGCGCGCAGGCACCGTGCCGTTCACCCTGGGTGCACCCGCGATCGGTGCAGCGCAGTCGCTTTACGACGCGTTCGTCGAGATGATGCGCACGCGCGGCTCACGCGGCTTCGCACTCGCCGAGCAAGCCACCATCCAGGCGCGTGTGGCCGAGGCCGCCGCCGAGATCGACGCCGCACGGCTGCTGGTCGAGCGCGATTGCCGCGCGTCGATGGCATCGATTCGCGACCATGGCCGACTGACCCTCGAAGAACGCGCGCGCAATCGCCGCGATATGGCCTACGCGGTGAAGCTGTGCCGGCAGGCGGCCGAGCGCCTGTTCAGTGCCACCGGCGGCGCGGGTCTGTACACCAACACCGAGATGCAGCGCCTGTATCGCGACGTGCTGGCGATCTCGCACCACTACATCAACAGCTGGGATATCTCGGCCACCACGTACGGCCGGATCGCACTCGGATTGAAGCCGATCCATCCGGCAATCTGACGACGCCCGCGCCGCTACCCGACCGTGCTCGCCGTCTTGGTGCGGCTGAATTGCAGCTGGTAGATCCCACGTTCGATCGGCGCGACGGCGCCCGCACCAATAAGCGCCGCGTCGGTGAGCGCGGCGCTGCACGCCGATCGCAGCGAGCCGGCATCGCCGCCGCCTTCCACCATCACCACCCAGCCAGGCATCAGCGCCTGCTGCGCACGGCCCTTCTTTTCCTCGGTCTGGATGCTGCTCGCGGCCAGATCGGCCACGCACAGATGCACGCCGACGATCGTCGGCGCATCGGCCAGTGCGGGCAGCAGCCGATGCATGAGCAGGCGGCGCTGCTCGTCTTCACGTCCGGGTGCCACGTCGTATCGGAGCGTCGCGAGCAGCCCGCCCTGACCGGTGCCAAGCGATAGCAGTACGCGGCATAGCGAGCGGATGTTGTTGGTGAGTTTGGGTGCGACGCGACGCGTCCAGGCCGACGGATTGTTCAGCCGCTGCAGATAGTCGACGCCCGCATTGATCTGCGGCACTTCGGTTTCGTAGAGCGTATAGATCTCGGGCGAGCCTTCGAGCGCGATGTAGCGGCGCCCGCGACGGAAGCCGGGAATGCCCACGCGCTCCGGCACATGCTCGCGGTCGTGCCATTCGTAGTAATCGCCGCGCACCTCCATCGGCACGTCGTGCCAGATGCAGATCGCGCCTTCGCCCGTCAAACTCATGCAAGCCTCCTCGATTCGTCGATCGACGCACCGCGCGTGACGCCGCCACCGCTACGTGCTTTCATCACGCCCGCCGTCACCCGCTGTGCCCGGTACCGTATGCGCCCGAAACAGTGTAGGCGCTTTCCTCAACCGTTCGGAGTCTCGTCCTGTCCGCCTCGCCTCGCGCGCCCGACTCGCGTTCCGCCCCCGCGCGCCTCCCCCCCAATTCGTTCCTCGCCTCACTCGCCTCGATCGCGTTGATCGGTCCGCTCGCGATCCATCTGTTCATGCCGGTCATGCCGCGCGTGCAGAAGGCGTTCGACATGTCCGCGGCGCTGGTGGGTGCGAGCTTCAGCGTGACCGTGATCGTCATGGGCGTAGCCACCCTGGTGTGCGGATCGCTGTCCGATCGGTACGGACGCCGCCCGGTGCTGCTGGGCGGATTGATGCTGTTCGTTTTGGGTAGCGCCGCCTGCTCGCTCGCGGACTCGGCGCTGACGTTGATCGCCGGACGCATCGTCCAGGCGCTGGGCGCGGGCGCCGCGGCTTCTCTCAATCGCGCCATCGCGCACGATGCCTACGGTCCGGAGCGGCTGGTGAAAGTGCTGGCATACCTGACCATGGCCTACACGCTCGGACCGATGCTGGCGCCGGTGATCGGCGGGTTCCTGATCGATCAGTTCGGCTGGCGCAGCGCGTTCTGGCTCGCACTCGGCGGAGGCACCGCCATCCTGTTCGCCGCGTGGGCAGTGCTCTATGAGACGCATCACGCACGCACCCGCTCGGCGCGCGCCGCCGATCTGCTGCGCACCTACTGGGCCCTGGTGCGCCAGCCACGCTTCACCGCCTTCGTCATGCAATCGGGCTTTTCGACCGGCACGTTCATGGCGATGGCCACTGCCGCATCGTTCCTGATGCAGGACTATCTGGGCCGGCCGGCACGCGAATTCGGTTTCTACTTCCTGATGTTTCCGGGTGGCCTGTTCCTCGGCAACTTGGTCGCAAGCCGCCTCAGCGGACGTGTCGCGATCGAAACGATGGTGCTCACCGGCTCGGTCGTGTGCGTGATCGCGATCGCGGTGCAGGCGGTGCTCATCCTGCTTGGCGTGCTGGCACCGCTGGTGATTTTCCTGCCCGGTTTCGTGATGACCTTCGCGCAAGGGCTGGCCTATCCGAATGCGCAGACCGGCGCGATGCGGGTCATGCCCGGTGCTGCTGGGACTGCCGCGGGGCTGGGTGTGTTCTTCCAGATGACACTCGGCGCGCTCGGTGCGCAGACGTACGCGTGGCTCGCCGACGGAACGCCACACCCCATGGTGACCACTGCGGTGCTGGGTGCGCTGCTGACGCTGGCCGCGGGTATCGTGCCGTTCTGGATGAAGCGGCGCGGTGCATGAAGGCGCGTCGCGCCGCTTGACCGGCGAATCGCCGCCCGACTACCGTACCGAGCGGTTCGCTCAATCAAACCAAGGAGACCTGCCATGGCCCAGCGCTACGAAGTCGATGTCGAAGAAGTCGAATACCTGCGGCATGGCGACACCGCATTTCTTGCGCGCGTGTACAAGCCGCGCGGCACCGGTCCGTTCCCGGCGGTGGTCGATGTTCACGGCGGTGCGTGGGTCGACGGCGATCGCAAACAGAACGAGTCGATCAACCGCCCGGTGGCCGAAGGCGGCGTGGTCGTGGTGGCGCTCGATTTCCGCTGCCCGCCACAAGCCACCTACCCGGCCTCCGTTGCCGACGTGAATTTCGGCGTGCGCTGGCTGAAGTCGCAGGCGGCGCGTTTCAATTCGCGCGCCGACATGATCGGCAGCATGGGCACCTCCAGCGGCGGGCATCTCGCGGTGCTGGCGGCGATGAAGCCAGCTGACCCGCGCTACGCCGCGATTCCGCTCGCTTCGGCGCCGCAGTTCGATGCGCGCGTGCCCTACGTCGTGACGCTGTGGCCGGTGATCTGCCCGATCGGACGCTTTCGCGATCACGCCGCGCGTGGCCTGGAAGATCCTGCGTATCGCAATCCGGGCGGCGCGGCGCAACGTCAACTCAAGTATTGGCTCACCGAGGAGGCGATGACCGAAGGCAGTCCCAACCTCGCGCTGCAGCGTGGCGACAAGGTCGAGCTGCCCAACATCCTCTACGTGCAGAACACTGCCGACTTGATGCACCCGCGCAAAAACGTCGAGGAGTTTCTGGCCGGTTATCGCAAGGCGGGCGGCGCGGTGCAGATGGAATGGATCGAAGGGCTACCCTACGATCTGGTGCGCAGCAAACCCGAGTCCGACGGCGCCAAGGCCGCGATCGCGAAAATCGTCTCATTCATCCACTCAGCGTGCCGGATGACCACGGCGTGACCGGTACGAGCGCGACCCAATCCGTCGATCACTGGCTGCGCGGCTTCGCGGCCGCGCTTGAACAGGGTGACATCGATCGCGCCGTCGAAATGTTCGCGCCGGAGTGCTTCTGGGGCGACTTCGTCGCATTCTCCTGGAACCTGAAAACCGCCGAGGGCATTGACGAGATTCGCGCCATGCTCACCGGCACGCTCGCTGCTGGGCAACCTTCGCGGTGGGCGATCGACGGTGAGGCCACTGCGGGCAACGGCTTCGTCCAGGCATGGCTGCGTTTCGAGACCAAGGCCGGCACAGGCAAAGGCCACGTGCGGCTCAAGGACGGGCGCTGTTGGACTCTGTTCACCTCATTGCACTCGCTGCGAGGCTTCGAAGAAAAGACCGGCCGCAACGGCACGCGCGAGGCCGGCACACAGCATGGCCAGTTTCGCAATCGCGAGTCGTGGCTGGAGCGACGCACGCGCGAAGCGGCCGAACTGGGCACGACGCGCCAGCCGTACTGCGTGATCGTCGGCGGCGGTCAGGGCGGCATCGCGCTGGCAGCACGGCTGCGGCGCCTCGAAGTACCCACGATCGTCATCGAGCGCAACGCGCGCGCCGGCGACTCCTGGCGCAAGCGCTATCGGTCGCTCTGCCTGCACGATCCGGTCTGGTACGACCACCTGCCGTACCTGCCCTTCCCCGATCACTGGCCAATCTTCTCGCCCAAGGATCAGCTCGGCGACTGGCTCGAGGTCTACACCAGGATCATGGAGCTCGACTACTGGACGGGCACCGAATGTCTCGGAGCGCAATTCGATCCGGCCACACAGACCTGGCAATTGCGCGTGCGGCGCGACGGAACGGACATCATCCTGCAGCCCAGCCAGCTCGTGCTGGCCACCGGCATGTCGGGCATGCCCAACGTGCCCAACATTGCCGGCGCGCAATCGTTCGCGGGCACGCTTTGCCATTCGAGCCAGTACGTCGGCGCACCCGCGCACCGCGGCAAGCGCTGCATCGTCGTCGGCTCGAACAACTCCGCGCACGACATCTGCGCGGAACTGTGGGAACACGGCGCGCAGGTCACGATGATCCAGCGCTCGCCCACACTGGTCGCGCGCTCGGAGATGCTGAAGGAACTCGCCTGGGCGCCGCTCTACAGTGAAGACAGCGTGCGCAACGGCATCACGACCGATATCGCCGATCTCACCACCGCATCGATTCCGCTGCGACTCGCGCCGTCGTTCCAACGGCCGATCTTCGCGGAGATCCGGCGCCGCGACGCCGCGTTCTATGCGGCGCTGGAGCAGCGCGGCTTCCTGCTCACGTTCGGCGAGGACGAAGCCGGCATCCATTCGATGTACCTGCGCCGCGGCGGCGGCTACTACATCGACGTCGGCGCCTCGCAGCTGATCATCGACGGCGCGGTCGCGCTGCGGAGCGGCGTATCGATCGAGCGCATCCATCCGGACTCGGTGACGCTCACCGACGGCACCATATTGCCCGCCGATCTGATCGTGTTCGCCACCGGCTATGGCTCGATGAACGAATGGGCAGCGCAACTCATCTCGACCGACGTGGCTGATCGCGTCGGCAAGTGCTGGGGCGTGGGCTCGGGCACCAAGTACGATCCCGGTCCGTGGGAAGGTGAGCTGCGCAACATGTGGAAGCCCACGCATCAGCCCGGCTTGTGGTTCCACGGCGGCAATCTCATGCAGGCACGCCATTACTCGATCTATCTTGCGCTCCAGCTCAAGGCACGCATGGAAGGCGTCGTCACGCCGGTGTACGGCATGGCGCCGGTGCACCACCTGCACTAGTCGCTATCCTGATCATCCTTGTCCTGATCACCCCTTCCCACGCCTGCTGGAGCTCGTTCATGCGCATCGCCACCTTCAACCTCGAGAACCTTGACGACGGCGCCAACATCAAGCCACCGCTGGCCGATCGCATCCGGATCATGCGTCCGCAGTTGCTGCGACTGAATGCCGACGTGCTGTGCCTGCAGGAGATCCACAGCCAGGGCCCCTCGACGGCGCCGATCCTCACTGCACTGGACAGCCTGCTCGCAGGCACGCCGTACGCCACGTTCAACCGCAGCACCACGCTCACCACCACCGGCAAGCTCTACGCCGAGCGCAATCTGGTAACGCTGTCGCGCTATCCGATCGCGCAGACGCGAATCGTGCGCGACAGCTCAGGACCGCGCCCCACCTATCAGATGGCCACCGCGGTTCCGCCGGACACGACCGCGCAGCCGATCGAGTGGGAGCGGCCGATGCTCTACACGACGCACGACATCGGCGGCGGGCGCACGTTGCACGTCATCAACGTGCACATGAAATCGAAGCTCGCCAGCAGCATTCCGGGGCAGCGCATCGACGATCACACCTGGAAGTCGGTCTCGGCGTGGGCCGAAGGCAGCTTCATCTCGGCGATGAAACGGCTGGGACAAGCGCTGCAGGCGCGGCTGCTGATCGACGAGTTGTTCGACACGCACGGCACCGATGCACTGATCGCGATCGCGGGCGACTTCAACGCCAACGCCGGCGAAGTGTCGATCCAGGCGATCCGCGGCCCGGTCGAGGAGACCGGCAATCCGGCGCACAGTCCGCGCGTGATGATCCCGTGCGAGAACAACATCCCCGAGTCGTCGCGCTATTCGCTCCTGCATCTGGGGCGCGGCGAAATGCTCGATCACGTGATGGTGTCGCGCGGGCTGCTCGCCTCGTTTCAGCATGCGGAGATCCACAACGAGGCGCTGCCCGACGAGTCGGGGGCGTTTCGCGTCGATACGCAATATCCGGAGTCGGACCATGCGCCGGTTGTTGCGCA
>CADEDU010000058.1:17028-39242 GCA_902826155.1 uncultured beta proteobacterium
CGTTTCGCGTCGATACGCAATATCCGGAGTCGGACCATGCGCCGGTTGTTGCGCAGTTTGGGTAGGGGCGCTCTCCCTCCCCTCACCCTCCCTCCCCTCACCTTCCCTCTACTCGCGCCACTGACGTGGCTAGAAAGGGAGGGGGCCTAGTTTGCGGCGCAGCTTGTGCGCCGGGTTTTCTGGAGATCAACGCTGAAGGGCCACCTTGCTAGCGCGCGCCACCGAATCGGGTCGTAAGGTCGCATTGCTTGCCGTGGCCACGCTCACAGTCGTATCGACGATGGCGATCGCGCCCGCACTGCCGGCGATGGCGAAGGCGTTCGGCGGACATCCGAACGCCGAGCTGCTGGTGAAACTCGCGCTCACGCTGCCGGCGATCGCGATCGCGTTGTTCGCGCCGCTCGTGGGCTGGATCATCGATCGCTTCGGCCGGCTGCGCATGCTGTTCGTGAGCATGGTGTTGTTCGGTGCGGCCGGCATCAGCGGCTACTTTCTCGACGATCTGCGCGCGATCCTGGTGAGCCGCTTCGTACTGGGATTGGCCATCGCCGGCACGATGACCACCGTGCACGCGCTCGCAGGCGACTACTTGAACGGCGAGGCGCGCACCCGCTTCGCCGGGCTGCAATCAGTGGTGATGTCATTCGGTGCGATGGTGCTGGTGGGGCTGGCCGGTCTGATCGCCGATGCCAACTGGCGTTACCCGTTCCTGCTCTATATCTACGGCTGGCTGCTGATTCCGCTGGTGGCCTGGCTGCTCGATGAGCCGCCGCGCAGTGCCCGCCACGGCACCGGCCAGGACCACCAGCCGTTGCGCGCCTGGGAGCTCGGGCTGGCCTATGCACTGGGCTGGTTCGCGGCAGCCATGTTCTACATGGTTGCATCGCAGTTGCCGTTTCTCATCCGCGAGCGCGGCATTCAGAGTGGCGTGCTGCTCGGCCTGGCGGTCGGGTTCGTGCAATTGTTCGCGGCAGTCGGTTCGCACTTTTTCGTCGACATCAAGCGAACGCGCAGTTTCCAGGCGGTGTACGCGATCGCGTTCATCCTGATGAGCGCGGGCTACGCGATGATCGCGTTGGTCGACAGCTATCCGGTGGTGCTGTTGGGCGCGATGATCACCGGCATAGGCGTGGGCCTGTTCTTCCCCAACGGCACGCTCTGGGTGCTGACGCTGGCGCCGCCCCGTCTGCGTGGCCGCTGCAGCGGCGGCATGTCGGCATCGCTCAACTTCGGGCAGTTCAGCTCACCGATCGTGCTGCAACCCATCGTGCTGGCGGCCGGTGTCTCGGGAGCTTTCGGCGCATCCGCCGGCCTGCTCGCGCTCGTGGCAGTCGCGCTGACGTTGCGCCCGCATCGCGAAAGAAGTTCGTGACGCGCTGAGTCGGCGGCGTCGTTCCGGGTTCGCGCGCTGATTATCAGAACATTATTCGAGCCGCGCGCTCGACTCGAACACGAGCGCGAACACCAGCGCGAACAAGAACGCGCACCGGATTGTGCGCGGCACAGTCACGCACCACATTCGAGCGCGCGTCCACCTGAGTCAGCGCGCTTGTTGCGCAGGGTTCGCGCGCGCAGCGTCACTCGCGCCGCAGATTCGCGATGCTCGCACCGAGCTGGCGTGCCGGGAGGCATACCAAGGCCGGAAGGTCTCGCGCATTTGTGCCTGCACCGCCATACCCCCGAATGCGCGATCGAGTCGACGCTTCGACGCATGCGTGACGATCTGCACGCACCCCTACTTACAGCGTGCCAATGCAGTGACAAGTTGGCAGCTTTGCGCACCCGCTGGAATGCGGTTCGCTTCCCTGGCATGCCGACGGCGGATTTTCGTCTGCCACCAACGTTCAACGCGCTCTGGGAATCGACCTGTGAATCCGACGAGAAAATTCCGCGTAGCCGGGATCGGGCTATCCGAGCGGGATGCACGCCTGCTCAAGTCGCTCACCCTGGTCTCGTCTTCGCGCACCCGTTCGTACACGCTGGTTGACGCCCGCCTGGGGGCGCCCGAGCTGTTCGTCGTGGACGCTGACAACGGCGACGCGGTCGAAGAGTGGAAGCTCACGCACGCGCGCGGCAAGGCGCCGGCCATCATGATCAATGCGACCGGCGAGTCGTTCCTCGGTCAGCGCGGCGTGAAACGCCCGATCGTGCCCTCGAAGCTATTGAACCTGATGGACGACCTGACCATCCAGGAACTGGGCTACATGCCCGAGAGCGTGCCTTCGCAAAGCAGCGCGCCGGTGAACCAGAGCAGCCTGCCGGCGCCGCTGTCGATCGATCCGGCCGCGCCCGAGATGCCGAACTTGCAGCGCTATCTGGCCCTCGTCGTCGATGACAGCCCGACGGTGCGCGCGCAATTGGAGATCGCCTTGCGCGGCCACGGCATCACCGCGCACATGGCCGAGTCGGCCGAGAAGGCGTTCGAACTGCTCACGCACAACCGCTACGACATCGTGTTTCTCGATGTCGTGTTGCCCGGTGCCGACGGCTACCAGGTCTGCAAGCAGATCAAGAAGGACAAGCTCAAGAAGGAAACGCCGGTGATCATGCTCACCGGCAAGTCTTCGCCGTTCGACCGCATCAAGGGTTCACTGGCCGGATGCGACACCTACCTGACCAAGCCGGTGCAGGCCACCGTCTTCCAGGAAATCATCAAGAAGTATTTGCGCGCGATCGATTCCCGCCAGGGCAAACAGAGCGCGTTCGTGTTGTCGCCCCGAAGCGCGTAACGGCGATTGCATTCGCGCTTCGGACCCGTTCATTACACCCGCACCACCAGGAGCAACCCCATGAGCAAGAAAGCACTCGTCTGCGACGATTCCGCCACCGACATGGCCAACATGAAGAGCATCCTGTCCGATGCCGGCTGCATGGTCATCACCGCCTCCAACGGCAAGGAAGCCGTGGCCAAGGCCAAAGCCGAGAAGCCCAGCGTCATCTTCCTCGACATCGTCATGCCGGACATGGACGGTTACGAGGCATGCCGCCTGCTCTCCGAGGACCCGTCCACGAAGGGCATCCCGGTGGTGTTCGTCACCAGCAAGGGCCAGAAGGCCGACAAGGTCTGGGGCCAGATGCAAGGCGCCAAGGGCCATGTCGTGAAGCCGGCGACCAAGGAACAGATCGCCGAGCAACTCAAGGCCGTGGCGTAGGCATCGGCACAACACTCGAGTTCGATCGACTATGAGCCCCAACGTCGCCGCCGCCGGTTCACCCGGCCGCTGGCTCTCGCCGACCGGTGCGCTGGAGCGCTTCGACGCGCCGCGCCAGGTTGAGGTGGATCGCCATGCGGCCGAGCGCGCCCTGGTGCGCTATGGCTTTCGCGTCGGCCGCCTCGGCCTGCTGGTCAAGCCCGGCAGCGGGACCGAGGTCGTACCGATGGTGACGATCGCGCGGATCCCGAACTCAGCCAGTTGGATGCTCGGTCTGATCAACCTGCGCGGCAACCTCGTGCCGGTGTTCGATCTCAAGCGTGCGCTGCGCATCGAGTCGGGCGCATCGGGACTGCGAGAGTCCGCGCGTGAGGACAAGCCGATGATCCTGGTGTTCGACAAGGGCGAGCGCGCACTCGCACTTGCCGTCGACGGCTACCCGCAGCCGCTTTCCGGGTTGCGCAGACTCGATCAGGTGTCGGGCGTGCCCGACGCGCTCGCCGCGCATTGCGCGGGCGCCTTCGGCACCGATACCGAGGTGTGGCTGGAGTTCGACCACACCGCATTCATTGAACAGATCACCGGCCAGCGCTCCGTCTAGTAGGACGGGCGCGCCGCTTTCGCTTTCAACCCACCGAGACGCTTGACACGTCTTCCTAACCACCCTCCCGGCGCCCACAACGCACAAGCAATCCGCTTCGACTGGAGATCACCATGAAGTTCATCAATCGCCTGCTGCTATGGCAGAAGTTCGCAGTACTCGGGGTTCTGGCCCTCGTGCTCGTGGGCATCCCGTTCTACCTGTTCATCTCGAAAGCGCAGGAAGCGATCGACTTCGCGAAGGACGAGCAGCGCGGTATCGAGCCGACCAAGGCGATGTCCGAGCTGTTCAAGCTGATCCAGGAGCATCGCGGCCTGTCGAGCCTGGCTTTGACGGGTGTGGCCAGCGCCAACGCGCCGCGCCAGGCCAAGCAGGGAGAAGTCGAGCGGACGATGGCGGCGGTTGACGCGTTCGCCAAACGCGACCGTTGGGACGCAGCGCTCACCAAGACGTGGGACCTGGTCCTCAACGACTGGAAACGCATCGCGACCGGGGTGAGCGACAAGTCGCTGCTGCCGCAACAGAGCCTGGCCGCGCACACCCAGCTGATTCGCGAACTGCTCGCGGTGCTGGAAACAGCGGGCGACTTCTACAAACTGTCTCTGGACCCGGAAGGCTTCACCTTCTACATGATGAAGATGGTGATCTTCGACTTCTCGCGCCAGACCGAGCCGATGGGCCAGTTGCGTGACGTCGGTGCAGGCTACCTTGCCCGCGGCCAGATGAATCGTGGCGCCGACGGCAAACCACAGAGCGTCACCGAAGCCGAGCGCATCGGTCTGCTGGCAGTACTCGACCGTGCCAAGGAAGGTCTGAACCAGGTGGTCGACAGCATCAACAAGGCGATCGGGTACGACAACAGCCTGCGCGGCAAGCTCGAAGGGGGCATGCGCTCCACGCGCGACGCCGTGAACGGCGCGATCAAGCTGGCCGAAGACCAACTCGTCAACGGCTCCGGGGCGCCACAAGATGCCTCGAACTACTTCAAGGCCTACACCGATGCAATGCAGGACCTGTTCGCCTACCAGCAAGTCGTAGCCAACGAACTCGACGCGGCGCTCGTTGCGCGGGTCAAGTCGGGGCAACAGAACGAGCTGTTCGTGTCGGCAATCATGCTTGCACTGCTGGTATTCGGCGGTCTTCTCGGCACGTTCATCGTTCGCAGCGTACTGCGCCCGGTCAACCATCTGGTCGGTGTTATCGATCGACTGGCCAAAGGCGAGAGCAGCGCGCGTGCCGGCCTCACCTCGAAGGACGAGATCGGCCTGCTGGCTCAACAGTTCGACCGAATGGTTGATGAACGCGAACAGTCGGCCGCGAAAGTGCAGCAGGAGAACGAACAGCTGAACAGCTCGGTGCTGCAACTGCTGCAGGCGGTGGCGCAGCTCTCGCGCAAGGACCTGACCACGCGCGTACCGGTGGCCGAAGACGTGACCGGCCCGGTCGGCGACGCGTTGAACATGCTCTCGTCGGAAACCGCCAAGGTGTTGCAGCAGGTAAACGACATTTCCGCTGACGTGACGGCCGCTTCGCTGAAGGTGAAGGAGCAGTCCGATACGGTGGTGTCAGTGGCTGAAATCGAGCGCGAGCAGGTGGAGAAAACCGCAGCCGACCTCGACGTGGCCGCGCAGGCGATGAACCGGATCGCGGGCCTCGCGCAGGCTTGCAACACCGCGGCGGACACCGCGATCAAGACCACGCAGAACGCGCTCTCGACGGTGAGTGCGACGGTCGGCGGTATCAACGGCATTCGCGAGACGATCCGCGAGACGGAGAAACGGATCAAGCGACTCGGTGAACGTTCGCAGGAGATTTCCGGCGTCGTGAATCTGATCAACACGATCGCGGAACGTACACACATCCTGGCGCTGAACGCATCGATGCACGCGGCCTCAGCCGGTGAAGCGGGCCGCGGCTTCGCGGTGGTTGCGGACGAGGTGCAGCGACTGGCCGAGAACGCGCGGCAGGCGACGGCGCAGATCGCAACGCTGGTGAACAACATTCAGGTCGAGACGGCCGACACCGTGACGACGATGAACAACACGATCAGCCAGGTTGTGGAAGGTTCGAGACTGGCCGAGCAGGCGGGTGAGCAGATGAAGCGCACGCAGGAAACCACTGCGGAGCTGGTGGCCTCGGTTCAGCAGATTGCCGAGAGCTCGACCGAGCAGGCGCGCATGAGTACCGAACTGCTCAGCCGCGCGGGCGAGATCCGTAAGAGCACCCAGCTCACCAGCGAACAGCTCCGCCAGCAGACGGCGCAGACCGAGAACCTCGTGGAGTACGCGAAGCTGCTGCTCGGCGCGGTGCGCGTGTTCAAGCTGCCGGGATAAACCTGAGCGCGTAAGCCTGCGGCGGCGCCGGCACCACCGGCCCGCCGCTTCGCCAACTGCGGAGCGAATACACCATGGACGCGCCAATGGCCGTCGAAGCGGGGCTCGCGCAAGAAATTGCCGCCCCCCTCGAGAGCGTCATCGAATTGCTGGCAGCAGGCTGGCCGGCACCAGGCAATGCCGGGCCCACGCTGGCCGTGATCGAGTCGTACCTCAATCAGGTCGAGCTCATCGCCGAAGCGGCGGATACCGCGCATGCGCAGGGTCTGGTCTGGGTCTGCGGCCTGGTCGAGGGGCAATTGCTGCGACTGCGCGGCAAACCCGAGTCGATCACCGAAGCGGAGCAGATGCTCCTGTTCGACTGGCCGATCCTGCTGACCGACTATCTCGGTGCGCCCGAGGACCCTGAAACGGCAGCGGCGCTGATTGCGCATCTGCAGAACGAAGGCTGGGGCGATCCGCTCTCGGCCGAAGATGCACAAGCCTTGTGCCGCATGTTTCCGACCGGCGAAGATGTTGCCGACGCGCGCGAGCACGCGCCGCAGGAATCCGCGGCAGTGACTTCGAGCTCGTCAACGGACTCGCATCAGCATGAATCGCGTGAGGCACCGGCAGAGCCCCCGGCGCGCGTCGGCGTGGAAGCAGCGCCCTCGCCCGCCGAAGACTATGACGCGCAGCTGGCCGCGGTGGTCGAGCAGGCCGAGGCCCGCAACCTGATCGGTTTGAGCGATGCGTGCATGCGGGTGCAGACGCATCTGCTCATGTGGCAGGAATCCGGAACGGCCGACAGTAGCGGACTGGCATCCACCCAAGTCGAGCGCCTCGAACAATTTCTGGCGATCGCACAGACCTGTCTTGGTTCGCCCAATGATCCCTGGGCGGCACAGGCGCTGGTGTTCGAATTGCGTGACGCGGGTTGGCCCGAGCCGCTCGATGACGAGCAGGCCGAAATGCTCCAGGCCATGCTTCTCACCGCTGAGGATGACGAGGTGCTTGCACCCCTCGCCGACACCGATGCGCCGACGTCGGAGCTTGAGCACGTAGCCGCAGAAACGCCTGCGCGCCAGGAGACAGCGGAATCGCTGCCAATCGCGAACGAGGCAGTGCTCGAATCCGTCCAGCCCACGGAAGACGTCGAAGACATCGACGCAGCCGTCGCGGAAATGCTTGCCGGCGACGATGACACCGCGCAGCAGACGGAAGAACCGGCAGCAGAACTCGGTGCGATGGACGATCCGGCGCAACCCGTCGCAATGGCCCCGGGCGACGTATCTGCCGAAGACGAGCCACACGAACACGACGTACCCGAGCAGTTGCTGGGCATGCTCGCCACGGAAATCGATGGGCTGCGCGGCTCGCTCGACGAGTTGCTCGGCGCGGCATCAGGCGGTGCTGGCGAGGCCGCGCAGGAGGCGCTCGAACAGTATCGCGAGCTGATCGACCGGCTCGGTGTCGCCGCCGAAGCAGTCGGGGCGCTCGGCCTGCAACGCTATCTGAAAACGTTCGTCGCTCCGATTCGCAGCGCGACGGCATTGCGCGCCGAAGAAAGCGCCGTGCTGGCCAAGCTACCCGGGCTGCTGATGACGCATCTGGGTTCGCCGCGCGATCCCAGTCTGCCTGAAGGGATGGTCGACCTGCTGCGCAGCGACGTCTGGGCCGCTCCGCTCGACAAAGCGAGTGCCGAACGCCACGTTGCCTGGTTGGTTGCGATGCGGCCGGTGCAAGAGGATACGACCGCCCCGAAACGCGCGGTGCAAGCGAGCGCTGAAGACGTTTCGGTTGCGCTGCCCGATACGATCAGCCAGGAGCTGGTCGACGGTCTGCTGCAGGATCTGCAGGTGCGCACCACCGAGTTCTCCGAAGCGGTGCAACGCATTGCCTCGGGCGCCGGCACCCTGACCGACGTCGACCAGGCCAAGCGCGCCGCGCACACGCTCAAAGGCGCGGCCAGCACGGCCGGCGTGCGCGGCATCGCCAACCTGACGCATCACATCGAAGACATCCTGATCGCCTTCTCCACCCATCAGGCGTTACCTTCGGGTGGGCTCTCGGAAATGCTGAGCAACGCGGCCGACTGCCTCGAGGCGATGAGCGAAGCAGTCACCGGCACCGGTCCGGCACCCGACGATGCACTTGCGGTCCTGCAAAGCGTGCTCGACTGGGCCAACCGCATCGATCGCGAAGGGATTCCGGACGACAACGCCGCAGCCAACGGCGCTGATGCCGCGGCAACCGCGACCGACAAACCAGACGACGCGAAAGAGCAGACCGCCGCGACGCAGGAGGCGATGGTCCGAGTGCCGGCGGCGCTGATCGACGAATTGCTGCGGCTGGTGGGCGAGACGATGATCTCGACCACGCAGATCCGCGATCGCGTACGGCGGATCGTGCGTCACAGCGATTCGACGAGCAATCAGAACAGCGGCTTTCTCCAGCTCGCCGGTGAACTGGAGCAGCTGGTGGACTCGCGTGCGGTAGCGACGCCGAACAAGGAGGCCGCGCACGGCGAGGATTTCGATCCGCTGGAATTCGAGCACTACAGCGAGCTGCACACGGTGAGCCGGCGCATGATCGAATCGGCGACCGACTCGCGCGAGGTCAACCTCGGGATGAGGGACGACCTGTCCGCGCTCAACGAATTGCTCGAGGCGCAGGAGCGCCTGCACCTGCAAAGCCAGTCGGTCGTGATGCGCACGCGCATGGTGCCGGTATCGACCATGGTATCGCGGCTGCAGCGCAGCGTGCGCCAGGCCTGCCGCGTGCTCGACAAGCGCGTGGAGATGGACGTCAACGGCAGCGAGACGCTGGTCGACAGCAACATCCTGAACGAGCTGGTCGACCCGCTGATGCACATGCTGCGCAACTCGGTCGACCACGGCATCGAATCGGCGCAGGCACGCAAGCAGGCGGGCAAGTCGGGCACCGGCCAGATCACGTTGAGTTTCGCGCGCGAAGGCAACCACGTCGTGGTGCGCTGTCAGGACGACGGCGGCGGACTCGATCGCGATGCGATCCGGCGCTCCGCCGAAGCCAAGGGGCTGGTGAAGGCCGATCAGCCGCTCACCGACGACGAGCTGGACCGTCTGATCCTGCGTCCCGGCTTCTCGACGCGCTCGCAGGCCACCGAGGTGTCCGGCCGCGGCATCGGCATGGACGTGGTCTACAGCCGCATCCTGCAGATGAAAGGCGCGCTCAGCCTGCGCTCCAACCCCGGGCGCGGCCTGACGATCGAGCTGCGCGTGCCGGCGGCGCTGCTGTCGACTCACGCGCTGCTGGTGCGCTCGCCGCTGGGCATGCTCGCGGTGTCGAGCCACGGCATCGAGGATATCCACTACGTCATGCCCGAGCAGCTGCACACGCTCGGCAATGAAACGACCTATCGCGTCGGCGACACGGTCTGCGCTGTCAAACCGCTGGCGCAGTTGCTGGGCGCAGCGAACGAGGAGCTGTCCGAGAGTAAAACCGGCGCGGGCTTCCCCGCCCTTCTGGTGCGCCAGGACTCCGGCGCGATCAGCGTGGTGCGCGTGCCCGAGATCGTCGACAGTCGCGATCTGGTGGTGAAGCACCTCGGCCAGTACGTGCCCAAGTCGCAAGGCGTGGTCGGCGCCACCATCCTGGGTGATGGTGCGGTGGCTCCGGTGATCGATCTGCCCGAGCTGATGCGCACCCCGGTGGGCTCGTCTCTGGGCGGCGGTGACGAAGGCGGCGAACAGGTCCGCACCAACTACAGCCGGCACGTGGCCGGATCGCGGATGTCGGCGCTGGTGGTCGACGATTCGCTGTCGGCGCGACGCGCCACCGCGCAGTTCATGAAGGACGCGGGCTTCGAGGTGCGCACTGCGATCGACGGTCTGGAAGCCGCCTCGCTGCTCGAGAAATGGGTGCCAGACATCATGCTGGTGGACATGGAGATGCCGCGCATGAACGGGCTCGAACTCGCTGCGCACGTACGCGCGCGCGGCGACCTCGCCAACGTGCCGATCGTGATGATCACTTCGCGCTCGACCGACAAGCATCGCAAGCAGGCCCAGGCGGCCGGCGTGAGCGTCTATCTCACCAAGCCGTTCAGCGACGATGAGTTGCTGCGGCATGTCACCGAACTGACCGCGTCGTAGGCATGAGCACTGCAACGCAAACGACCCAGTCCGCGGCGGCGGCGCAGTCCGCGCGCGTGGCGGCGCTCAAGCTCGACGCGCTCAACGTGCTCATTCCGCAGCAGGATGTGCGCACGCTCGAATCGTCGATCGACATCGACGCGGCTTCGCCCGTGCGTGGTGCGATCGGTTGGATCGCGTACCGCCAGGATCGCCTGCCGGTTTATTGCCTGTCGCAGCAGCTCGAGCCGATGACGACGATTCCCTCGGGTCGACGCGTGGTCGTGGTGCTGCAGACCAGTACGCGTGCCTATGGCTTGCTGTGCTCCGAGGTCACCTTGCTCGACAAGCTTGCGAGTTCGGTACAGGAGCTTCCCGACGCGATGGCCCTGCCCGGTTCGCCGATCTACGCCCTGGCGATGCATGAAGGCGCGCTGGCGTGCGTGTCGTCGGCAGCGCGCATCCTCGCCAAGGTTGATCCCACTGCTAAGAACAACGCCACGAACGGAGCGCAGCGATGAAGCAGGCCGGCGCGTGGTTGCTCACGATCGCTCCCGGGCGCATGGTTGCGATCGGCGAGCGTGAGTTGAACCACCTGATTCACGAACCGACGATCTACGCGGTACCGCAAGCGCCGCGCCATTGCGCGCGCGTGATCGAATGGGAGGGTCAGATCCTGCCGGTGTGGGATCTGGCGAGCTGGCTGTACGACGCTCCCGCGGCAGACCCGATCGCAGTGATGGCAGTCGTGGGCTTCCAGCGCACGCGCCGCGAGCGTCCGCAGTTCGGGGCGCTGGCACTGCCGACCCCGCCGGTGCGTGTGCTGGTGCGCGACGATCAGGCATGCCCCTTGCCACAGGATCTTGCTGGCGTACAGGCGTTGGCGATTTCGTGCTTCAAGAATCAGGATCAGGCGGTACCGATCATCGATCTGGCGCTGATGTTCTCGAGCGCTCTGGTGGGCGGCCGACCCGCACCACGGCCGGCCGCTCCAACGCCGAACACTGGGGCTCGCAAACTCGCGGCCAGTCTGCCCAGCTAGAGGACGCATCGGCACAACGTTTTTCTGTCGCAGGACCACAACACAATGAAAGAAGCCAACGGGGGAAGCAAGGGGGATAGCGCGCGGCAGGTGTTGCAACTGCCGGCATCGATCGCGCGCCTCAGTGCACTGGCAGGCGCCGAGCAGCGCGAGCACGCGATGCATGGCGGTGCCCAGGCAATGGTGCAGGCGTACATCGAGGAGGTGAAGCAGGTCGGACGCATCGCCGAACAGGACGATCTGCCGGGCCTGCTATGCCTGATCAACCTGCTCGAGGGACAGCTGCTCGGCTTGCTCGGCGAGGCGCCACGGCTATCGGAGGGCGCGTTCACGCTGCTCGAGGAATGGCCGATGCTGCTGGCCGAGTACGCCGCGCAGCAAAGCACGCCGCATCGCGCCTACGCGATCGATGCGCTGGTGGCCTATCTGGAGGATCCTCGCTGGCCGGTGCCGCTGGCGGCCGCGACTGCACGCGCCGCCCGCGATCTGTTCATTCACACCGAGGACCGCTTCGATCTCAAGTCGAGCGCGCCGATGCGCGACGCCAGCGCGGAAGCGAGGCTTGAAACCGAGATCTACGACGCGCTCGATGACGCGCTCGATCGCTCAGCGCGCATCAACGGGCGCGAGCCGCTCGCCGCCGACGCGTTCGCACGCGTCGACCACGCCACCCAGATCACCTGGCTCGCCGACATGGCGCAGCGCAAGGGCGTGCATGGCGTGGTGCAGACCTCATTGCACGTGCTTGATCAGATCAGGCACTGGAAGCGCGTCGATCCGGCCAATCCTCGATTGAGCCCCGATCAACAGGAGCGCCTGACCCGCTATCTCACGCTGGCCCGGGCGTTCATGAGCACGCGTGAGCTCTCCACGATCAGTCACGGCCCGGCCAACGCCGAGATGCTTGCCGTCGATGCGCTGCTCACCGACCTGGCCGACAGCGCGTGGCCGTCGCCGTTCTCCGCCGACGACATCACCCGCGTGCGCTCGATCCTGATGCAGTCCGGTCGGCCCAACTGAAATCCACGCGCCCGCTCCGGCGGATCGCGTGACGTTGTTTGCCGGCCGGCGCATGGCGCACAATGCGCCTCGTCACCACTCCTTCCGTCCGAGTTCCGTCCATGACCGCATTGACCTGCGCGGAGGTGCTCGCCGGCCGCGCGCCGAGCGACGCCCCCGTCACCGTGAAAGGCTGGGTGCGCACCCGCCGCGACTCGAAAGCCGGCATCTCGTTCATTCATCTCTCCGACGGTTCGTCGTTCCATCCGGTGCAGGTGGTGGCGCCGAACACGCTGGCCAACTACGCCAATGAGATTGCGCATCTGACCGCCGGCTGCTCGATCGAGGCCACCGGCACGATCGTGCCCTCTCCCGCCAAGGGCCAGCCGTTCGAGATGCAGGCGATCAGCGTGCAAGTGGTGGGCTGGGTCGATGACCCGGACACCTATCCGATGCAGCCCAAGCGGCACACGCTGGAATTCCTGCGCGAAGTCGCGCATCTGCGCCCGCGCACCAACGTCATCGGCGCGGCCACACGCGTGCGGCACACGATCGCACAGGCGATCCACCGGTTCTTCCACGAGCGCGGTTTTCTGTGGGTGAATACGCCGATCATCACCGCCGCCGACGCCGAGGGTGCGGGCGCCTTGTTTCGCGTGTCCACGCTCGATCTGGCCAACCTGCCGCGCACGCCCGACAACAAGGTCGATTTCAGCAAGGATTTCTTCGGCCGCGAAACGTTCCTCACGGTGTCGGGACAGCTCAACGTCGAGACCTACTGCCTGGCATTGTCCAAGGTGTACACGTTCGGGCCGACGTTCCGCGCCGAGAACTCCAACACCAGCCGGCATCTGGCCGAGTTCTGGATGATCGAGCCGGAGATCGCTTTCGCCGATCTGGCCGCCGACGCCGATCTGGCCGAAGCGATGCTCAAGTACGTGTTCCGCGCGGTGCTTGAGGAGCGCACCGACGACATGGCGTTCTTCGGCGAGCACATCGAGAAAGGCGTGGTCGAGAAACTGCGCGGCATCATCGAGTCTGAATTCGTGCGAATGGACTACACCGAAGCGATCGGCATCCTCGAACGCGCCAGGGAGAAGTTCGAATTCCCGGTGAAGTGGGGCATCGATCTGCAGTCGGAGCACGAGCGCTATCTCACCGAGAAGCACGTTGGAAAACCTGTCGTACTGATGAACTACCCGAAGGAGATCAAGGCGTTCTACATGCGCCTGAACGACGACGGCAAAACGGTGGCGGCGATGGACGTGCTCGCGCCGGGTATCGGCGAGATCATCGGCGGCAGCCAGCGCGAAGAGCGGCTCGAGGTGCTCGATGCGCGCATGAGCGAGATGGGGCTCGATCGCGAGCGCTATGGCTGGTATCGCGATCTGCGCCGCTACGGCAGCGTGCCGCACGCGGGCTTCGGTCTGGGATTCGAGCGCACCGTGTCGTACGTGACCGGACTGTCGAACGTGCGCGATGCGATTCCGTTTCCGCGGACTCCGGGGAGTGCCAAATATTAAGTATCGACGCTCTCCTCGCCCCCATGACCACGCCCGATCAACCCCGCGTCGATTTCGCCGGAACGATGAGTTACGGCGACTACCTGCATCTGGATCAGGTGCTCAACGCACAGCATCCGCGCTCGCCGGATCACAACGAGATGCTGTTCATCGTCCAGCATCAGACCAGCGAGCTGTGGATGAAGCTGATGCTGCACGAGCTGCGCGCGGCGGTCGCAGCGGTGGCTCGTGACGAGCTGGGCAACGCCTTCAAGATGATGGCGCGAGTGAGCCGCATCATGGAGCAGCTGGTGCATGCCTGGGACGTTCTGAGCACCATGACGCCGCCCGAGTACAGCGCGATCCGCCCGTATCTGGGCGAGAGCAGCGGCTTCCAGAGCTGGCAGTACCGGCAGATCGAGTTCCTGCTCGGCAACAAGAACCGCGCGATGCTCAAACCCCACGCGCATCGGCCCGATCTGCTCGCTCAAGTGCAAGCTGCGCTCGAAGCGCCGTCTCTGTACGATGAAGCACTGCGATTGCTGGGGCGCCGCGGACTGGCGATTCCCCCTTCACACCTGCAGCGCGATTGGTCGATGCCGTACAGCGCGAGCAGCGAGGTCGAGCAGGCGTGGCTGGCGGTGTATCGCGATCCGCAGCAGCATTTCGAGCTGTACCAGCTCGGCGAAGAGCTGACCGACATCGAAGACGCATTCCGGCTCTGGCGTTTCCGGCACGTGACCACGGTCGAGCGCGTGATCGGCTTCAAGCGCGGCACCGGCGGCACCAGCGGCGTCTCCTACCTGCGTCGCATGCTCGACGTGGTGCTGTTTCCCGAGATCTGGACCTTGCGCACGGCGTTGTAAGCCGGCGCGTAGGCTTCGTCCGACCCGCCCGGGGCACGCTCGTCCGACATCCCGCCTCCATGGGACACGCGGCGGCACGCATCGCATATGCTTGCGTCCGTTCGTTTGACGCACCCGTTCTGCATCCGATTCGTCTCGCTACGACCGCGCCCCATTCGCCGTGAACGCACCCTCCCCGCACCGATCCCGCTCATTCACCGACGTCACCTACGACGAAGCCGTGCGTCGCACGCACGCACTGGTGCCGTTCCTGAAAGAGCAGGCTTCTGCCATCGAGCAGACCACTCATATGCCACCCGCAGTCATGGACGCGTTCCACGAAAGCGGTCTGCTGCGCTGCCTGCAGCCCAAGGCCTGGGGCGGCATGGAGCTGCCGTTCATCGCGTACTTCGATCTGCCGGAGATCCTCGGGCGTGGCGATGCATCGGCGGCTTGGACGTTCGCCAATCTCGCTTCGCATCATCGCAATCTCGCGCAGTGGGACGATCGCGCGCAGGCCGAGGTGTGGATCGACGATCCCGACGCAGGCATTGCTTCGGGCATCGCGTATGCCCAAGGGCGCGGCAAGCGCGTCGACGGCGGCCTGCTGCTGAGCGGCCAATGGGGGTTCTCCTCGGGCGTGGATGTGTCGACGTGGAACATGCTCGCTTGCGTGGTGATGGAAGGTGACAAGCCGGTCGACTGGGTGATGAACCTGGTGCCGGCGAGCGACTACGAAATCATCGACGACTGGCGCACGCTCGGCCTGCGCGGCACCGGCAGCCGCACCGTGCGCTGCAAGGACGTGTTCGTGCCGGCCCACCGCGCCCTGTCGATGCACGTCGCACGTACCGGGCATTTCTTTCCCGGCCTCAACACCCACACCAACCCGATGTACAAGGTGCCCACGCCGGCGCTCGGCGGCTATTGCATCGCCGGGGCGCTGATCGGCAGTGCGCAGGCCGCGGTGGACGCGACGATCGCCGCCGTCAAGGCGCGCAGCACCAACTACACCAGCGCCAAGATGCGCGACTTCCAGACGGTGCAACTGCGCGTCGGTGCGGCCGCGGCGAGGATCGACGGCGTACGCACCTGGTTTCGCACCGACTGCCTGGCGGCGGCGGCGCGCTACGACGCGGGCCAGACGCTCGACATCGAGGAGAAGCTGCGTCACAAGCGCAATCTCGCCGTCGGCATGAAGCTCGTGCACGAGGCGGTCGATTCACTCTACGAGATGGCCGGCGCGCAAGGCATCTACGACAACGAACCTTTGCAACGCATCTTCCGAGATGCGCATGCGGGCGCGGCGCACTTCTCGTTCAGCGTCGATGCGCAGGTGCCGCCGTGGGGGCTGCACGCGCTGGGCGGCGAGGTGAAGAGCCCGACGCTGTAGCCGCGCCCGGAATCTGCGGCCTGCTAGCGCTACGCCGCCGATTGCAACGGCGCTTTCTGCGCCGCGATGCCCGCGAGCAGTTCGTACGAACGCAGCCGTGCCGCGTGGCTATGCAACGCGCACGCGACGATCAGCTCGTCGGCTTTGGTCCGCTCGATGAAAGCGTCGAGCTGCGTGGCCACGCTGGCCGGTGCGCCGTGCGCTGATGCCGCCAGCATGCGCGCCACACCAGCCTTCTCGTGCGGGCTCCATAGCTGCTCCAGTTCGGCCGGGGCGATCGGCCGCGGCAGCGGACCACGCCGTCCGCGATGCATGCCGAGGAACCGCAGCTGCAGCGACGTGAAGTGGAACGCGGCCTCGTCTTCGGTGTCGGCCACGACGATGTTCACGCCGACCATCGCATGCGGTTTGGCCAAGGTCTCCGACGGCCGGAACGTGCTGCGATACGCCTCCAGCGCCTGGAACAGCAGATCGGGCGCGAAGTGCGAAGCGAACGCGAACGGCAAGCCGAGATACGCCGCGAGCTGCGCGCTGTAGAGGCTCGAACCGAGCAGCCAGATCGGCACCCGCGTTCCCACGCCGGGAATCGCGCGCACGGCCTGCCCCGGCTGCTGCGCATCGAGATACGCCTGCAGTTCGAGCACGTCCTGCGGGAAGCCGTCTTCGTCGTTGCCCGCGAGCGTGCGACGCAACGCCTGCATCGTGTGGCGGTCGGTGCCCGGTGCGCGCCCCAGGCCCAGGTCGATGCGGCCGGGATAGAGCGTCGCCAGCGTGCCGAAGTGCTCGGCGATCACCAGCGGCGCGTGATTGGGCAGCATGATCCCGCCGGATCCGACGCGAATAGTGCTGGTGCCGCTGGCGACATGACCGATCAACACCGATGTGGCCGAGCTCGCCACGCCGTCCATGTTGTGGTGCTCGGCGAGCCAGTAACGCTGATAACCCCAGCGCTCGGCGTGCTGCGCCAGATCGAGCGTATTGCGGAACGACTCCGCCGCGTCGCCGCCTTCGACGATCGGCGATAGATCGAGAATGGATAACGGAATCATGGGGCGCTGACGATGCGGAGACTGACGATGCGGAGACTGACCATACGGTCCCGGCGACGCCGGACCGATGGTGCCCGATTTGATATGCGGGATCGCTCAGGCACAACTACCCGAGCGGGTCGCCGTTATATAGCGGGCCGCCCACGCACGCAAGCTCAACGCAGCCGGCTGAACCACGCAAACGATAGCGCCGCGGCTGTGATCGCGAACAGCGCTGCGGCCGCACTGAAAATCGCGCCGAGTTCGGTCTCTTTCTTCTCCAGGACGAGCTTGCTGCTCAGCGTCTCGTAGACCTTCTTCAGATCGGCCGACGTACCGGCAAAGAAGTACTCCCCTTTAGTGATGTCGGCCACGGTCTTGAGCGCTTCCTCGTCGAGCAGCATGTACATCGACCAGCCGCCCATGTCGACTTGTCCGCCGCCCCGCGATCCGAAGCCCACGGTGTAGACGCGCACGCCGCGGTCGGCCGCGAGCTTCGCCGCATCGACCGGATCGGGGCCGGTGGTGCGCCGGCCATCGCTCAACAGGATGATCACCCCCGAGCTGTACGAGCCGGGCGGCACCGGGGTGAACGGCTTGTCCGGTGCGGCCGATTTCTTCTCGGCTTTCTCCTTGCTGCCGATCGCGCCGCTCGATGTGCCGAACCGCGAACCGAAATTGTACGAATCAAGATCGATCCCGGAATCGGGCAGCAGCGTCGCCAGCGACATGATCAGTCCACTGCCGGTGGCCGTATGCCGCTGCAACTGGAAGCGCTCGAGCGAGGCGAGCAACGCCTCACGGTCCTGCGTCGGGGCCTGTACCACCGTGGCCGAACCCGCAAACGACACGATGCCCACGCGCACTTTCGCCGGCAGCTCTTCGATGAAGGTCTTGGCCGCGAGTTGCGCCGCGGAGATGCGGTTGGGCTCCATGTCGGTGGCGCGCATGCTGCCCGACACGTCGATGGCGAGGATGATCGTCTGCTGCTGCGAGGGCAGCGTGATCTGGCCGCTGGGCCGTGCCACCGCGAGCAGCATGGCAACCAACGCGAGCAGCAACAGCAGCGGTGGCAGATGGCGCCGCACCCGCTGGCCCGGACCGATCGCCGCCCTGACCAACCCGACGCTCGCGTAGCGCAGCGCCGCCTTGCTGCGCCGACGCAGCGCATACACATACGTGCCAATCAGCAAGGGCACCGCGGCGAGAAGCCACAGCATCGACGGCCACAGGAAGCGCATGGGCAGCGGCTCCTACGCGGACAAGGGATCGCATCGACTCTAGCACCGTTCGCCTGTCTGCCGCATCGACCTCACCCGATTCGGCTAACCTCCGATCGGCGGCGGCTTGCATCGGTGCAAGCCGGCTCAGGAACGCGCCCCGGTAACGCGTAGGATCCGCGTGCGATGCGCGTGCGTGTCCGGGTCCGCTACCGCGGGCGAATCGCCAATCGGCCAAGAACAAGAAGACCATCGATGCTCGATTCAACTCGCTCAGCAACACGATCGGCCGTGCGCACGCGCGCACGGGTCGCATCGATCTGCGCCCCAATCTTCGCCTCGCTCGCTGCTGGTCCGGCGCTCGCCGCCCCGGAAGAGATCAGCGTATTCGGCAGCGACATCCAGGCCAGCGGCACGCTCGGCCTGGCCGTCCACGCGAGCTACGTGCCCTCGGGTCTACGCAGCGCCGAGTACGACGGCCAGCGCGTCTCGAACCGCACCAGCCGCGTCATGCCCGAGATCGCGTACGGCCTGGGCCGAGGCTGGGAAACCGCACTGCACTTCCCGCTCGCGCGCAGCGGCGGCGAATTCTTTCGCGCCGACGGGGTGAAGTGGCGTTTCAAGTATGTGCCCGAAGGATCAGCCGACACGCAGGGGCTGTTCTGGGGCGCGAACGTCGAGTGGGCATGGCTCAGCCGCCGGCTGGCGGAGTCGCCGCATGGTTTGGAGTTCAAGGCGATCGCGGGTTGGCGCGCCGGCCGCTGGCTGCTGCTTGGCAACGCCAACGTGCGTCGTGCGTTCGGCCGCGACGCGGCGCATACGTGGTCGCTCGAGCCGAGCGCGAAGCTCGCCTACGAGATCAACGACGGACTCAGCATCGGCATCGAGCGCTACCACGACTTGGATCGCGTCTCCCGCCCGCGCTCCACCGAGCACGTGCACTACCTGGTCACCGATTTCAACGTCAAGGGATTCGCCGTGAACTTCGGCGTTGGTCGCGGCAGCGGCGAGGGCGCCGACAGGTGGGTGATAAAGGCTATCGTGGCGATCCCCTGGTAGGTCGCGGCGAAGCGCGCTCGCGCAGGCGCTAGGCTCAGGCCTGCTCGGCGAGCAACTGACCGATCGTCACACCCAGGGCGATATCGTCGAGCGCGCCGAATGCGCTGGCGGCGATGCGACCACGCCGGTCGATCAGGATGGTCGTCGGCGTGCCGCGCATGGCATACGCCGCCATGGTCCTGGGCAGCGGCGCCTGACCATCGTAGGCATCGATGCCGATCGGAAACTCCAACCGGAATTCGTGCACGAACGCGCGCAACGACACCGGCTTCATCGCCTCGTGATGCTCGAACACGGTGTGCAGGCCGAGCACGACGAAATCGGCATCACGCACGCCCTGATGGATGCGCTGGGTCTGCGGCACGCCATGCATCACGCAGCCCGGACACAACATCTGGAATGCGTGGATCAGCACCACCTTGCCGCGCAACGCAGCCAGCGTGATCGGCTGCTCCGCGTTCAGCCACTCGGAGACGGCCAGTTCCGGCGCAACGGGTCGCTCGACGCGGGACGGGTCGGTACTCACGGCATCGCCGCTACGAGCGCAGCACCACGCCTGACTTCGAGCTGGTGAGCGCGCCGTTCTCGTACACCGATGCGCCGTTGACGATGGTGTGGAGCACGCCGCGTGACGGCATCACCATGCGCTTGGCACCGCCGGGCAGGTCGTAGCGACGCTCGCCGCGATTGGCCGAGCCGATAGTGGCCGGATCGAACACGGTGATGTCGGCAGCCAGCCCCGGCGCGAGGCGGCCGCGGTCGGTGATGCCGAAAAAATCGGCGGGATCGGACGTGAGCCTGCGCACGCCCTCCTCGAGCGACAGCACGCCGCGCTCGCGCACCCAGGTGCCCAACAGAAAGGTCGGGTAGCCCGAATCGCACAGCATGTCGACGTGCGCGCCACCGTCCCCCAGCCCGATCAGGATGTCGCGATTGACCAGGATCTCCTTCATCCGGTCGACGCGATTGTTGAAAGTAGCGAGCGTGAACTCGATGTCCAGATCGTCCTGCAGCGTGAGATCGAGCAGCGCATCAACAGGGTCCTTGCCCAGCGCGGTGGCGATCTCGGCCACCGTCTTGCCCTCGTACTGCTTGAGCGAGGCGGCCTTCACCTCGTGCACGGTCACGCGCGACCAGTTGCCGAACGTGGCGGGCTTCTTCAGGTCTTCACGGAACGCGGCGCGAAACGCCGGATCGCGATACACCGCTGCCTGCGCCGCCTTCGACTTGTCGGCGAACACGCGGTTCCACGACGGAAACGCCGCGAACGGGAACGGACTGCGCATGTTCAGCTCGCGCGTGAGCGGCAGCGGCGAGGTTTGCGGCCGCGCACCGCGCGCGATCAGCGGCGCCGCCTTGCGCAGGGTGTCGCGCACCGCCTCGGATATGTCGTCGCGATCGAACATCGCGATGAATGTCACCGGGCGCCCGCTCGCGGCCAGCAGCAACTCGAGCACGTCGTACTGCTCGTCTTCGAGCACCGCGATCTGGCGCGTCAGCGCGACTTCGATCGCGCCCTTTTTCTTCGCCTTCAGCACACCCGCGTACGCCCGCAGCTCGTCAGGACTCGCATTGCGGCAGGCGAGCGGCCGCCCGCCGTAGCCGATGTGCTGATTGAGCACGGTGCTGGAGAAGCCGAACGCGCCGGCGTCCATCGCCTGGCCCAGCAAGGCGCCGATGCGAGCCGTCTCTTCGGCGTTGGCTGCACGCTCCATCGATGCCTCGCCCATCACGTAGTGACGAAACGGCGTGAGCGGCGCGAGGAACGCGAGATTCAACGACGGCGCGCGACGTTGCGCGGCATCGAGAAACTGCGGAAAGGTCTCCCAGTCCCAGGTGATGCCCTGATTGAGCACGTCGAACGGGATCGCCTCGACGTTGACCAGATCGTGCATCGCGACTTCGCGATCGGCCGGCTTGCACGGCGCGATGCCCACGCCGCAATTACCCATGACCACGCTGGTGACGCCATGCCAGGGCGATGGGGTGACCGCGCCGTCCCAGCAGATCTGCGCGTCGTAGTGCGTGTGCGGGTCGATGAAGCCCGGTGCGACCACGCAGTCGGACGCATCGATCACGGTCTTGGCGCTGTCGGTGATCTTCTCGCCGATCGCGGCGATCTTGCCGGCCTGCACCGCGACATCGCCATGACGCCGCGCCGCGCCGGTGCCGTCAACGAGAGTGCCGTTCTTGATGAGGAGGTCGTAGGCCATGGTGAGTCCGTTCCGGGGTCGAAGGTTGGGCGCCGCTTCGTTGCGAACGTTATCACGCAGGTGCACGCCCGGGTCACCCCCACTGAGTCTTGCCCGGGCGATCGCTATACTGCCCCCACACCGTCCTATCAGAGAACGAGGAGACCATGAGATCGAACGCGGTTGAATCCCCCCTGCGACCAGGCAGCACAAAAGCGATAGCGGCGTGCGCGGCATTGGCGCTCGCGTGTGCATCGATGCCCGCAAGCGCGGCCTACCCCGACCAGCCGATCAGCATGATCATCGCGTACGCGCCCGGTGGCGGTACCGACATCATTGCGCGCGCGCTGATTCCGTTCGTCGAGAAGCAGCTTGGCGAAGGGGCGAAGATCAACGTGGTCAACCGGCCCGGGGCGAGCGGGGACATCGGGTTCACGGCGATCGCCAATGCGACGCCCGACGGTTACACGATCGGCTTCATCAACACCCCGCCGGTCCTCACCACGCCGATCGAGCGCAAGGCCAACTACACCTGGCAAAGCTTCGACCTGCTGGGCAACGTGGTCGATGATCCGGGCACGTTCTGCGTGCACAACGACAGTCCGCACAAGACGCTCGCCGACATTGCCGCGTTCGCCAAGGCCAACCCCAAGGCGGTGACGGTGGGCAGCACAGGCGTAGGCTCCGACGATCATCTGGCGATGCTGATGTTCGAGCGCGCCGCTGGCGTGCAACTCACGCACGTGCCGTTCAA
>CADEDU010000058.1:39342-49203 GCA_902826155.1 uncultured beta proteobacterium
CGATTCGCGACCGGCTCGTCACCGCGATCGAGCGCGCCATCGCCGATCCGGCATTCAAGGCACTGGCCGAGAAGGCATTCGCGCCGGTGCGTTACCTCGCGCCAGCGGCCTACGCCGCGGAGCTGAAAGACGCCGAGGCGCAGTTCCGCCAGCTGTGGAAAGAGCTGCCGTGGACGGATAAGTGAGGGTTGCGAAGGTATTCGCCTTACTCCCCCTTCTCTCCCGGTCTCCAGGCTGAGCTTCCGTCAAACGATTGGTTGCGCGTGCAGGCCGCGGCTACTCACCTCGGCAGCTGCTGGAATTTTCACTGGGTCGAACCGGCGGGTTCTTCCTCGTCGACGACGTCGGCGCGACTCAACGACCGGTAACGCGCGCCATCACCCCGGCAGCATTGTCCGCCGATGCGCCGCGCCAGGCGATGATCTGATCGGGGCGGATCAGCACCAGCGGTGCTTCGTAGAGTTCGCGCAGCGACGCCTGCGAAAGTCGCACCACTCGCAGGTCGGTCGCAGTGGTTCTGGCCGCCGCCTCGAATGCGTCGGTCGGCGGGGCGTCGGGCCCCAACGCCAGCAGCGTCCACTCGGTGTGGAAGCGATCGAACAGCGACTCCGCCTCGCTCAACCACGCATGCGGCGGCCGACCACCCGGGCTTGCCGTCGGGACGTAGTTGTTCGGCTCATCGGGCGGCAGCGCGGCGCCGTCGCCGACGATGATCGGTGAGCCGTCGTAACGTCCGCCGAAGGTGACGCCGGGAATGTTGAATTCGAGCCGCGCGTGTCGGTTGAGATGCTCCGCGGCGATCTGCCGCTCGAGTTGGCCGCGATCCGAATCGCCATCGAGCTCCGGCTTCGCAGCGAACAGGCCCACCGAGTCCGCGAAACGGCGCGCGAAGCCGGTGTTGCGCTCGGCGAGCGGCTTGCGTTCGGCCTCGTAGCTGCCGAGCAGCGCGAATGGCGCGCGACCGCGAATCACGCTCGCGAGCTTCCAGCCGAGATTCACGGCGTCTTCAACGGCCGTGTTGTAGCCCAGGCCACCGGTCGGGGTGAACAGGTGCGCGGCATCACCGGCGATGAAGACTCGACCGCGCTGGAACCGTTGCGCGACCAGCGCGTGCCCGGCGAGCCAGGTGCCCATCGACAGAATCTCGAGCGGCACTTCCGCACCGACGGCTTCGCTGAACACACGACGTGCGTCGGCTTCGGTCCACGCGTCGGCATCCTCGCCGGGTCGCAGTGCCGCGTGGAATGCATATTCCGCCACACCGTCGACCGACGCCATGAAGGCACGACGCTGATGATTGACCGCCACGTACATCCACGCCTTCGAATGGCGCAGCAGCGAGAGGAAACCGGGCGAGCGCAAATAGAGCGCGAACATCTTTCCGCCCATGAACTCGCGCTGGACGCCGGTGACGCCGCCCCACTCGATCCCGAGCTCGCGTCGAACGAAGCTGCGCGCACCGTCGGCACCAACTAGAAACTTCGCAGTCACCTCCTGCGCTGCGCCGCCCGCGGTTGGTCGGACGGTAGCGCTGACCGAATCCCCATCATCGTGAAAGCGCTCCAACGTCGAGCCATAGCGAATATCGACTGAAGGACACGACTGCGCGCGCCGTCGCAGCACCTGCTCGACGAATTTCTGCGAAATGCGATGCGGCAGTTCGGCCGCGCTCCACGATCCGGTCATCTTCCTGATCTGCACCACGGCTTGTGCCGCCGTGGGCAGGCTGATGCGCGCAAGCTCGTGCCGTGCGTAGCGCGTGAAGTAGGCGATGTCGGTCGGATGATCGGGCGGCAGTCCGAGCGCACGGATCTCGTCGGCGAAGCCGAGCCGGCGGAAGTGCTCCATCGTGCGCGCTTGCGTGGCGTTGGCCTGCGGGTTGAACGCCGTGCCCGGCTTGGCATCGACCATGACGCAGCGAATTCCGCGACGGCCCAGCTCGATCGCCAGCATCAGGCCGCAGGGCCCGCCGCCGGCAATCAGCACGTCGGTGGTCGCGAGAGCAGAGTTCGACGTCGCGCTCATTTCCCCGCCATCTGCTGCGGCAGCCACAATGCCAGCTCCGGAAACAGGAACAGTAACGCCACCATGCCGATCATGATGAGCACGAACGGCGTGGTGCCGACGGTGATGTCGCGCGCGCTCGCGTCTTTCATCATTCCCTGTATGACGAACAGGTTCAGGCCCACCGGCGGGGTGATGAAGCCGATCTCCAACCAGACGATCATCACGATGCCGAACCACACCGGGTCGAAGCCGAACGCGGTGACGATCGGGAACAGGATCGGCAAGATGATGATCATCACCGACAGCTCTTCGAGCGCGTAGGCGATCGCCAGCAGCAACGCGAACACGGCGACGAAGAACGCCCACTTCGGCAGATCGAGATCGACCACCGCGCTCATCAACGCCTTGGGCGCCCCGATCAGCGCGATGACGTGCGAGAAGATGCCCGCGAAGATGATGATGAGCATCACCATCGAGGTGGTGCGCACCGTCTCGAGCATCGCCTTGCGCAGCGACTGCCAGCTGAGCGCGCGCATCCACAACGCCAGGATCAGGCTCATCAGGCTGCCGAGCGCCGCGGCCTCGGTAGGCGTCACCACGCCTGCGTACATCGAGCCGAGCACCACCACGATGAGCAGCATCACCGGCCCCATCTCCCTGAGCGAGGCGATGCGCTCGGCGAGCGAGCCGTGATCGTCGGGGTGACGCGGCGCGACATCGGGGCGCAGCACCGCCAGCACCACCACGAATCCGGCGAACAACAACGCGAGCACGATGCCGGGCACGATGCCGGCCATGTACAGGTGCCCGATCGACGTCTCGGTCATGACGCCGTAGATGATCATCGGAATCGACGGCGGAATCAGGATGCCGAGCGTGCCCCCGGCAGCGAGCGAACCGATGATCAGCGATCGCGCGTAGCCGCGCTTTTCCATCTCGGGAATGGCGATCATGCCGATCGTGGCGGCGGTGGCCACGCTCGAGCCCGATACCGCCGAGAAGATCGCGCACGAGAACACGCCGGCGATCGCCATGCCGCCGGGCAGAAATCCGACCCACTTCGAGACGGCGGTGAACAGTCCGCGACCGATGCCCGAGTGCAGCAGCACCGCACTCATGAACACGAACAGCGGCAGCGCGATGAACGAGAAGCTGGTGGCGGTGCTCCAGGCGATCGAACTCACCACGCCCAGCCCCACCGCGAAGCCCTTCAGATAGAGCAGCCCGAGCACGCCCGCCAGGCCTAGCGCGAACGCGACCTCCAGTCCGATCGCGAAGCCGAAGAACAACGCGGCAATGAGCAGCGTGCCGAACAGCGCTTCGCTCATGAGACGGCTTTGCTCATTCGGCTTGGTCTGCGCTCATGAAGCATCGAGGTTCAGCGGCACTTCGTCGGGCTCGATCCCGCGCACGCGCAGCATGCGAATCTGGCGGATCAGCGCCCACAGCATGACCATGGCCAGCAGCAGCAAGCCCGTCGGAATCAGCACCATCGGCAGCCACAGCGGATAGAGCATCACCGCCGAGACGCGGCCGAAGTCGATGGCGGTGAAGACCGCTTCCGCGGTGGTCCAGGTGATCAGGAGCAGGAGCGCGACGCACAGGGCGAGCGTCACGACGCGCAGCCGCGCGCGGCGCCGCGGCCTCATGTGCGCGGTCAGCAGATCGACGCGGACGTGTCCGCCCGAGAGAAATGTGTACGCCAGCCCGAGAAAGATGATCGCGACCTGCAAAAAGCCGGCGAGCTCGTCGACGAACAGCTGCGGCTCGTTGAGGAAGTAGCGCATCAGCACGTCGAACGACACGAGCAGCGTGACGACCACGACGGCGATGCCGCCGGCGAGGCCGGACAGCCGAGCGAGGCGGGCGATCATTGCCCCCATCCCTCCCCTCCCTCGCGCCGCACTACCGCCCGAGCGTCTGCAGTGCCTGGTCCATCGCGCGCTTGCCGTTGGCGCCGGTGCGCTTGAGCCACACGTCCCAGGCGCTGCGCGAGGCCTGGCGGGCCTTGGCGATTTCTTCGGGCGCCGGATCGACCACCGTCATGCCCAGCTCCACGACGCGTTTCCTGGCGCGTTCATCGAGCGCCTTGGCGTCCTCCCACTGTTTGTCTTCGAAGCGCACGTCCTTGAGCGAATCGAGCACGACCTGCTGCAGGTCGCTGGGCAGCGCATCCCATGCCTTCTGGTTCGCGGCCAGCCACTCGGTCGAGCCGCCCGACAGATTCCAGTAATTCATGAACTTCGAGACTTCGAAGAACTTCATCGGCTCGGCGTTCGTGGCAGAGGTCATTGCACCGTCGACCACGCCGCGCTGCAACGCCGTGTACACCTCGCCGAACGGAATGCTCACCGGCGCGGCGCCGAGCGTCTTGGCGAGGTCGGCCGATTCAGCACCGTACACGCGCACCTTCTTGCCCTTCCAATCGGCCAGCGTGCGCACCGCCTGATTGGCGAACAGTTGCTGCGTGGGCCAGGAATGCACCGTCAGCAGCTTCAATCCGCGCTTGGCCATCATCTCGGTCGAGAACGGCCGCAGCGCTTCAGCCGCTTTACGGTGCTCATCGAGACTGGCGGTGAGGAACGGCAGTTCGAGCACGCCCAGCTCGAGCAGCACATCGGTGAGGTAGGCCGAGGTCACAGGCGCGATCTCTGCCCGCCCCGCAATGACCGACGGGATGATCTCCGGTCCGGGATAGAGCGACGAAGCCGCATGCACGCGGATTTCCATGCGGCCCTGCGATTTCTCCTTCACCTTGGCGGCGAACGCGCTCATGTTCACCGTGTGGAAGTAGGTGGGCGCGGTGACGTGCGGCAGGTTCCACACGATCGGTTTGGTCTGCGCGAGCGCACCGCCGCTCAGGGCAAGCGTCGCCATCGACGCGGCGGCCAGCATGTTCCAACGCTTCATCGAATCGTCTCCTCGTCTGGTGTCAGGCTGTACAACGTAATTTGGATTGAACCACTTCTGCGTGCAAGGCTGTGGGTTCAGGGGCGCTGCTTGCTGCGCATCAGCCGCCACCGAGGGGCACCATCGTATGCGCGCAGCCCGACTGGCACACGCGCGCGCGGATGCCCCAGCAGTATTTGCCGACGTAGGGTTCGAGTTTCTCTGCAGTGGCCTTGAATGGCGCCACCCGTTCGCGCCAGCGCACCGCAGCTTGCTCGGCTTGCTTCCTGAGTTGCGAGAGGTCGATCCGGGTGTGCTTGCGATGCCGATAGACGAATTCGCCGGCGATCATCGTTGAATCGACGCCGGTGCCATCTTCGGCGTAGACGATCTGATGCAGCAGATTGTTGAGCGGCAGATAGTGCGTGGCGTTCAGGTCGAGGAACACGAGGTCGGCGGCCTTGCCCGGCGCCAGCGTGCCGGTGATGTCGTCCATGCCCATCAGCCTGGCCCCGCCGCGGGTGCCCGCCTCGAACGCTTCACGTGCGCCGATCCAGCGGTCCGCGCCCTGCTCGCCCCGCACGCGCGAGACGAACGTGGCGATGCGCATCGCCTCGAAGTTGTTGAGATTGTCCGACGAGGTCACGCCGTCGGTGCCGACGCCGACGTTGATGCCGGCATCGAGCCAGGCGCGCATCGCACCGATGCCCGAGCCCAGACGCATGTTGCTGCCCGGGTTGTGGGCGATCGATGCGCCGGCGCGAGCGAGCCGCGCGTAGTCCTCGCTCTCGAGCCACACCCCGTGCGCCACCGAGAACCGTGACGACAGCAGGCCCATGCGTTCGACATGCCCGCACAGCGTGGTGCCGTAGCGCTCGCGGCCGAGCACGGCCTGCACCGGCGATTCGGCCACGTGCATCTGCACGCACACGCCATGCTCTGAGGCCAGGCGTGCGTTGCCCTGCAGGAATTCATCCGAACAGTGCAGCGGAATCGTCGGCGCCACGCCAGGACGCACGCGCGTGCTTGGCAGCGACCAGTTCTGGACGATGCGCCGGCAATGATCGAGTGTCACCTCGCGGTCGGCCATGCGAATGCGATCGACCTGGTCGGCAAGCGCCGCGGGCAATGCGCCGCGAATCTCCGGCAGCGCCTGATAGAAAGTGCGATCTGCTGTCATCGCCGTCACCACGGCGCGCATGCCGGCATCGAGATACGCCTGCGCCACCGTCTGCACGCCTTCGACCGTCGGGTTGGGGAACTCCGCGAACATGTCGAACACGGCAGTGCAGCCCTTGGCGACCATCTCGGCCGCGGCGAGTTGCACCGACAGCCGATGCATCTCGAGATCACGGCCGCCGCCGGTCCACGCGCCGGCGACCAGCAGGCTCTCCAAGGTCCACTTGTCACCTACACCGCGCCCGAGGATGGCGTGGGTGTGCGTATGCGCATTCACCAGACCGGGGATCACCGCGCACCCCGCCGCGTCGATCTCCTCGGCTTGACCGCGCGGGACCACGCCAGGGGCTTCGATCGCTTTGATCTGCTCGCCGTCGATCAGGATGTCGGCGATGCGGCCGGTCGGCTGCGCATCGTCGAGCAGGCGTGCGTTGCGGATGACTTTCATGCGTCCCCTTTCATGCGTCCTCCTTGCCCGAGCGCGCGCGATGCGCCCGCTCCAGTTCCTCGCGAAACGATGGATGCGCGATAGCGATCATGCGCCGCGCGCGTTCGGCCAGCGACTGGCCTTTCAACTCCGCCACGCCGTACTCGGTGATCACCGTATCGACGTCGGCGGGCGTGACCGTCACCGCGGCTTCACAACGCGGCACGATACGGCTGACCGTGCCTTTGCGCGCGGTGGACAACAACGCGACGATCGCCCGCCCGCCGGGCGAGAGCTGCGCGCCGCGCGTGTAGTCGGCCGCCCCGCCGGTGCCGCCCACGTAGACGCCATCGGCCACTTCGGCATTGACGCGCCCGGCCAGATCAACCTCGATCGCGGTATTGACGCTGATGAATTTCGGAATCTTCGCGACGACGTCGAGCGCGTGCGTGTAGGTCGGCGGCCGGCTGAGGATCGTGCGGTTGCGATGCAGCCTGGCGTAGAAAGCGTCAGTGCCGACGAAGAATCCGCTCACCGTGACGCCGCGGTCGATCGGCTTGGTGCTGTTGTCGACCACGCCCGATTCGATCAGCGGCACGATCGACTCGGTGAGCATGCCGGTATGCACGCCAAGATGCTTGTGGTGCGCGAGCGCGACGGCGATCGCATCGGGCACCGCGCCCACGCCGAGCTGGATGGTCGCGCCATCGGGAATGAGCCCAGCCACGTGCGCCGCGATCTGCCGCTCGATCTCGCCGATGCGCGGCCCCGCCACCTGCGGTATCTGCCGCGACGTACGCACGATCACGTCGACGCGCTGATCGGCCGGCACCTCGGCCCCGTGCAGCCACGGCATCCGGTCATTCACCTCGACGATCACGACACGCGCGCGCTGCGCCGCGGCATGGCAGTAGACATGGCTGGTGCCCCAGCTCATCGGCCCACCCTGCGCGCCCGGACTTGCCGTGGTGAGCACGACATCAGCGCGCCAACGCTCACTGGTGAACAACTCGGGGAGTTGCGAGTAGTGGCACGGCCGCACGTCGATGCGACCGGCGCGACTCAATTTCGCGAGCGTGCCCATTGCACCGAAACCGGTGTAGGCGATGTCGGGCGCGGCCTGCGGATCGAACGTGTCGGTGATGGAGAACCCGACGAAGGCACTGAGTGCACCGATTCGCGGCTGCTGCGCGATCAGCGCCTGCGTCAGGGTGAGCGGTTCGCCGCTGTCTTGCCCGCAGACGACGACGTCGCCCGGACGGATGAAGCGGGTGAGGTCGAGATCGCTGGCGTCGAGTTCGATTGTCATTGCGCGTTTTAGAGGACGTTCTCGCGCTTGAGTGTCTCTACCTCGCTCGCCGAATAGCCGATGCCTTGCAGGATCTCGGCGGCGTGTTCGCCGAGTTCGGGGCATTGGAGATTCGGCTGCGCGGGTTCGTTGGCGAACTTGATCGGCACACCGATGTGCTCCACGCCTGCAGCATCGTGCAACAGCATGCCGCGCTCGGCAGTGGCGGGGTCGAACCACGCTTCGGTGAAGCTGCGTACCGGCGCCCAGGCCACATCGATGTCGGCCAGCCAATCGTGCCATTCGGCGAGCGTCTTGGTCTTGAAGAACTCGGTGAGAAACGCCTTGACCGGATCCTGGATCGGGCCCGCCGGGTGGTGGCACAGCTTGGCCAGATCGGGCCGCCCTGCTTTGCCGAGCAGGTTCTCGGCGAAGTGTGGTTCGACGCCGCCCAGCATGAGGTGCCGGCCATCCTTGGTGGCGTACGCGTTGTTGAACGCCGCCCCGCCCCATGAGCGCTCCTGTTGCGGCACCGGATCGCGATGCTCGCCGAACACCGGACCGAGCACGTGCGGCGTCCACGCCATCAGTGAATCGAGCATGGAGAGATCGATGTAGTCGCCCTTGCCGGTGCTGCGCTGTTTGATGATCGCCATAAGGATGCCGGCGAGCGCCATCAACGATCCGGCCATGTCACCCGCGGCCACGCCGGGCATCGCCGGGTGGCCGTCACGGCCAAGCGACACGCTCGACACGCCGGCCATCGCCTGGATCGCATGATCGTGCGCTGGCTTCTTCACGTAGCGGCCGCTCTGTCCGAACGCCGAGATCGAGCAGTAGATGATCTGCGGCGCGCGCGCCGACACCGCCTGATAGCCCACGCCGAGGCGGTCGAGCACACCCGGCCGGAATGATTCGACGAACACGTCGGCCTGCTCGGCGAGCTTGAGCAGAATCTCTTTGCCGCGCGCGTCCTTGAGATTGAGGCGCAGGCTCTTCTTGCCGCGGTTGGTGTTGCGGAACCAGACCGAGTGACCGGCTTTCTTGTATGGCGCTTGACGTGCCGGTTCTCCATGCGGATAGGGCTCGACCTTGATCACGTCGGCGCCGTGGTCGGCCATCATCATCGTCAGATGCGGGCCGGGCAGGAACAGCGACAGGTCGAGAACGCGAACGCCTTCGAGCTTCATGGCAGTCGATATTTGCGGAGCGGGCGGAACGCGGAGCGTACCCGATTGATCCCGACCTGCCGATCCCTCGCCCATCCTTCGTCCATGCCGCGCCGAACTGCGCACTCGTGGCATTGGCGCACTCGGCGCGCTCGGTGCGGTCGCGGCTCACGTAGATGAGCGCGCGTGCCTGCGGGTCGCCGCGCCTTCGAGGGCTACAATGCCGCCACGCTCCCAAAGAGGATCCGAACGTGCCGCAACCCCGCCCGCAGGCAGTGCCCACGCTGCAACTCGAGAACGATCGCGTGAAGGTCACCGAGTGGCGCTTCGCCCCAGGCGCCGAAACCGGCTGGCATCGCCACGGCATGGACTACGTGGTCGTGCCCGTCACCACCGGCAAGCTGCTGCTTGAGACCAAGCAGGGCGATATCTACGCCGACCTCAAGACCGGCGTTTCGTATTCGCGCAACGAAGGCGTCGAGCACAACGTCATCAACGCCAACGACTATGAGTTCGCGTTCATCGAGATCGAGCTGAAGTAGATGACCTCCCGCACCGAAACCCGCAACATGGCCGTGTTCTGCGACTTCGAGAACGTCGCGCTCGGCGTGCGCGAAGCGAAGTACGAGCGCTTCGACATCGGCAAGGTCCTGGAGCGGCTGCTGCTCAAGGGCAGCATCGTGGTGAAGAAGGCCTACTGCGACTGGGAGCGGTACAAGGAATTCAAGTCCGGCATGCATCAGGCCTCGTTCGAGCTGATCGAGATCCCGCACGTGCGCATGTCGGGCAAGAACTCGGCCGATATCCGCATGGTCGTCGATGCGCTCGACCTGTGCTACACGAAGGAGCACGTCGACACGTTCGTGATCGTGAGCGGCGACTCCGATTTCTCGCCGCTGGTG
>CADEDU010000059.1:0-10428 GCA_902826155.1 uncultured beta proteobacterium
TGTACTCGTTCTTCGTCATGTTCACGATCGGCATCACCAAGGGCCGCTGGAACACCCTGGTGACCGAACTGCAGCAGTTCAAGATGGACTTCGACGCCAATCAGCCGCTGTGGCGGGTGATGCCCGAGTTCGTGCAGGCGCACCCCGCGTACGAGCGCATCGGCCTGAAGGAACTGTCGCTGCAGATCCACGAGGAATACAAGAAGCACGACATCGGCCGTGTCACGACCGAGACCTACCTCTCGCGCATGGAACCGGTGATGAAACCCTCCGATGCGTTCGAGTGCCTGGCGCATCGCAAGGTCGATCGCGTGCCGATCGACGAACTCGAGGGGCGCGTGACCACCATGCTCGTTACCCCCTACCCGCCGGGCATACCGCTGCTGATTCCGGGCGAGCGCTTCAACCGCTCGATCGTCGAGTACCTCAAGTTCGCCCGTTCGTTCAACGAGCGGTTCCCCGGGTTCGACACCGACGTCCACGGCCTGGTGATCGAGAAGAACAAGGGCGGCGACCGATACTTCGTCGACTGCGTGCGGGTCAACGGCAAGTAGCCCGGCGTTCGGCTAAGCTTTATACAAATCACCACCTGAGGACGAGACGCGACCATGAATCAGCCCACCGCCAAATCCGCCGTCAAACCCGACGCCACCAGCCTGCGCTCCGCGGTCGAATGGCTGCGCGCCGAAGGCCTGCTGATGGAAACCGACAAGCCGGTGAGCGGCGACCTCGAACTGACCGGCCTGCAGAAGCACTTCGACGGCAGCTGTCCGATGCTGTTCAACAACGTCAAGGGCTATCCGCACGCGCGTGCGATCACCAACCTGTTCGCCGACATGCGCATCGTCGATCGCATGTTCGGCTTCGACAATCCCACCGAGCGCACCCGCGCACTGGCCAAGGCGCTCAACAAGCCGGTTCCGCCGGTGGTCATCGATTCGAAGCAGGCGCCGGTGCAAGAGCACGTCATCACCGACAAGCTCGACGTCAACAAGTGGATCATGACGATCCGCCACACCGCGCTCGAGTCCGAACTCACCATCGGCTCGGGCATTCGTCTGTTGTCGGGCAAGACCTTCGATCATGGCACCGACATGGGCTACAACCGGATGAACTTCCGCTGGGGCAACGTCGGCACGTTCCAGATCTCGCCCGGCTCGCACATGTGGCAGGTGTTCACCGAGCACTACAAGGAAGAGCGCATTCCGATCACGATGAACTTCGGCGTGCCCCCGGCGTGCACGATGATGGCCGGCGCGGGCTTCGACTATGTGATCCTGCCCAAGGGCTGCGATGAAGTGGGCGTCGCAGGCGCGATTCAGGGTTCGCCGGTGCGGCTGGTGAAGGCGAAGACCGTCGATGCGATGGCGCTCGCCGATGCCGAGTACGTGCTCGAGGGATACATCGTGCCGCGCGACAAGCGCTACGAGACGGCCGAAGCCGAGCGCGAAGGCGTGCAGGGCAAGACGTTCTTCCACCCCGAGTGGGCCGGCTACATGGGCAAGGCGTACAAGGCGCCGACGTTCCACGTCACCGCGATCACGATGCGCAAGCCCGAAGGCAAGCCGATCATCTTCCCGCTCGGCGTGCACATGTTCGACGATTCGAACATCGACACGACGATCCGCGAAGCGGCGATCTTTGAGCTGTGCAACCGGCTGCAGCCCGGCATCATCCAGGACGTGCACATTCCCTATTCGATGACCGACTGGGGCGGCTGCATCATTCAGGTCAAGAAGCGCAACAAGATCGAGGAAGGCTGGCAGCGCAATTTCCTGGGTGCGATCCTGTCGTGCTCGCAGGGCATGCGCCTCGCCATCGCGGTGAGCGAAGACACCGACATCTACTCGATGGACGACATCATGTGGTGTCTCACCACGCGCGTGAATCCGAAGACCGACATCCTCAATCCGATTCCTGGCGGGCGCGGCCAGACCTTCATGCCGGCCGAGCGCATGACCGCCGGCGACAAGGCCTGGACCGCATCGAACACCCTGTTCGAAGGCGGCATGGGCATCGACGCGACGGTGCCGTTCGGCTACGAGCAGGACTTCCACCGGCCGGTCTATCCGATCGACAAGGTCAAGCCCGAAGACTTCTTCAACGATCAACAGATCGCCAAGATGAAGGCGCGCATGGAAGGCTGGGTGCTCTCGCTCGCGCGAACCGGGCGCTAGAGAGCCGGCGCGCAACACGATAGAGCGCGCCGGATTCGGATTGCGCACGCTCGCGCGGATGATTGCCGGTTGAGCGACTCCCTGCGCGTCGAGATCGAATGCTTTCTCGACGCCCACCACGTCATGAGCCTGGCGACGCTGGTGGACGGGGAGCCGCACGCCACGTCGCTGTTCTACGCCCGCGACGGGCTCGAACTGATCTGGACTTCTGACGCAAACACGCGTCATTCGCTCGCGGTGGCAGCGCCCACCCGCGTCAGCGCGACGGTCGCGCCCGACTATCACGACTTCAAGACGATTCGCGGCCTGAACATCGAAGGCGTGGCGTCGCGTCTGGCCGACGATGCCGCGATCGTCCGGGCCCGCCGCTGCATGGAAGCGCGTTACGCCTTCCTGCGCGAGCTGGCGAGCGGACCACCGCCGTTGCGCGCGGCGTACGCCAAGGCCGCGTTCTACGTGTTGCGGCCTTCGCGCATCACCTTCATCGACAACACCAAGGGCTTCGGGCACAAGGCTATACTCGATTCTCCGTAGACGAGGCTCAGCGAACCCGGCAGGTCATTCCTCGTCGTCGGTCCTCATGCCGCGCAAGCCGCTCGTCGCCATCAGTGCCTGCGTCCGCGAGATCTCGGACGCGCCCTTCCATGCCGTCAACGAGAAGTACCTGCGCGCGATCGTCGAGCTCGCCGACGCGGTGCCGGTGGTGTTGCCGGCGTTGGGCGATTCGGTCGAGGTGCGCGAGCTGATTGACACGTTCGACGGCTTTCTCTTCACCGGCAGTCCATCGGACGTCGAGCCGCACCGCTACGGCGGTCCGCCCAGCCGCGAGGGCAGCAAGCACGACCCACGGCGCGATTCGACCACCTTGCCGCTCATGCAGGCGCTGCTCGACGAAGAGCGTCCGCTGCTCGCCATCTGCCGCGGCTTTCAGGAGTTGAACGTAGCTTGCGGCGGCACGCTGCATCAGCACGTGCACGAGTTGCCGGGCAAGCTCGACCACCGCGCGCCGCCGCGCGAGTTGCCGGTCGAGAAGCGCTTCGCGCCCGAGCATCACACGGTGCGGTTCTACAGCGATTCCACGCTGGGCCGGTTGGCCGGGCAGACCGAGTACATGGTCAATTCACTGCATCGCCAGGGGATCGACCGGTTGGGCGAGGGCCTGGTCGTGGAGGCGGTGGCGCCCGACGGGCTGATCGAGGCGGTGCGCTACGCCGATGCGCGAAGCACCATCATCGGCGTGCAGTGGCACCCGGAGGCGTGCATCTATCGCGACAGCTTCTCGCGCGCGATCTTCGAACAATTCGGCGCGGCAATGCGCGAGCGCGGTTGACGTTGCGAGCGCACCTGGGATTGCGAGCGCGGTTGAAGTTGCGAGCGCACCTGAAAACGAGGTCATCATGTTGATCGAACATCGTGCCTACACCCTCAAACCGAGCAACCTCGAGCGCTTCTACGCGTTGCAGCTGGAGCGTGGCTTCGAGCTGGTACGGCCGATCATGGAGCGGTTGATCGGCTACTTCACGGTCTTGAGCGGACCGCTCGATCAGGTGGTGCATCTGTATCGCTTCGACAGCTACGACGACTGGACCAGGCGCCTGCACGGTCTTTACGGCGTCACTGCATTGGAGCCCTACTTCAAGGGCGTGCGCCCGCTGATGCTCGCGCAGGAGAATCGATTTCTCGCGCCGGCACCGATCGCGGCACTCACGCCGCTGCTGGGCAACGGCAACGACTGGCTGCCAGGATCGAAGGTGTGGATGGACGCTGCTTCAGAGCCCGAGATGGTGGTGGAGGAGTCGACGCTGGTCATGGTTCCCGGTTCGCTGCCGGTGTACTGGGCCGCGTATCGCGAGCATCTGGCTGCCGCCGAGTCGGTCGCGGCGCGGTACTTGGTGGGCTGCTTCAACACGCTCGTCGGACGTCAGCATCAGGTGGTGCACTACCGCGCCTATCCGAGTTTGGCGGCGTGCCGGGCGCATCGCCAGATGTTGTCCGAGGACGCCTCGTGGCAGGCGTTCATGCGCACCGTAAGCGCGATGACCGCGAGCAACGACGTCAAGCTGCTCGCGCCGGCGCCGATCGCGGCGATGGTGCCGTTGTTCCGGCAGCCCTGATCCGAGTCGCGCCGGCGTCAGCGGCTGATCAACTGATCGATCGCGCCCAGGTGTGGCAGCAACCGATCGGCGCCGCAGCGCGTGAGCATGGCGCTGTCGGCCGCCCCGGTCAGCACGCCTAACGAATACGTTCCCGCACCTCGCGAAGCATCGACGTCGAGCGGCGTGTCGCCGACGTACAGCGCCTCGCCCGCGGCAACGCCGAGCATGTCCAGGCATTTCACCAGCCCTTCCGGATCAGGTTTGCGCCTGGCCACATCCGAACCGGTGACGATCGCATCGAAGTAGCCGGCAAGCCCGAAGCCGCGCAGCACGTCGATCACTTCACCCTGCGCCGAGGTCACGATGCCGAGCTTGAGTCCGCGCGCATGCAACCCTGCGAGCGCAGCGTGGACGTGGTCGAACGGACGCGCCTGCTCGCTCAGTACCCGCGGCCACTCGCGCCGCGCGGTGGCCGACATGGTTTTCATGCGCGCGTCGCGATCGGGCGTGCCATCCGGCACCACCGCGCGCCAGAAGCTTTGCGCGGTCGACAGGGAATGGCGGATCTGTTCCATGCTCACTGCGTAGCCGAACGGCTCGGCCGCCAGGCGTGCGATCTCGAAATAGGCGGGGACCGAGTCGAGCAGCGTGCCATCGACATCGAACATCACGGCGCGCACGGCAAACGGGCGGAATGCGCGTGCGGCGACGCGATGACCGTCGTCCAGGCGCAGATGCTCGCGCACATGGATCGCCGCAATCAGTTCGACGGTGTCGTCGGGATATCCCTGGACATCGGGGACGACTGCCGCTGCGGGAACGCCGTCGATCGAGAAAGCGTGGCAGCGTGCCGTGCAGAAATTCGAGCTTGCCGGGGGCAGCAGTGCGTGACCGGTCGCGCTGCGGATCGCCGACCAGTTGGTCAGGCTCGCTGCGTCGGCGAGACGCAGATTCAGAGTGCCGGGAAACGGATCGATGCCAAGGTGTTCGACGGTCTGACGCACGACCCAGTCGAGCCGGGTGAAGCCGGCGGCCTCGCCACGTCCGCGTACCACGCTGCCTGCAATCTCCATCCGCGCTTCGTCCTCGCTTGCAATCGCGGCGCAGCATAACAAAGGCGCGAGTCGTGATGCGGTATTCTCGCCGGCTCCGAGGATGGTGAGGTGTTCCGATGATCGATGCGTTCGGTTCGAAGCGTAGGCGTGTCGTCGCCTGTGGCGCGCTGGCTCTATTGGGTTGCGCCGGCGCATCGGCGCAGGAGTATCCGAACCGGCCGATCACGATGATCATTCCGTACGCGGCGGGCGGCCCGGGCGATCAGATCGGTCGCGTGATCTACAACGAGATGGCGCAGCGTCTCGGTCAGCAAGTGGTGCTGGAGATGAAGCCCGGTGCAGGCGGCAATATCGGCGCCGAACTGGTCGCCAAGACCGCCAAGCCCGACGGCTACACCATTCTCAAGACGGCCACGAGCCTCGCCAGCAATCCGGTCCTGCAGAAGAAGTTCCCGTTCGATGTCCTGAACGATCTGGTACCGGTCGGCGGCGTGAACGTCATTCCGATGAGCGTGGTGGTCAACAACAACGTGCCGGCGAAAGACTTGAAGGAATTCGTCGCCTGGGCGAAAAAGAAAGACAAGGGCGCCGGCGTGACGTTCGGCTCGGCCGGACCGGGCACTACCACGCATCTGGCCGGCGTGCTGTTCGGCGAGGTGGCGGGCATCGAAGTGACGCACGTGCCATTCAAGGGTGTGGCGCCGGCACAGGTGGCGCTGCTGGGCGGGCAGCTCGAAGCGATGTTCGATTTCGTGAGCTCGGTGACCCCGCACGTGAAGGCGGGCAAGATGCGCGGCCTCGCGGTCTCCGCAAACGTGCGCTTGCCAAGTCTGCCCGACGTGCCCACCGCTGCCGAGCAAGGCCTGGCGCGCTACGACCTGATGGGCTGGTTCGGCGTCTTCGCGCCGCGCGGGACACCGCCTGCAGTGGTCGCCAAGCTCAACGATGCCATCAATTTCGCACTCAACCATCCGGACGTGAAGAAGCGCTTCGCCGATCGCGGCGAGATTACGCTGCCGGGCACGCCGGAGCAGTTCGGCGCGTACTTCCGTGGCCAGATCGATCTGTGGCGCAAGCTGATGGCCTCGGGACGGTTGGAACAGATCGACTAGCCGCGCATCCACCGGGCAATGAAAAGACTCGTCATCGGCATCACCGGCGCCTCGGGCGTCATCTACGGCATCCGCGCGCTCGAGCTGCTGCGCGCGGCGGGTGGGGTTGAAACACATCTGGTGCTATCGCCCTCGGCGGCGCGCACCATCGCCGAGGAAACCGACTACACCACCGCGCAGGTCAAGGCCCTGGCCGATCAGTTGCACAGCTATCGCGACATCGGCGCATCGGTGTCGAGCGGCTCGTTCAAGACCGAAGGCATGTTGATCGCGCCGTGTTCGGTGAAGACGCTCTCGGGTATCGCCAATTGCTTCGACGACGATCTGGTCGTGCGGGCGGCCGATGTGCAGCTCAAGGAGCGCCGCCGCGTCGTGCTGCTGTTTCGCGAGACGCCATTGCATGCCGGCCATATCGCGCTGATGGAGCAGGCCACGCGCAACGGCGCGATCGTCATGCCGCCGGTGCCGGCGTTCTATCATCGCCCGCGCTCGCTCGACGACGTGGTGAATCAGACGGTGGGGCGTGCGCTCGATCTGTTCGGCATCGATCCGGGCATCGTCAAGCGCTGGCAAGGTACCGATGCGGCCAAGCTGCGCGAGCGCCGGACTGAGGATTGACGTCGATGGCCGCAACTGCTCAACAAGCCGATCTCATCCTGCGCAATATCGACTGGCTCATCACGGTCGATGCGCGCCGACGCGTCGTGCGCGACGCCGCCATCGCGATCAAGGCTGGCACGATCGTCGCCATCGACAAGACCGCGGCGATCGATGCCGCGTGGCGCGCCGATCGCGTGATCGACGGCAAGGACTCGGTCGTCACCCCCGGCTTCACCGACAACCACCTTCACGCCTCGTTTCAGATGTCGCGCGGACTGGCCGACGAAGCCAACGCGCAGTCGTTCCTGTTCGATCACATGTATCCGTACGAAGCGGCGAACACCGAGGAAGACGTGTTCGTCAGCGCTTCGCTCGCGGCGATCGAACTGCTGCGCCACGGCGTGACCTGCTTCATCGATCCGGGCAACTACCACGCCGACGCCACGATCCGCGCCGTCATGGCCACCGGCATGCGCATGGTCACCGCGACCAGCTGCTTCGACAAGACCAAGTCGGTGATGGGTCTGCTGCCCGCGAGCATGATCGAGTCGACCGAGCATTGCCTAGCCAAGACCGAGGCGCTGTTCGACAAGTACGCGGGCAAGTATCCGGGCAAGCTGCGGGTGAGCGCGTCGTTCCGTGGCATGAACAACGCCTCAGACGAACTGATCACCGGTCTCAAGGCAATCGCCGATCGACACGGCGCACTGTTGCAGACGCATGCGTGCTTCTCGTATTCGACGCACGACTCCAGCGTGGCGGGGTCGGGCAAGCCCGAGATCGAGCGCCTGGAATCGCTCGGCGTGCTCGATGAGCGCATGCTGTTGGTGCACGGCGGCTGGCTCGAACCGCACGAGGTGGCGATCCTCGTCAGGCGCAAGCCGACGATCGTGTGCAGCCCGTCGTCGTCGATCCACAACGGCTACGGCAACCTCGCTGTCGGCCTGCATCCGGAGCTGATGGCGCTTGGCGTGAACGTGAGCCTGGGTTCCGATCACGCCTGCTCGGGCGTGGTCGACATGGTGCAGGAGATGCGCTACGCCGCGTGCGGCTACAAGGAAATCCGCGTCAACCCGCGCGTGATGCCGCCGGAGCACGCGGTGGAGATGGCCACGCTCAACGGTGCACGCGGGGCCGGCATGGCCGATCGCATCGGTTCGATCGAGCTCGGCAAGGAGGCCGATCTGGTGATGTTCGACACCACCGCGAGCGAGTGGCAGCCGCTCTACAACCCGGTGTCGAACCTCGTCTATGGCGCGAGCGGCAACTCGGTGAAGCACGTGTTCGTCGCGGGCGAGCAGGTGGTGCGCGACGGCCGGGTGGTGAGCATCGATCAGGACGCGATCATGCGCGAGGTGCGCAACACCGCGGCACGCATCGCGGCGCGACTGGACATGAAGAAGATCGTCAAGCTGCAGTGGCCGGTGGAGTAGGGCGGCCGCGTGGAGCCGTGGTGGCGGCGCACCGACCGGGCAGTGGGCGCACCGACCCGGACGATGACCGCCGCAGAGCTATCAATCGACGCTCAGCTGCGCCTGCCGGATGAGGCGCGTCCACTTTTCGATGTCGCGCTTCACCAGCGATTCGGCTTCGCCCGGTGAGAGCTTCAGCACGCGCGCACCGCTCTTCTGGAACCGCCCGACCACGTCGGGATGTTCGAGCGCCTTGTTGAACGCGGCGCGCAGCCGTTCGAGTGCGGCCGGTGGCGTCTTCGCCGGGGCGAAATAACCGAACCAGCTCTCGATGTCGAAATCGACGACGCCGGTTTCGACGACCGTCGGCAGCGCCGGATGCACGGGCTGGCGCTCGCGCGACGACACCGCGAACGCCTTGACCGATCCCGAATCGACATGCACCCGTGCGGTGGAGGTGTTGTCGAAGAACAGATCGACGCGGCCGGCGAGCAGATCCTGATATGCGGCCTGCGCGCCCTTGTACGGAATGTGCACCATGCGCAGTCCCGCCAGATGCGCGAACACCGCACTCGCGACGTGCTGACCGGTGCCGTTGCCGCCGGATGCGTAGGTGAGTTTGTCGGGGTTTGCGCGTGCATATTCGACCAGTTCGCGCAGTGTGCTCTGCGCGAAGTCCTTGCGTGCGATCAAGGTGTAGCTGAACGCCGTGGCCAGTCCGACCGGCGTGAAGTCGCGCAACGGATCGTAGGGCAGTGAGCGATACAGGCCGGGGTTGAGCGCGAGATTCGGCGTACCCGCCACGAGCAAGGTGTAGCCGTCGGCCGGCGCCTTCGCGGCGAGTTCGGTGCCGACCAGGGTTCCCGCGCCGGGGCGATTCTCGACCACGACGGTCTGGCCGAGCGTCTCGGGCATCTTCTCGGCGATGACGCGCGCGACCAGATCGAAGCCGCCACCGGGTGGTGACGGGGCAATCACGCGAACGGGCCGCGTTGGAAACTCCTGCGCGAAGGACGAAGCGGCGATCAGCGTGCAGACGAGCAGGACGACTGATTTCATGGTCGGTATCTTGGTGCGACGAGTTTCTCGGCCAGCGATTGCATCACATCGAGCGATTCGCTCGTGCTCGATCGGACGAAATTGAATACGCAGCATTTGAGGCCCGCCCGCTCCAGCTCGCCGATATCGTCGACCACAGCATTGATGCCGCCGCTCAGCAGTCGCCGCGTTGTGCCCTGCGTCGGCTCCTCATGGTTCCACATCGCCCAGTACGCAAGGTCGATACCTGCCGGATCGCGGCCGGCGCGTTCGGCCTCGGCGCGTAACCGCGCAACCGCGTCGCGATAGCGATCGATCGAATCGAGCGGATGGTCCGGATTGCTTCCCACCGGATACCAGCCATCGCCGATTCGCGCGGCCCTGCGCAACGCCGCGGGGCCTTCGCCGCCGATCCACAGCGGCGGATGCGGTTTCTGCACCGGCTTGGGCAGGAAGCTGATGTCGGCGAACTTCGCGTACGCGCCATCGTGGCGCGGACTCTCTTCGGTCCAGAGTTTCTTGAAGATGGCCAGGTACTCGTCGGTCACCTTGCCGCGTTCGGCGAATGGCGGCGCGCCGATCGCAGCGAATTCCTCGGCCATCCAGCCGGCGCCGCAGCCCACCGTCACGCGTCCGCTGCTCAGCACATCGATCGTCGCGAGCATCTTCGCGGCGAGCACGGGCGGCCGATGCGGCAGCACCATCACCGAGGTGAGCATCCGGATCGAACGCGTTGCGCCGGCGAGATAGGCCATCGTCGCGAGCGGCTCGAAGCAGTTGCCGTATTCGGCCTGCCCCATCTTGCGCGCGCCATATGGGTAGGGTGTGGCGATGCTGGTGGGGATGACGATGTGATCGGGGATCGCGACGTAGTCGAAGCCAAGCGCCTCACCGCGTTGGGTGAGCGCGACGATCGTCGCAGGATCGGCCAGCGGGCC
>CADEDU010000059.1:10528-35919 GCA_902826155.1 uncultured beta proteobacterium
GCACGGATGATCTGCGCCACCGCTCGCCGCTCCTTGGCCGGCCAGCGCGCGATCTGCGGATTGAGGGCGACGAGCGGTGCCCAGCGTTGCCACGCTTGCCTCTCGTCCGATGAGAAGCCGGCGAGCGACGTCAGGCCGGTGATCTGCAATGCCGCTTCGCTGCACGCGGCTTCATTGTCGGCGCGTGAAGCGCTCGACGTGCCGTGCAGCAACTGCGCGATCTCGTGGCCGATCCGCGCGATCGGCGGCAGGCCGACGCGACAGCTCGGATCCAGATCGATGAACACGTGCCAGCGCGCCAGTTGTCGCAACGTGTCGGCCGAGGAACGATAACTCGATCGCGTGCGCATGCGTTCCAACTCGCGGACAACCAGGCGGCGTGCATCCCGCGCACGCGGCCGGAAGCCCAGCTTGAAGTAGAACCACCACGCGCCCGAATCGATGCCCTCGTCGTTGCCCTCGCCCAGCTGATACGGCTCGATGCTGAACGAGGTCACGCCGTACAGATGCCGCAGCACCGCGAGCAGTCGGCCGAAGGTGTGGGCCGCCTCGCCGCCGCGAAACGTCGGGAAGGTGTTGAACGACAGCGCCGCGGTGGGGCCGAGCACATCCGCCTGGATGTAGCCAATCGGCACGTTGTTGCGCAGCGTGATCGCGCCGAACACGGCAGGCAGCAAAGTGCGCCGCTCGGGCAACACGCCGTTCACCATGAACGCCAGACCGTCGCTGTCTTCGACGATCTGCACGTCGCGTGCATCGCCGTAGGCAAACGCATCGAGATCACGCTCGCGGCTCACCATCGCGGTCCGGGCCATGTCGACGAGCACGGCGCCTTCGCGCGCATTGACGGCGCGCACATGACGCGGCGGCTGCTGAATCGCTCGAGCCAGGTTCGGACGCGCACGTTGCAGCGGCCCGCGTTGAAAGATCACAGGCATTGCCGCGTACTGCGCGTGGGTGCGATTCGGCGTCTGAGCGTCGGTGCGCAGCACGTAGCTCGGCTCGATCGCGTCGTGGAACTGCTCGCGCGTGAAGGTGTTGCCCGGCATCGCTTCCAGCCGATCGAGCAGGAACGACGCGTCAGTGGCGCGTGCGCCGCGCAGCACGTCGAGCGCTTCAAACCCCGCGGGCTTGGCATCGCGCAACCACGCCGCTTCGGTCGGGGTGATCAGGATCGGCAGGGCGCACGCGATCCGCTCGCCGGCCACGGTGTCGTCGCGGTCGAGTTCGACCTGCGCAGGCCAGCGCGTTGCCAGCCAACGGGCGGTAGGCCAGAAGAACGGATACCAGGTGTCGGTACCGGCAATGCCGGAATTGGCGAGCGTGACGCGATGCGCGCGCAGATCGCGCCGTTCGGCGAAGCGCTTGAGCGTGCGGGTGACGCGCGCAAGGACGCCCGCGTCGTCGGGGTAGGCGCGCATGAAGCACAGCATCTCGTGCAGACGCAGCACCTCGCCGGCAGACCGCAGCGTGGCACGCGCGAGGACGTCGAGAGCGGCGCGCTTGGTTTGCGCCGGCTGCGCGCCGAACTGATCGCGCAGGCGTTCCAGCGTGCGCAGGGCTTGGCGTGCGTCCATCAGTCTTCAGCCAGTAGCGACAGGCCGAGCAATGCGCGGCGCTTCAACCAGGCACTGGGTCGATAACGTGGATCCCCGTAGAAATCATGCAGGCCTTCCAGGATCTTCAGGATGCGCCGCGGTCCGAGTGCATCGCCCATCGCCAGCGGTCCGTTGGGATATCCCAGGCCGAGGCGTACCGCCAGATCAATGTCCTTGGGCGAGGCGATGCGCTGCTGCGCGATGTCGCTCGCGATCGAGATGATCTGCGCCACCACCCGCTGCGCGACGAACCCCGGACTGTCCTTGATCACCGTCACCGTCGCACCGCCCGTGGCGAGCATCGCATGCGCACTGTCGCGGTACGCAGGCAGCGTCGCGGGCGAACACATCACGACGCGGCGCTTGTCGAGCGGAAACAGCGCATCGACCGCGACGGTGCGACCTGGATCGAGATCCTGGCCGATCGCGCAGGTGGTCGTGTCCTCGCCCAGCGGTGTGACCACGATGAGCGCATCGCTCGTCGGCGCCGCGCCGCGGTCGACCTGTGCGCCGGCATTGCCGAATGCGGTACGCACCTTCTCGGCCAGCTCCGGTTCGGCATGGCTCACCCACACGGTGCGCTTGTCGGCGCTCGGCACGGGCTGATCCGGCACGGCGTTCGCCTGGCCGCTCGCATAATCGTAGAAGCCGCGCTTGGTCTTGCGGCCGTACAGGCCGGCGGCCACACGCTGCCCGAGCAGCGGATGGATGCGAAAGCGCGGTTCCTGGTAGTACTGGTTGTAGAGCGACTCCATCACCATGTGGCTCACGTCGAGTCCGATCAGATCGAGCAGCTCGAACGGGCCCATGCGAAAGCCCGCCACGTCCTTCATGATCTTGTCGATCGAGTAGAAATCGGTGACGCCTTCGGAGACGATGCGCAGGCTTTCCGGTGCGAACGCGCGGCCGGCGTGATTGACGATGAAGCCGGGCATGTCCTTGGCGAGCACGCCGGTGTGGCCCATGCGCGTAGCGAGCTTCGTCAGCGTATCGGTCACCCACGGCTCGGTCATCGCGCCTTCGACCACTTCGACGATCTTCATCAGCGGCACCGGATTGAAGAAGTGATAGCCCGCGACACGGTGCGGTTTCGCGCATGCCGCCGCCATCGCCGTCACCGAGAGCGACGAGGTGTTGGAGGCGAGGATGGCGTCGTCGCGCACGATCGCTTCCAGCGCCTTGAACAGTTCGCGCTTCGCCTCCAGTCTCTCGACGATGGCTTCGACGACCACGTCGCAGTCGGCCAGATCGGCGAGCGCATTCGCAGCGCGCAGGTTCGTCATGGTGCGATCGAGCGCGGTCTTGTCCATGCGCCCGCGCTCCACCTGCTTGCCGAGTACGTCGGCGATGCTGGTGCGCGCGGTTCCGACGGCGCCGGGTGCCGCATCGAACATCTTCGTTTCAATGCCCGCCTGCGCGGCGATCTGCGCGATGCCGCGACCCATGGTGCCGGTGCCGACGACACCCACCTTGAGATTGGGCTTGGAAGCTTCGAATGCCATGGATTGCGTCCTAGTTCGATAGTGGGAATGGGGGTGTCGTTGCCGGTGCGCAGACGCGTCACGCGTGTCCGGCAGCGACCAGTTCGTCGGGCGCGGGCGTGATCGCGATGCGATCGGCGGGCAGCACCATGGTGAAAGCGCTGCCCTTGCCGAGTGTGCTGGCGATCTCCAGATGCCCGCCATGACGGGCGAGCACGTGCTTGACGATCGCGAGTCCCAGGCCGGTACCGCCGGTCTCGCGCGAGCGTGATTTGTCGACGCGATAGAACCGCTCGGTCAGCCGCGGGATATGTACCGCGTCGATGCCCGGGCCGGTGTCGGTGACCGCGATGCGCAACGATCCTTGTTCGTGCTGCGCGCTCAGCGTGATCGAGCCACCGCGCGGGGTGTATCGCACGGCATTGGAGAGCAGATTGTCGAGCGCGCTTTCCAATTCCTCGCGCGAGCCGCGCAGCGTAAGCTCGGGCAGCGATTCGAGCTTCATGACGTGCCGTCCGGCCGAGAGCATCTCGGTGTCGCGCAGCGCGGCGCGGGCCAGTTCGTCCAACGTCAACGTGTCGTCGGCCGGCGGCGCGAGCTGCGTTTCGAGCTTGGACAGCATCAGCAGATCGTCGATCAGCCGGCGCATCCGGCGCGCCTGGTCGAGCATGAGCGCGTGGATGCGGTGGCGTTCGGCCACTTCGAGATCGGGCAGGTCGACCAGATGCTCGAGGAAACCGCCGACGACGGTGAGCGGCGTGCGCAGCTCGTGCGACACGTTGGCGATGAAGTCCTGGCGCATCGCGTCGACCCGGCGAAGCTGACTGACGTCGCGCGACACGATGAGCCGGCGGTTGTCCTGGAACGGCAGCAGCTGCACCGAGAACACCCGATCGCGCAACGCGTCGGTGATCACGACCGGTTCGCCGTAGTCGCGCCGGATGAGATAGTCGGTGAGCGCGGGCTGTCGAATCAGGTTGTAGACGAAATAGCCGCGGTCGCGCGCCGGATCGAGACCGAAGTGCTCCGAGGCGCGCGGGTTGCACCATTCGAGCCGATCGCCCTGATCGACGATGACGATGCCGTCGGGCAAGGCGCTGGAAGCCTCGATGAAACGATTGAGCGTGTCCCCGAGCTTGGCGCGCTCGCCCTCGGCGCGCCGCCGCGACTGACGCAGCGCCCGGAACACGCTGATCCAGGCACCGAAGCCCTGCGGCAGCTCCTCCACCGGTTGGTCGCTTGGCTGATCGAGCCAACGCACGATCCGCCACAGGTACCACAGGTGCGATGCGATGAGCACCAGCAATCCGGCGATGGCGACCGCGAACCCCCAGGACTCGCCGAGGACGAAGCCCGCGGTGAGCGCGAGCGCGGCGATCAGGGCGAGTCGAAAGACGACCGGCGGCCAGAAGCGAATCATCGAGGAGGGTGCGACGGAGCGAGCGCGCAGCGCGGCGAGCGGACCGCGATTATGCCGGAGCGAAGCGGTACCCCACACCTCGCACGGTCTGGATCAGTTCCTCGACGCCGTGTACGGCCAGCGCCTTGCGCAGGCGCAGGATATGGACGTCGACGGTGCGCTCCTCGATGAAGGCGTGATCGCCCCAGACGCGATCGAGCAGTTGCGCGCGCGAGAACACCTGCTGCGGATGCGACACGAGCACGCTCAGCATACGGAACTCGACCGCGCCCAGATCGATCGGCTGGCCGTTGATCTGTGCCTGATGTCGCGCCGGATTGACCGTGACCGGTCCGGCGCTGATCTCCGTATCGGCAAGCGTCGGCGCACGGCGACGCAGCACCGCATCGACGCGTGCCACCAGCTCGCGCGGCGAGAACGGCTTGGTGACGTAGTCGTCGGCACCGGCCTCCAGGCCCGCGACCTTGTCGGCCTCCTGCGCCTTGGCGGTAAGCATGATGATCGGCAGCGCGCGCGTGCGCTCGTTGCGGCGCAGTTCGCGCGCCAGGTGCACACCCGAATCACCCGGCAGCATCCAGTCGAGGATGATCAGATCGGGTAGCGCTTGCGCCAGCGCCAGTCGCGCGGCATTGGCGTCGAGCGCCTGGCGCACGCCGAAGCCGCGCGCGCGCAGCGTGACTTCGAGCAGATCGAGGATGGCCGGCTCGTCTTCGACCAGCAGGATCATCGCGCGCTGTTTCATGCGGAGGAGGGGCGCTCCTCGATGCGGCGGTGGCGCACGTCGACGCCCTCGGCGATGAAGATCACGTACTCGGCGATGTTCTTGGCGTGATCGCCGATGCGTTCGAGCGCTTTGGCGATCCAGATCACATCCAGGGCCGAGGAGATGGTGCGCGGATCTTCCAGCATGAAGGTGAGCAGTTCGCGGAACAGCCGGCGGAATTCGTCGTCCATCTGGCGGTCGCGAGCGACGATATTGCGCGCGGCAGCCACGTCGATGCGGGCGAAGGCATTCAGCGCGTCCTTGAGCATTTCGGTGCCGATGGTAGCCGCGGTGCGCATTCCCGAGAACCCCGCCGGCAGGATCTTCTGGCGCGCATGCAGCTGTTCGGTGGTGCGGGCGATCTTCGCGGCTTCGTCGCCGATGCGTTCCAGGTCGGTGATCGTCTTCGACACCGCCATCACCATGCGCAGATCCTTGGCCGCCGGCTGGCGCCGGGCGATGATGTGGGTGCAGCGATCGTCCAGCTCGACCTCCAGCGCGTTCACCTCGTTTTCCTTCCGGCGCACGATGTCCAGGGCATGCAGCTCACCCGATTCGTACGCACCGATCGCGCGCTGCAGCTGTTCTTCCACCAGCCCGCCCATCAGCAGCATGCGGGTGCGGATCTCTTCGAGCTCGGCGTCGAACTGGGTGGAGATGTGTTCGTGACTCATCGTGCTTGCTCCTTCAACCATACCGCCCGGTGATGTAGTCCTCGGTGCGCTTGTTCTTGGGTTTGATGAAGATCTCGTCGGTCCAGCCGAACTCGACCAGCTCGCCCAGGTACATATACGCGGTGAAGTCCGATACGCGTGCGGCCTGCTGCATGTTGTGCGTGACGATCAGGATCGTGACGCGCGACTTGAGCTGACTGATCAGCTCCTCGATGCTGGCGGTGGCGATCGGATCGAGCGCCGAGGTCGGCTCGTCGAACAGCAGCAGCTCGGGCTCGGTGGCCAATGCCCGCGCGATGCACAGCCGCTGCTGCTGTCCGCCCGACAGACTGGTTGCGACCTCGTGCAGGCGGTTCTTGACCTCGTCCCACAGCGCGGCATTCTTGAGCGAGGCTTCGACCCGGTCGTCGAGTTCGCCGCGCTTGTTGATGCCGCGCACGCGAAGGCCGTAGGCGACGTTCTCGTAGATCGACTTCGGGAACGGATTGGGCTTCTGGAACACCATCGCCAGTCGCATGCGCACCTCGATCGGATCGACCTCGGGCGCGAGCAGATTGATGTCCTCCGGGTAAAGGCGAATCTCGCCTTCGTAGCGGTTGTCCGGATAGAGATCATGCATGCGGTTGAAGCTGCGCAGCAGCGTCGATTTGCCGCAGCCCGACGGTCCGATCAGCGCGGTGACGCGGCTTTCGTAGAGCGGCAGCGAGACCTTCTTGAGCGCGTGGAAACTGCCGTAATAGAAGTCGAGTTGATTCGCCGCGGCCTTGCGCGGCAGCGCGGCGAGATCGGGTTTGGCCTTGTCGGGCATCGATGGACTCGGTGCGTGAACTCAGTCGTTCGGGGTGAAAGGGATGATGGCCGCGCGCCTCGCGCTCACGCCTACCACGCGAAGCGCTTGCGCAGCCGGTAGCGCAGGTAGATCGCCAGCGCGTTCATCGCCAGCGTCATCACCACCAGCACCAGGCCGGCGGCGGCGGCGTTGGCGTGGAAGGCCGGATCGGGGCGCGAGGTCCAGTTGAACATCTGGATCGGCATCACCGTGAACGGCGAACTCAGCCATTCGAACGAGAGGAACGGCGGCTGCGTGGTGATCGGCGAGGGCGGCAGGAACGCGATGAAGGTGAGCGCGCCGATGGTGATGATCGGTGCGGTCTCGCCGATGGCGCGCGACAGACCGATGATCACGCCGGTGAGGATGCCGGGCATCGAGTAGGGCAGGATGTGGTGCTGCACCGTCTGCCACTTGGTCGCACCCAGTGCGTAGGCGCCCTCGCGGATGATCCCCGGAATCCCGCGGATCGCCTCGCGCGTGGTGACGATCACGATCGGCAGGATCAGTAGCGCCAGCGTCAGGCCGGCGGTGAGGATCGATTGCCCCAGCCCCAGTCCGTACACGAACAGGCCGAGCGCGAGCAGGCCGTAGATGATCGAGGGCACGCCGGCCAGATTGGTGATGTTGATCTCGATCAGATCGGTGAGCCAATGCTTGCGCGCGTATTCCTCGAGATAGATACCGGCGCCTACGCCCACCGGCACCGCAACCGCGGCGGTCACCAGCATCACCACGATCGAGCCCACCCACGCACTCAGAATGCCGGCCTGCGACGCACGCCGCGACGGGAAGTTCAGGAAAAAATCAGGGCTGATGCGCGCCAGACCCTCCATCGCCATGTCGACGAATAGCGTCACGAAGGTGAGCAGGGCGACGCCGAGCGCGAGGACGCCCAGCGCCGCGAACAGCATGTCGTAGCGCCGGCCGCGGGCGATCAGCGCGCGTACGGCCTTGGGGTCGATGGTGGCCATGGTACGGAGTGTTCCCGTTCTAGTACTGCTCGCGGAACCGGCGCCGCAGGCGGAAACCGATCACGTTGAAGGTGAGGGTGAGCAGCAGCAGCATCAGGCCGGCCGCGAAGATCGTCTGGTAACCGACCGAGCCGTGCGGCAGATCGCCGAGCGCCACCTGCGCGATGTAGGCCGTGATCGTCGCGGCCGGCTCGAGCGGGTTCCAGGTGAAGTTGGGCTGCATGCCGGCAGCAACCGCCAGGATCATCGTCTCGCCCACCGCACGCGAAATGCCGAGGATGTACGCCGCCGCAATGCCCGATGTGGCGGCCGGCAGCACCACGCGCAGCGCGGTCTGCAATCGTGTGGCGCCCATCGCGTAAGAGCCCTCGCGCAGCGCCATCGGCACGGCGCGCATCGCGTCTTCGGCGACCGAGCTGACGTACGGCACGATCATGATGCCCATGACGATGCCCGCCGAGAGCAGATTGAAGCCGGGCAGGCTCGGAATGATCTGCTGCAGCAGCGGCGTGAGGAACAGCAGCGCGAAGTAGCCGTAGACGATCGTCGGCACGCCCGAGAGCAGCTCGAGCATCGGCTTGGCGAACTCACGCACGCGCGAGGTCGCGAACTCCGACAGATAGATCGCGATCGTGGTGCCGAGCGGAATGGCCACGCTCAGTGCCACCGCGCTCGAGACCAGCGTGCCCGACAGCAGTACGCCGATGCCGAAATGCGCGTCGGCAAACAGCGGCGTCCATTGCGTATCGAGAAAGAACTGTCCAAACGACACGTGCTGGAAGAACACCACCGATTCCTTGGCCAGCACGTAGACGATGCCGACGGTGGTGACGATCGACAGCAGCGCCATGAGCAGGAGCACCGTCTCGATGACGCGCTCCTTGATACGCTGGCGACGGCGTCGCGCGCGGCTCGCGGTGGCGAGCGTTGCCCCGAGCGGAGCGGCGATGGTGCTGACGGATTCCACTGGGATCGGCTCCGCTCTACCGCGCGGGACGCGTCTCGCGTCGACGGGCGCGGCGCGCGAGAACGCACGTGGAACGCTCCGTCTCGGCGACGGACCTTCCTTGGCAGCACGACCGTGTCATTCACTCTCCCGCGATCATTTTCGAATCGCGGCGCAGGCTATTGCTGTTTTATGACAGCAGTATGACGAGGGGCTTGCCGCCGCAAGCCGGAGGTCATCACCGATGCGCGTGCGCACCCTGAGCCGGGCGCAACGACCGCTTACTTCGTCGACGTGCTATCGCGTCGCAAGGTCTCGGCGGCTTCCACCGCGGCGGCAACGATCTGCGTGTAGCCGGTGCAGCGGCACAGGTGCCCGCCGATCACCTCGCGCAACTGCGGTTCGGCGGCCTGCGGATTGAGTTCGAGGTAGTGCTGCAGTGACATCAGGATGCCGGCGGTGCAGTAGCCGCATTGCAGCGCGTGGTGGCGGCGAAACGCTTCCTGCAGGACCGAGAGCTTGCCGCCCGGCCCGGCAAGGCCCTCGACAGTATCGACCTTGCAGCCGTCGGCCTGCACCGCGAGCGTGAGGCACGAGCGCACCGCCTGACCATCGATGCGCACGGTGCAGGCGCCGCATACGCCGTGCTCGCAGCCGACGTGCGTGCCGGTCGCACCGAGTTCGTGGCGGATGAAATCGGACAGCAGCATGCGCGGCTCGGCGTACCCGCTCGCCGGGCGGCCGTTCAGCACGATGGTCACTTCGTGGCGCTCGCGCGCTTTCAGCGTCGGCACGATCGCGCCTCCTCGACGACGGCGGGCGCGAGCTTGCGCACCAGATCGCGCCGATAGCGGGCGGTGGCGTGCACGTCGTCGTGGCCGCCCATGTCCCAGGCGAACGCATTGAGCGCTTCGTCGAGAGCCCGGCCTGACAGTGCGCCGAAGTCGCGTACGGTGGGCTGCCCCGCGACGCCTCCCACCCCCAGCAGTGTGCGTTCACCGTCCGCCTTCGCCGCCAGCGCGACGATCGCGAAATCACCGTGTCGGCGAGCCACTTCACGAAACGCGAAGCCTTCGCCGGCGCGCCTGCGCGGAAACCGAGCGGCGACGATCAGCTCGTCGGCACGTCGCGCAGTGCTCAGCATGCCGGTCTGGAACTGCGTCGCCCCGAGTCGGCGCGTGCCGCTCGCCGAGCGCAGCTCGACTTCGCCGCCGAGCGTTGCCAGGCACAACGGCAACTCCGAACTCGGATCGGCATGCGCGATCGAGCCGCACACCGTGCCGCGATTGCGCGTCTGGAAATGACCCACCCAGGGCAGCGCCAGCGCAACCAACGGCAGCTCTTGCGCGAGCGTCGGCCAGGCAAGCAGCGTGGCCTGACGCACCATGGCGCCGATCTCGATCCAATCGCCGTCGACGCGGATCTGCCCCAGCTCGGGAATGCGTCCGATGTCGACCAGCACATCGGGCGAGGCCACGCGGAAGTTGAGCATCGGCATCAGCGACTGGCCGCCGGCGAGCACACTGGCGCGATCGCCCAGCTGCGCAAGCGACGCCAACGCTTCGTCGAGCGTGCCGGCACGCACGTAGTCGAATGCCGCGGGTTTCATGCGCGTCGACCCGGTGGTGGTGGCTCGTCGCCGTTCAGCAACTCGGCGAGCTTCACCGGCGAGATCGGCAGCGGCACATCGCGCAGGCCCATCGCGTCGGCGACCGCGTTGCCGATACAAGCAGGCACTGTCATGGTGTTGCCTTCGCCCATGCCCTTGGTGCCTAGCGGAGTGAACGGCGACGGCGTTTCCTGGTGCAGCAGTTGCGTGGACGGAATCTCCATCGCGGTGGGCACCAGATAGTCGGCGAAGGTGCTGGTGAGCAGGTTGCCGTCGGCGCTGTAGGTGAAATTCTCGTACAGCGTGGCACCGATGGCCTCGCCGAGCGCGCCGTGCACCTGGCCATCGGCGATCGCCGGATTGAGGATGCGGCCGCTGTCGTGCATGGTCACGTACTTGTCGATGCGTACCTGGCCGGTGCCGCGGTCGATCTCCACCCCGCAGAAATCGAAGATGAACCCGTAGGTGAGCGAAGTGTTGATCTGATCGTCGTCCGAAGGCGGCGTGAGCTGCGGCGGATTCCATTGCACCGTCTCGCGCAGCCCCGGCGTGGTTCCCTCCGGCAACATGCTGGGCGACCAATGCGCCATGCCCGCGACGCGGTAGAACGGCAAGCTGCGCTGCGGATCGGTGATGACGAAGATGCGGCCGTCCTTGAAATTGAGCTGCTCGGGCGCGACGTTCAACACCGTTGCCGCGAGCGCCGCGAGCTTTTTGCGGATGCGTCCCGCTGCCAGATACGCGGCGTTCGCGGTGGATGCGGCGAAACGGCTGGCGTAGTTGCCGGCGGCGATCGACCAGCCGTCTTTGGCGGTGTCAAGCTCGACGTTGACGGCGATGTCGGCGGGTTTGAGTCCCAGCTCGTCGGCAACGATCTGCGCGAGCACCGTGCGATGGCCTTGCCCTTGCGGCGTCGAATCGGAGACCACGCTCACCTGGCCGTTACCGTCGACGGCCACGGTCGCGGTGCCGATCGCGCCGTCCTTGGGGCCTGCCTTGCGCCGCACATCGACCGGCAGCAGCACCGACAGATAGCCCATGTTCGAGACGCCCGGCTCGGCCGCGCACGCCAGGCCGACGCCGTAGAGCTTGCCTTGCTTGCGCGCCGCTTCGCGCCGGGCGATCAGCTCGTTCAGACCGCCCTCGCGAATTGCGGTGTCGAGCGCCTGCTGATAGTTCCCCGAATCGAGCAGCGCACCGGCGGCAGTGCGATACGGGAACGAATTGGCCGGGACGAGATTGCGGCGGATCACGTCGAGCGGATCGAGCTGCAACTCGACCGCGATGCGCTGCACCAGTCGCTCGAGCGCGAAATAGATCTGCGGTCCGCCGAAGCCGCGCACCAGACTCACCGGGACCTTGTTGGTGAGCACGATGCGGTTGCGGATCGACAGGTTGCGGATCTTGTACGCGCCGGTAGTCACGCCGTGCATGCGATAGAGCGGCCCGGGCATCGGTGCGCGCAGCAGGGCGCCGTACTCCTCGAGGTGATCGCACGCGAGCGCGAGGATCTCGCCTTCGTGCGACACCGCGGCTTCGATCGTGGTGATGCGATGCGGCCCCGAGCCCGCCGCGAGCAGATGCTCGTAGCGGTCTTCCACCCATTTCACCGGTCGCCCGGTCTTCTTCGCGGCCAGGCAGATCAGCACGATGTACGGAAAGATCGCCAGCTTCGAGCCGAAGCTGCCGCCGGAGTTGGGCGGCGTGCGCAGCCGGAATTTGTTGCCTGCTACCCGCAGCGCCCGTGGTACCACTGTCAGCACCGAGAACGGACCCTGGAAGTTGGCGGTGACGTCGTAGCTGTCTTCGGCGGCGTTGTGATCGGCGAGCACCACGTAGCCTTCCATCGGGGCGCACAGCACGCGCGGATATTCGATCTCCAATTGCACGCGATGCGGTGCACCGGCGAACGCGGCATCGGGGTCGCCGTAGTGAAACCTGCGTTCATGCACGACGTTGGTCTTGCACGCCGGATGCAGCAGCGTCGCGTCGGGGCGGGTGGCGGCGCGCGGGTCGGTCTCGATCGGCAACGCTTCGTACTCGACGTCGATGTGCTCGAGCGCGTCTTCGGCTTTGTATCGATCGCTCGCCACGACGACGGCAACCGGCTCGCCGACGTAGCGCACCCGATCGACCGCGAGCGCCCAATCGTCGATCGGGGCCTTCACCCCGACGATGAAGGGCTCGGTGTGTGTCTTGACCTCCGCGCCGATCAGCACCGTGGCGACACCGGGTCGCGCCAGCGCCTTGCTCGGATCCACGCGCTTGATCAGCGCGTGTGCATGGGGCGAACGCAGGATTGCCGCGTAGAGCGTGCCGCCGCGCACCGCGACGTCGTCACCGAACAACGCGGAGCCGGTGAGGAGCGATAGGTCCTCGATGCGCTCGATCGGTTGTCCGACCGAAGTGTCGCGCGTGACCGATCTGTCGGCGGGGGCGTTCAGGGCGGGGCTCCGGGGCGTCGCGGTTGCGGGAGGAGACGAGAGCGTGAAGCAGGCCGTAAGCCGGCGATGACGAGTGGCCGAGGTGGGAGCACGGTAGTGGATCCACGCCTGCCGACTCGGAAGCCGGCGAATGTACCGGGGCGTGCCGGCCGCGTGCAAGGCCCGGTTTCGTCGCCCCAGGCTTGGCCGCGTCGGGCCGCTTTTGTCACGCGAGAGTCGATCCAGCGCGCGTGACCCGTGACGGAGTGCCCGCGGCTGGCGAGGCACGGTGCAGGGCGCACGGCCTGGCGCCGATATCGACGTTGAGGCGAGGCGTTCGAGGATCGAGAGCCGTTCCGGACTGCATGGCGGAGCGCGACGACGCATCGCCAACGCGACCGGACACTCCGACCATGGTATCGAGCCTGTTCAAGCTGTCACGCCACTTCTCCATCACCACGTTCGCCGTGGTGATCGCCAGCGCGCTGCTGGCGAGCTTCGCCTATCGATATGTCAGCGAGGCGCGCCTGATCGACGCAATCGAAATGAACAGCGCCAGTCTCACGCGTACGACCGTGCGACAACTGGGCCCGCGCGTCGGGCGCTACATCGCCGAACTCGACGGCGCATCGGCCGACTCGGTCGCGAAGCATCCCGAGGCGCACGCGTTGCGCAGCGCGATCAGTGCGCTTTATCAGGACTTTCCGCTCATCGGCTGGAGCCTGTACGACGCGCGCGGCAGGGAGGTGTTGTCCGACTCGCTCGAATTGCGCGGCGAGCAGGGCGACTCCCGCGAGGCCGCCGCCGCCGCGCTGACGCGGCTGGTGCGCAGCGATCTGGTGCTGCGCTTTCAGCGTGAGGGCGTGCCCGCCAACCGCCGGGTGGATGTGGTTGCGACATTCGCGTCCATCAATACAGGCGTCCGCGGTGGTGACGGCGTGCTGTTGTTGCGCGTACCAGTCACCGAGCAGTGGGTGAGCGCGCAGCGCATGCAGCCGTTCGTGTTTCTCGGTGTCGCGCTGATCGGAGCGGTGTTCTACGTGATGATGTCGCTCGCGCTGCGACGCGCCGAGCATGCCACGCGCTTCGAGATCGCCAAGCAGATGGCGACCGACGAAGTCGTGCGGCGCACGGTGGAGCTGATCGAGCAGCAGAACCGCGAGAAGGCGAGCGTGGAGGGCGGCGCTGTGGGGCTGCCGCGCGCCGAGGTGGTTACCACCCGGCCGGTCGAGCCCCGTTCGTTTGGGCCTAGAACGGCGGAGGCATCGCCAGCGACGTCTACCGCATCTCCCGCCATGGTTGGAGCATCTCCCGCTATAGCGCATGCATCTTCGGCTATTTCGGCGACATCTCCGGCCGTGCCAATCACAACGAGCGTGACGTCGCCGCCGTCCGAGGCGGCAACTCCGGCCTCAGCAGTCGCGCCGTCGGGGCAGGCCACGCCGGTCGCGGTCGCGGCAGCCGCCGCTGCGAGCGTCGTTCACAGTCCCAGGCTGTCGACGATCGAAGCCGAATTGCGCACGGCCTACGAGCGCGGCCAGTTCCTGCTGCATTTTCAGCCGGTTGTGAGTCTGCTGACCAATTCGATCGTCGGGGCCGAGGCGCTGGTGCGCTGGGAGCATCCGACGCGCGGACTGCTCGCCGCCGGCGAGTTCATGGCTGCCGCGGAAAAATCAGGCATGGTGGTGCCGATCGGCGAACGCGTGCTGGAGCAGGCGTGTCAGTTGGCCGGCGCCTGGTCGCGCGTGACGTCCGAGCCGATCTTCATCTCGGTGAACTTGTCGGCGCACCAGTTCGACCAACCACGCGCACTGATCGGCTCGATCCAACGGGCACTGTCGCGCGGTGGGCTGACGCCGAGTCTGCTCGAGCTCGAAGTTACGCAGGCACTGCTTGCCCGTCGCTCCGACGAAACGCTCGCGCTGCTGCGCGAGCTGCGCTGCATCGGTGTTCGCCTGACGGTGCACGACTTCGGTACCAGCCTGTCGGACCTGCTGCACGTGCGCAACTACCCGATCAACACGCTAAAGATCGACCGCGCGTTGTTGCAGAACGTACCCATGAACACCAACGACACGACGATCGTTCGCTCGCTCGTGGCGATGGCTCGAGGCCTCGGGCTCACAGTCGCGGCTCAGGGATTGGAGCGCAAGGATCACGTGGGGCTGTTGGTCGACATGGGCTGCACGTTCGGGCAGGGTGAGGCGTTCGGAGTGCCGCTTATGGCCGACGACTTTTTCCGCTTGTTGGTAAATCGTCAAACCCCGGCGTCGGACCAGACCGAACTCGCCGCGTAACTTCCGCGTAACTTCTCACGCCGGCATCGACCGGGGGTGTGTCAATTCCGATCGATGGCGCACGTTCGTGCGCTGGGGCGAGCTAAATTAACGACTTGGCCCGAACGGCCTTCGCCCCGATCCGCTCTCCCACAAACACGTTAGTTGTCAGCTGGTTGCGTACCGACAGCTCGCCAGGTTGAGGAAAGCGAGGATCGCGGCACTGCGGAGGTAACCAGGCCGGCAACCCTGAACCCGGCCGACGCAAGCGCGTGTGAGCGCGCGTGCATATGCATAAGAACCAGAGGACGGTCCCAACGTGGCTACAACAACCTATCTCCTTGCTGTGCAGTCTCCGAAATTGTTCGTCGCCCTCGCCGCATCGCTGATGGTGTCCGCGTGCGTGCTCGATGGCTCGTCGAGCTCGTCATCGAGCGGTTCCACCGGCACGACCGCGACAACGGCTTCGAGCGCTACGTCTGCGAGCACGCGCATGAGCAGCGGCTCGACCAGCTCGACCAACAGCGCAGGTTCCACGAGCGCGGCCCCGCGATCAACATCTTCGGGGTCCTCAACCGCGCCGACGACCACCGGCTCCACGACTGGTACCACGGGTGGAACGTCGTCCACCAACGTGGCGAGCAACACACCGTCATCGACGAGCACGAGCCAGTCCGGCAGCACCACGTCAAGCAGCACCACCGCCTCCAACAACACGTCGAGCGGTGGCGCGAGCAGCTCATCGTCGAGTGGCGGCACGTCGGGGGCCGTCGCTGGCCTGGACTTCCAGGGCAGCGCCTCGACCAGCGGCACGGTGCGATTCGAGTTCACCAGTCCGTTGGCCATCTACCCGGCAACCTACATCTGGCGCGTGCTCCCGCGTCAGCAAAACGGCTATTACACGACCTTCTTCTGGGGCAACAACGGCAATTTCCTCTGGAATAAGGGCTCGCCTGATACGTACTACGGCGCGCATCCGTATCCGGCCGCACCGCCCAATGGCTCGACGCACAAGTGGGAAATCGCGTCCGGCGGCGGCGACTACCTGAGCAGCGAGAACGTCAACTACGGCGCATGGCACACCCAGGCGCTGCGCGTTTGGGCGGACGGCTCGGGCAAGCACCACGAGTACTACTGGAATCTGCCCGATACGAGCAAAGTCATTCGCGTCACCGAGTCGGCGAGCTACGGCAACAACAATCCGCCGTCGCCGGTACTTGCCTTCGGCGACGCGCCGTGGAATCCGTCGAACGAAATCATGAACGGCATTCTGCGCGGCATTCAGGTGTATTCATCGGCGCTGTCGGTGAGCGACATCCTCGCCGAAGTGTCGGCGCCACGCTCAACCAGCGCGGGTAATGGTTCGATCTGGTATCTCAATCTGAATCCAACGCCCAGTGACATCTCGGACAAGTCGGGCCGCGGCAACAATCCGGCGTGGGTGGGTGGTGGTCGACCCGCGCTGTGGAGTGGGTCGTAGCCCCATCGTCAGGGGCCCGTTGCAGTCGATTCGCTTTGCAGTGTCTTGCAGCGCAACTGCGCTGCCCGGAATCCAGCCGACGCGCTGACGATCCCTGAAACGCGGAAGCGCGCGCTGCGCGCGAATCTTCTGTAGTCTGCGGTTCCTTCTCGCGGGAGCGTCCCACCGATGGCGCTGGACATCTTGAGCGGCGCGCGTGCCGCTTTGCTGGCAATTCTGCTCGCGGCGTTCGCCCTCGTCGGGTGCGGCGGCGGCGGTGGGGGCGGCGATTCCTCCGGCGACAGCGCGTCCACCGGCAGTGGCGGCGGCGGTGGAGCGGGCCTCGGCGCATCCGTCACCGGACTCAACTTCCTCGGCAGCGCCGCGACCGCAGGCACCGTGCGGTTCGAATTCACCAGTCCACTGGCGATCTACCCCGCCACCTACATCTGGCGCGTGAATCCGCGCCAGCAAAGCGGCTACTACACGAGCTTCTTCTGGGGCAATGGAGATCCAACCACGGGATTTTTGTGGCGCGCGGGCTCGGCTGACAGCTACTACGGCGCGCATCCCTACCCGCAACCGCCGCCGAGTGGCTCGACGCACAAGTGGGAGATCGCGGTGGGTGGTGGCGACATCCTGAGCGCGGAGAACGTCGCGTACGACACGTGGTACGCGCAGGTGTTTCGCGCCTGGTCCGATGGCGCGGGCAAGCACCACGAGTTCTACTGGAATTGGCCCGATCAGAGCAAAGTGATCCGCAAGACCGAACCGTCGAGCTATGGAAGCACCAATCCGCCATCGCCCGTGCTGGTCTTCGGTGATGCACCCTGGAGTCCGTCGAACGAGATCCTAAACGGCATCCTGACCGGCATCCAGGTCTACTCGAGTCTGCTGTCGCTCACCGACATCGCCGCCGAGGTCAACAGCCCGCTCAGTTCGAACGCAGGCGCTGCGTCGATCTGGTATCTCAATATCAATCCGACGCCGTTCGACATCAGCGACAAATCCGGCAAGGGCAACAATCCGGCGTGGGTGGGCAGCGGAAGACCGCTGCAGTGGAACAAGCTGTAGCGCGGTGCACTGACTTGCACAAAAAAAGCCCGGTTCGAGCCGGGCTTTTCGTTTTCGTGCGGTTGCGCGCGTGAAGTTGGGCGCTCAGGCTGCTTTCTTCTGCGCCGCCGGCTTGCCGTCGAAGAACTGCTCGTCTTCGGTCGAGCCGTGCAGAGCAGTGGTGGAGCTCTTGCCTGCCTGGATGGTCTGCGTGAGGTCGTCGAAGTAGCTGGTACCGACTTCGCGCTGATGCTTGACCGCCGTGAAGCCCTTCTCGGCCGCGGCGAACTCCTTCTGCTGCAGCTCGACGAACGCGGTCATGTTGTTGCGCGCGTAGCCGTATGCCAGATCGAACATCGAGTAGTTGAGCGAGTGGAAGCCCGCCAGCGTGATGAACTGGAACTTGTAGCCCATCGCGCCGAGTTCACGTTGGAATTTCGCGATCGCCGCATCGTCGAGATTGCGCTTCCAGTTGAACGACGGCGAGCAGTTGTACGCGAGCATCTTGCCGGGAAACTTCTTGTGGATCGCCTCGGCGTAGCGGCGCGCGAACTCCAGGTCGGGGGTGCCGGTCTCGCACCACACCATGTCGGCGTACTCGGCGTAGGCCACGCCGCGCGATACCGCCTGATCGAAGCCGTTCTTCACGCGATAGAAGCCTTCGGCCGTGCGCTCGCCGGTGAGGAACGGCTTGTCGTTGTCATCGACATCGGAGGTCACCAGGTTGGCGGCTTCGGCATCGGTTCGTGCAAGCAACACCGTCGGCACGCCCATCGTGTCGGCTGCGAGGCGCGCGGCGATCAGCTTCTCCACCGCCTCGCGCGTGGGCACCAGCACCTTGCCGCCCATATGCCCGCATTTCTTCACTGAGGCCAACTGGTCTTCGAAGTGCACACCGGCCGCGCCAGCCTCGATCATCGCCTTCATCAACTCATGCGCGTTGAGCACGCCGCCGAATCCCGCTTCGGCATCCGCCACGATAGGTGCGAAGTAATCGACGTCGCCCTTGCCTTCCATGTGCTGAATCTGATCGGCCCGCTGCAGCGCGTTGTTGATGCGCTTGACCACGGTCGGAACGCTGGACACCGAGTAGAGCGACTGGTCGGGATACATCGACAGGCTGTCGTTCGCATCCGCAGCGACCTGCCAGCCCGACAGATACACCGCTGGCACGCCAGCCTTCACCTGCTGCAGCGCCTGGTTGCCGGTCAGTGCGCCGAGCGAGTTCACGAACGGGCGCTCGCTGCACATCGCCCAGAGCTTCTCCGCGCCCCGCCTGGCCAGCGTGTACTCGATCGGCATCGATCCGCGCAGGCGGCAGACGTCGGCCGCGCTGTAGCCGCGCTTGATGCCGCGCCATCGCGGGTTTTCATCCCAGTCCTTCTGGATCTGTGCGATGTCCTGCTCTCGTTTCGTCGTCATTGCTCGGGCTTCCTCTGTGAAACACCTCGGGGATTTGCCGCCTGGCGCACTCTCTCCCAATGCACCGGCAGCACGGTGGTGGGATGCGTTCTCCCACTGGCCCTGAGGGTAACGGATTGTTTGCAGTGCAGCAATCCGAGGAATAAGCATAAGTATTTGATTACATGAAACTTACCTATTGATCTAAGTCAATGATATCAACGGCTTAGCGACTGAATTTTGCGATGCAAAATGCTTCCTCAATCAGCAAAATGAAACTTTCTGTTGGCACGAGGCAATAGTCCGATGGACGATGACCGGGCGCGGCGCGTGACTTATGGAAGTCGGCGCCGGCGTGCAGGTTCGTCTTCGTGAGGAGGTCACTCAGAAATGAAAGCGACACTCGATGGCCAGGTCGTGGCCGAGAGCACCGACGTGGTGGCGTGCGACGGCTACCAGTACTTTCCGCGCGAGTCGGTGCGGATGGAATGGTTAGAGCGCGCGCCGAAGACCGAATCGGATCTGGCCTGTCCGCACGGCGTGCAGTTCTACGACGTGGTCATCGACGGTGCGCGGAAGTCGCGCGTCGCGTGGTCGTACGAGGCGCCGCGCCCGGCCATGCAGGCGGTGGCGTTCCGCGTCGGATTCTGGAAGGACGTCGCGGTGGGCTGACGCTATCGATACCGGTACACGACGATCTTGTCGGCCGCCGATTCCGGCGTCCACACCTCGCCCTTGCGCCCGTGGATCTGTCGCACGTTGGTGGTGCCGCCGGTGGATGACTTGAAAGTCTCGAATTTCTCGGTCGCGGGGTCGAAGCGCAGCATCAACTGCGCTTGCCATTCCGAGGCCCACACCTTGTCGGTCTCGTCGACATACACCGCATACACGCGCGGTCGCTCGCCTGGCGCTTTCCAGGCTTTCCACGCGTTGGTGCGCGGATCGAAGCGCGAGAGCTGACCCGAATTCCATTCGGCCACCCAGATCATGCCTGTCGAATCGGACCACACGCGGCGCGCGCCCTGATTCGGCGTGGGCGGTTCGATCATCGCGACCTGATGCGACTTGGCATCGATGCGCCCCACGTACGAGCCGGCGAGCGAGGCGAAGTACACGATGCCATCGGGCGTGGAATGAATGCCGTACGGACCGCGACCCTTGGGTGCCTGGAACACCTTCATGTCGCCGTTGCGCGGATCGAGTCGTCCGTAGATACCCGACTGCCCGGTGAACCAGTGGATGCCGTCGCGATCGAAGATCGCGGTGTTGAGATTGGTGTAGCCGCTGCCCTCGGGTAGTGCCCACTTGCGAACCGCATTCGTTTTCGGGTCGACGCGCACGATCGCGTTCTGCCCACCGTCGGTGAGCCATGGTGCGCCATCGGGGCCGGCGATGACACCATGCGGACGCGAGCCCTGGCCAAGCGGCACCAGGTCGACCTTGCCCGATTTAGGATCGAGCTTACCCAGGTGCCCGCTATGCTGGAACGCAATCCACACCGGACCATCGGCGGCCGCATCCGCCCACACGTCGTGCGCGAAATGATTGGGCGGCAGCTTGTATTCCTGAACGCTGATTTGCGCGCTCGCATGGAATGCGGGCACTGCGAAGAGCAGGGCGCAGAGCGGTGCGATGGCGAGTGCGGGTCGCATGGAAACCTCCAATTCACCGGGAGGCATTGATCATACGCCCGCGCGATTCTCCAATCGGTGAGCAGCCACCGCGAATTCGCCCCCGCATCGCGAGTCTCAGAGCTGCGCGCGTCCGATCATGATGACGACGAATTGCGTCAGCAAAGCGAAGGCCATGACCCAGAGAAATCCGCGCAGCCAGCGCATGTACGTGGTGGGATCGATCCGCCTGCGCACCTGATAGCCCGCCGCGAGCGCCACTGCAGCGACGCCCACCCAAGGCAACATGGTGAGCCAGAAGCCGAGGGTGATGCCGTCGGCGCTCATCCAGCCGGCGACCTGCGCCGACTTGCCGCCGATGCCGCTGTAGTTCGCCAGTTGCACGATCGCCTGCGGACCGAGCTGCAATCCCATGAACAGGATCAGCAGCACCGGCAGATTCATGTTCGTGCTCGACTCCACCCAGCCGCCGATCACGCCGAACACGATCGTGCAGAGCACCGGATGGCGCTTGATCCAGCCCAGATTCGCGGCGCCGATCCGCTGGATGTTCAGGTACAGGAACAGCACGAACGACAGCACCAGCAGGAACGGCGCCGGATCAGCGGTGATCACCATGCGCGTGCCGACGTAGGCACCAGCCATGATCGCCAGCGGCAGATACCAAAACCGCCCGATGCTCTCGCTCCACTTGCCGCCGGCGATGGCATTGGCGATCGACAGGAAGAACGCCGGGACGATGACGATCAGGATCGTCGCCCTGGTGTCGAGCACCAGGCTCAGCAGCGGCATCGCGATCAGCGGATAACCGAAACCGAGCGCACCGTGCACGAATCCGGCCGCGCCGGTGACGAGCACGATCCAGGCGAGCGACCACCACGGCAGCGTGGTCAGATCCATCGGGAATTCATCGTGGCAGGGCCAATGGCATTCTGTTGCCGGGGCGAAGGGCAGTCCGGTGATCGCACCGCGATCCGCGCACGAGGCGCAGCTCGGGTCAAGGCAGCGGCGTGCTCTGCGTGCCTCCCGAGAGGAACGGGATGCGCGGCATGCAGCAGCCCGGGCTCATGCAGAACAAGAGCGCGCGATCGGGATGATTGCGTGCCATCGCGTCTTCGGTGATTGCCGTTACCAGCGGATCACGCGCATCGGCCGGCAGGCGCATCGCCTGCAGCAGCATCGCGCGATGCCTCATCGTTGCGGCGACATCGAGTTCCAGCGTCTGTGCATCGATGGTGACGCCGTAGTAGAACAGCGCCGCCTGCGCCGACACTCGCTGCTCGCGTACGTCGCGTGCGACCTCCTGCGGCGGACGCTCGAGCGGCAGTGCGTAACCACCGCCACCCGCCGTGCGGATGACGATCTGATCGTCGCGCTTGAGTTCGGCATTCACTGCGCCTTCGGTGGGCAGGTAGAAGCGGATCATGCCGTCGCGCAATTGCCAGGCGCTGGTGTGCACGCCGTCCAGCCCGTTCGCCGATCCGCGTGACGAGTCGCTCGCATGTTCGATCGTCAATCGCAGGGCGAGATCGGCGCTGGCGCGGATAATCAGCTCGACGCCCAGGCCGCCGCGCCACCGACCCGCACCGGCCGAATCGATGACCGGACGGTGCTGCTCCACGACGATCGGGAAGCGGCTTTGCAGCGATGCGAACGCGTCCTTGCCATCGGGCGCGCCAGCTAGCGCCCAGCTGCCATCGGCGCCGTCGGCGCTGATTTGAGCACGCGCACCGACGCGCACCACCCCAAGTTCAACGACCGGCTGTTTCACGCGTGGTTGCCCGTGCGCAGCCGATCGCTTCCGTGCGCCCCTAGTGCGTGATGCACTAGTGCGCAACAACGTCGGCGAGGATCTTCTCGAAGCATTCGTCGGCAAGCTGATGCAGTTCGGCGGTGGTGCGATTCTGGATCGGGTGCGGCACGACCACGAGCGCCGGCTCGAACCCGAGCGCGGTGTTCTGGGCGTCGGCCGCCTGGACGAACTCGGTCGTGATCACGTTGACGCCAGCCACGCCGCGCGCGTCGAGGTCGATGAGGTCGTGCAAACTGCACGACGTGCACGACCCTCAATCAGAGAGCGCGATCACCACCACCTTCGCTTCGGTGGCAATCTGCTGCAGCAGCTCGGTGGGCGCGACCCGCGTGTTGGTCGGTTTCTTGTAGCGACGGGTCGCGATGCCGCGCTCGGCGAAGCGCTTCTCGATGCGATCGATGAACTCGTTGCCACGGCTCTTGCCGATGTCGAGCAGTGCGACCGACTGCCCGGTGAGCGAGGGCGGCGGTGCCAGGCGCGAGCGACGGGTGCTGCTCGTCTCGGCGGTGGGATCACGCAAACGTTGGGAGGGGTGCATCGAAACTCCTACAGGCTGGACGAAGGTTGCCGCGAATCTCGCGACAGGATATCGGCTGGAAATCTATTCGCGGATCTCTTTGCTCACTGCCACGGTCTGATCCCGTGCGCGACCGGCGAGCCATCCGGCCATGATCGCCGAGAACATGCCGGCTTCACCGCCGGCGCGCACGATCAGCAAGCCCTCGGGCCAGAACTTCGAGACCATGTCGTTGACACGCTCCGGTCCGATTCCCTCGGGGACGCCGCCCGCACCGATCACCAGATCCTTGCCGGGTCGCTTCAGCGCTTCGAACAACTCGCGCTCGACGCGTGCGCGATCCCAACCGGCGCGACGGAAGATGCCGTAGTGCTCGGGCGACAGCACCAGGATCGCATTGCCGAACTCGCACATCTTCGGATGATTCACTGCGAACAGGCCCATCGCGAGCGATCGGGTCAGTTCTTCCGGGGTGCGGGATCGCTGGTCAGTGAATCCTTGCAACGCCTCGCCCTGGAACAGCGTCACCGCGCTCTTGCCCGGTGCAATGCCGCGCGCTTGCGCGAGCGGCGTCCAGAACGGATCGGATTCATCCTCGGCGAAGCACAGTCCGACTTTGTGCGGGCCGCCGAGCGTGGCGCGATCGATGCCGCCGGGCAACCCGCCGCCGACGTTGCGAACGATCAGGTTCAGCGCGCGCGTGATGGTCGAGTTGGCGCGATTACCCTGACCCAGCGCGTTCAATCCGGCGTTCATGCCGATGCGCCGGGTGATCGGCCCGTTGACGATGACGATCGGGCCGGAGAAGTACGTTGTGCACAGCAGCCCGTGCATCGTGAACTTGGGCTCGAGTGCGGCCTCGATGATGGCCAGCACGACCGGCATGTATTCCGGTTTGCACCCGGCCATGACGGCGTTGATCGCAACCTTCTCGATCGTGCATGGCGCGAGATTGGGCGGAATCAGGCCGACGACTTCATCGGGCTTGCGCGAGGTGCCGGCGAGCATGCGCAGGATGCGCTCGTCGGTTGGCGGCACCACCGGCAGCCCGTCGGACCAGCCGCGCGCGTAGCACGCTTCGATCGGATCGTCGTAGTCGCCCAGCTCGATCGGGCGTGACGTCAATCCGGTGTCGCCGAACCTGGCGCGCAGGCGTTCGGCTACGCCGGGTTCAGTCGTTTTCGATCCGCAGCCCGGTCGCAAGTCCGGCAGCGTGCTGCCCAGATCAGCGCGGCCGACGATGCGTTGCCATTCGGCGCGGTCCCAACCGATGGTGCGTTCGACTTCGCGGCCACCGCGCACGCGGATGAGCGTGGGGACGACTTCGATGTTCTGGCGATACGACCATTCGAGCCCGGTGTCGTCCACGCGATGCGTCACGTTTGCCGGAAAGCTCGGATCGTCCTGCGTGATGACCGTTGCCTGATGTTCGCGATCGAGGGTCTGCAGCACCGGCTCGATCAGCGCGCAAGTCGGGCAGTCGCGCTTGGCGAAGACGAGCAGGCCATCCGCTGGGATCAAATCTTGGCGCTGCCCGTCATTGCTCCTCGCGAGCAGCTCGTCCGCCTTCACAACCTGAACCGCCGTCACCATGGTCAACGTCCTCCGCAGCTGATGGTACCGCCACGCGTGGCGGTCCGCACTCTCACAGCCCCGCTTCCTTCGCGATGTAGTCGGCCAGCACGGCCCAATCGAGCTCGCCGAGTCCAGCCGCGATTGCTTTACGTGTCTGTTCGGCGATCAGCGTGGCGTTGGCCATTGGCACGCCAAGCCCCTGTCCGGTGGTGCGAGCCAGCTCCACGTCCTTGAGCCCCAGGCTCAGCGTGAACGAGGGTTGGGAGTACGCGCGTTCGGCGATCATGCGGCCGTAGTTGCGATACGCGGGGCAGCCGAACGAGGTGCTGCCCAGGATGTTGACGAAATCCTGCGGCTGCACGCCTGCCTTGCGGGTCAACGCGATCGCCTCGCCCAGCCCCTGCACCATGTTGGCGAGCAGATAGTTGCGCGCGATCTTCACCGCGTTGGCGAGCTCCGGGCGCTCGCCGACGATGAACACCTGCTTGGCCAGGATCTTGAACAGCGGCTCGCAACGCTCGAGCGCGGGCTTGGCACCAGCGGCGATCACATCCAATTCGCCTTTGGCTGCGAGCGCGGGCCGGCCGAACACCGGCGCCGACACGTATTGACTGCCCGATTGCGCGTGGATCTGCGCCAGCGACTTGGCAACCTCCAGGCCGACGGTCGACATGTTGATGTGCAACGACCCGGCCGGCCAGCGCGCGGCCAGTCCGGAATCGAGCCAGACCGCGCGTGTCGCGTCGTCATCGGCCACCATCGTGATGGCGACATCCGCGCCGATCAGATCGCTCGGCGCGGTGGCCACGCGCGCGCCGCGTTTGGCTACGTCGTCGGCCGCGCTGCGCGTGCGATTGAACACCGTGAGCGAGTGGCCCGCCTCGAGCAGGCGCGGTGCCATCGCCTTGCCCATTTGTCCCAGTCCGATGAATGCGATATGCATGGATGC
>CADEDU010000059.1:36019-48984 GCA_902826155.1 uncultured beta proteobacterium
AATCGACGGCGATGATAAGGGTTGTTCGACGCCCGCTGAACGAATAGCCTTCCTGCGCGTTCACGACCACCAACTTCAGCGACGGGGCGAATAGCATGAGCAGCGACACCGGAAATACGAGCGACTACAAGAGCGAAATCCGCGACGGCATGCGCATCGACTGGGACGTGCCGATCCGCATGGATGACGGCATCGTGCTGCGCGCCGACATCTTCCGCCCGATCAAAGCGGGCACATACCCGGCGATCCTGAGCTACGGCCCCTACGGCAAGGGACTCGCGTTCCAGGACGGCTACAAAACCGCGTGGGAGATCATGGCGCGCGAATTTCCCGACGCGGTCGCCGGCACCACCAACAACTACCAGAACTGGGAGGTCGTCGACCCGGAGAAATGGGTGCACGACGACTACGTGTGCGTGCGCATCGATTCGCGCGGGGCGGGCCGGTCGCCAGGCTACCTGTGCCACAACGCCGAACGCGAGCATCTCGACCTGTACATGTGCATCGAGTGGACCGCCGCGCAACCGTGGTGCACCGGCAAGGTCGGCATGAACGGCATCTCGTACTACGCCTCCAACCAGTGGCGCGCCGCGGCGATGCAGCCGCCGCATCTTGCCGCGATCTGCGTGTGGGAAGGCTGGTCCGACAACTACCGCGACGGTGCGCGCCACGGCGGCATCGCATGCACGTTCCGCAAGAACTGGCAGGACATGCAGGTGAAGACGGTGCAGCACGGCGTGGGCGAGCGTGGCGCGCGCAGCCGCGTAACAGGTGAGCTGGTGTGCGGCCCCGAAACGCTTGCCGAGGACGAACTGGTTCGCAATCGCGAGAACATGTGGAACGAGTACCTCGCGCATGCGCTCGATGGGCCGTACTACCGCGAGCGCTCGGCGCACTTCGAGCGGATCAAGGTGCCACTGCTGTCGTGCGCCAACTGGGGCGGGCAGGGCTTGCACACGCGCGGCAACTTCGAGGGGTTCGTGCGTTCGGCCTCCGACAAGAAGTGGCTGGAGGTGCACGGCAACTCGCACTGGGCACCGTTCTACACCGACTGGGGTGTGGCGCTGCAGAAGAAGTTTCTCGATCACTTTCTCAAGGGCGCCGACAACGGTTGGGACAAGCAACCCAAGGTGCAGTTGCGGGTGCGCCATCCGGGCGAGAAGTTCGTGTTGCGTGACGAGACCGAATGGCCGCTCGCGCGCACCAAGTGGACGCACTTCTATCTCGATCCCGACGGCATGAAGCTGTCGACGGTTGCGCCAAAGACCGATCGCACGCTCGGTTACGACGCGATGGGTGATGGGCTGACGTTCTCCACCGGCCCGCTCGCGCAGGCAACGGAAATCACCGGTCCGTCGGCGCTGAAGCTGTGGATCTCATCGTCGACTACCGACGCCGATCTGTTCGTCGTGCTGCGGGTGTTCGATCCGACCGGCAAGGAAGTCGTATTCCAGGGCGCGCTCGATCCGCACACGCCGGTGGGGCAGGGCTGGCTGCGCGCCTCCCATCGCAAGCTCGATCCGCAGCTGTCCACGCCGTATCGGCCGTATCACACGCACGACGAACGTCAGCCGCTCACGCCGGGCCAGCAAGTGGAACTTGACGTCGAGATCTGGCCGACCTGCATCGTCGTGCCTGCCGGATACAGCGTGGCGCTCACGATTCGCGGCAAGGACTACGAATACGGCGGCGAGGCGGCGACGCTCTCCAACATGAAGAACCCGATGCGCGGCTGCGGGCCGTTCATTCACGACGATCCGCAGGATCGGCCACCGGCGATCTTCGGCGGCAAGGTGACGCTGCATCTGGGTCCGAATCGCCCGGCATCGGTGCTGCTGCCGATCATTCCGACGAAGTAGGTGGGATCTATGGGGCGGACCGCGACACGAATTCCGCCACCAAAGCCAGCATCCGATCGGGTTGATCGCGAAACGGATCGTGCCCGCATTGATCGAGCTTCTCGAGCCGGACCGCGCCGCGCGCGAGCTCCGCAATGCGCTCGATCTGCATCATCGTGCCGTGCGTGTCCTGGTGGCCCTGCACCGCGAGCACCGGACAGCCGATGCGCGCGAGCTCGCCTTCGATGGTCCAGCCGCTCGCGTGCAGTCGTGCCCAGACCTCGGCCCAGCCGTTGAAGGTCGCATCCACGTCGCGGTGGTAGCGGCCCAGCCGCTCGCGCAGCACGCTGCCGGGCCAGCTGTGCTGCTGCTCGGCCGTCGCATCGCGCGTTGCCGCTTCAGTGCGCACATGCGGCGCGACGACCACGAGGGCGCGTAGCGGCAATCCGCGCGCGGCGTAGTGCAACGCTGCGGTTCCGCCATCGCTGTGACCGACCAGCACGACGTCATCGAGCGCGAGGGTGCGCAGGATCTCCGGCAGCACCACCGCGCCTTCGTGCGCCATGAAATCGAGCGGGCGCGGCTCGGCCAGCACATCGGACTGGCCATGGCCATAGCGCGAGTAGATCAGCGCGCCGCAGCCTGTTCGCGCGGCCAGTCGCGCCGGGAAGTCGCGCCACATCGCAACCGCGCCCAGTCCTTGATGCAGAAACACGATTGTCGGCAACCGGGGTGCCGCTGTCGGACTCTGCGGTGCGATCCGACTCTGCGGTGCGATCCGACTCTGCGGTGCGATCCGACTCTGCGGTGCGATCCATTGGTACTCGAGTTTGTGTCCGCCGGCGAAGAGAAACTGTGTCGTCATCAAGAAACTGTGTTGTGATCAATCAGGTGTCCGCGGGTGGCTCGAACGGATAGGGCACCGGTGCCCCGCCACTGAACGGCAGCGCGACGATGGCAGTGCCCGGCGTCGACTCGACACCGTCTTCGTTGGTGATGCCGATCGTGAGGTCGACCAGACCATAGCGCGACGTCGCGCGCTTCGCGGTGACGCGCGCCCAGGCGCTGAGCGTTTCGCCCACCAGACTCATCGCCCGGAACTGGAACTGCACTTTCCACACCCAGCCGTGCGGGGCGACCCAGTCCTTGAGAAGTTGCACGACGAACTGTTGTTTGAGTGAGCCGGCAACGAGTAGGCCCGGCAGCTTTTCATGTTCGACGGTGAACGGCCGGTCGTAGTGGATCTTGTGCCAGTTCTCCATCGCCGCCGACCAGCGAAACGCGTGCGCGGTGGTGATCGGACCTTTCACCAGTGACGGAATGATTGCGCCAACTGCGACTTCCTCGAAGTGCACCTGTTTCATGAGGGTCGCGCCTGCCGTCAACGCCTGATCAGCGACGTGCGCACTTTGAGCAGCAACGCCCCCGCGCTGGTGCGGAACTCGGATTCCACGGTGACCAGCACCATCGGCCCCTGGCTTGTCTCGCGCTCGACGATGTCGGCGTAGCGCGAGCGCACCGTGACCCGCTCGCCATGCTGGGCGTGTCGATAGAACTCGAACGCCGAGCCGCCGTTCATCAGTCGCAGGCCGCGCAGCGGTTCGATCTCGGGCAGCCCTTGCGCCGCGGTCGCGCCGATGCCGTCGGCCACCCCATCGAAATCCGGATCGCGCGCGCGCGCCTGCAACGGATCGGGCAAGCCGAACGCACGGCGGAACATGTGCGTCGGAAACAGCAGCGGGGCCACCGCCCCGCCGAAGTGCGCGGCGGCTGCGTCATCCATGAACACCGGATCGTTGTCCATGATCGCCTGGGCGTAGCGGCGCACCGCGCCACGCTCGACGGCGTCGCAGGCGATTTCGATTTCGGAGGACACGCCGATGTAGGCACGCACCGCGTCGGTGAGCAGGGTCATCGTCGCGGGCAGTTCTTGGTGCGTAGGCACGGAGCGAGAGCTATCGGAGCGCCCATGCCTAACCAACTGTTCCATCGGCCGTACGTCGTAGAACCCTGCCTGGCGTCGCGCCGGTATGCGTGGCGGCATCGACGACCACCGCGCCGTTGACGATCACCGTGGTACGCGCCCCGCTCGGGTACTGGTGCGGCTTCTCGTAGGTGGCCAGATCGCGAAAATCGGCCGGGTCGAAGATCGTGATGTCGGCGCAATCGCCCTCGCGCAGCACACCGCGGTCGCTCAGCTTGAGTGCGGCGGCGGTGGCGCCAGTCATCTTGTGGATCGCCAGTTCGAGCGGCATCAAACCCTCGTCGCGCACGTAGCGGCTCAGCACGCGCGGGAAGGTGCCGTAGAACCGCGGATGCGGCATGCCCTGGCTCACCGTGCCGTAGGTGGCGACGCAATTGCCGTCGGAGCCGACCAGCGCGAGCGGTGAGGCGACGAGTTCGCGCACGTCGTCCTCGGCGATCGAGGTGACCAGCACGCGCGTGGCGCCTTTGTCGTCGATCAGGTGATCGCACAGCGCATCGACCGGATCGATGCCCCGCTCTGCGGCCAGCTGCGCGATCGTCTTGCCGGCGCGCTCGGGCAGGTGCGGCGTGATCGAGATGCGCACCGCTTCCCACGACGGAATGCGACCCCAGTTGTTGAGGCCGTTCGCGGCGATGGCCGTGCGGATGCGATTGCGCGTCGCAGGCTCGCGCAGTCGTTCGATCATCGACTCCACCCCGCCTTCCTGCACCCACTGCGGCAGGATGTTCTTGAGCGGATTGCTGCCCGCGGTGTACGGATAGGCATCGCAGTCGATCTCGACACCGCGCACACGCGCCGCCTCGATCAGATTGAGCGCGTGGGTGACCTTGCCCCAGTTGTTCACGCCGGAGCATTTGAAGTGCACCACCTGCGTGTGCACGCCGCAGGTCTCGGCGAAATCGATCGCTTCTTCGAGTGCCTCGATGACGTGGTCGGACTCGTCGCGCAGATGAGTGAAGTACGCCGCGTTGTGGCGCGCGAGCACCCGGCCCAAGGCGATCAGTTCATCACGTTCGGTGTACGCGCCAGGCGGCGTGAACAAGCCGCTCGACATGCCGAGCGCGCCGGCGTGCAAGCCATCTTCGAGCAGCGCGATCATCTGCGCGAGCTCGGCGCTGGTAGGCGCGCGCTGGTCCATGCCCATCACCATCAGGCGCAGCGTGTTGTGCCCGACCAGCATGCCGGCATTCACCGAGGTGGCCGGAAAGGTGTCGAGATACTGCGGAAACGTCAGCTCGCGAAACGGCAGCCACGGTGCGCTCGGACTCAGATAGTCCTTGAGCAGACTCACCTTGCCTGGCAGACACGGCGCCACCGAGAAGCCGCAGTGGCCGATGATCTCGGTGGTGACGCCCTGTCGCAGCTTGCTTTCCGCCTTCGGATTGATCGGCAGCGTGAAATCCGAATGGGTCTTGATGTCGATGAAGCCCGGTGCGACCGCGAGATCGGTTGCGTCGATGGTGCGCGACGCACTCGCGTTCAGGTGCGGTGCGATGCCGACGATGCGCCCGGCGTTCACGGCAAGGTCGGCGCGTTCGCCCGCGCGGCCGGTGCCGTCGTACACGGTGCCGCCGCGAATCAGCAGATCGACATTCATGGAGCGAGTGTAGCTAGAATCGACGACCATTTCCTTCGCGAACAGGTCCGATCATGTCGCAACCCCCGCAGATTCCCGCATCCGTGCGTGCCCTGATGGCCGAAGTCGGGCCGAAGTGGGGCAGCGATATCGGCAAGCACGTGAAGATGATGATCGAAGCGTTCTCGCCGGTGCTCGCCACCGCACCGAAGGAGGGGGTCACCGCCACGCGCGACATCCCGTACGGCAAGCACGAGCGACAGGTGCTCGACGTGTACCAGGCGCGCGGCTTGAACAATGCGCCCGTGGTCATGTTCATCCACGGCGGTGCGTTCGTCGACGGCGAGAAGGACCGCACCAGCGAGGTCTACAGCAACGTGCTGTACTTCTTCGCGCGGCACGGCATGCTCGGCATGAATGTCGAATTTCGCCTGGCGCCGGAGACCAAGTACCCAGGCGGCGCGCAGGACATCGGGCAGGCGGTGGCGTGGGCGCGCGAGAACGCTGCGCGCTTCGGCGGTGATCCGAACCGGATCTTCATCTTCGGTCACTCGGCCGGCGCCGCACACGCCGGGCTGTACGCCTACGACAAGCGCTTGTGGCCGGCGAGCGGTCACGGACTGGCGGGCCTTATCGTGCTGAGCGGTCGCGTGCGCTGCGACAACATCGCCGAGAATCCCAATGCGAAGAAGGTCGAGGCGTACTTCGGCACCGATACGAAGCTGATGGACGAGGGCTCGCCGGTCACGCACGTGTCGGCCTCGAGCGTGCCGACGTTCGTGGGGATGGCGCAGTACGAGAATCCGTTGATCGACGTCTATTGCACCGAGCTGATCGCGCGGCTGGCGGCGGCCAAACGGCGCGCGCCGCCGTTCATGTGGATGAGTGGTCATAACCACACCTCGATCATTGCGCACTTCAACACCGCCGATGACGCGCTGGGGAATGCGATGGTCGAGTTCATTCGCGCGACAAAATAAACGCTCGACCGAGAGACGCTCGACCGTCAGAAGCTCGACCGGGAAGACACGCCGCAAGCATCCCGCACAAGGGGATGCATGGCGCCACCAAAGGAAGGCCATGAAACCGCTATCGATCGGCGACGTACGCATCTCCAGCATCATCGAGCGCGACGGGCCGTGGCGTGCGCCGAACATCATGTTTCCGCACGCGAGTGCCGCGGAGCTGGCGCAGGTCATGGCGCAGGTGCCCGATTTCACCTACGAGCGCGCGAAGGATCTGCTGGTCATCACCTACCAGACGTTCGTGGTGCGCACGCCGCGCGCGACAGTGCTGATCGACACCTGCGTGGGCGAGCATCAGCGCCGCGCACCCGCGCTGCTCTACAGCAAGCAGCCGTGGCTCGACGGTTTCGCCCAGCACGGACTGAAGTTCGAAGACATCGATTTCGTGTTCTGCACCCACCTGCATGTCGATCACGTCGGCTGGAATACGCGGCTGCAGGACGGGCGGCTGGTGCCCACGTTCCCCAATGCGAAGTACGTGTTCAGCCGGCGCGAGTTCGAGCACTGGAAGACCGAGCCGGGCGAGAGTTTCCAGATCGTCTTCGAGGATTGCGTGGCGCCGATCGTGGCGGCCGGTCAGGCGCTGTTGGTCGATGACGCCTACGTGCTCGACGATCACCTGCGGCTGGTGCCATCTCCCGGCCATTCGCCGGGACACGTCTGCGTGCAGGTGCAATCGAACAACGAGCGCGCGCTGTTCACCGGTGACATGATGCATCACTGCGCGCAGGTGATCGCGCCGGAATTCAGTACGTGTTTCTGCACCGACGGGCCGGCCTCGTCGGTGACGCGGCGACGCATCTTCACCGAGTACGGCGGGGCGGGCACGGTGTTCGTGCCGACGCACTTTCCCGGCTCGACGGCCGGGTACGTCGAGCGCGCCGGTGACACCTGGCGCTATCGGTTTCTGTAATCGTCACGTGGACACTGTCGGGCACCATTGAGCATGAGCGAATTCCTCACCCTGCACGAGATCGTCAAGGCGGCGCGCAACAACCTGTCCGACGAACCGTGGGACTACCTGGCCGGCGCCGCTGAAACCGAGACGACGTTCCTGCGCAATCGCCACGCGCTCGATGCGATCGCGTTTCGTCCGCGCGTGCTGCGCGACGTGAGCAAGATCGATTGCACCTCGAGCTTCCTGGGCAAGCCGATGCGCATTCCGGTGTTCATCGCACCGCTCGGTTCGCTGCACGTGCTCGGGCCCGGTGGCGCGCTGGCGACGGCCAAGGCGGCCGAGCGCTTCGGCATCGTGAGCATCCTCTCCTCGGTGGCGCAGCCGGGGCTGGAGGAGGTCGGCCAGGGCACCAAGCACCCGAAGGTCTACCAGCTCTACGTGCGCGGCGACCGTGCATGGGTGGAAGACCATATCCGCCGCGCGATCGATCACGGTTACACGGGATTCTGCTTCACCGTCGACACCGCGATCTACAGCCGGCGCGAGCGCGACATCATCAAGCGCTACATTCCGGCCGCGCGGCGCACCGCGAGCGGTTTCGAGTTCCAGGCGTCGATGAGCTGGGAACTGGTGGAGTGGTTCAAGGCGCGCTACAAGATGCCGCTCATCTTGAAGGGCATCGCCACCGCTGAAGACGCGCAACTCGCGGTCGAGAGGGGCGTGGAAGTCGTATACGTGTCGAACCACGGCGGCCGGCAGATGGATCATGGCCGCGGTTCGATCGACGTTCTGCCCGAAGTCGTGAAGGTTGTCGCGGGCAAAGCCGAAGTTGTCGTCGATGGCGGTTTCATGCGCGGCGGCGACGTGCTCAAGGCGCTCGCGCTCGGCGCGAACGCGGTCGGCATCGGTCGGCTCTATGGCTTCGGACTCGCGGCGGCAGGTGAAGCAGGCGTGCACCGCGTGCTGGAGATTCTCGAAGACGAGATCGCGCTCAACATGGGATTGCTCGGCGTGAACAGGCTCGATCAGCTCACGCCGTCGCATCTGCATCCGGCGCCGCTGGTGCGCATGGAACATCCGGTGCGGCACGCGTTTCCGTTTCTCGATCTGCCGGCGCAGCGCTACTGAGCGCGCACCATCGGCCACCAACAAAGCGCCCGACGCGACGCAGTGCGCGCGTGCGTGCAAAGAGGAGCATGCGATGAAGGCGAGCTACGATCTGATCGTGCGCAACGGGCTGGTGGTCGACGGCAGCGGCGCACCACCGCGCGAAGCCGATGTGGCCGTCACTGGCACCACGATCGCCGCCGTTGGGCGCATCGAAGCGCGCGGCACCGAGGAGATCGACGCCAAGGGTCGCATCGTCACACCCGGCTTCGTCGACATCCACACGCACTACGACGGCCATGTCACCTGGGAGCACCGGCTCGTGCCGTCCGCGTCGCACGGCGTGACGACGATCGCGATGGGCAATTGCGGCGTGGGCTTCGCCCCGTGCAAGCCCGACGAGCGTGAGCTGCTGATCCGGCTGATGGAGGGCGTGGAGGACATTCCGTATCCGGTGCTCGCCGAGGGCGTGCCGTGGACGTGGCAGTCGTTTCCCGAGTATCTCGATTTCATCGCCGCGCGCCAGTACGACATGGACGTGTGCGGGTACGTGCCGCACGCGGCATTGCGCGTGTTCGCGATGGGGCGGCGCGGCGCCGACCGCGAGCCCGCCACGCCCGCCGACCGCGCGCTAATGACGCAACTCGCGTCCGAGGCGCTGCACGCCGGCGCGATCGGTGTATCGACCTCGCGCACGCTGTTCCATCGTTCGAGCGACGGCAAGGCGGCGCCGACGTTTCAGGCGGCCAACGACGAACTGCTCGCGCTGGGCGATGCGATCCGCCAGTCCGGACGCGGCGTGCTGCAGATGATCCAGGATCTCGAAGACACCGAAGCGGCGTTCGCGCAAATGCGCGATCTGGCTGCGTACGCGGGCACCTCGCTTACCTTCACCTTGCTCGAAGGGCAGGCGATGGGGCCGGTGTCGCCGCGCTGGCGCGAAGTGCTCGACTGGTGTGCGGGTGCGACCCGCGCCGGCGTGCCGATCAAGGCGCAGGTCACCGCACGTCCGGTGAGCATCCTGCTGGGTCACGAACTCACGCTGAATCCGTTCTACACCACGCCCACCTACAAGGGTCTTGCCACGCTGCCCTTCGCCGAGAAGATCGCGGCGCTGCGCCAGCCGCAGATACGCGCCGCGATCCTCGCCGAGGCCACCGATCCGGATCCGACCAACGTGCTGGGCCGGCTGGTGCGCAAGTTTCACCAGATGTACGTGCTGGGCGATCCGCCGCAGTACGAGCCCTCGCGCGAAGCGTTCGTCGACGCCCGTGCCGTGCGCATCGGCACCACGCCTGAGGCGCTCGCCTACGATCTGATGTTGGAGCGCGATGGCCGCACCATGCTCAACCTGGTGTTCACGAACTACGAGCACGGTTCACTCGATTCGTGTTTCGCGATGCTGCAGCACGCGGGCTCGGTGTTCGGCCTGGGCGACGGCGGCGCGCATTGCGCCACGATCTGCGACGGCAGCATGCCCAGCTTCATGCTCACGCATTGGACCCGCGATCGACGTGGTTCGCGGCCATCGCTCGCGACCGCCGTGCGCTGGATGACGAGCGACACCGCACGCACTATCGGACTGGCCGACCGCGGCATGATCGCGCCGGGCTTCAAGGCCGATCTCAACGTCATCGACATCGACCGCCTTCACCTGCGCGCGCCGACGATTACACGCGATCTGCCGGGTGGTGCGGCGCGACTGGTGCAATCGGCCGAGGGCTACGACGCCACCATCGTGAGCGGCGCCGTCGTGTATCGCGCCGGACAGGCGAGCGGTGCGCTGCCGGGCAGGCTCGTGCGCGGTCAGCAGCCCGCGCCGCGCGCGTAGCGAAAGATGATGCCCTCGCCGGTGCGTGCCGCGGCGTTGCTCGTCGGCGCGTTCGCGCTGCTGGCTCGCCATGTCGCAATGGCGCAGGGTGCCGCGCTCGAGCCCGCGAAGATTCCCGCGGAAGTGCGTCCGTTCGTCCAAGCAGGCACCAGCGCGATCGCGCTCGAATCGGCCGATCTCAACGGTGACGGTCGCGCCGACTACGTGCTGGTGCTCGAACGACCGCTGAAAGGCGATGAGGTCGATCCGATCCGCCATCGACCGCTGCTGCTGCTGATTCGCCAGTCAGACGGCCGGCTGGCGCTCGCCAAGCGCAACGACAAGGCCGTCATGTGCGCGAGCTGCGGTGGTTTGTTCGGCGACCCGTTCATGGGCATCACGGTGAAGCCGCAAAGCTTCATCATCGATCACTTCGGCGGGAGCGGCTGGCGCTGGGAGCGCCGCGCGCAGTTCAACTACTCGCGCCGCGACAACACCTGGCAGCTGGTGCGGGCCGAGCAGGCGAGTTTCCACGTGGGCGACCCCGACGCGCGCAAGCTCGAGGTGTTCGTGCCGCCGAAGGACTACGGCAAGATCGATATCGCCGACTTCGATCCGGATGATTTTCTCGGCAAGGGGCCGAAATAGGGTACCGCTACAGCAACGTGCGCGCGACCTTGAATGCTTCACCCATGTCGGGCAGCTTCGACTGATCGGGCACGACCTGAATGTGGCGCACGACGTTGTCCTTGTCGAGCACGATGAGCGAGCGCGCCAGCAGGTGCGACGGTTTGACCAGGAGGCCCGAGCTCAAGCCGAACGACGCGCCGCGGTAGTCGGAAAAGAACGTCACGTTCTTGATCTTCGCGGTCTCGGCGAAGCGGCGCTGCGCGAACGGCAGATCCATGCTGATGGTCACCAGCTCCACCTGCCGGTCGAGCCCGTCATTGGTCTCCGACAGTTCGTGCGTTTGCGCTTCGCAGGTTTTGGTGTCCAGCGACGGCACGATATTGAGGATGCGCACCTTGCCCTTGGTGGCAGTGATGTCCACGCCGGCCATATTGCCGCCGGTGACCAGCGCGGCCGGCAGCGGTTCGCCCAACTTGATGGCCTTGCCGGTCAATGGCAGCGGCCTGCCGCGCATCGACACCGATTGACCGTCGCCGGTGCCGCCGATGGATTCCTTGGTGTGCGAATCGGCATCGGCCTGGGGTGCGTTCTGGGCCATGACGGCCAGTGAAGCTGACAACAGCATGGCGCTTGCAGCGAGCAGCAGCGACGATCTCATCGACGCCTCCTTTGTTGTGGGTGATGCGGTGCACAGACCGCTGTCGCAGTATGCGCGCCGCCTAACCGTGCGATCAACCCGCACGTGCGAAGGGAAAGACACTCCGTGAGGCTGGCATCGCGACGGCGGATCGCGGCGAACCCTGCAGCATCCTTGCGTTGCAGGGCGGGTGGGCTAGCTGAGCCAGCGATCGTGAATGCGCTGCCAGGTGCCATCGCTGCGTGCGATGACAAGCTGATCGTTCGCCGCATCGATCAATTCGGCCGGTCCATTTTTCGCGATGGCAAAACCGATCGGCAGTTCGGTGTAGGGCGCTTCAGGAAACCGGAACTTGCCGGGGAACAATCGCTTGGCGATCGCGATGCCCGCGTGCAGGTTGAGTGCGGCCACGTCGGCGCGGCCGTCAGCGAGCATCGCGAACGATTGTTCGTAGCCGTCACCGTCGATCAGTCGCACGGCCGGATGGTTTTTCTCGATCTGCGACCAGAGCGGCCCCTTCCTGGGCGTGACCAGCGTCTTGCCGGCGAACACGGCCAGATCGGTCGATGGCGCGAGATCATGCCGGGTGAACGTCGCGCCGCCCGACACGATGAGAGGCGCGGAGAACGACATTGTCGCCAGCCGCGGCGGCGTGATGCCCTTGAACGCGAGCGCATCGACGCGACCACTGAACAGTGCCTGCTCGGTCTCGGCCAGCGGCATCGTCACGAACTCGTGCTGGAGACCCGCGCGATCGAGCAGCGTCCGCACCAGTTCGACCAGCATGCCGGTCGGGCGCCCGTTGTCGAGCAGGCCGAACGGTTCGAACGGCACGTCGAAACCGATGCGATAGATCCGCGCGGAGCTCATTCGTAATGTGTCTTGAGGACGCGGATCAAGCCGTGCGATTCAATGCGGCGCCTCAACCTTCGCTCGACGTGGGCAGTACCACGTAACCGCCCGACTTTTCATCCGGTGCGAGCGTGAGCAGCTTGCGATCGCGAGCTTCTTCGAGCAGGCGGTTGAACGACTTGAAGCCGAAGTAGCCCTCGTTGAAACCTGGTTTGCGCCGCTTGAGCGCCTGCTTGATCATCGAGCCCCACAGCTTTTCATCGTCGCCGCGTTCGCGCTGCAGTGCCTCGATCGTCTCGAGCACCAGGCCGATGGCCTCGTCGCGCCGCTGCTCGGTGCGATCTTCCTCGGCATTGGGCTTGGCTTCCTTCGCCTCGGCGCCCTTGGGACGGCTGCTGCGCTTGGCCACCGGTCGTGCCTTGGCCTTGGCCTCCTCGCGCACCAGATCGTCGTAGTAGATGAACTCGTCGCAATTGGCCATCAGCAGATCGGAGGTGGACTTCTTCACCCCCACGCCGATCACGATCTTGTCGTTCTCACGCAGCTTGGACACCAGCGGCGAGAAATCGGAGTCGCCGCTCACGATCACGAACGTGTCGACGTGC
>CADEDU010000060.1:0-12767 GCA_902826155.1 uncultured beta proteobacterium
CGGGCAGCGAATCAGGGTTGGGGCCGACGTCGGTGGCGCCCTGCACGTTGTCGTGACCGCGGAAGATGTTGGCGCCGCCGCCGGCCACACCGATGTTCCCCAGCGCAAGCTGCAGGATGCACGACGCACGAACCATGGCATTGCCGATGGTGTGCTGCGTCTGCCCCATGCACCACACGATGGTCGAGGGCCGGTTCTTGGCGAACATCTCGGCAACCTTCGCCATCTGCGCTTCGGGCACGCCGCAGGCCTCTTCGACCGCGGCGGGCGTCCACTTCTTCATCACGTCTTCGCGCACCTGCTCCATGCCGAAGACGCGATCGTTGATGTATTTCTTGTCTTCCCAGCCGTTCTTGAAGATGTGGTGCAGCAGCCCGAACAGGAACGGGATATCGGTGCCGGAGCGGATGCGCACGAACTCGTCGGCCTTGGCGGCAGTGCGAGTGAAGCGCGGATCGACCACGATCATCTTGGCGCCGGTTTCCTTCGCATGCAGCGCATGCAGCATCGACACCGGATGCGCTTCGGCGGCGTTCGACCCGATGTACAACATGCACTTGGTGTTCTGCATGTCGTTGTACGAGTTGGTCATCGCGCCGTAGCCCCAGGTGTTCGCGACGCCCGCCACCGTGGTGGAATGGCAGATGCGCGCCTGGTGGTCGCAGTTGTTGGTGCCCCACAGCGAGACGAACTTGCGCAGCAGGACGGCTTGCTCGTTGGAGTGCTTCGACGAGCCCACGAAGTACGCGGCGTCGGGCCCCGATTCCTTGCGGATCGCCTGCATGCGCTCGGCGATCTCGCTCATGGCCTGATCCCAGCTGACGCGCTGGTACTTGCCGTTGACCAGCTTCATCGGCGTCTTGAGCCGATGCGAGTGATCCATCATGCCGTGCTCGCGCACCGAGGCGCCCTTGGCGCAATGCGCGCCCAGATTGAGCGGTGAATCGAACACCGGTTCCTGCCGCACCCACACGCCGTTCTGCACTACGGCATCGACAGCGCAGCCGACCGAGCAGTGCGTGCAGACCGTGCGTTTGATTTCGATCTTGCCGGCCGCCTCGTCAGGCGTGCGGGCCTGCGCCTCGCCGATCATGTTGAACGGCAACTGGCTGGCGAATGCTCCGGCGCCGACCGTGACGCCCGAGCGCCTCAGGAAATCGCGCCGGTCCATGGTCTTGGCCAGCATGCCGGCGAGATTGCGCGCCAGGCGATTGACCGGTTGCGGTGCCGTTGCGTGATCCCCTGCGGATTTGCGCGTGAGCAGCATGATTCGTTCTCCTCGGGAGCGCCGGCCTAGACCTGCGTGGTGCGGTAGTAGTTCTGGATGTGCGCCGTGACCTGATAGCGCTTGCGCCGCTTGTTGGTTGAATCCTGCTGCGGCGCCTCGCCCGGGGCGGCCTTGTATGCAATGGCTGCGGCGCTGGCTACGCCACCAGCACCGGCCGCAACCAGAAACATCCGGCGCGACATCTTCGAGCGGTTGTCGATCATGTGTGTCTCCTCTGGCCGGCGGTGGCCACGTGTTCGCATTCTGGTAGCGGACTCGGTGGTAGGAAGCTCTGTGGTCGGGGGCTCTGCAACAGCGGACACAGGCCGTCCTCCATCCCACTCTGATGTTACCGAAGCGGTGCGACGGCGACAATCAATAACGCGTTGATTTCAATCGTCAAGAAACGCCGTATCGCCCTGTACAGGAGCGGGTTGTCAAGGAGCGGGTTCAATGGAACCCAGGAGGGGTGTTGTCCGACCCGAGGCGCGGGTTAGCGAACCCGGCTCACCAGCGCGTCGATCAGCTGCGCCACCGTGCGCGCGCTCTTGTGGAAGTAGCGGTTGTGCGCGCCGGCACCCACGCACACATCGGTCCAGACGCGCCCGGATTCCGCAGTGCGCAAAGTCTGCCCCGGAGTCCACGACATCGGCGCGCCGTCCAGCTGCCAAAGGTTGCGCCCGACGTAGTCGGCGCTGCGAAAGCCGTTCACCCAGAGGTGGACGTTGAGCAGCGCGCCCGGATCGGGGCCACGCGCCGGCGCCGGCGGCTCCCCCTGGGCCCACGCGGCGCCACCAACGGGCGCGTCGACGAATCGGTAGAGCGATGGGAAGCGCTGCAGGTAGAGCTGACGCAGCGGGCTGCCGAAGGTCGCCAGCAGAATCGGCGGGACGCGCACGCCCGCCAGCGGGTGCACCGGAAAGATCGGATTCACCCGGCCCTTGCCCTCGATGCCAGCCTTGATGCGCTCGAGCAGCCGCAGCGTTTCCACCGCGATCACCGTGCCTTGACTGTGGGCGACGACGACGATGGCGTCGTAGGGGCGCTCACGGCCGCGAGCACTCACGTGGCGCAGCAACGAGACGAACCGCGTGATGAGCTGAGCGCGCAAAGTGCGGGTCTTCGGATACTTACGGATGTAGTTGTCCACGTCGAGCGCGATGTCGAGCACCGTGGACAGCCCGCGCAGCACCTGCTCGGCGACCTGCTTGAACGCGATCATGACGCCTAACAGCACCACGAGCACGCCCCCGGTCCAGATCACCAGTGAGTGCGAGTTGAGGCACGGCAGCAGCGTATGCCAGCTCAGGACTGTGCAGGCTTGACTTGGATCGCCCAGCGCGCCGGCTGCCAGCACGATCGATTCGACCGCTGAGCGCGCCACCGCACCATCGAGCCGGCCGGCCTCCCAGACCGTGTCAAGCACCGCCCAGCCCACGCCCAGACTGGTATGGAAGAACGCGACCGGCAGGATCAGCATCGTCGCCACGATGGTCAGCAGCCCCGCCAGGCGCAGCGAGCGAAACGTCTGGTCGAGCCGATTGCCATAGCGCGCCACCGCGCCCGGATCACGTTCGTCGCGTGGCGGCGTCACGTCGGACAGCGCGCTCGGCGCGAAAAACCACAGCGATGCCACCGCCGCCAGCACGATCAGGATGGTGAATGCATTGGAGATCGGTGCGGCGGCAAACCGGACCAGATCGGTCATCACCTGCGACGAGGTCACGAACGCCCCCGGCACGTCGAGCGCGCGGATCGTCTCGGGCATGCGCTGCGTGACCTGGCTGGTCAGGCCCACCCACAGGCTGGCGGTGATGAAGGTGAAGATCGCCAAAGGGATCGCCGCGGCGATCAGCCCGGTCCACAGGCCACGGCGCACGTCGTGCTGATCACGGCCCTCGCCACGGCCGTGACGGGCCCATTGCAGCGACGACAGCGACGCGATCGCCAACGCCAGCGCGAACAGCACCGCTGAAGCCAGCCCCAGCAGCAGGAAGAACACGATCGCGCCGAACACGATGCCGTCGAGCGCGACCACGGGCGAGGCCGCGTAGATCGTCGCCCCGCAAACCAAGGCCGCCGCCAGGATCAGGAAGTACATCCAGCCTGCCGGCACCGCGCACGGCTGCGCCGCCCCGTACATGCGCACCAGCCACGCCGTGCCCAGCGCGAGCAGCCCTGCGCATTCGGCGACGAGCACGAGGTCGTCGGCTTGCGGGATGGCGCGATCGACGCTCAGCAGATGAACCAGCGCGCCGCAGAACAGCGCGACGCACGCCGCCGCGATCCAGTCGATCCAGGTCAGTGCGAAGCCGGCGCGGAACAGTCCGAGCGAACACGCGGCGAACGCGCCGACGCCGGCCCCCACCACTGCGATCAGCGTGCGCCAGTGTTCAGGGAGCGTGAACACCGCAGCCATCAACACCAGACACAGCAGGAACACGTTGATCAGCGGCACGTGCACCGAAAGCAGGTAGCCGAAGACGCGATAGGCCACGTCGAGCGCACGCCAACGCGAGCGCGTCCCGCGACCGTCGAACTGCCGCGACAGCGCATCGACCGTGCCCCAGCCCAGCCACGGAAGATGAAACAGCAGCTGATAGAACTCGCGCAAGAACCGGCCGATGCCGCTGCCCAACCGCGACAGATCCGCCCAATACATCTCGTACACGTCGACCCGGGTGGTACGGCCCGCTTCGGTGCGTTCACCGCTTGCGACCGTGGTGCGGTAGGCCGGATCGAGTTCGCTGGCGCGCAGATAGCGCAGCTGACCATCCATTACCAGAGCGTCTTCCGGATCGGTCGCATCCGGGGTGTAGCGTCGCGTCCAGTCGAGCGGAAACTTGGCGAGCGCGAGCTTGGCGTTCTCCCAGCACGAGCGCGGCGATTCGCTGGCATCGCCCGGCCACACCACCGGCACCGTCACCGGCTGCTCGATGAAGGCCGAGTACTTCACCGGCGAATCGAGGCTCGCGCTGTTGTGCTGAAGCTGCTCGATGATTTCGCGCGGCGTGGCGAACTCTTCCTGATTGGCCACGCCATGCACGACGATCATCGCGACGCGCGCTGGTGACTGCGGCTGTGGCTGCCGGTGCGACTGCGCCGGCTGCGCGGCACTCGCGGATTTGGGCTCGTCTTCGTTCATGGGTTGTTGTTGTGCGAAGCGCGGGGCGGATTATGTCGCGAACGGCCCCCACCGACCGCGCCGCTGCGATCACAACCTCGAACAGCGATCGCCGCCAGCCGACCGCCCGTCAGTCGAGCAGATCGAAACCACCTGCTTCGATGCGCAGAAACGTGCGGGCGAGCGTGCCCACCGCGCGATAGAACGTGCTCAGCGCGGGCTCCTTGGCGATGGCGTCGCACAGCCCATCGAAGCCCTGGCGCACGAAGCGATCGAAGAACGCGCGCTGCGCCCGCAACGACGCCTCGCCCGAGCCTTGCATCACCAGATGCCGCATCACCTCGCACAGACCGGCGATGTGATCCTCCGGCTCGAGGGCGCCGCCCTTGCGCGCCAGACCAAGCGCGGCCAGCTCGTCGCGCAACGACACCAGCACACGCTCGCGTCCCTGCGCGACCAGGTAGTGCGTCAGATAGGGCGTGATCTTCGCCTTGCCGGTGCCGACGAACACTTCATCGAACGTCTGCGTCTCGGCTTGCGGCTCGGCGCGTCGCGCCTGATCGAGCAGTTCGGCCCATGCCACGGCGAGCGTGGCATTGGTGGCCGCGCCGTGCACATCCCCGCGCACCTCGCCTCGGATCGCGCTCGACTGCACCGCCTGCGCACCCGCGCCCGAACCGACGAGTTCCGGCGTAGCGCGAATCAGCTGCAGCAAGCGCGCATCGGGCCCGGCGTACAACAGCCGCGCCAGCAATGCGTACAGATCGGCGCGCGCCTGGTCTTCGGGCAGCAAGCTGGCCTGGATCTGCAACGGGATGGTCCTCGCGTTCGTGTCGGCCATGGCCCGCGCTCAACGCCTGGTATTGAGGATGGAGGCCTCGTCCTTCGCCTCCATCATGTCGACCACGCGGCAATCGGCGCACATCTGCAGACGGCGCAGCGCCGCGCCGCCGGCGAACATCGAATGCGCGGTCAATCGGCCCATCATGTTGTCGATCATCTGCTTCGTTCCGAACGGATTGGCGCAGCGCACGCAGTTGAACGGCTCGGCCTCGTGCAGCGTCACCGCTTCGCGTGCCTCACGAGTGAGCGACAGACGCGGCACCAGCGCGATGGCCTTCTCCGGACAGGTGCGCTCGCACAGGCCGCATTGCACGCAGTTGCGCTCGATGAACCGCAGGCGTGGCGCGTCCTGCGCGTCGTTCAGCGCCGCCGCCGGACAGACGCCGATACAGGCCTTGCACAGTGTGCAGGTGTCGCGATTGACCGTGATCGCCCCGTACGGCGCGCCGGCGGCCAGCGCGATGGACGTTTGCGGCGAAGGGGCGTACCTGGCGAGGTGCTCGATTGCGAACTCGAGGGTGGTGCGCTTCTCGTTCGACAGATTGAAGCTCGCCGGTTCTGCCACGGTACCCGCCGGCTGAATGCGCCAGAGCGACTCGGCCAGCGCAGTCACATCCTGTGCCTCAACGACTTCGCAGTGCGTGCCGCCGTAGCCGAGCGCAGCGAGGATCGTCTGCACGTGGCTGAACTGTGCGCGCTGCGCCGCACCGTACTCGGCGGCCTCGGCTTCGCTCGCCAGCACGATCACCTGACTTGCGCCTTGGGCGATCGCACCGAGCACGATATCGACGCCGATCGATGCCGGGTGGTGCACTTCGAGCGGGATCATGCGCGCGGGCAATCCGGCACCGCGTCGCGCCACACGCTGCAGCAGCTCGCGGCTCGAGCTGCCGTTGTGAAACAGGATCGCCGCATCGCGGCCGCCCGCCTTGCGATACACGCCCAACACGCGTTTGAGGCGTGTGCCCAGCTCGGCGACGCGCGGGTACGCGTAGGTCATCGCGCCCGTCGGACACACCGTCGCGCAGCCGCCGCAGCCCATGCACAGATGCGGCTCGACGCTCACCTTGTCGCCGTCGGAACGAATCGCGCCGGTTGAACAGGTGTCGATGCATTGAGTGCAGCCGCGCTTGCCCGAGCGACCATGCGCGCAGATGCGCTCGTTGTAGTCGAAGAACTTCGGCTTCTCGAACTCGCCCACCAGCTTGGCGAGCGTCTGCGCGGCCAGTGCCTGCTCGAGCGGATCGCGCCCCGGCGCCGCATAACCTTGCGGTTTCTGCGGCATTCGCATGAGCGGTTGCGCACTCAGGTCGAGCACCAGATCGAATCGCTCACTGCGCGTGTGATCGGCTCGGTCGAAGTCGATCGCGCCGATCGACCCGCATGCCTTGACGCATTGCCGATGCCCGCGGCACTTGTCGAGATCGATCTGGTAGGTGAAGTCGATCGCGCCTTCCGGGCATGCGTGCACACACGCGTTGCAACGGGTGCACACGTCGAGGTCGATCGGATTGGTCTGCTGCCACGCGACCTCGAAGGCACCAAGGTAGCCGCTCAGACTGCTCACCTGCCCCGACCACACCGGATAGCGGCGCTCGACCGGCAGTTCGGCCGACGCGCTGCGATCGGTGATCAGCACGCACACCTGCAGATCGCCATGCAAGCGCTCGGCCCAATCGAGCGCCGCACCGGCCGCACCGATGATGAGCAGTTGCCCGCCCGAGCGATAAGACACGCCGGGCACCGGGTCGGGTTCGGGCAGTTCGGCCAGACTGAGCAGCGCCGCGATCTTGGGCGTGGCCTGCCTGGCTTCGCGCGACCAGCCGGCGGCCTCGCGGATGTTCACGAAGCGTAGCGACGAGCGCTTGCCGGTTTCGGACTCATGCTGCTGCGCCACTTCGCCGAACAGCGCCGTCTCCTGTGTGCAGGCCACGACACAGTCCTCGCCGCCTAGGGCTGCAGTGAGCGCGCCGATGTCCTTGCGACATAGCTCGCGGTGCACGCTCACCGGCGCACCGGTGTCGAGCGCCACGGCGAGCGCTTTGGCATCGATGCCGAGTGTGTTGTTGCAACTGCAGATTTTCAGCGAGCGCGCATCGAAGGTCATCGGACGGGGCTGTGCGGGTTGTCTTGGCGAGAGTCTGGAGAGGCGGTGCCTTCGGCGGGAGCACTCGCACCATCGGATGCCGGGGTCGCGCCTTCGGCTGCAGCGATCGAGGCCCCGGCGGCGTTCTGCCCTTGCTCCGATTGCTGAGCGAGGCCATCGTCGCTGCGCGCGGCAGTCGATGCCACATTTGCGTTGCCCTCATCGGGATCGACCGATGGCTCCGTCTTACTTTGCTCGCTCGCCAGATGGTCGAACACCGACAGGCGGTGAAACGCCGCGAGCGAACTGGCCACTGCGGCCGGCATCGGCTCGAACTTGTTGTAGTCGTCGATGTAGACGTCGAGCCCGTCCATCTGATTGAAGTGCGGATCGGCGAACAGCTTCTTGAGCGCCGCACGTCTGGTGTCTTCGCCCACTTCGGGCTTGAGGAATTCACCGTACTCCGAGTCGAGTCCGCGCAGCGAGTCGATCGAAGGCAGCGCCTCGGAGGTGCCCTGCTGGTTGTCGGCCCGATCGTTCGCGCGTGCCGTGGCACCGGCTTCGGCAGACCGGTTGCTGACGTCAGATCGTTCTGGAGCCTCGGCATGCGGCGCCATGGCCGACGGGGCGGCAGGCGTGACGCCCGCCAGCGGCGCATCGGTACGGTCCGTCGGCCCCGGCTGTTCGCGCGCCTGTGTCTTGCGGCGCGACCATCGGCTCAGGAAGTGCTCGTCGTCGCGCTGGTTGTCGCGTGGATCGTCGTGCATCTAAATCCCGTCGCGCCGCGCGCCCTTGAACGAAGGCGGACGGATGCGCCGCTTCTTGCCCTCTGGCCGATAGAACTGATCGACGAACGCGGCGAGCCAACCCTGCATCTCCTCGGGCAGCGGCACGCCGTCGACCTGCGCGCCACCGTCCATCATGCGGGCGGCTTCGTTGTAGCTGAGCGTCACGCTGCGTGGCACGCCCACACCGTCGACCAGCTCCCAATTGACGAACGCAAACGGCTTGGTCGCGGTGAGGTTTAGGTAGTAACCCTCGGCCTCGTCGCGAAACAGCTCGACCACGAAGCCCGGATGCAACCACTGCGACTGCGCGGCGTCTGCATGCGTCTGGCGCGGCGCGCTGGCACTGCCATCGTCCGGAACGATCGCCACCGGCTCCCAACGCTCGGACTGCCAGCGATTCGCGAGCGTGGTGCGCTCCATCACCACCGCGACGCGCACCGGCGCGCGCTCGGCGGCGGACGTGGCGTCGGTGTGTGGCTCAAGGTGAAAGTCGTTCTGGTTCATGGCGTTGCTATACTCGCACGGTTGATCGTCGCGGGCCACTCGTTGCGGGCGTTCAGGCCGGTACCCCTGTTGTCTGCATGCCCAAGCATGCCTGCAGCGCGACCCCGATCAAGACAGATCAAGACAATTCCATTTCGCAGGCGCCCGACTCCCACGCGCGCCGCAACCCAGGGCGCAAGTCCGAATTCCTGTTGGATCAACCGGATCACCGGCATCAACCGCATCATGACCGAACGAGTCGTCCGCACCAACGCGCCACGCATCATCCCGATTGTGGACGCTCGCCGCGATCGGCCGTTGCCGCCTGCGGCGGCGTTCGATGCCGGGACGCTGCGCGACACGCTCGGTCGGCGGCTGCACGATCTGCGCATCTCGGTGACCGATCGCTGCAACTTCCGCTGCACCTACTGCATGCCGAAGGAAGTGTTCGACAAGGAATACAAGTTCCTCCCGCAGGGCGATCTGCTCTCGTTCGAGGAGATCACCCGAATCGCCCGGACGTTCGTAGGGCTGGGCGTCGAGAAGATCCGCATCACCGGCGGCGAACCGCTGTTGCGCCGGAACATCGAACGGCTCATCGAGATGCTCGCCGGCCTGGGCGATCACCTCGATCTCACTCTCACCACCAACGGCTCGCTGCTCGAACGCAAAGCCCGCTCCTTGGTAAGCGCCGGGCTCAAGCGCGTGACCGTGAGCCTCGATGCGCTCGACGACCCGACGTTCAAGGCGATGAACGACGTCGATTTCCCGGTGGCGAAGGTGCTCGAAGGGATCGAAGCGGCGGCGCAGGCGGGGCTCAAGCCGATCAAGGTCAATGCGGTGGTCAAGCGCGGCGTGAATGACCACTCGATCGTGCCTCTCGCGCGACACTTCAAGGGCAGCGGCCACATCGTGCGCTTCATCGAGTTCATGGACGTCGGCGCCACCAACGGCTGGCGCATGGATGACGTCGTGCCTTCGGCCGAGGTGGTCGATCGCATCAGCGCGGAACTGCCGCTCGAACCGGTCGATCCGAACTACACGGGCGAAGTGGCCGAGCGCTGGCGCTATCGGGACGGGTCCGGCGAAATCGGCGTCATCTCCTCGGTGACGCAGGCGTTCTGCTCCAGTTGCACCCGATTGCGCCTGTCGACCGAGGGCAAACTGTTCACCTGCCTGTTCGCCACCGCCGGCTACGATTTTCGTGCGTTGATGCGCAATGGTGCATCGGACGAAGAGATTGCGGCCAACATCGCGGCAGTGTGGCGCACGCGGGGCGATCGGTATTCGGAGATCCGCACGGCGCAGACGGCGGGGTTGAGGAAGGTGGAGATGAGCTACATCGGCGGTTAGTACGTCGTCGATGCGCGTTGCTCTCGTCGCCGACGTACTAACTGTCCGCGTTCGAGCGTCAAGGGGTGACGCTCAACGCGGACGAGCGGTGGTGCTATTGCTAGCGCACGCACCTACCGTCCTCGCGGCGCAGTGCGGTGGGGCCCTTGCAAGCGGTGGCGGATCAATCCCTTCCCCCGTCGGCGGGGGAAGGTTGGGATGGGGGCAAAGACGAAGCGCACCAAGCCAGCGATTCTTATCGAAACCACATCGCAATGAACAGCAAGCACCTCACGCCCAAGCTTTCCAGCGCCTCGCGACCCCTCACCTTCGAGGTCGAAGCCTTGAACGAGAACGGCGAGGTCCACACCACCGCCATCGCCGGCGAACATCCGCTCACGATCTATATCGACAAGCGCGAAGTGGTCACGTTGATGACCTTGGGCCAGGCCCCCGAAGCGCTTACCATCGGCTATCTGCGCAATCAGCGCTTGGTAAGTGCGCTCGACGAGATCGCCGCGGTGCAGGTCGACTGGGAGACGAACGCCGTCGCCGTCACCACCCGCAAGGGCGTGAAGGGACTGCGTGAGCGCATGAAGAAGCGCACCGTCACCACCGGCTGCGGACAAGGCACGGTGTTCGGCGATCTGATGGACGAGATCGATTCCATCAAGCTGCGCGACGACATCACGCTGAATGAGGAAGCGCTCTACGCGCTGCTCGACGCCGTGCGCAAGCACGAGACGATCTACAAGGCGGCAGGCGCGGTGCACGGCTGCGCGCTTGCCACCAACGAGGGCAGCGCGAGCCGGATCATGACGTTCGTCGAAGACGTCGGCCGGCACAACGCGGTCGATGCCATCGCCGGCCGGATGTGGCTCGAAGACTGGCCCGGTGACGACAAGATCTTCTACACCACCGGCCGGCTCACTTCCGAGATGGTGATCAAGGCGGCGCAGATGGCGATTCCGTTCCTGGTCTCGCGCTCCGGGCTCACGCAGATGGGCTGGGAGATCGCCAATCGCATCGGCGTCACCATGATCGGCCGCGCGGTCAATCGGCACTATTTGCTGTTCACCGGCAAGCAGCGGTTCGTGAAGACGCGAATGCCCACGGCGATTGCGTGAATCTTCGATCCGCAGTTTGCAGCTCTCGAAAGACGAACTCGACCGGGTGATGCCTGACGCCAATGTCTACAACCGCGGCCAGCAAAGCGAGCGGTGATGGGACAACGGGCCGGGCGGCACCAGCCTCCGCCTCCAACCGTGAGGCCAACGCCTACAACCTCACGATCAAGAATTGACTCCATGACCACCCCGCCCGCTCCAACTCCGATCACCGGCCTCATCCTCGCCGGCGGCCAGGGACGGCGCATGGGCAATGTCGACAAGGGGCTGCAGCCGCTGCGCGGTCGGGCGATGATCGAATGGGTGATCGAGCGGTTGCGCCCGCAGGTGGCCGACATCGTCATCAACGCCAATCAGAATCGCGCGGCGTACGAGCAGTTCGGTCATCCGGTGATCGCCGATCAGGTCGGCGGATTCGCCGGGCCGCTGGCCGGATTGCACGCCGGTCTGTCGGTGGCGAGCACGCCGCTATTGGTGACAGTCCCGTGCGACTCGCCGTTCCTGCCGCACGATCTGGTCGCGCGCCTGGCGGGCGCACGCGAGCACGCCAGCGCCGACCTGGCCGTGGCCAAGACCTTCGATCAACCGCATCCGGTGTTCTCGCTGGTACGCTGCGCGGTGCTGCCGCATCTGAGTGCGTTCCTCGAATCCGGCGGCCGCAAGATCGATACCTGGTACGCCACGCTGAAGGTCGTCGAGGTGCAGTTCGACGATGAGGCCGACGCGTTCTCCAACATCAATACCCGCGACGAGCTGACCGCATTCGAACAACGCGAACGACGATGAGCACGCTCGAACAAGTCATCGCCAGCTGCCTGTCCGACTACGATCCGAACGCCGTGCCGGTCGAGCACGCGAAGAAGATCATTCGCGGTTTCCTCCACCCGGTGACCGCGAGCGAACGCGTCGCGGTGCGATCGTCGCTCGGCCGCGTGCTCGCACAGGACGTGGTCTCCACCATCAACGTGCCCGCACACGACAACTCCGCGATGGACGGCTACGCAGTGCGCGGCACCGACTTGAGCGCGAACGCCGAAGTGCGCCTCCGACGCATCGGCGAGGCGTTCGCCGGGCGCGCGTTCACCGGCGGCGGGATCGGCCCGGGCGAGTGCGTGCGCGTGATGACCGGCGCGGTGATGCCAAAAGGCGCCGACACGGTGGTCGTGCAGGAGATCGTGCGCGAAGACAACGGCGTCGTCATGATTCCGCCGGGCCAGAAAGCGGGCGAGAACATGCGCTTCGCCGGCGAAGATCTCGGCATCGGCAAGGTCGCCATCCCCGCAGGCAGGCTGGTGCGCCCGCAGGAACTGGGGCTGATCGCCTCGCTCGGGATCGGCGAGGTCGAGGTCAAGCGCCGGCTGCGCGTTGCGTTCTTCTCCACCGGCGACGAGTTGGCCTCGGTCGGGCAGCCGCTCAGCGATGGCCAGGTGTACGACTCCAATCGCTACACGCTGTTCGGCATGCTCACACGCCTGGGCGTGGACGTGATCGACCTGGGCGTGGTGAAGGATGATCCGGCCAGCTTGGAGCGCGCGCTCGTCACCGCAGCCGCCAACGCGGATGCGGTCATCACCTCGGGCGGCGTCTCGGTGGGTGAAGCCGATTTCATCCGCTCGTTGCTGGCGAAATTGGGTGAAGTCGCGTTCTGGAAGATCGGCATGCGCCCGGGCCGACCGATGGCCTTCGGTCGCATCGGTAATGGCGATTCCGCGGCACG
>CADEDU010000060.1:12777-47359 GCA_902826155.1 uncultured beta proteobacterium
ACCCTGCCTCGATCCGCTGCGCAAGAAACCCGGCCGCACCGAGTATCAGCGCGCCATCCTCGCGCGTGATGCGCAGGGTCGCTACGCCGTTCGCCTCACCGGTCAGCAGGGCTCGGGGGTGCTGCGTTCGATGTCGGAGGCCAACTGCTTCATCGTGCTCGAGCACGAACGCGGCAACGTCAGCGCGGGCGATCTGGTCACGGTGCAGTTGTTCGAGGGCCTGGTGTAGCGACCCGCGAGTTCCCGCGCCACATGGAATTCCAACGCCCCGCGCAATCCACTTTCGTGCAGTTGGACGCGTTGCGCCTGCACGCGCTGGACTGGCCCGGTTCGGCGCTGCCGATCGTATTGCTGCATCCGAACCGCACCAATGCCCGAGTGTGGGATTTCGTCGTCGAACACTCGGCGCTGCCCAACCGTTTCATCGCCCCGGATCAGCGCGGGCATGGTCTGTCGGACTATCCGGCGAGCGGCTATCGCTACGAACACTATCTCGCCGACACCTGCGCCCTGCTCGATCGGCTCGGCGCACCGCGTGTGCATCTGGTCGGCGCGGCCACCGGCGGCAATCTCGCGCTGCTGCTTGCCTCGCGCTGGCCTGAACGTGTCGCCAAGCTGGTCGTGGTCGATCCCGGGCTGTCGCTCGATCCGGCGCTGAGCGCCAGCGTACGCGCGCAGATGGTCCGGGAGTTTCGCTTTCCGTCACTGGCCGCGGCGCGCGCGGCGATGCCGTTCTCGGGCCGCTGGTCCGAGCCGATGAAGGATCATTTCAGCCGTCACTCGTTCGCGGCGAACAGCGACGGCTCGGTGCAATGGCGCTATCACCCGCCGGGCGTGGTCGAGACCGAGCACATGCTCGAGACGCCGATCTGGGACGAGATCCGCGTGCACCAATCCACGTTGATCATCCGCGGCACACACTCGCCGGTGTTCCCGCTGCACAACATGCAGCGACTGGCCGGGATCATTCCGGGTGCACAGACGATGGCGATCGACGCCGATCATCGCGTCAGTCAGGACAATCCGCGCGCGCTGGCGGCAGCGATCGATTTGTTTCTCGGCTGACAGTCGAATCGATGCACGGGCGCTTGATCGCGCGCATGGCGATCGCACCGGCCTATGTGCGCCACCGTACGGAACCGGACAGCAACTTCGCGTATTGACCCCCCCTGTCGTCCGAGTGCGCGCCGGATCGTTGACGGGTTGTGCGGCTCTGATTCGATTGGCACCCACGGGAATAGGATCTTCACATGGAGTTTTTATGGTTCGCTGCGATCGGTCTGGCTGCCGGAGCCATCGCAGCGCAGAAGGCACGACAGAACCATCTTGGCGTTGTCGGTGACATTCTGTTTGGCGTCGTCGGGGCCGTATTCGCTGGTTACCTGTTCGACCGGCTCGGATTGTTCGAGGCGGGCGGCTTGGTGGGGAGCCTGGTCTTCGCCGCCATCGGCGCGGCGTCGCTGCTGCTGCTGTTACGGATCGTGTACGGGAGTCACTGAGTTCGCACACCGGTTGCCTGATCGACAGATCGTAGAAGGCGATCGCTGACAGCGCGGCCTCGATGGGCTGCCGCGTGTGATGCCGGGAATCGAGGCTCTGGTATCCTGCCTCGATCCCCGCTGCAGCCGCCCTGGCGCAGCCATGGGTCGATTCAGGCGACCCATCGACCCATCGTCATGACAGACCTTTCCGCGCAGCCTCAAAACCGGCTGTTGACCGCGCTGCCCACGGCGGAACTCGAACGACTGCGCGAGCACCTGGAACTGGTGCCGATGCACCTCGGTGAAGTGATCTACGAGTCCGGAAGCAAACAGAACCTCGTCTACTTTCCCACCGACTCGATCGTCTCCCTGCTCTATGTCACCGAGGACGGCGCATCAGCCGAAATCGCGGTGGTCGGCAATGAAGGCATGGTGGGTGTGGTGCTCTTCATGGGCGGTGAGACGACACCGAGCCGCGCGGTGGTACACAGCGAAGGTCATGCCTACCGGATGAACGGGCGGCATCTCAAAGATGAGTTCAACCGAGGCGGCGCATTGCAACACCTGCTGCTTCGTTACACGCAGGCGCTGCTGACGCAGATGGCGCAGACGGCGGTCTGCAATCGCCATCATTCGCTCGAACAGCAACTGTGTCGCTGGTTGCTGCTCAGCATCGACCGGTTGAGTTCGAACGAACTGCTGATGACCCAGGAACTCATTGCCAACATGCTGGGTGTGCGCCGCGAGGGCGTGACCGAGGCTGCCGGCAAACTGCAAAGCCTGGGCGTGATCCGTTACGCGAGAGGGCGCATCACGGTGATCGACCGGCTCGGGCTGGAAGCACACGCTTGCGAGTGCTACGAGGTCGTCAGACGCGAGTTCGACCGGCTTCTGCCGGATATCAAGCCGACGTAACCGACACCCTCACTGCCCTGGCGGGCCGTCGCGATCGAACGTCGCTCCGGCGATCCAGCATTGCAGGGGCGATCCAGCATTGCAAGGGGCGATCCAGCATTGCAGCGGCGATCCAACACTGCGGCTCCGATCGCGGATCGATCGCCGCTCAAATGACGTTTCTCTCGACCAAGGGTTCGCCGCGTTCGACCCGCAGCGGTGACAGCGCCTCGATCGACGGCGCGGTCGTCGGCCCGTCTGCAATCAGTGCCGCAAGCGCGCTGCCGATTGCCGGCGAGTGCTGCATGCCATGCCCGGAGAATCCGCACGCGGTGAACACGTTCGACCAGCCCGGCACCGCGCCCGCCAGTCCGTTGTGATCGAAGAGGTGCATCTCGTAGTAGCCCGCCCACGCCGAGCGCACGCGCAACGCTTCGAATGCCGGCACCCGCGCGGCCAGCGCCGGCCAGATGACCGCTTCGAACAGGCCGTGATCGATTCGATCGAGCGGCGGCTCGTCGGGGTCACCATCGCGCGGTGGCGCCCCGGCGATGAAGCCGCGGCCCTCGGGCCGGAACCACACGCCGCTGGTATCGATCACCAGCGGACATCGATCGACCACGGCCGGCGAATCGAGCACGAACACGTCGCGCTTCTTCGGTCGCACCGACCACTGCAGCCCGAGTTGCGCGGCCAACGGTGCGGTCCAGGCGCCTGCGCACAGCACGGCGATATCCGCCGGCTCGATCCGACCGTCCGCACATCGCACGCTGGTCAGGCGCTCACCTTGCGCCTCGAACGTTTGCACTTCACGCGTCACGAACCGCGCCCCGCATGCGATCGCCTTGCGCCGGAACGCCTGCATCAGCGCCGGGCCGTCGAACCAGCCCTCGCCCATCACCCCATGCGCGCCAAGCGCGAGATCGTCCACCGCGAGCCAGGGAAACCGTTCGCGCATCGCGGCGGGCGCGAGCAGCTCGACCGCTGCGCCAGCGGCCTGCTGGACCAGATGGTTGGCCCGCAGCACCTCGCTCCCGACGGTATCGGCAAGATACAGATAACCGGGCTCGACCAGCCCGATCTGCGGGCGCTCGCTGTCGAGCGCGAGCTCGTCGCCGACGCGACGCATGAACGCCAGGCTCCACTGCGACAACGCGATGTTCACCGCGGTGCTGAACTGCTGGCGGATCGAACTGGCCGAGAGCGCGCTCGAAGCACGCGCGTAGGTCGGATCGCGCTCCAGCACCGTCGCGGCGATGCCATGATCGCGCGCCAGAAAGCACGCGGTCGCCGCGCCCATCACGCCGCCACCGATGATCACCACGCGCGGTTGCGTCATTCCCTGATTCCCGGTGTTTTCCAGTGTTTCCCGGTGCGTCCCAGCGTTTCTACTCCTCGGCCTGAAAGCCCGAATCGGCTACCGCCTGCCCCCACACACGCGTGTCGCGGCGGATGATCTCGACCAGCTCGGTGCTGCTTCCGCCGGTGGGCTCCATGCCCGCCTGGGTGAGTCGGGCGCGCACGTCCGGCACGGCGATGGCGCGCTGCAGTTCACGGGTCAGGCGATTGACGATTTCCGCGGGCGTCCCGGTCGGCGCGAAGAACGCGAGCCACAGCGTCATGTCGAACTGGTCGAACCCCTGCTCGCGGAACGTCGGAACGGTGCTGAGCGTCGGGTGGCGCGACGTGCCGCTCATCGCCAGGATCTTCAGCCTGCCGTCGCGCGTGAGCTGCGCGACCGACGAATCGACATCGAACGCGGCATCGAGCTGGCCGCCCATCAGGTCGATCTTCATCGGCGCCGAGCCCTTGTACGGCACATGCAAAGTCTCGATGCCCGCCGCGCGCGCCAGGATCACCTGCGCGAAATGCGAAGCACCACCCGCGGCGAACGATCCGATCGGCACTTTGCCTTTCGCCTTGGCGAGTTTCACGAACTCGGCGAGGTTGTTGGCCGGCGACTTGTCGTTCACCACCAGCGTGAGCCGGAAGTTCGCACCATGCATGAGCGGAACGAGATCGCGTTCCGGGCGGTAGTTGAGCGTCTTGTAGCTGCGCGGGAAGATGGTGATCTGCGCCGAACTCGCCACCAGCAGCGTGTGGCCATCGGGCGGGCTCTTGGCGACGAACTCCGGTCCAAGCCGCTGGTTCGCGCCGGGTTTGAACTCCACCAGCACCGGCACACCGAGCGAAGCACGCATCTCCTCGCCGACCGTGCGCGCGAGCACCTCCGACGAACCGCCGCCCGGCGTCACGCTGATGACGATGCGCACCGGCTTGCCGGCGACCGGGAACGGCGCCTGCGCCAGCGCGCTGCCTGCGAATCCGAGCAACGCCAGCCACCACCATGCGCGCTTGATCATGCTCTCCACCCGTGCGTTGTCGTTGGTCAACGATTGCGAGCTATTTTGGCATCAAGCCCGTCGGCCAAGCGTTGTGACGGACAAACCTCGCGCTGGTGGGACAATGGCGCCCCGCTCGATCGAAGCGCAAGGACGATCCGCCGCCTCGCATTGGTCTATCGCCATCCCTCTCTATCGCCATCTCTCGTCATCTCTCGCCACCACCGAATCTGCCGATGAGCCACTTCTTCGAAGACTTCCAGATCGGCGCCCGCTTTCCCACCCGGGTGCGCACCATCACCGATGCCGACCATGATGCGTTCTGCGAGCTGGTCGGCTACAAGGTGCCGATCTTTCTCGACAGCGATGCGGCGCGCGCGCGCGGACTCGATGGACGCATCTGCCCCAGCCACCTGGTGATGTCGTTCTCCACGGCGATGACGGGCGATCTGTTCAGTGGCAGCGTGATAGCGCTGATGGGCATCGAGAACGCGAAATTCCTCAAGCACGTCCACCCCGGCGACACCATCCGCACCGAAGTCGAGGTGATCGACAAGCGCGACACGTCCAAACCCGATCGTGGCCTGGTCGTGTTCCGCGACCACGTCTACAACCAGCGCGACGAGGAAGTGTTCCGCAACGACAAGTTCGCGCTGGTGCGTCGGCGCGCGCCGTCGTAGCGGCGCTGCCGCCGTAATCCCGAGCAAACTCCCGACCAAACCAATCGAACAGCAACTGAACCATCATGAGAACGACTGCCCGGTACCGGCCCCTAGCCCGATCACTTGTCGTCGGCGCACTCGCAGTGCTCTCAATCGCGGGGCCGGACGTGCTCGCGCAAACCTACCCCGAACGCTCGGTGCGGATCGTCAATCCGTTCCCCGCCGGCGGCTCGGGTGACGTGGTGATGCGCACGGTGTTCGACAAGGTCGGCGCCGCGCTCGGCCACTCGTTCGTGATCGAGGCGCGCCCTGGTGCGGCCGGCGCCATCGCCACCGACTTCGTCGCCAAGCAGGCGCCCGACGGCTACAACCTCATTCTCGGTACCGCGAGCACGTTCGGCACCAACTCGGCGACGCAAAAGAACCTGCCCTACGACCCGGTGCGCGATTTCACCCCGATCGTGATGATCGCGACCACGCCGTACCTGCTGCTGGTGCACCCGAGCGTGGCGGCCAACACGCTCAAGGAACTCGTGGTGTTCGCCGCCGCGCATCCCAACAAACTCAATTTCGGTTCGTTCGGCAACGGCAGCTCCAACCATCTCGCCTACGAGTTGCTGAAGCAGGGTACCGGCATGGAGATCGTGCACGTGCCGTACAAGGGCGGCGCGCCGTTGATCGCCGCACTGCTTGGCGGCGAAGTGCAATCGTCGCTCGATGTCTACGCCACCGCGATCGCGCACGTGAAGGCGGGAAAATTCCGGCTGCTTGGCGTGGCCAGTGCGAAGCGGTTCGCGCTGCTGCCCGATACACCGACGCTTGCCGAACAGGGCTTCCCGGTCGAGGGCGGCACCTACTTCGCGCTGCTGGGGCCGGCCAAACTGTCCGCCGGCATCGTGGCCACGCTCAATCGCGAAGTGAACAAGGCGCTGCAGTTGCCCGATGTGCGCGAGCGGTTGATGTCGCTGGGCACCGAGGTGGCTGGTGGCACACCCGAGGAACTGGCCCGTGCCGTTGCCGCAGAAGTCGACAAGTGGGCGAAGCTGGTGAAGGCGCGCAATCTACGATTCGATTGAAACCGGCCGCCCGCTCCCCCGGCCCGCCTTGACGCCTCGCTCGCTCAGTGCAGATCGACGAGGTAGTGCGCCAGGTTTTCGATGTCGTCGTCGGAAAGCGTTTTCGACACGCTCGCCATGTTGCCCGCGTCGTTGGTGCGCTTGGCCGTCTTGAAGTCCTTCATCTGTTTGATGATGTAGTCGAACTGCTGGCCCGCCACTCGAGGAATTTCGTTCTGCCCCTTGAAGCCGCCAAGATGGCACATGGTGCATAGCACCTCCTCGGCCTTGGCTTTGCCCTTCGCGACCTTCGCGGGATCCGGCTTGAACTTGGTGGGCAGCAGCCGCTGCGCGGCGAAGAATGCCGACAAGTCGAACATGTCCTCGCGGGTGAGCGGTTTGACGAACGGATCCATCTGCGGCTCCTTGCGCCGCCCTTCCTGAAAATCCTTGAGCTGCAGATAGATGTAGCGCGACGTCTGGCCCGCCAGACTGGGAAACGCCGGCTGCAATGAATTGCCGTTGGGACCGTGGCACGCCACGCATGCTTCGGCCTTCTTGCGGCCGCGTTCGATGTCCTGGGCCGCGATCGATCCACTGATCAACACCGCCGCGACGCACGCAACCCATCGAATCAGTTCACTACGTCGATGCATTCCTCGCCTCTCACGTGGCCAAAAAAACAACGGGGCCGCCAGTTGCGACGGCCCCGCGTAGTCTAGCGAGTAGTGACGTCAGTGCGCGTTCAATCGACTGCGAACACGAACATGCTGTTGCCGCGCTTGAAGTCGAGCTGGGTGTTGCCGCCGCAGCCCATCGCGATGTACTGCTTCTGGCCGACCGTGTACGACACCGGCATCGCGTTTGCGCCGGCACCGCACTGGAACTGCCACAACAGCTTGCCGTTGCGCGCATCGAGCGCACGGAACAGTCCGTTGCCTTCGCCGTAGAAGTACAGATCGCCAGCCGTTGCCAGCCCGCCGCCGATCAGCGGCTGCTCGGTGTCGAACTTCCACACCATCTTGCCGGTATCGACATTCACCGCTGCCACGCGCCCCCACTGCTTCTCGCTGGCAATGGCCTTGAACGCGCCGCCGAGCCACAGCTTGCTGCCGCCCGGATATTTCGCCGCCTCGACGTGATAGGTCATCGGCTGATGCAGGTTCATCGCGTAGGTGAGCCGCGTCTTCGGGCTGAACGCCATCGGCGACCACTCGACCCCGCCGTTGGCCCCAGGCAGCATGCGCGCACCTTCAGCCGTGGGTAGCACCCACATGTTCTCCTGCGGGATCATCGCTTCGGAGAAACGGATCAACTCGCAGTTGTCGCGCCGATGCACGTAGACATGGCCGGTCTTGCCGCCGTGGATCACCGCCGGCACCATCTTGCCGCTCTTGTCGCGCGCATCCACCAGGATCGGCGGGCTCACCGCATCAAGATCCCATACATCGTGCGCGACGTACTGGAAGTGGCACTTGTACGAGCCCTTGTCGAGATCGACCGCGACGATCGAGTCGGTGTAGAGGTTGTCGCCGGGGCGCTCGTCGCCGTACAGATCGGGCGATGGATTGCCGACCACGAACCATACCGTGCGGTTCTTCAGATCGACCGCAGGGTTCATCCACACGCCGCCGCCGAGCGTCTGCCAGAACGAGCTGTCCTTCGCGAACGCCTCTTTCTCCTTGGCGATGTCGCGCTTCATGTCGCGACCGGTGGCGTCTTTCGGGTCCCACTTGCCCTCGTGCCCTTTCTCGGGGACGGTAAAGAAGGTCCAGAGCTCCTTGCCATCCTCGGCGTTGAACGCCTTCACGAAGCCGCGAATCCCATACTCGCCGCCGTTGGTGCCGATCAGCACTTTGTTGTCGACGACCGTCGGCGCCATCGTCTCGCTGTAGCCCTTCTCCGGATCGGCGATCTGCGTTTCCCACAGCACCTTGCCGTCCTTGGCGTCGAGCGCGACCAGCTTCGCATCGAGCGTGCCCATGAACAGCCGCCCGCCCGACACGGCCACGCCGCGATTGTTCGGTCCGCAGCAAAACGTCGTCACCGGCCCCATCTTGTGCTTGTAGTGCCAGAACTCCTTGCCGGTCGCGGCATCCACCGCGTAGACGTGATTGAACGACGTGGTGAAGTACATGATGCCGTCGACCACGATCGGCGCCGTCTCCATCGACTCGACCACTTCGGTCTGCACCACGAACACCGGACGCAGCCGGCGTACGTTCTCGGTGTTGATCTGATTGCCCGGGTAATAGCGCATCTGATCGTAGCTGCCGTTGGTGTGCAGCCAATTGCGCGACTGCCTGCCGGCGGCGTTGAGCATCTCCTGCGTGACGTTGATGCTCTTGGCGGTGGTGGTGGCCGGTCCCTTCTTCTGGTTCTGCACTTCCTGGGCATGCGCGACGTACGGGATGACCATCGCCGCGGTAACGGCGAGTGCGCGCAGGGTGAGGCGAGCGTTCATAACCCCTCTCCTTTGTTTTGATCGATTGAGGTCTGCTCCGTCGGCTCCGTTGACTGTGAAGCCGAGTCCTCTTACGACAGCGATCAGCGTCGCTTCGGGTTGCGCGGATTAGAATGCATTCGAGCGCAGTCCATTATAGGCGCGGTGCTGTGTGCCGATACAGCATCATCGTGGATGACAAGAGGAGGCTCGCATGAGTCGATGCTGCAACGCCGCAACGCGCTTGCCACCGAGAAGGCGCCGATCCGTCCGAATCGCCTTGCTGTTCGTCATGTTCTTTTCCGCATTGCAAGTCAGTGAGACGTCAGCACAGAGAAACATCAATTTCGAGTTGCTCCTTGCCGCGCGCGATGGCAGCGAGGCATCGATGCTTGCGTTGATCGAGCAAGGCGCGAACGTCAACTCGCGCAATCGGCTCGGCGACACGCCCCTCAACCTTGCGGCTCGCGCAGGCAAGCTCGATCTCGCTCGGCAGCTCATCGAGAAAGGCGCGGACGTCAATCTCGCCAACCTCGCCCGCGTCACGCCGCTCATGAGCGCCGCGTTCGGCGGCCATGCATCGATGGTCGAGTTGTTGCTTGCCCATCGCGCCGATCTTGCGGCGATCGATCGCGTCCGCAAGACGGCGATGGTCTACGCGGCCGGCAATGGCTGTGGCGCCTGCGTCGAGGTGCTGCTGAAGGCAGGCGTGGCAGTGAACGAGCGCTACGCCAACGAGTCGACCGCGCTGATGTGGGCCGCCGGCTACGGCAATGTCGAGACGATCAAGCTGCTGCTCGCGCGCGGCGCGCAACTCGATGCACGCGACGACCGCGGCAAGACCGCGCTGGCCATCGCGCGCGAAGCCAAGCAGGGCGATGCGGCCGACTTGATGAAGGGGGCGGGCGCGGCCGAATGAGCCGCGCGCTGCCGCTATCGAAACAGCCTTTCAGATCTTGCCGCCCTTCGGGTGCTGCCACCACGCGCCGCCCAGGCGCCCATCGCTGTACACCGGCACTTCCGGTCCGGCGAGTTGATTCGGGTCGGCAGCGCGCGTGGCGCAGCCGGCACTCAACGCGGCCGTTGCGGCCAATGCGAGCGCAACAGCAGTCCGTGCGAGGATCGATTTCATTCCGTGCTCCAGTCGATTGAGGGATCGCGTTCGACACACCAGCGCGACAAAGTTCGATCGATTTCGCCCGCGCCGTTGCGTGTGAACTAGATACGCTCGATCACTGCGCCTGGATGCCGAGCTCCCGCACCAGCTTGCCGAATCGCTCGATGTCTTGCTTCACGCTGTCGGCAAACGCCTCGGGCGTGCTCGGCTGCGCAATCAACCCGCCGCGCGCGAGCCGCTCGGCCACCTCGGGCGCCGCAAGGGCACGCCCCAGCTCGGTGTGAAGTTTCGCGATCACCGGCCGGGGTGTTCCACCCGACGCAGCGAAGGTGAAGTACGTGGGTACCAGCGTGTCGGTACCGCCGCCGACCTCCTGCATCGTCGGCACGTCGGGCAGCATCGCCATGCGGGCCGGTGCACCGACCGCGATCGCGCGCAGCCGACCGTCGCGCACGTAGTTCAGCACGCCCTCGGGCGAGGACATCATGATGTGCGCATCGCCCGCCATTACCGATGTCACGACTTGCGTGGTCCCCTTGTACGGTACATGGGTAAGATCGACGCCCGCCTGCGACTTCAGCCGCTCGAAATTGAGCTGCACGATGCTGCCGGTGCCGAAGCTCGCGTAGTTGAGGCTGCCCGGCTTGGCTTTCGCGAGCGCGACGAAATCCTTGAACGTCGGCGCTGCAAGCGCCGGATTGATCGCCAGCACGTAGCGCAGCTCGGTGGATATGCCGGTGTAGGCGAAATCCTTGAGCGGGTTGTACGGCAGCGATTTGTACAAGCTCGGATTGATGGTGAGCGCACCGCGATCGATTACCAGCAGCGTGTAGCCGTCGGCCGGCTGCTTCGCGACATAGTCGGCACCGACGATCGCGTGCGCCCCCGGCCGGTTCTCCACCACCACCGGCTGACCGACCGACTCCGACAGTTTCTGCGCCACCGCGCGCGACATCAGATCGACGCCTGCGCCGGGTGAATACGCGACGACGATCTTGATCGTGCGGGCCGGATAGCCGGACTCGCTCTTGGCCGCACTCTGCGCCAAGCTGGTCGTGCTCGTGAGCGCGCAGGCCAGCCCCAGCAATATCGTGGCCAGCCTCATGCCGCGCTCCTTCCCGCCACGCGTTCGGATCGCCGGCGCATGAACGGCGCATTCTGGTCGAGCCCGAGGAACGTCGCGGCGTTGCGCCACAGGATCTGCTCCTTCTCCTGCGGGGTGAACAACGGGCTGTTGACGATCCAGTTCACCGCGCCGCCAACGATGTTCCCGCCGGCAGGATGATCGGTGCCGATCATGATGCGGCTGGTGCCCGCGCGCTTCTTCAGGAGTTCGAGCGAATCGTCGTCGTGGATCAGGCAATCGAAATAGAGCCGCGAGAGGTAGCTCGCAGGCGGATGGGCCATCGGACGCGCATCGGCGCGTTGCAGATAGCGCAGATTCAGGCGACCCACGCCGTAGTGGATCCAGCCCCCGCCCTGCGTGAACATGATGCGCGCGTCCGGATGGCGGTCGAGCAAGCCGCTGTACACGACCGACATCGCCGCGAGGCTCGATTCCAGCGGCGCACCGAACGAATTCCAGAAGTGGTAGCGCGGGAAGCGGTCTTCGCCGGCCTTGTCCCAGATGGTCGGATGCACCACGATCGACACGCCCAGCTTGGCGGCAGCCTCCAGAATCGGCAGCACTGCCGGCTCATCCAGGTTCAGCCGGCGCACGTTGGAGGCCAACAGGATCGTGCTCAAGCCCAACTTGCTGGTCGCGTAGTCGAGTTCGGCCAGCGCGAGCCTGGCGTGCTGCATCGGCAACACCGCCATGCCGCGAAACCGGTCGGGGAAGGCACGCTGCACCTCGGCGATCTCCTCGTTCACTTCGCGGGTGAAGCGTGCCGCCTCGGTTTCGTCGAGCTGGTAGTTCCAGAACGTGCCGGTGAGCACCAGCGCTTCCAGATCGATGCCTTCGTGCTGCTGACGGGCCGCGGCACGCGCTGCGGGGTCGTCAAGGACCGAACGTGACGCAGCGAATTTGAGAATGCGCTCGCCATGCGCAATGTGTTCGGCGCCGGCCTGATCGCGCACGATGCGCCAGCCGTACCAATCCTTGCCGGCTTCGCTCTGTCGGATCAGTCCGCGCGGGGTCCAGTGCGCGTGCATGTCGATGGCCATGACTCTTCTCCCTATTCAGTGGCTTTGAAGTTCGCCGCCTGGATCATCTCGTTCCAGCGATCGGATTCGGCTTTCATGCGGGCTTCGATCGCGGCGGGCGTGTCGGGCCGCGGCAGATCGAAACCGAGCTTGCGGATCGCCGGCTCGTATCCGGCGTGCATGATGGCGGCGTTGAACGCCTGGATGATGCGTGCGACCTCGGCCGCCGGCACCTTCCGGTGCACGAACAGGCCGAACCAGTCGTGAATCTCAAGGTTCGGAAAACCAAGCTCCTTAACCGTCGGCACGTCAGTGACCACGGCGTTGCGTCGTGCGCCAGAGTCGGCGATCAGCCGCAGCCGGCCCGCCTGGTGATGCGGCACGCCGATCGGCACCGTAGTGATCATGCCGGCGATGTTGCCGCCGAACAGATCCTTGATCGCCTCGGCGCCGCCCTTGTACGGCACGTGCGTGAGCGGGAAGTTGCCGGCCTTTGCCAGCCCCATGCCGATGAAGTGCTGCGGCGTCCCGTTGCCTGGTGTGCCGAACGTCGCCTTGCCCGGGTTGGCGCGACACCATTCGACGAACTCGGCGAACGTCTTTGCGGTCGTCGCCGGCCCGATGGTGAGCCCGAAGCTGTATTCGACGGCGATGCCGATCGGCTGGAAGTCGGCGTACGGATCCCACGGCAGCTTGGCGACGATGCGCGGATAGATCTCCATCACCGCCGCGGGCATCAGCATCCAGACCGAGCCGTCAGCCGGCGCGTTCTTGACGTACTCCACCGCGATCCGGCCGCCTGCACCGCTACGGTTCTCCACCACAGCGGTGATGCCGGAGTCCTTGATCCGATCGGCGAGGATGCGCGCGACCACGTCGGGCGAACCGCCGGCCGGAAAGCCGACGATGATGCGCGTGGCACTGGAGGACTGCGCCGTTACGCTCGGCGTCACTACGCACGCGAGCACCGCGAACAGCGCGGCACGAAGGCGCGCGATGGTCGGCGCAGAGAAGTTCGCAAACAGACATCCGGCAATACTTGTGCGGTTCATGCCGATCCTCAGTCGCGTGCAGCTGGCCTCGACGCGATTCTCTGCGACTGCGGCACCGGTACCCTGCCCGCGCCGCCGCGCCTCCGGCCCAAAAGCCTAGCGTTGCTGCGTGAGCGCCGCCTCGTACGCCTGCCGGAGCTTCACGTCATACTGGTTCTGCGCGTAGCCCGGGCCGTTGTAGGCGCGCGCGAATTTTGGCCAGTTGCGCTCGCGCAACCAATCGACCAGCGACTTTCCTTCCCAGCGGTTGACCTGCACGAACTTGCCGAACGCCTCGAGTTGCGCGCGCTCGTTGGCGTACATCGCCTCCACATAGGTCTCCACCGACGCGTAGCCCAGGCCGACCGCGTGATAGCCCATGATCTGGAACAGCCCCCACGAAGCCGATTCCAGCGCGGCACCCGAATCGATCTTCTGCGCCTTAGCCAGGCGCGCGTACTCGCCCGGCCCACCGACGTACTTGGTGCGATCCCACCGCGGGAACAGGATGTCCTGATTGCCCGCCTGCAGCGCCGCCGGCTTCTTGCCGCGCTTGACGAGCTGCTGCCAGAACACGTGGCCTTCGAACAGGATCTTCGGCCGCAGCGCCCAGAAGCCCGAACCGCCCGATTCGACCTTGTAGACCGCGCGCACCGTAGCCACCGGCAGACCGACCTGATTGGCGACATGCTCGATGTCGGCGCTGCCCAACCACTTCTTCGACACCTCCCCGATGAGCTCCGGCTTGAGGGCGAAGAAGCGGGTCCAGGTCTTCTCACCGGCAACGCCGTCGGCGATCAGCCCCTGATCGCGCTGGAAGCGCCGCACCCCGTCGCGGGTCTTCTGATCGTTCTTGCCGTCAATGTCGGGCAGGTAACCCAGCTCGTGCAGATAGGCCTGCAGCAAGACGATGTCGCGAATCGGGATCAGACCACGTTGGACGTCGGGCACGAGCGGTTCTCCGGATAGTTGGGACCAGATTGAAGCTGCCCGAGTCTATGCCGTGCCTGCGGTTTCGGGGCGCCTCAACGCTCGCCGGATGTCGGTGTATCGCGCGCCGGCTCGGGCTCGTACGGCAACTCAGGCTGGCCGAGCATGAGCTGCGCATCGGCGCTGGGCAGCGATTCGACCTGAGTGAGCTTGCGTTCGATCTGCCGCGTGCGCACCTCGGCATCGCCAATCGATTTCGCCGCCTGATCGAGCCTTTCCTTGGTCTTGGCGAGCACCGTGCCGAACTTGCCGAACTCGGTCTTCACCGCACCGAGCAGCGCCCACACTTCACTCGATCGCTTCTGGATCGCCAGGGTGCGGAACCCCATCTGCAGACTGTTGAGCAGCGCGGCGAGCGTGGTCGGCCCGGCGATGATCACGCGGTACTCGCGTTGCAGTACGTCGGCAAGCCCCGGACGGCGCAGCACCTCGGCGTACAGCCCTTCGGTGGGCAGAAACAGCACGGCGAAATCGGTGGTGAGCGGTGGCTGCAGATACTTGTCGCGGATTGAGCGCGCCTCGAGCTTGATGCGGGCCTCGAGTTGTTTGCCGCTTTCGTCGAGCGCTTCGAGATCGGCGCGTTCCTGCGCCTCGACTAGTCGCTGATAGTCTTCCTGCGGGAACTTCGCGTCGATGGGCAGATAGACGGCATCGCCCTCGCCACCCAGACCCGGCAGGCGGATCGCGAAGTCGACGCGCTCGCCCGAACCGCGCCGCGTTTCCACCTGCCGCTCGAACTGGCCTGGGGCCATGAGCTGCTCGAGCAGATTGCCCAACTGCACCTCACCCCAGGTGCCGCGCGTCTTCACGTTGGTGAGCACGCGTTTCAGGTCACCCACACCAGCGGCGAGCGACTGCATTTCGCCCAGCCCGCGATGCACCTGCTCCAGCCGCTCGCTCACCTGCTGGAACGACTGCGACAGGCGCTCTTCGAGCGTCTTGTGCAGCTTCTCGTCGACGGTCTGGCGCATTTCGTCGAGCTTCTTGGTGTTGTCGGTCTGCAGCTCGCGCAGACGTTCGTCGACCGTGCCGCGCAACTCGACGATGCGCCGGTCATTGGCTTCGGCCATCTGCTGCAGGCGCTCACCCAGCGCATCGCCGAACCGCTTCAGCGTCTGTGCGGTTTCCTCGCGGCCGGTGCGCTGATCGGCGGCCGTCTGCACCAGACGCTGATCGACCGTGGCACGCAAATGCTCGAACTTCTCCTCGTTGGCGCGAGTGAGCCCGGTGAGGCTCTGCGCGAACGCGTCGATCTGGTTGTTCTGCACCTGCGCCATCTGCGACAACTGCGCACCCAGCATCTGCCCGACCCGCGCGAACTGGCTGGCGTGTTCCTCGCGCTGCGCGCGCGAGTGTTCGGCCGATTCGGTGCGCTGCCGCGCGAGTTCCTCGCGCAGTTCGCGTTCCAGCCGCTCGTTGTCGCGCGCCAGCGCCGCGAGATCGCGCGCCGAAGGCGCACGCGCGAGCAACACCACCGTCGCCACCGCAATGATCAACAGCAGCACGACCGCGGTCACCATCAACCATGGCAGGCCAAGCCCCGTCTGATCGAGAATGCTGCTCATCTAGAATTCCGCTCCTGTGACCGAGCACCGCCTGCCCATGCAACGTGTACCACCCCGCGCCTGGCCCGAACGAGCGCTGCGGTTCGAATCGCACTTCGGCCGGGTCGTGCCGTGCTTTCGCGATCGGCCGCGCGATCTTAACGAGCTTGTCGCTCATACGGTGAGCCTGCACGCGGATCGCGAAGCGGTGGTCGATGGCACCACGCGCATGAGCTACGGCGAACTCGAGCAACGCGCGGCGCGGGTCGCAGCGGGCCTGACCGACGATGGCGTGCACGAAGGCGACCGCGTGGTGCTGCTGATCACCAATCGCGCCGAGTTCATGATCGCCTTGCTGGCCGTGTTCCGACTGGGTGCGATTGCCGTACCCGTCAACGTGCGCGAGGAACGCGACGGCATCGTCTTCGTGCTCAATCAATGTCAGGCCAAGGCGATCATCTTCGATGTGTCGCTCGCCGCACGCGTGCCCACGGCAACCGAAGCTCCGGCGCTGAAGTTGCGCTACGCGATCGCCGACGCACCCGGCCAGGCTGCAAGCGGCGCCCATCTCTCCGGCACGCACGCGTTCAGTCGCCTCGAAGCGTCGACCGCGACACCGCCCGCCTACGCGCACCCGGGGGAGGACGCCACCGCCGTGCTGCTCTACACCTCGGGCACGACCGGTCGCCCCAAGGGCGCGATGCTCACGCACTGGAACATCGTCCACTCGGCGATGCACTTCCAGATCTGTTGCCAGTGCACCGCGGCCGATCGATCGATGCTCGCAGTGCCGGCCAGTCATGTGACCGGACTGGTCGCGATCATCCTCACCATGTTCAACGTCGGCGGCTGCGTGGTGGTGATGCGCGAGTTCAAGGCCACGCCCTTCCTGGAATTGGCTGCGCGCGAACGCATCACGCACACCATCGTCGTGCCGGCGATCTACAACCTGCTGCTGCGCGACCCGTCGTTCGACCGGTTCGATATGTCGCACTGGCGCGTCGGCGGCTATGGCGGAGCACCGATGCCGCAGGCCACCATCCAGCGGCTCGCGGAGAAACTGCCGCGGCTCTCGCTGCAAAATGCGTACGGCGCGACCGAGACCACCTCGCCGGCCACGATGGTCCGCGCCGGTGAGCAGGCGGCACATCTGGCAAGCGTGGGGCAGCTCGTGACCTGCGGCGACATTCGCGTGATGGACGACGACGGCCGCGAAGTGCCGACCGGGCAGACCGGCGAGCTCTGGATCGGCGGCCCGATGGTCGTGCCCGGCTACTGGGACAACGCCGAAGCCACCGCGCGAGAGTTCGTCGGCGGCTACTGGAAATCGGGCGACATCGGCTCGATCGACGCCGAAGGCTATGTGTATGTGCTCGATCGCAAGAAGGACCTCATCAATCGCGGCGGCTACAAGGTGTTCTGCGCCGAGGTCGAAAGCGTGCTGATGGGGCACCCCGACGTGGTCGAAGCCGCACTGATCGCGCAGCCCGACGACGTACTCGGCGAGAAAGGGCGCGCGATCGTCGTGCCTCGCGCCGGCGTGGCATCCCCCACCCTCACCGAAGCGCTGCGCGCGCATTGCGCCGCGCATCTGGCCGACTACAAGGTGCCGGATTTCTTCAGCTATCGCGACGCGCCGCTGCCGCGCAACGCCAATGGCAAGGTGCTCAAGCGTGCGCTGCGCGACACCGCAGCCGACTGACACCCGATCGCATACGAAGTGCCGCCCCCGGCGCCGGCCCGAAGCCGCGCGCTAAAATCAGGCCGATTCACACGACAACCTCACAAGACAACAAAGGAGAGCTCGAATGCAGGTCACCCTGGTGGAGATCGCATCGCTGCTGGCGCTCGTCGCATTTGCCGCCGGTTCCGTTCCGCTCTGATCCGGCGCCGCCCCTCACCGCGCTCGCCCTGGAGAAATTCGCTTTGAACTCGATCGCCATCAAACCCAGACACTTTCCCTGGTACGACTATTCGCGTTACTCGTTTTCGCTCGGCATCAGCCGAGGCAATCGGGTGTATCTGTCGGGCCATACCGCTTCGGAGTTCGACCCGAACGCCAAGCGCATCGTCGTCAAGGGCGGCATGGCCGATCAGGTGCGTACCGCCTACGCCAAGATCGCGGCGATTCTCGAAGGTGCCGGCCTGACGCTGAACGACGTGGTGCGCGTGGTCGAATACGTGCGCCCCGAAGGCATCGAGCGCTACGCCGAGTGCGTCGCGACCCGCGCGGAGATCTTCGGCAAACACCAGCCGGCGATCAACACGGTGCCGGTGAAGAGTCTGCTCAGGCCCGAGGCATTCCTGGAGATCGAAGTCACGGCTGGCGAAGTGGGTGCCGCCACCACGGTGGGCAGCGGCATGCCGGTGGCGCGCGACTCCGCGGGCGTGATCTTCATCCCGACGGTGCTGCCTACCGACGAGCACGGCAACATCATCGGCGCGGGCGACATCGTGGTGCAGACGCGGGCGATCTTCGAGAAGGCCAAGCGCATGCTCGGTGCGCTGGGCATCGGCTTCGATCGCGTGGTGAAGACGGTCGATTACCTCACGCCGGCCGGGCTGGCCAACTACAAGCTCACCGGCCGGGTGCGCAAGGAATTTCTCGGCCCGGTTTATCCGGGTGCCGCCGGGCTGCTGATGCCCAAGCTGTTCCACCCCGAAGCGTTGGTGCAGTACGACTTCATCGCCACGCGCGATGAGCCCGCCGTGGTCAATCCCGGGTGGGAGCGCTACAAGAAGCTCACCTACAGTCCGGGCGTCCGTGCAGGCAAGCTGCTGTTCATGTCGGGGCAAGGGTCGCTCGATCCGGCCACCGAGCGCGTGCTGTTCGATGGCGACATCGCCGCGCAGGCCGAGTACACCTACGCGAACATCCTCAAGGTGGTCGAGGCAGCCGGCGGGTCGGCGCGCAACATCGTGAAGACGATCGAGTACGTCACACCCGCAGGCCTGCCGCGCTACAAGGAAGTCGCGGGCGTGCGCACCAAACTGCTCGCCGAGCCCTACCCGGCCTCGACCGGGCTGGTGTGCGAGGCGCTGTTGCGGCCGGAGATGCAGATCGAAGTGGATCCGTTCGCAATTCTCGATTGACGCGTCCCACGCGGACGAAGGTCCCTGCCATGCCCCTGCTCACCGATGAACTGAAAAGCTGGATCGGCCGCGAGGTGTTCTATCCGGCGCGCGAGGAGTTCGGCCGCGCCTCGATCCGCTACTTCGCGCTGGCGATGCACGACACCAATCCGCTCTATTGCGACGACGAGTACGCGCGCGCGGCGGGCTATCCGTCGGTGATCGCCCCGCCCACGCTGGTGTGCGAGTCGTGCCAGTACGCGCACCGTCCGCCTACGGCCGATGGCTACATCGGCCACGAGTGGCATCTGCCGGTCGAAGGTATGCGCACCATCCGCGCCGGCAACGATTACGAATTCTTCCGGCCGGTGCTGCCCGCCGACCGGGTGTCGGCCACCTGGACGCTGGAGAACATCGAGGAACGGCCGTCCTCGCGCGGCGGCACGCAACTGTTCGTGCTGTCGGTGGCGCGCTTCACCAATCAAGACAAAGAATTGCTCGCGATCAACCGCGAGACGATCGTGCTGCAACCCCTGGTTGCGAATGCTGCTGCCGGCAGCGCGGCCAGCGCCAAGCCGGCGGGAGGCCAGTCATGACTCAGCCGATCATGCCGCCGGCGGTGGGCCCCACGCTGTCGATCGACAACGTGCATGTCGGCGATGCGATCCCGGTGCAGACACGCACGTTCACGACGGTCGATCTGGTCTCCTACGGCGCAGCGACTTGGGACTGGCATCGCCTGCACTACGACATCGAGTACGCGCGCGCGATGAAGCTGCCCAACGTGATCGTCGATGGACAGGCGTACGGCGCGGTGTTCGCCAAGGCCGTGCTCGATTGGGCCGGCCCGCGTGCGTTCGTGCGCAAGATGTCGCTCAAGTTCCGCTCGATGGCATTCGCCGGTGATGCGCTGCAGGTCGAAGGCGAAGTGAGCGCAGTCGAGGATGGCGATGAAGCGCTGGTGACCATCGCGCAGCGCCTCAAGAACGGCGATCGGCTCATCGCCGAGGCGACGACGGTGCTGCGGCTCCCCGACTGAGCAGCGCCGACGCGATGCGCACGATCCGCCGCGACGCGCTGCGCTTCGCCGATGCGCCCATGCCCGGCGGATCAGGACCGGTGCAACTTGCCCGCCTGCCCGATCTGGGCGATGGCGTGTTCCGCGCCTTCGTGCGCTTTCCATCCGGCTGGTCGCGCCCGGCCGTGGGTCACTATCCGGTGAGCGAGGAGGTGTTCGTATTCGAGGGGGATCTCACCTTCAATGCGAGCGCCTGGCGGGGGCAAAGCTACGGCTTCATCCCCGGCGGGATCACCCGCTACCGCTTGGAATCGAGCCAGGGCGCCACCGTGATCGCCTGGTTCGGCGGTGCGCCGCAGTGGAAGCGCGGACCGGCCGCCACCGCCTCGCGCGAGGCGATGACGTCGATCGTGCGCTGGCAGCAGGTGCCTGCGCATCGCCTGCGCGGCACCGCCGATGCGCCAATGGCGTGGATCGAACCGACTGCGCAGCCGCTCACGGCGGCCCGCGACATGGAGTGCGTGTCGCTTGCCGATCAGACCTGGACGCACCTGCGCGCTGGCGAATCGATCGACTTGAATGCGCCGGTCGTGTGCCGTGTGGTGTAGCGTGGTGCCCTGCGCCATCGCAGCCCGGAGACCCGCATGAACGATCGCAGCCCGCCGGCCTCATCACCGGAACTGTCCCTGCCGAACCCGTCCCAGCCAGTACCGTCCTCCGCTCTGGGCCGACGCGGACCGCGGACCGCCCTGGAAACTCGGCAATTGCAGACAGCAACGCGCTGCTTTCCCGGTGGTGCGCTCGCCAACCATCTGCTGCCCGAAGACGTGCGGTTCGTATTCAGCCACGGCGCCGGCGGCCGCTTCTGGGATACCGGGGGCAACGAATACATCGACTACTGCCTGGGCTCGGGCACGCTGTTCCTCGGCCATGCGCATCCCGCACTGGTGAAAGCCGTCAACGCGCAGGCGCAGCGCGGGCTGATGGCATTCGCGTACCTGAATGACGTCGCGATCGAGCTGGCCGAGAAATTCTGCGCGGTGGTGCCGTGCGCCGAGCGGGTGCGGTTCACCAACTCCGGTTCGGACTCGACGTTTCACGCGATCCGTCTGGCGCGCGCGTTCACCGGCAAGGCGAAGATCCTCAAGTTCGAGGGCGCCTATCACGGCGGCCACGACTACGCGGCGCTGTCGACCGCACCGCCCGCCTCGGCGAATCTGCCGCAACCGGACAGCGCCGGCATTCCCGCTCAGGTACAGGAGCTAATGATCGTCGCACCGTTCAACGATCTGGCCGCCGCCACGCGGATCGTGAGTGCGCATGCGCACGAGCTGGCCGCGGTGATCGTCGAGCCGATCCAGCGCGTGCTCGCACCGCAACCGGGATTTCTCGAAGGTCTGCGCGAACTCACGCGCCGGCACGACGTGCTGTTCATCATGGACGAAGTCGTCACCGGTCTTCGTTATGGGCTGGGCGGCGCGCAGCAGCACTTCGGCGTCACACCCGATCTCGCTGCATTCGGCAAGATCATCGGCAGCGGCTTGCCGGTCGGCGCAGTGGCCGGCCGCGCCGACATTCTCGATCGCGCCGATCCGCGCCGCCGCGGCGACGGCAGCTTCGTCGACCAGAACGGCACCTTGCAGGGCTTCAATCTCGGCTGCGCGGTCGGGCTCGCGGCGCTCGACGTGTTACATGCGCCCGGCATCTACGAGCGCGTGTTCGGCATGGCCGAGACGCTACGGAGCGAACTGCGCGCAGTGCTCGCTCGGCGCGGTATCGAGGCGCGCGTGCTCGGCTACGGCCCGATGTGGCACGTACTGTTCGCCGATCGCGATCCGCACAACTACGCCGACCTGCTGCGCGCCGACAACGCCAGACTGATGCGCCTGGAGCACGCGTTGCTGCGGAGCGGGCTGTTCGTTCACCCTGGCCAGCGGCGGTTCGTTTCGATCACGCATACCGAGCGCGACATCGACGACACGCTGATCGCATTCGACGCGGCGTGCCGCAGTCTGTAGCGGCGCGACCTCAATCACGACGACAGGGAGACCTCGCTCATGCCTCGCAAGCAGATGCTGCGCGCCGAACCGCTCAGCGTGACGGCATTCGCACCGTTCGGCGACGTGCTGGCACCGCGCCACGAGGCACGTGCCATCACCAACCGCGATCTGCTCGCCTCGGGTCGCGCACGAATGTCAGACCCTGTGCCGCCTGACCGCATGGATCAGTGGGACATCCTCGACTACTGGCCCGACATCGCCACCATCTCGCGCGACACGATGAAGTTCGGCTACGTGCGCTGCCGAGCCACGCACATGCGCTTCTCGTGGTTCGAACGCCATATGAAAGGCACGCAGACGCGGATTCCGATCGGCGGAGGAAAGAGCGTGTTTCCGGTGGTCCCTGCCAACGCGGACACCGATGCATCCGGACTGCCCGATCTGAGTCTCGCCCGCGCATTCATCCTCGACGGGACGCAGGCGGTGAGCATCCGCCCCGGCACCTGGCACTGGACGCCCTTCCCGCTCGGTACGCCCTGCGACTTCATCTACCTGGTGCGCGAGCAGGTGGTGGAAGACGATCTGAATTTCATCGACACGACCGCCCGCCTGGGCGTCGAACTACACGTGGAGGTCGCATGAGCTCACCGATCCGCCCCCTCCTGCGTGCACTGCTCGTGCCGTTCGCGGCATTGCTCGGCGTCACACTGGCGACCGACGCGAGCGCACAGGCCTACCCTGATCGCCCGGTGCGCATCGTCAATCCGTGGGCGCCTGGCGGCACCGCCGACATCCTGGCGCGCGCGATCGCCGACAAGCTGCCTGCGGCGCTCGGTCAGCCGGTGATCGTCGAGAACAAGCCCGGCGCGAGCGGCAACATCGGCTCCGACCAGGTCGCCAAGGCCAAGCCCGACGGCTACACGCTGCTCGTGGGCACGATGAGCACGCACACCATGAACCCGGCGCTGTTCAAATCGATGCCGTTCAAGGGCGTCGACGACTTCACGCCGATCGCGATGGCCGGCATCGCCACCAACACGATGGTGGTGCACCCGTCGGTGCCCGCCAGCAACGTGAAGGAGCTGATCGCCTATCTAAAGGCGAATCCGGGCAAGCTTGCGTATGCCTCGGCCGGCATGGGCTCCAACAATCACATCAGCGCCGCGCTGTTCGAGCGCATGGCGGGCGTGCAGATGGTGCATGTGCCGTACAAGGGCGGCGCGCCTGCGGTGGCCGATACCGTGGCCGGACAGACGCAGCTGTTCTTCACCGCGCTCACGCAGTCCAGCCCGCATCTGCGCGCCGGCAAGCTGCGCATCCTTGCGGTCACCGAAGGCAAACGCGCCGACGTGCTGCCCGACGTACCCACGCTCGGCGAGGCGCTGCCCGGCTACGAACTGGTGGTGTGGTACGGCATGTTCGGCCCGGCGGGCTTGCCGCGCGAGATCACCAACCGGTTGAACACGGAAGTCAATCGCATCATGGCGCTGCCCGACGTGGCCGAGCGCCTGGGCAAGGTCGGCATCGTGCCCTGGCCGCTCAAGGCCGAGCAATTCACCGATGTCGCACGGCGCGATCATGACAAATGGACCAAGGTCATCCGCGAGATGGGGATCGTGGCCGAACCGTAGCCGTGCAGTCCAGAGAGGACTAGTGGCGCGGTTGAGCAGCACTTCGCCTCGGTCGTGCTTCACGTGCGTGCGACGGACCGCCACGTTCGACGCTTGACCGTCGTTCTCCGTCATCTGTACACTAATTCTGTACAGATATTTCCCCAACAGGCCGCTGATCATGTCGGTGAAGGACGTCAACGTTACCGAGCTGCGCCAGAACCTGCCCACTTATCTGGCGCAGGTACGGCGCGGCACGCGCATTCGCGTGACTTCGCGCGGCACGCCGATCGCCGAGATCGCGCCCCCCGCCGCGCAGAAGTCCGATGTCGCTCGCGTACGTGCCCGCCTGCGCGGCAGCGTGAAGCGGTTCGAACGACCGCTCGATCCGATCATTGGTTCGGAAGAGTGGGACATGAATCGATGATCGTCATCGACACCCACGTGCTCATCTGGTGGGTGTCGGAGCCGTCGCACCTTTCCGCGAAGGCCAGGCGCGGCATCGCCGGCGAAGCCGGGCGAGGCCCCATCGTCGTCTCGGCGATCAGCGTTCTCGAGATCACTACGGCCGTGCGCCGCGGTCGACTCTCGTTCAATGTACCGATCGAGGAGTGGCTCGGGGATGTGCGCAGCTTGCCCGAGCTTCGGTTCGAGCCGGTGGATGCGGCGATCGCGGAGTTGGCCGGCTCCTACGACGATTCACTCCCGGGCGATCCCGCCGATCGCATCATCATCGCCACCGCGCAATTGCTGAACGCGAAGCTCGTGAGTGCGGATCAGCGACTACGCAAACAGACGCTGGTACCAACGCTCTGGTAGCGGAGCGGGCCATGCAACGCTTCGATGGCCACGCGGATTGCTCACGGCCGAGTCAGCCGCCTTCTTCCGGAATCGCCCACACGTTCAAGTTCGCCGCACCGCTCCGCAGTGCCTTGACCTGTGCATACTCGGCGGAGTCCCAGAACGTGCGGACCGCCTGCATCGTCGGAAACTCGAACACCAGGAATCGTCCGCCGTCGTGATTGCCTTCGAGCACCTGGAGCTTCGCTCCGTGCGCGAGCAGTCTGCCGCCGTGGCGCACCATCAACGGCTGCACCGCCGCCTGGTACTGCTTGTAGCGATCCTTGTCGGTGACGCGTCCCTGGACGACGAAGTAGGCGGGCATGTTCCTCCCAATACTCAACGCAAGGCGCCGGCAGTCACGCAACCGCCGGCGCAAGCGCCTGCATGGTCTGCCGCGTGACTTCGATCGAGGCGCCATGCGGCGGAAAGATCACGATGTGCTTCACGCCCAGCGCGCGGCGCGCTTCGATCGCGGCCAGACATTCGTCACGCGTGCCGGCGATCACCAGCGCATCGAGCATGGCGCGGCTCACCTGGCGCGCGGCGCCGTCGCGGTCCTTGGCACGCCAGCGTTCCTGGATGCGGTCGGCCTCCTCGCCGAAGCCGTAGGAATGCATCAGCTCGTGGTAGTACACGCCCATGCCGCCGACGTAATAGGCGAGGTGCTGCGCGCACAGCATGCGCGCATCGTTGCCGTCGGGCATGGTGCAGGTGAGCGTCTGTAGCGCGGCGTCCACGGCATCGACCGGACGTCCGGCGCGTTTCGCGCCCTCTTCGAGTTCACCCATCATCGATTTCACCTGGGCGAGCGACACGTGCGTTGGCAGCCAGCCGTCGGCGATCTCGCCGGTGAGCCGCAGCGACTGCGACTTGAACGTCGCCAGATAGATCGGCACGCGCTGCTGCACCGGCTTGATGAGCATGGTGAAGCCGGACAGCTTGAAGAACTCGCCGGCGTAGTCGACCCGCTCGCCCGACAGCGCCAGGCGCATCACGTCGACCACTTCGCGCATGCGCTTGAGTGGCCGCTCGAACTTCAGCCCGTGCCAGCGCTCGATCACCTGCAGACCGCTGGTACCCAGGCCGACGATGGCGCGGCCGCCCGACAACTCGTCGAGCGTGGCGAACGTCTGCGCGAGCAATGCCGGCGTGCGCGAGAAGATGTTGACGATGCCGGTGGCCAATCGCAGTCGCTGCGTGTTGACGGCGATCGCGCCCAGCAGCGTGAAGGCGTCGGAACTCCACGCCTCGGGCACCCAGACCGACTCGAATCCTGCCGCCTCGGCCAGCTTGGCGTACTCGACAGTAGCCAGGCGCTGTTCACGCTGGCTGAACGGGGTGACATAGCTCAGGCGCATTCAAAGCTCCAATGCCCGGAAAAAACGGGTCCGGACAACACTCGGATGAAATGAGTCCGGATACGTGTTGCGGCCCTACTCCAGCGGCGCCTTCAAGCCCGCTACGAGTTTCTCCTTGAGCTTGCCGCGCTCGACCTTGCCGGTGGAGTTGGCGGGAATCTCTTCGACGAAGAAGTAGTGGCGCGGACGCTTGAAGTTGGCGAGGTTCTGGCTGTCGAGGCAGAACCGGTCGAGCGCCTCGGCGCTGAGCTTGGGGTCCTTGCGGATGATGGCGGCGCACACCACCTGGCCCCATTTGCGGCTTGGCAGTCCGACGACCGCCGCGTTGGCGATGCCCGGATGCTCGAACAGTACGTTCTCGACTTCGGAGGGGTGGATGTTTTCCGCCCCGCTCTTGATGGTGTGGTCCATGCGGCCCATCACCGTGATGAAGCCTTCGTCATCGGCGAACGACGCATCGCCGGTGTAGAACCAGCCGTTCTTCAGCGCCAGTGCGGTGCGCTCGGGCAACTTGAAGTATTCGCGCAACAGGCTCGGGCCACGCGTGATGAGCTGACCGATCTCACCCGGCGCGGCGACATCGTTGGGATCTTCGCTGTCGGTCTTGATGACGCGCACTTCCATGTTCACCGCCGCCTTGCCGACGCTGCCCACCTTGTCGGGATGGTGCCGATAGTCGCAGGTGGTCACCACCAGCGCCTCGGTCGAGCCGTAGATGTTGGCGAAGTAGTCGGGGAAGATCGTCATGAACTTGCGCGTGACGTCGTCGGCCAGCGTCTGTCCGCCGTAGAAGCCGCAGCGCAGCGAGCGCAGGTCGTACTTCGACAGATCGGCCTGCATCATCATGACCAGCTGGGTCGGCACGCCATGCAGGCAGGTGATGCGCTCCTTCTCGCACAGCGACAGCGTTTCCTCCACGTCGAAGCCGCGGGTAAGGATGTTGCGCCCGCCCAGCTGCACGAACGGCACGAACTGGATCTGCAGCTGCGCGATATGGAACAGCGGCTTGTTGTTGAGGATGATGTCGTCGTGGCGAAAGCCGCACTCGAGCGCCATGATCATCGAGCCGAACAGCTCGGCGCTGTGCGTGCGCACCACCCCTTTCGGATTGCCGGTGGTGCCCGAGGTGTACATGATGAACGCCGGGTCATCGAGCCCCGCGCCGATTGCCGGCTCCGATTCCGAACCCGGTGCGATGAACTTCTCGAACGGAATCTCGTTGCCTTCGGGCTTGTCGCCCACGTAGATAAATCCTTCGACCGAGGCGAGATCGCGCCTGATGGTCGTCACGCGATCGCGCAGCGCCTCCTCGAACACCAGCAGCCGCGCCCCGCAATCGTCGATGATGTACTTGACCTCGTTCGCGGCGAGCCGATAGTTGATCGGCACCGGCACCGCGCCGATCTTCATCAGCGCGTAGAACCCGATGACCTGCTCGGGCAGATTCCAGGTGAGAAACGCGACGCGGTCGCCCTTGCGGATGCCGCGCGCGGCAAACGCGTGCGCGGCCTTGTTGACCTGGCGATTCCACTGCGCATAGGTCCAGCGCCGGCCTTCGAATACCAGCGCTTCCTTCGTCGGCCAGTTGATGGCGGCTTGCGTGAGCGTGAGAGCAACGTTCATGGGAATGCGGGAGTGAGTGCGCGTCGCGGTGCAGCCAATATAGCGGCTCTGTCAGTCCTCATCGAAACGCCGTCACCCGATCCAGCGCCGCTTCGGCCTCGCGCACGATGCGCTCGAAGATCGCGCGCGCCGGCTCGATCGCCTTCAGGCGTCCGCCGCCCTGCCCGGCCGGATTGTTGATGAGATCGAACCTGTTCGCCGCGAGCGCCGCCGCCCGGAACTCGCGCAGCAACACCCACTGCAACGGCATCGGCAGCGCCTTGAGCCCGGATTTCTCCCAGCGATCGATGAACGGGTTGCGCACGTCGCGCGCGGTCTTGCCGGTGTAGGCGCGCGTGACGATGAATTCTTCGCTCGCCGCATCGATGATCTGACGCTTGTGCTCGGGGTAGATGCCGCTTTCTTCCGAGGCGAGAAACGCGGTGCCGATCCACGCGCCCTGCGCACCGAGTGCGAGTGCGGCGGCGACTCCGCGACCGTCGACGATGCCGCCGCCGGCAAGCACCGGCGTGGGCGACACCGCATCGACGACTTCGGGCACCACCACCGAGGTGGCGACGATGCCGGTGTGGCCGCCTGCTTCCGCGCCTTGCGCAACGATGAGATCGACACCGGCCTTGCGTTGCCGCACCGCGTTGCGTGCGCTCCCCGCCAGTCCGAGCACTTTGGTACCGACCGCATGCGCCTTCGGCACCATCCAGGCCGGATCGCCCAGCGCCGCCGCGAACAACGGGACTTTCTCCTCCAGCACCGCCTGCACCTGCTCGCGGATCACGCGCGGCGACAGGAACCAATTGCGCGTCGGTGGCGAAGGCGACAGCCCGAACTCGCGCAGCGTCTCGTGGATGAAGGTGACGTGCCGCGGATACTCGCGCTGGATGCGCGCCCACATCTCGTCGACCGAAGCCGGCTCGGCCTCGTCCATGCTCGCCGGCAGCAGGAGATCGATGCCGAAGGGCTTGTCGGTCATCTCGCGGATCGCCTGGATGCGACGGCGGATCTCATCGGGCTCGACGTCAGTGCAGCCGGTGACGCCGAGTCCGCCGGCATTCGACACCGCGGCTACGAGGGCCGGCGGCACCACCTGGCCCCACATGCCGCCCATCCCGGCCAGCAGGATTGGATAGCGGATGCCGAGCAACTCGCACAGCGGGGTATGCAAAGCCATGTCAGTTCCTGTTCACGCCTGTTCGAATCCGTTCACACCACACACCACCGGGTCACACCATCAAGTACTGCTGCCGCACTTCCGGATGCGCGGCCAGTTCGGCCGGTGTGCCGTGATAGCGGATCTCGCCCTTCTCGATGATGTAGACGCGATCGGCCAGTTCGGTGGCGAAGCGCAGGTTCTGCTCCGAGATGAGCACGGTGGCACCGGTGTCCTTCAATGTCTTGAGCCGCTTCAACAACGCGTCGACCACCAGCGGGGCAAGCCCTTCGGAGGGCTCATCGAGCAGCAGCAGATCGGGATTGCCCATCAGCGTGCGGGCGATCGCGACCATGCGCTGCTGACCGCCCGAGAGCTGGCTCGCACGACGATCGAGAAACGACGCCACATCGGGAAACAGCTCCAGCAGATGCGCCAGATCCCAGCGCGAGGGCTTGCCGTCGCGTCGCGGCATGCGGGCTGCCTCGAAATTTTCGGCCACGGTCAGCCCGGTGAACAATCGGCAATCCTCGGGAATGAAGCCCAGGCCGAGCCGACACGCCGCATACGGCTCGACCCCGAGGATCTCCTGATCGCGAAACCGGATGCTCCCTGCACGTGGCGGCACCAGGCCCATGATGCTCGACAGCGTGGTCGTCTTGCCGGCGCCGTTGCGCCCGAGCAGGCCGACGACTTCGCCGCGATTCACCGCGAGCGAGATGCCAAACAGCACCTGGCTCGCGCCGTAGGCCGTCTGTAGATCGCGGACGTCGAGCAGAGGCATTTCAGCCGATCAATGCAAGTCGCGGATTACGCAGATGAACATGGATGATCTGCGCCTGCTTGCGGTCGCGCTACTTGTCACCCCGCGCACGCAGCACGTCGACGCAAGGCCGCACCACCGACTCGAGGTTGAACGACTGCACGTTCTTCACACCGATACCGTCGGGATAGTTCGGCCCGCGATCGACCGTGCCGACGTAGAAGTTGTAGAGCGCCATGTTGTCGCAGCCGCGCACCTTGGTCAGACCGGTGGGCCCTTCGAACTGCACGCTTGCGAGCTGGTCGCGTACCTTGTCGACATCATCAGTGCCGGCCTTCTTGATCGCCTCGATGATCATGCGCCCGGCGGTATAGCCAACCGGCGCCGGCCCGGTGGCGTACGTCTTCATGCGCTTCTCGACTTCGGCCGCAAACGACTTGGTGCGCGGCGCGTTGAGCGCGTAGTACGGGAACCAGATGGTCGAGAGCGTATTGTCGGGCAGCGAGTCTTTCAGCGCGCCCATCTTCACCAGATCGAGCCCGTGCGCGAACAACTGGGTCTTGCCCTTGAACAATCCGAAGTCGCGTGCAGCCTTGAGGAAGTTCACCAGGTCAGCGCCGAACACCCCGGCTACCACCATGTCGACCGATTGCGCCTGCAGCGCGGTGACGTGCGGGGCGAAATCGGTGGCGCCGAGCTTGGGCATCTCCTGACGCACGATGGTGATGTCGGGCCGCGCCAGCTTGATCGCCGCGATGAAATCCTGCGTGAAATGCTGGCCGTATTCGTAGTCGGGTGCGATCGTGGCGATGCGCTTGATGTTCGGCCGTGCCTTGATGTGCTCGGCCATGACGCGGCCGATCTCGATGGTCGACAGGTTCGCGCGCGCGACGTACGGGTGGCCCGCCTCGGCTGTCAGCCGCTTGGTCGTCGCAAAGCCGCCGATGATGAGCGCCTTGTGCTCCTTGCCCAGATTGCCCACTGCCACCGCCGCTCCGCTATGGATGCCCACGGTGACGTACTTGATCTTCTCCTCGAGGATCATGCGCCGACCCTCGGTGACGGCCTTCTCCACGCTGGGGCCCATGTCGGCAGTGACGAGTTGGAATTGCCGGCCGTTCAATCCGCCTGCGGCATTGGCTTCATCGACCGCGATCTGAAAACCGGTGCGGATGGTGTCGGCGATGAACGCGAAGCCACCGCTGTAGATGTCGATCAGACCGAGCTTGATCGGGTCTTTGCTTTGCGCGCCGGCGGCACCGGCCAGCGTGAGCGCAGCGAGCGTCGCGACAGCGCGCAACGCACCGTGGAATCGAAGCATGGAAGTCTCCTCTGAGGGAAGTCGGCGGCGACCGGTCGGTGTCCGCATCGGCTGCGTTGCATGTTCCAAGCGGCTTCCGATAGTGTCAAGTCGTGCATAATCGACTCGACCGCGCGAGCATCGGGTCTCGACGACGCCGCAGCGATGTCGCAGCAACATGCGATTGCGCTGTGGCCCCAAGCGCCGCGCAAAACCCAACGTTGACCGCCCAACGGTCATAGCCGAACAGACCGAGCCCGACACGGCGCCGCATGGATCCGCTCCTGGAGTTTCTCACGCAGCACTTCGGCTGGATACAGAATCCGGTCGTGATCGCGCGCCAGACGCTCGCCGGCGTCGCCAACGGCATGCTGCTGTTCCTGATCTCGTCGGGGCTCACGCTGATCTTCGGTGTCTCACGCATCGTCAACTTCGCTCATGGCGTGCTGTTCATGCTGGGCGCCTATGTGGCCCTGACGATCATCCGCCTCGGACCGGAGAATCTCGCCTGGTTCGCCGCAGCACTTGTGGTGGCCACAGTCGCGCTGCTCGCGTTCGGCGCGCTCGCTGAAGTGGCGTTGCTGCGCCCAATCTATAAGGCCGCTGAGGAGTACCAGTTACTGCTCACCTTCGGCCTGGTGTTCATCATGGGCGACGTGGTGAAGCTGGTATGGGGACGCGAGGATCACGCGGTGACCGTGCCCGAAGTATTGTCGGGCAGCGTTGAGGCATTTGGGGTCACCTTCCCCACCTATCGCATGTTCCTCATTGTGTTCGGTGCCGCGATGGCGCTGGCGTTGTGGGCGCTGCTGCATCGCACGCGCTGGGGCATCCTGGTGCGCGCAGCGACGATGGATCGCAACATGCTGAGCGCGCTGGGCACCAACACCAAGGCGCTGTTCACCGGCGTGTTCGCACTGGGCACGGCGCTGGCCGGACTGGGCGGCGCGCTCGCCGCACCGCTGGTCGCGGTAAACCCCGGGCTGCACGTGCAGGTGATCATTGACGCCTTCGTGGTGGTGGTGATCGGCGGCATGGGCAGCATCGTCGGCGCGCTGGTGGCTTCGCTGCTGGTCGGCATCGTCAATGCGTTCGGCGTGCTGGCATTTCCAGCCACCGCCGTGGTGCTCACCTTCGCACTGATGGCGCTGGTGCTGATCGTGCGGCCGTGGGGCTTGTTCGGCCGGCCTGATTGAGTGAACCCCCGTGAGCGAGCCCCGTGAGCGCGCCCGCGCATCGACTGACCCCGCATCCACCCACCCTGCTTCGACCAACCATGCTTCGATCCACCACCCGATGAATCGATCCGCCGCCATCGGCCTCGCCCTGCTGCTCGCCAGCGCGTTGCCGTTCCTGGTGTCGCACTTCTGGGTGTTCATCCTGGTCGAGGTACTGGCGTTCGCGCTCTACGCGGTCAGCTTCAACGTGCTGTTGGGTTACGGCGGCATGCTCTCGTTCGGACATGCCGCGTTCTTCGGCATCGGCGGATACACGGTGGCGATCCTCACCAAGAAGGCCGCGCTCGGCATGCCGCTCGCATTCGTGTGCGCACCGATCGTGTCCGCACTTGCCGCGGTGGTGATCGGTTACTTTTCGGTGCGCCGTGCCGGCATCTACTTTGCAATGCTCACCTTCGCGTTCCAAATGCTGCTCTACACGCTCGCGCTGAAAGCCACCGAGCTCACCGGCGGCGACGACGGCATCACCGGCCTGAAGGCGGCGACAGCGATCGCGCACCCGGTCGCGTACTACTTCTTCGCGCTGATCGTGGTGAGCGCGGCGCTCTACGCGCTGCACCGGCTGGTCGAGTCGCCGTTCGGGTACACCTTGCGCGCATTGCGCGGCAATCCGCGACGCGTCGAGTACATCGGCGTGGACGTACGTTCGCATCAGTTCGCCGCCTTCATCATTACCGGCGCCTTCGCCGGATTGGCCGGGGCGCTGTTCGCCGTGTCGAGCGGCAACGTGTTCCCGAGCTGGCTCAACTGGACCGCGAGCGCCACACCGATCGTCATGGCGGTGCTGGGTGGCATCCACACCTTCATCGGTCCGGTGGTCGGCGCAGCGGTCTACGTAATGCTCGAAGTGGTGATCAGTGGCCAAACCGAGTACTGGCCCCTGATCCTGGGCACGATCATCGTCATTCTGGTGCTGCTGCTGCCCGAAGGCATCATGGGCCTGTGGCGGCGCAAGGCCAAAGCCCATGGCTGAGCCGGCGTTTCGCGTCAGCCTGCTCACCAAGCACTTCGGTGGCGTGCAGGCGCTGACCGACGTGAGCCTCGAAGTCGCGCCGGGCGAGTTCCGCGCCATCATCGGCCCCAACGGCGCTGGCAAGAGTACGTTCTTCAACACCATCACCGGCCTGCACCAGCCCGATCGAGGCGAGGTGTTCTTCGAGGGCCGGCGCATCACCGGCGCGGCGCCCTACACGCTCGCTCGCAATGGCATCGGCCGTACGTTCCAGATCACCAGCATCTTTCGCGATCTGTCGGTGCTGGAGAATCTGCAGGTGGCTCTGCTGGCCCATGCGCGCCGCAGCTGGAGCGCCTGGGCCCCGGCACGCAGCGCGATGGTGAGCGATGCGCGCCCGCTGCTGGAACTGGTTGGCCTGAAGGGCACCGACGCTCGCGTTGCCGGCACGCTGTCGCATGGTGATCAGAAGCGGCTGGAGCTGGCGATCGCGCTCGCCGGCAAGCCGCGTCTGCTGCTGCTCGACGAGCCGACCGCGGGCATGGCCGCGCAGGAGCGGCTCGAATCGATCCGGCTGGTGCACCGCATCGCCCGCGAGCTGGGGCTCACGGTCATCTTCACCGAGCACGACATGGCAGTGGTGTTCGCCGTGGCAAGCGTGATCTCGGTGCTGCATCAGGGCAAGGTGCTGGCCGAAGGCGCACCGCAGGACGTTCGCGCCATGCCGCTGGTGCAACAGGTCTACCTTGGCGAAAGTGTCGGGGACAGCGCGGACGCAAGCACGGAAGGCAGGTCACCATGAACTTCGAGCCGATTCACGAACACGAGATGCTGCGCGACAGCGTGCGGCAATTCTTCGCACGCGAACTGCCCGAGAAGCGCATCCGCGAGATGGACCGCGCCCGCAAGATCCCGCGCGATCTGTGGCGCCGCTTCGGCGAGTTGGGCTGGATGGGCCTGTCCGTCCCGGTCGAATTCGGCGGTAGCGGCGCCGACGTGATGACCGGCTCGGTGTTTGTCGAGGAACTCTCGCGCCAGTTTCCGTCGCTCGCCACCGACTGGCTGCTAGCCTCGATGACCGCGCGCATCCTGCGCGAGTCGGGTTCGGCGCAGCAACAGGCCACGTATCTGCCGCGCCTCGCGCAAGGCGACTGGCTGATGGCCTTCGGCATGAGCGAACCGGGTGGCGGCACCGACGTGCTCGCGCTCAAGACGCGCGCATCGCAGACGGCCGACGGATGGCGCGTGCGCGGCCAGAAGCTCTACACCTCGTTTGCCGACGATGCGGATGCGATCCTGGTGTTGTGTCGCACCGACGAGGGCGAAACCGCCAAGCGCGCCCGAGGACTCTCACTCGTGCTCACTCCGCGCCAGCAAGCGGCAGTCACCGTGCGTCGCCTCGAACTGATGGGCATGCGCGCGGCGTGCACCTGCGAAGTGTTTCTCGACGATGCGCACGCGCCCGTCGACGCCGTCGTGGGTCAACCGGGACGCGGCTGGTATCACTTGCTCGCCACGCTCGATGAAGAGCGCATCCTGTGTGCCGCGATGTACGTCGGCATCACCGCCGCGGCGCTGGAGCAGGCGACGCAGTACGCCAAGGATCGGCAGGCGTTCGGCCGCTCGATCGGTGCATTCCAGGCGGTGCAGCATCCGCTGGCCACCACCGCAACCGAACTGGAGCAGATCCGCTTGCTGACGATGAAAGCGGCGTGGCTACAGTCGAACGGCATGGAATGCGCCAAGGAAGCGGCGATGGCCAAGCTCGCCGCGACCGAAACCGCGGTGCGCGCCACCGATCGCTGCATGCGCGTGCTCGGCGGCTACGGCTTCGTCGAGGAGTCGCCGATGGAGCGGCTGTTCCGCGACACGCGCCTGGGTCCGTTCAGTCCGATCTCCAACGAGATGGTGATGAACTTCATCGGCGAGAAGATGGGGTTGCCGAAAAGCTATT
>CADEDU010000061.1:0-1464 GCA_902826155.1 uncultured beta proteobacterium
ATCGTGAAGGAGTTCGCCGATCGGATGGTGGCGCAGTTCGGTGCGAATCTGAATGCGCGCCTGGGCGGATCCGCGGATGCCCCGGCGCCGCATTCAGCGCCGGCTCAACTCGATGCAGGCAGCATGTTTTGGCGCTGGCTGTGGGCGCGCATCAAGGCCTTGTTCGGCCGTTAGCGCGGCGAACTTCATCCTAAGAAGTCTTTCAGTACCGGCCAGCGCTGCGGCGTTTGCAGCGGCGATGCAAGCTGCAACCTGCGCTAAGCTGCCCGGTCCGCGGCACGCAGTTTTCCTGTCGATCGCACCACGAGGAGACCACCATGGCACTTGTTCCGCTCGCCACTCAAGGCAACTACTTCCACATCTACGATTTCCGTGTGAAAGCCGGCCGCGAGGAGGAGTTCATCAAGCTGTTCAACGAGTTCGATTACTCCGATGACAACCCGATGCACAAGTCGGCGGCGCAGGTGAAGGACGGCGTGCTGGTACGCGACGTGAAGGATCCGCAGCGCTTCTGGCTGATCGCCGAGTGGTCCGACATCGAGGAGCACGCCCGGATCCGCAAGATGCTGGTGGCGATGAAGCCGGCGTTCGTCGGCCTGATCGAAGGCGGCAGCTTCGTGCCCGACTACGGCCTGATCGTCTCGAGCACGCCTGAGCACATCCTGAACAAGGCCGCCTAGTAGGGGGCCCCCTGGTAGTTCAACCGCGGCCCGCACCGGACAACGAGACTCCAACGATGCAGCTCTATACCTTCTTCCGTTCTTCGACGTCGTTCCGACTGCGGATCGCACTGGCCTACAAGGGCATGCCGTACGAGCCGCGTTACACCAGCCTGCCGAAGATGGAGCATGTCAGCGCAGAGTTCCTGCGCGTCAATCCGCAGGGGCTGGTGCCGGCACTGGTCGATGATGCCGGCAAGGTGTTCACCCAGTCGATGGCGATGATCGAGTACCTCGACGACGTCAAGCCGGAGCCGGCGCTGATGCCGAAGTCAGCCGAGGACAAGTGGTACGTGCGCGCGGTGTCGCAGATCGTCGGCTGCGAGATCCATCCGCTCAACAACGTGCGCGTGCTCAAGTATCTGCGCAGCGCGTACGGACTGTCGGAGGAGCAGGTCAACAAGGACTGGTACCCGCACTGGATCGCCGAGGGCCTGCGTGGATTGGAGCAGTTCCTGGTCAGCGAGAAGCGCAGCGGGCGCTACTGCCTGGGTGATCGCTTCACCATGGCCGACGTGTGCCTGGTGCCGCAGATCTACAACGCCAAGCGCTTCAACTGTCCGCTGGATGCGTATCCGGTGACGATGCGCATTTTCGACACGTGCGCACAGCTCGAGGCGGTGAAAGCCAGCGAGCCGGGCACGCAGGGTGATGCGGTGTGAGATTGGGTTGGACGCACTAACGCGTCCCCATCAGGATGGACGCACTAACGCGTCCCCATCAGGATGGACGCACTAACGCGTCC
>CADEDU010000061.1:1564-46903 GCA_902826155.1 uncultured beta proteobacterium
CATCAGGATGGACGCACTAACGCGTCCCCATCAGGATGGACGCACTAACGCGTCCCCATCAGGATGGACGCACTAACGCGTCCATAGCCCCGCGGCGGTCGTTCCCAGATCCTGGAGCGAAGGCACGGCCCACACGCCCGGATTGACCGCGCGCAGCACCGCGGCGTTGGCCGTGACCACCCAGATCGGCAGCGTCTCGGGCAACCGCATGCGCAGCTCGCGCAGATCGCCGATACAGCGTTCGGCAGCGAACTCCGTACCGACGGCAAGAACGACTGCGTCCACGTGCAACCGTTCACCGGCCAACACGATGTCGCGCAGCGGTGTCTGCATGCCGAGCGAGATGCACTCGACGCCGCGCAGCGTCAACAACGCCTCGGCCAGCACGATGCCGAGCGCCTGCGGATCGTCGGGCAACGTCGTGGTCAGCACCTGCTTGAGCGTCCGGGGCTCGGTCGATGTCGACTGCAACGCGTTGCGCAACAGCGCGGAGATCGCCTGTGCCAGCCCCTGCTCCTCGAATACTTCAAGGTTGCCGCGCGCCCACTCGATGTCGAGCTGGCGCAGCAGATTGGCACCGGTCTCGACCACGAATCGCTCGGCACCCTGTTCGGCGAGCAGACGGGTAGCGAAGCGCTTGAGCCCGAGAATGTCGCCGCCGCGCAGATACTCGAGGATGGTGTTGACGGTCGGGTCGAACTTCGAATCATCGGCCGCTACCGACGTGGCCAGGATCGATCGCAGCTCCTTGTGCGTGCGCTTGACCAGACTGCTGGGCCGGAAGCCCCGGTCGATGAGGCGCTTCAGGACGCGAAGCTTGTCGACCTGCGAGCTGCTGTAGAGGCGTTCACCGTGCTCGTTGCGGATCGGCGAGGGGAAGCCATAGCGGCGCTCCCAAACACGCAACGCGTCCTTGGTGAGGCCGGTCTGGCGCTCGACCGCGCTGATAGCGAGGTCCGGCAACTGGCCGTTGGACTCGATCTGGGACAAGGGAAAGGCTTCCATTGAAACGGGTGACGTGGAGAGCGTCATGGCATCGCCTCACTCGAGAGGGGATCCAACCCGTGTTACGGATGTTACGGCATCACGGATTGAATATGTTACAGAGGTCGTTTATCAAACTGGCACGTGGTTATCGTTGTAGCCGTGCATGTTTCTGATGTGTTACATCATAGGTATGACGTTGCCCGAAATGGTGTGAACTATTTGGCAGTCGGTCAGAATCTCAAGATCCGCTACGACACGCTGACCCGGGACGGGAGCTCGAGTCCGAGAAAAACCGGAAACTGCCGACGGATATGTAGGAAATGCGAACCGAGTCGGGTACGCGCGGGGATGTTGGGCCGGGCGTGCACCGACAGGCGCACGGGGGCGCACCTGAAAGTCAGCGTGGTGCCGGAAGAGAGACTCGAACTCTCACGATATCGCTACCACCGGATTTTGAGTCCGGCGCGTCTACCAGTTCCGCCATTCCGGCTTGCTGACTGTGCGTGCCTCGATCCAGATCGTGGGCGCAGGCCGCGAAGGCCATCGCGCCACGCAAGGGGCGGGATTATCCAAGAAGCCCGGCGCACCATCAACAGCGCCGCCACAATGCGCGGCCGCCGCCCGCGATCGCGCTGATGGATAACTGACCGAAGCGGGCAGCATGAACGATTGCACGATGCCCTACACCCTTCGCGATTTCGACTACGAACTGCCGCCCGAGCTGATCGCGCAGCATCCGCTACCCACCCGCTCGGCGAGCCGGCTGTTGTGCCTGCGCGGGGAATCGCTCGTCGACAGAATGGTCGCCGATCTGGCCGACCTGCTGGCGGCCGGCGATCTGCTCGTCTTCAACAACACGCGCGTGATCAAGGCCAGGCTGTTCGGTACCAAGGAGACCGGCGGACGGGTCGAGTTGCTGGTCGAACGCATCCTCGGCCAGCGCGAGTTTCTCGCACACGTGCGCGCCAGCCACAGCCCACGACCGGGTTCGCGCGTCCAGCTGGCGGACTCGGTTCAGGCTACCATGGTCGAGCGCGCCAACGATCTGTTCCACTTTCGCCTGGAGGACGATCAAGACGTGCTCGCGCTGCTGGAGGCGCATGGTCAGGTGCCCTTGCCGCCCTACATCACGCACGCACCCGACGATACCGATAGCGCGCGCTATCAGACGGTCTACGCGCGCGTGCCAGGCGCGGTGGCTGCACCGACTGCAGGCCTGCACTTCGACGACGCACTGCTCGGCCAACTCACCAAGAAAGGCATCGAGACCGCTCAGGTCACGCTGCACGTAGGCGCAGGCACGTTTCAGCCGGTGCGGGTCGACGATATCGCCGCGCATCGCATGCACCGTGAGTGGTACGACATTCCGGCCGCAACGGTAACCAGGATCGCCGCGGCACGCGAACGCGGCGCCCACGTCGTCGCGGTCGGCACGACGAGCCTGCGCGCGCTCGAGTCGGCCGCACGGTCAGGCTCGCTGAATGCCGGTTCGGGCGAGACCGACCTGTTCATCACGCCGGGATTCGAGTTCAACGTGGTCGACCGGTTGATCACCAACTTTCATCTGCCGCGATCGACCCTGTTGATGCTGGTGAGCGCCTTTGCCGGGATGGAGCCGATCCGCAAGGCGTACGCACACGCGATCGGGCAACGCTATCGCTTCTTCAGCTATGGTGATGCGATGCTGATCGATCGGGCAGGCCTTGGCGTAGGTCGAACGCGGCCGTAGCGGTCCGACACCCGCGCGAGTATTCTTCGCGCCCTTTGCTTTCCGTTGCCGTTTTCCGCCGCCGTTTTTCCGCTGTCGTCGCGATCCGAGCCCCACGTGCAATTCGAAGTTCTAGCCACCGACGGCCTGGCCCGACGCGGGCGCCTCACCATCACGCACGGCGTAGTCGAGACGCCGGTCTTCATGCCGGTGGGTACGCACGGCACGGTCAAGGCGATTCGCCCCGAGGAACTGCGCACGAGCGGCGCGACCATCGTGCTCGGCAATACGTTTCACTTGTGGCTGCGACCCGGGCTGGATGTCATCCGCGCGCATGGCGGTCTGCACCGCTTCATGAACTGGGACGGTCCGATCCTCACCGACTCGGGTGGTTTCCAGGTGTTCAGCCTGGGCGCGTTGCGCAAGATGAGCGAGGAGGGAGTGCACTTCGCCTCGCCGATCAACGGCGATCGGCTGCTGCTCACGCCCGAACAATCGATGGCGATCCAGCGCGTGCTCAATTCCGACGTGGTGATGGTGTTCGACGAATGCACGCCCTATCCCGCAACGCTCGAGCAGGCACGATCGTCGATGGAGCTGTCGATGCGCTGGGCCGATCGGTCCAAGCGCGCGCATGAGGGCAATGCCAATGCGCTGTTCGGCATCGTCCAGGGCGGCATGTTCGAGACGCTGCGCGAGGAGTCGCTCGCGCGTCTGCTCGAGATCGGCTTCGACGGCTATGCGATCGGCGGGCTGTCGGTGGGCGAACCGAAGGATCTGATGCGACAAGTCATGGCGTACACCGCGCCGCGCCTGCCGGCGGATCGGCCGCGTTATCTCATGGGCGTGGGCACGCCCGAAGATATCGTCGCCGGTGTGTGCGCCGGCCTGGACATGTTCGACTGCGTGATGCCCACCCGCAACGCGCGCAACGGCCATCTGTTCACCCGCTACGGCGATGTGCGCATCAAGAACGCCAGGCATCGCACCGATACCCGTGCGCTCGATGCGTCGTGCGAGTGCCACACCTGCCGCCACTTCACGCGCGGCTACCTGCACCACTTGCAGCGCTCGAAGGAGATTCTCGGGGCGATGCTGAACACCATTCACAACCTGCACTACTACCAGACCCTGACGCGCGAGCTGCGCGAGGCGATCGCCGCTCAACGGCTGGAGCAGTACTGCGTGCGCTTTGCCCACGACCGCGCCGTCGAAGCGGCCGACGAGGGCTGACCGCCGCGCATCGGCCCGGGCCCCGGGCTTGTTAGAATCCCGGGCTTTTTTGCAACAGCCGCATCGCCTCGCAACGCTCCCCGAAACGGCTGTCGCGAACCAATCGCAATACGAGCAACCCCACTACAAACCCACTACAAAGGAAGGCGATAAGCAATGTTCATTGCGGATGCTTACGCACAAACCGCGTCGGGCGGTACCGAGCAACTGATGGGCCTGCTGCCTATCATTTTGATGTTCGTGCTGCTCTACTTTCTGATGATCCGGCCGCAGATGAAGCGGGCCAAGGAGCACCGCTCGATGACGGAATCCCTGTCGAAGGGCGACGAAGTCGTCACCGCCGGCGGGCTGCTCGGCAAAATCACCAAGATCTCCGATGCCTACATCACCATCGAAATCGCCACCAATACCGAAGTCGTGGTGCAGCGCGGATCGGTGCAGACGCTGCTCCCGAAAGGGACGATGAAGTCGGCCGGTTGATCGAGTTCCGCGCGCGGTCGGCCTCGCGCCGCCTCGCCCGGCCTCACGCCGCTTCCCCTGACCTCACGCCGCCCCCCTGGCCTTGCGCCGTCCCCTCCTCCTAGAAGCTCTCCCGCGCCATGAACCGCTATCCGATCTGGGTGTACATCACTGTAGCCGTCGCGCTGCTCTTGGGCGCGCTCTACACGCTGCCGAATTTCTTCGGCGAAGCGCCTGCGGTGCAGGTTTCGGGAGCACGCGCCACCGTGAAGGCCGATGCAGCAACGCTCGGCAAGATTGAAGGAATCCTGAAGAAGGCCAACATCGGCATCCAAGGAACGTCGCTCGACCCCACCGGCCTGAAAGTCCTCTTCGGCGACACCGACACGCAATACAAGGCGCGCGACCTGATCGATCAGGAGCTGAACGCGGCCAACAAGGACGATCCCGACTACACCGTTGCCGCCAACCTGGTGCCACGCTCGCCCGCGTGGCTGCGCGCGGTCCACGCGCTGCCGATGTACCTGGGCCTCGACCTGCGCGGCGGTGTGCACTTCCTGCTGCAAGTCGACATGCGCGAGGCGCTGCAGAAGCGCCTCGACGGCTTCAGCGGCGAACTGCGCACGCAACTGCGCAGCGACTCGGTACGCCACGCCGGTATCAATCGCGAGACCAACAACATCACCCTGCGGTTTCGCGACACCGAGAATCGCGACAAGGCGAAGAAGGTGCTTGCCGACCGGTTCCCCGATCTGGCCGTGGCAGAGTCGGGGAGCGGCGAGGACCTGCGGCTGGTGGCCACGGTCAAGCCCGAGGCCGAGACGCGGCTCAAGGAGGGCGCGCTCAAGCAAAACATCAGCACGCTCAATCGGCGCGTCAATGAACTGGGCGTGGCCGAACCCGTCATCCAGCAACAGGGCGCCGATCGCATCGTCGTGCAGCTGCCGGGCGTGCAGGACACCGCCCAGGCCAAGAAAGTCATCGGCCGCACCGCGACGCTGGAATTGCGCATGGTCGACGAGGAAAACAGCACGCCTACCGCTATCACCGAGGCGGAGCGCGGCAATCCGCCGATCGGCTCGGAGCTCTATCGCGAGCGCGGCGGTGTGCCAGTGCTGGTGCGCAAGCGCGTCGAGCTGACCGGTGAGCGCCTGACCGACGCGCAGCCGGGCTTCGACTCGCAAACGCAGGAGCCGGCCGTCCACCTCACGCTGGACAACACCGGCGCCTCGATCTTCAAGCAGCTCACGCGCGAGAACGTCGGCAAGCGCATGGCCATCCTGCTGTGCGAGAAAGGCCGCTGCGAAGTGGTGACCGCGCCGGTCATCCGCACCGAAATCGGCGGCGGGCGGGTGCAGATCTCAGGGCGGATGACGCCGGCTGAAGCCACGGAAACCGCTCTGCTGTTGCGCGCCGGCTCGCTGGCCGCGCCGATGGAATTCGTCGAAGAGCGGCTGATCGGCCCCAGCCTGGGTGCCGACAACATCGAAAAGGGCTGGAAATCCACGCTCGGCGGATTCCTGGCAATCGCCGCGTTCATGATGGTGTACTACCTGCTGTTCGGGGTGTTCTCGGTGATCGCGCTGTCGGCGAACCTGTTGTTCCTGGTGGCGCTGCTGTCGATGCTGCAGGCCACCCTCACGCTTCCCGGCATCGCGGCTATCGCGCTCACCCTGGGCATGGCAATCGACGCGAACGTGCTGATCAACGAGCGCGTTCGCGAAGAGCTGCGCGCGGGGCTGCCGCCGCAAGCAGCGATCCATACCGGTTATGACCGCGCGTTCGGCACGATCCTCGACTCGAACGTGACCACGCTGATCGCGGGGCTCGCCCTGCTGCTGTTCGGATCCGGACCGGTCCGCGGCTTCGCGGTGGTGCATTGCTTGGGCATCCTGACTTCACTGTTCAGCGCGATCGTGGTGTCGCGCGCTCTGGTGAACCTGTTCTACGGCAGGCAACGCAAGCTCGAGCGCGTGTCGATCGGCAACACCTCCTGGACGTAGCGCGCAACGCCGCGACGCCCCCTCCCCTTTTACGGCAGGACACCCAGATGGAATTCTTCAAGATCCGACGCGACATACCGTTCATGCGGCATGCGCTCACCTTCAACATCATCTCGCTGGTGACGTTCCTGCTCGCGGTGTTCTTCCTGGTGACCAAGGGACTGCACTATTCGATCGAGTTCACCGGCGGCACGCTGCTCGAGGTGGCGTACACGCAGCCGGCGGAGCTGAACAAGATCCGCGCTACGCTCGAAAAAGCCGGGTTCACCGACACCACTGTCCAGAACTTCGGTTCGTCGCGCGACGTGATGATCCGCGTGCCGCTCAAGGCACCCTCCGCCGACGACAAGACGAAGGAGGCCAGCAAGAACGCGCAGCAGGCGCTCTCCGACAAGGTCAGGGAAGTGCTGCGCGCCGAGGACAAGACCGCAGAATTGCGTCGCGCGGAATACGTCGGCCCGCAGGTCGGGCGCGAACTTGCCGAGAACGCAGCGCTTGCCCTGCTGATCACTTCACTGGGAATCGTGATCTACCTGGCGTTCCGGTTCGAGTGGAAATTCGGTGTGGCGGCAATCATTGCGAACCTGCACGATGTGGTGATCATCCTGGGCTTCTTCGCGCTGTTCCAATGGGAATTCTCGCTGCCGGTGCTGGCCGCGGTGCTCGCGGTGCTGGGCTATTCGGTCAACGAGTCGGTCGTGGTCGCAGATCGGATCCGCGAGAACTTCCGCAAGATGCGCCGCGCCTCGGTGACCGAAATCATCGACAACGCGATCACGCGGACGATGTCGCGAACCATCATTACCCACGGCAGCACCCAGCTCATGGTGTGCTCGATGCTGATCTTCGGCGGGCAGGCGCTGTTCTATTTCGCGCTGGCGCTCACCATCGGCATTTGCTTCGGTATCTACTCGTCGGTGCTGGTGATGGCGCCGATCGTGCGCTGGCTCGGCGTGAGGCGCGAAGATCTGGTCAAGCCGATCAAAGAGAAGCGGCCGGAAGCGGTGGTTTAGGGCGCTCTCCCTCCCCCGCCAATCGGGACGCTCTCCCGCCCCCCGCCCTCCCTCTACTCGCGCCGCTACGCGGCTAGAAAGGGAGGGGGCCGAGTTTGCGGCGCAGGCTGTGCGCCGGTGGGTTGGCGGCGCTCTCCCGCCCCCCGCCCTCCCTCTACTCGCGCCGCTACGCGGCTAGAAAGGGAGGGAGCCTGGTTTGCGGCGCAGCTTGTGCGCCGGTGGGTCGGCGGCGCTGCCCCGTTTGCCGCCTTACTTCTTCGCGGGTTCTTCCGCCACCGACGGAATGGTGCGCAGATACGCGATCAGCGCATTCAGATCTTCGGGCGTCAATTGTCCGGTGGTATTGCGGATCACTTCCGCCATTGCCTCGGCCGGCACATCACCATCGGGCGTGAGTCCGCTCGATAGGTAGTCCGATAGATCTTTTTCGCCCCACTTCTTCAAGCGCGTTGGCGTCAGGTTCGGAATGCCCTTGCCCTCGGGCCCCATGCCGCCACCCAGGAATCGATCCAGCTTCGGCCCGCCGAGCATGTTGCGTGGCGTATGGCATTCACCGCAATGCCCGAGCGCCTGCACCAGATACGCGCCACGATTGATCTGCTGCGACTTCGCCGCGTCGGCATTGAAGACGCCGGGAGTGAAGAACATCCATTGCCACGCGCGGTTCAGCACGCGGAAGCGGTAGGGAACACCGAGTTCGTGCGCCTGGCTGGGGCGACTGTTGGCCGGCAGCGTGCGCAGGTAGGCCCACAGGTCGCGCAGATCAGCATCGTTGATCTTCGTGTACGACGGGTACGGAAACGCTGGGTAGTATGCGGCGCCATCAGGCCGGATGCCGGTGCGCATCGCCCGGACGAAATCCGCCTCGCTCCAGCGGCCGATGCCGTTGCCTTGATCGGGCGTGATATTGGGGCCGTAGAACGTGCCGAACGGCGTCTTGAGCGCGCGTCCACCTGCGAAGGGCGTCGCGCCCTCCTTCTCTTCGGTGTGGCACGCCATGCAGCCACCCGCCTTCGCCAGGTAGGCGCCGCGCTGCGGATCGCCCTGGGCATGCACGTGCCCACCGGCCATTGCGGTACAGAGCAGGACGCCTGCGGCGAATCGCCCGGCGAGCTTCGATGTGTATGACATGGCAGACGCTCCAAAGAAAAAACCCCGCCGAAGCGGGGTTCGATGACACTGAACCTGCCTACTGCTTCTGGCGGAAGTTATCGTGGCAGGCGCCGCAGGTTTTGCCAACGTTGCCGATCGCCGTCTTGATCGCGCCTTCGTCGCTGCCCTTGGATGCCGATACGAGCTGTGCGACCGCTGCGCCCATGTCTTCCTGCGCCTTCTTGAACTTGGCGCCGTCGGTGTAAGCGGCATCCAGGGTACGGCTCTTCTCGCCTTTGGTTGCGTCAGTGAAGCCGTCCCAGGGCATCTGGCCAAGGGCCTCGAGGTAGCCCGCATTGCGGGCAACGACCTGCGCGTTCCATGGCACTTTGCCTTGCGCCATGCCCGCCATCGGGCCGAAGTACTTGCCGATCAGCACCATGGCCGACTGGCGCTGTTTGACCAGCACGTCAGGCTTCACTTGCGCCTGCGCCGACACCGCCAGCGCCAGCCCTACGCCCATCCCCACTACTGCGACCACTCGTTTTGCCTTCATCGAAGCTCCTTTCTCACTACCCCTCGTTGGTGCAGCGCAACGCTGCTTTTGAGACATACGGATGGGAATGCCGTTCGGCTCCAGACCGTCCGACATTCGCACTAGTTCGCACTCGAACTATTTTTTTCGTGTCATCTTCGGTTCGAAGCGCTGCTCGAGCTTGCCCAGGATCTGCTCCAACTGCTCCATCTCGGCGGCGGACAGCTTGCCGAACGCGTATTTCAGGTGCGCGATGTGGGCGGCGAACACGCGTTCGAACTCGGCGTCTCCTCGCCTGGTCAGGCGAACGGTCATGCTGCGCCGGTCGGACTCGACGGCGACACGCTCGACCAGCCCTTTTTCGGCCATGCGATCGACGACTCCGGTCAGCGTGCCTTTGGTGATCAGTGTGTGCTCACCGAGCTCCTTGAACGTCATGCCAGGCGTGTTGCCAAGCGTGGCGATGATGTCGAACTGCGACGGCGTCAGCCCCAGTTCGCGCACGTGCGCTGCCGAATACCGCTCGAACCCGTGGTAGCACTCGGCCAGTCTGCGGAGCGTACGGAGAAACCGTTCCCGCGCCATGACCTCCACCCCTTCCGCGACACGAACAGCCTGACTTCCCTCCCGGCGCTTCGTTACGCCGGATTTCGTTCTAACGCGAACGATACTAACGCGATCCAATCGCCCGTGCCAAGCGCCTACTTGCGCCGGGCCAGCGCCACGGCAACGCCCACATAGGTTGCGGGGGTCAGGGCAAGCAGGCGATCGCGATCTTGCTGCGGGATGGGCAGCTGCCGGATCAACGCGTGCAAGTCGTCGCGCCGGATGCGCTGACCGCGAGTCAGCGTCTTGAGCTGCTCGTAGGCGTCGGCCACACCGAAACGGCGCATCACCGTCTGGATCGGTTCGGCCAGCACTTCCCAGTTCTGATCGAGGTCGGCCGCAATGCGCGCGCGGTCGGCCTCCAGCTTGCCCAGGCCACGCCGACAGGAAAGGTAGCCGGCCAACGCGTGACCCATCGCCACGCCGATATTGCGCAACACGGTCGAGTCGGTGAGATCGCGCTGCCAGCGCGACACTGGCAGCTTCTCGGCGAAATGTCGCAGCAGCGCGTTGGCCACGCCGAGATTGCCCTCGGAGTTCTCGAAGTCGATCGGGTTGACCTTGTGCGGCATGGTCGACGACCCCACTTCGCCCTCCACCACGCGCTGGCGAAAGTAGCCCAGCGAGATGTAACCCCACAGATCGCGATCGAGATCGATCATCACCGTGTTCAATCGCGCGATCGCATCGAACAGCTCGGCCAGCGCATCGTGCGGTTCGATCTGGATGGTGTAGGCGTTGAAGGCCAGTCCGAGCGATTCGACGAAGCGCTGCGAGAAGCGCTCCCAATCGACTTCGGGATACGCCACCACGTGCGCGTTGTAGTTGCCGACCGCGCCATTAGCCTTGCCGGTCAAGCGCACCCCGGCGACCTGCCTGATCGCACGTTCGAGCCGGTCGACCACGTTGGCCAGTTCCTTGCCCAGCGTCGTCGGTGTGGCCGGCTGCCCATGGGTGCGCGAGAGCATGGCGACGTCGGCCAGGTCATGCGCGAGGGCACGCAACGCGTCGACCACTCGCTGAATTTCGGGCAGCAGCACGCCATCGCGCGCATCGCGCACCATCAACGAATAGGCGAGATTGTTGATGTCCTCTGACGTGCACGCGAAATGCCAGAACTCGGCCACTCGCGCGAGTTCGCCATTCGATGCGGTCTGTTCGCGCAGCCAGTACTCGACTGCCTTCACGTCGTGGTTGGTCTTGCGCTCGATTGCCTTGACCCGCGCGGCGCTGGCATCATCGAAGCGCTCCGCCAGACTGCGCACGAGCCCGATCGCCGATTCGGACAGCGGCCCCATCCCAGCAACACCCGACTCCGCTCCAAGGGCGAGTAGCCATTCGACTTCAACCTTGACCCGATAGCGGATCAGCGCCGCCTCGCTGAAATACGCGCGCAACGGCGCGACTTGCGACTGGTAGCGGCCGTCGAGCGGCGAGAGTGCGGTAAGGGCGGGCGAAACAAGCGCCGCGACAGGGTTGACGGGATCAGGCGTGCTCATCGGTCGATGCGCTGCGGGGTTGGCGGGGTGGTGAGCACGCGCAGGCGTGCGGCACGTACTCAGAGCGAGGCTGTCGATGCAGCGCAGAGCGAAACAGAGCGCGAAGGATAGCACCGGGCCATCGGCCGATCGGGCCACGCGCGCCCTCGCTCGCACGCTGGCGCAGGCCCGCGCATGCCGGTTGTGCGAAGCGCATCTGCCGCTCGGCCCGCGACCGGTGCTGCGCGCGAGTACGACTGCTCGCCTGCTGATCGTCGGACAGGCGCCAGGCCGCCGCGTCCATGAAACCGGCTTGCCCTGGAACGATCCCTCGGGCGATCTGCTGCGCACGTGGTTGGAACTGGATCGTGATCGCTTCTACGACGAACGCCAGATCGCGATCGTGCCGGTGGGGCTTTGCTACCCGGGTACCGGCAAGGGTGGTGATTTGCCGCCACGCCCCGAATGCGCACCGCTGTGGCACCCGCGCGTGCGTGCGCGCCTGCCGCGCATCGAACTGATTCTGGCAATCGGCGCCTATGCGCACGCGCACTATCTGCCTGAGCATCGCGGTCGATCGCTCACCGAAACCGTGCAGCGCTTCCGCGAGTGTCCGCCGACGATATTTCCGCTGCCGCATCCGAGCCCGCGCAACCGGCGATGGCTGCGCGATCGACCGTGGTTCGAGCGGGAGGTGATTCCGGCCTTGCGTGCACGCGTACGGACGCTGTTTGCCGATTCACGCGACGCACCGTGAACGGCATCTGTGTGGCTGCAAGCGTGCCGGATTCCGGTAGCGCGACGCGAGCAGCGCGCGTTCGGCAAGGCGCTACTGAATTACGCCGCCGCCCAGACACACCTCGCCGTCATAGAGCACCGCCGACTGACCCGGCGTGACGGCCCATTGCGGCTGCACGAAAGTCACCTCGCACGCGTCGGCGTTCGCATGCGCAATGTCGCAGGCTGCATCGCTTTGGCGGTATCGCGTCTTCGCACCGAGCGTGCCATGGCGCTCGGGCCATTCGCCACCCACCCACGACAGGTCGGCAGCTTTGAGGTTTGACGACAGCAGCAGCGGGTGGTCGTGCCCCTGCACCACGATCAGCTCGTTGGCCGCCATGTTTTTCTGCGCGACGTACCACGGCGATCCATCACTCGCCTTGCGCCCGCCGATGCCGATGCCCTTGCGCTGGCCGATCGTGTAGAACATCAGGCCGATGTGCTCGCCGACGACGGCTCCCTCGGGCGTGCGCATGAGTCCGGGCTTGCGCGCGAGATAACGATTGAGGAACTCGCGAAAGGGCCGCTCGCCGATGAAGCAGATGCCGGTCGAGTCCTTCTTCGCGTGCACCGGCAGGTTCGCCGCCTTGGCAAGTTCGCGCACGCGCGTCTTGGTGAGCTCGCCCAGCGGAAACAGCACGCGCGCAAGCTGGTGCTGATTGAGCCGATGCAGGAAGTAGCTCTGATCCTTGGCGCCGTCGCGCGCCTTGAGCAACTCGAAGCGCGCGCCCGCCTGACGCACACGCGCATAGTGACCGGTGGCGATGCGCTCGGCGCCGAGCTTCATCGCGTGATCGAGAAACGCCTTGAACTTGATCTCGGCGTTGCACAGTACGTCGGGGTTGGGCGTGCGCCCGGCCGCGTACTCGCGCAGGAATTCGCTGAACACCCGGTCCTTGTATTCGGCTGCGAAGTTGACGACCTCGAGCTCGATGCCGAGCATATCGGCACACGAAGCGACGTCGATCAGGTCTGCGCGTGTCGAGCAGTACTCGTCGTCATCGTCGTCTTCCCAGTTCTTCATGAACAGGCCGACGACTTCGAATCCCTGCTGCTTCAACAGCAGCGCGGCGACCGACGAATCGACCCCGCCCGACATGCCGACGACGATTCTTTCGGCCATGCGCTCAACCTGTCCGGGCGATGCGGCGGCTGAAATGTCTACGTGAAGCCATGAGCCCTTGCGTCGGTGCCCGCTAGAAGTGGGTCAAGACTTCGAGCGGCACGCGACGACCGCCGAGGTAGTCCTCGACGCACCGAAGCACCAGCGGACTGCGGTGGCGCGTGCGTGCTTGCAACAGCTGCTCCATCGACATCCAGTTCACGGCGACGATGTCGGGATCGAGTTCGCGCCGCGCGTCGCGATCGCCGATCTGCCCGCAGAACGCGAAGCGCAGATAGGTGGTCGTGCTCCCCGGCGGAAGCCAGCGATAGATGCCTACCAGTGCAGTCGGCATGAAGTCGTATCCGGATTCCTCGCGCGTTTCGCGCGCGCACGCGGCGAGCAGCGTCTCACCGGGTTCCCAGTGCCCGGCTGGCTGATTGAGCACCAGCGCATCGCTGTCGCGCTCCTCGATCAGCAGGAACTTACCGTCACGCTCGGCGATGGCCGCGACGGTGACCGCCGGCCGCCAGACATCGGTCATCAGGCGGCGCGACGGGCGTTTTTGGTGATGAACTCGGCCATGCGCGCAATGCCCGACTCGATCGCCTGATTGGAGGCCGCGTAGCTGAAGCGAATGTGCTGACCGTCGCCGGCGACCCGTGCGCCGAAGTGGATGTCGGCCAGCACCGCCACCCCCGCTTCGTGCAGCAGGCGCTTGCGAAATTCCTCGGAGTCGGCCGCGCCGATCATCCGGCACGCCTCGGTGATGTTGGGCCAGGCGTAAAAAGCACCACCGGGCGTACGACAGCTCACTCCAGGTACCTTGTTGAGCAATCCCACGATCAGATCGCGCCTCGCGAGAAACGAATCGCGCATGGTGCGGGCGTCGTCCTGCGAACCGTTGATGGCCTGCACCGCCGCCACCTGGCTGATGTGTGAGGCACACGAATCGGTGTTGGTCACCCAGCGCACGAACTGCGGCGCCAGGATCGGGTTGGAAGCAAAACCGATGCGCCAGCCGGTCATCGCCCAGGTTTTCGAGGCGCCATCGGAGATGATGGTGCGCTCGTACATGTCGGGCAGCGATGCGATCGAGGCGAACGAGCCCTCGTAGCACAAGCGCGAGTAGATCTCGTCGGCGTACACCCACACGTTCGGATGCTTGCGCAGGATCGCGGCGATGTCTTCCAGATCGCGCTTGGTGAGGATCCCGCCAGTGGGGTTCTGCGGCGAGTTGAGAATGAGCAGCTTGGTCTTGGGTGTGATGCGCGCTTCGAGCTCGGCCGGGTCGAACGCGAAATTGCGCGCCTCGCGCAGCGATAGCGGAACGGGCACCGCGCCGTGCGCCTGGATCTGCGATTCGTAGATCGGGAAGCCCGGCTGCGGATAGATCACCTCGTCGCCGGCGCCGTAGTCGGTCGTGCACGGGATCGCGTAGGCGATGAATGGCTTGGCGCCGGCGCCGACCACGACTTCGTCGGCCGAGATCTTCAGGCCGCGCATCTCGCCCATGTAGCGCGCTGCGGCCTCGCGCAACTCAGCGATGCCCGCTGAGGGCGTGTAGCCGTGCTTGCCCTCGCGGATCGCCTTGATGGCCGCATCCTGCACGTGCGTAGGCGTATGGAAATCGGGCTGACCGATGCAGAACGAGATGATGTCCTTGCCCTGGCGGGCGAGTTCGGTCACTTCGGCGAGCACCACGAAGGCGTTCTCGGTGCCGAGCGACGCGGTGCGGCGGCTGATCTGGGACATGGCGGGGGCTCGAGGCGAAAAACTCGCATTCTACGAGCCCAAAACAAAACGGGCCTTGCGGCCCGTTTTGCGTGGATGCTGCGGCGCGCGTGTGCGCGCGTACCGGCTACGCCTAAGCGTTCTTCGTGCGACGGCGAGCCATGTAGCCCAGTCCGAGCAGTCCAACGCCGAGCAGTGCCCAGGTGGAGGGCTCGGGGACGGGGGCGACGGTGAGAGAGGTCAAATACATTCCTCGCTCTTCGGGTCCCGAGTATCGAATCCGAATCGCGTTAGGGGCGATTGGTGTGATGTTGTAGGCATCGGGGAATGCGAGGCCGGATGAATGGTCGAATCGATTGAAGGCGAACGTGAGAAGCGTGATCGGGACTGGCTGAGAGGGGTCAAGTGCGCTGAAGAATCGCAAAATCAAGCTGTCGCCACGATCAATTTGCTCATTTGAGCCAACCCCGAGACCACCTGCGCGACCATTCGGGGCCAGACCCAAATCGAGACTGGTTATGTCATCAGTCGTGCCCGGCGCGTTTCCGATCGCGCGCAAAAGCAACGATCCCGATACAAATCTGAGTGGGTCGCCACAGCGCAGATCGGGGGGCGAGCACAGCAGCGGGTTGACGCTTCCGGGCAGAAGTTGACTGTCACTAAGGAAGTTGAATGTTTCCGCCGAAGCTGCAGCGGGCAGCGCGACGGTTGAAGCGAACGACAGCGCAATGAGGAGCTTTTTCACCTGACCTCCGAGTCACAGGGAACGATGGGAGGTGCGTCACGTGTTTCGCGCGCACCCTTCTTAGGATTTGCTGCACTCGCGAACATACCTGACAGCGTGTGCTCGGTAAGCGAAGCGTTGGACGCTTCGCGTCAAATGCCACAGCAAAGTTGCGCGCAATTGTTTAGGAATGCGCGGACGTCTGGAACCGGACACACAATGACAGATGCTCAACGCGACGCCCGCCCCACCACCGCATTGAGCAGCACGTTCACTCCCGGCACCGTGTGCTCCACATCGGCGAACTCGTTGTTGTTGTGCGTGATGCCGTCGCGGCACGGCGTGAAGATCATCGCGGTCGGCGCGACCTTGCTGATGTGATACGCGTCGTGACCGGCCTGACTTGCCATGTCGAACGTGGCAAGCCCCAACTCCTTCGCCGCTCCGTGAATGAGTCCGATGCACTGCGGATCGAAGCGCTCGTTGCCGAACACCCATTCCTGCACCACCTTGTATTCGACGTTCGCGCGCTTGGCGAGATCGGGCAGCGCCGCGAGCATGTCGGCGCGCATCTGATCGGCCGACTTCGGGTCGTCGTGGCGGAAATCGCAGGTGACCTGCGCCCAGTCCGAGAGGATGCCGGGTTTGTTCGGCCAGGCCACCAGGCGTGAAGGTGTGGCCTTGCCCGCGGTGGAATGAAATTTCCAGCCGATATCGTTGACGGCCACCGCGAGCATCGCGGCACCCACCAACGCGTTCTTGCGCTTGTCCATCGGCCACGGACCGGTGTGCGCAGTCTCGCCGGTCACTTCCACCACCGATCCGCGCACCGCGTAGCCGCGCGTGACCACACCGACCGGGATCTTGCGCTCCCAGAGCATCGGGCCCTGTTCGATGTGCAATTCGAAGTACGCATCGAGCGGACGGCCGCCCACTTGCGAGCTGCCGTCGTAGCCGATTCGCACCAACTCGTCGCCGAAGCGGATGCCGTCATCGTCGCGCAGATCGAGAATCCAATCGGCGGCATAGACGCCCGCGAACCCGCCCGCGGCCACCATCGGCGGCGAGAAGCGTGCGCCTTCCTCGTTGGTCCACGACACCACTTCGACCGGACGACGCGTGCGGATGCCGCGATCATCCAGCGTGCGCAGTACCTCGAGCCCCGCGAGCACACCGAGGATGCCGTCGTAGCACCCGCCATTGACCTGCGTGTCGAGATGGCTGCCGATGACAACAGGCGGGAGTGAGTCATCGGTGCCCGCTCGCCGGGCGAAGATCGAACCGAGCCGGTCGACGCTCACCGCATAGCCAGCCTCTTTGCACCACGCGACGAACTGATCGCGCATCAGCTTGTCTTCATCGGATAGCGCGACCCGACGCAGCCCGCCGGGCCGGCCCACGCCGATCTGCGCGGATCGGTCCACGGTGCGCCAGAAGCGTTCGGCATTGATGCGTGGAATTGCGCTGCTGGTTGTCGATGCGGTGTTCATGGCATGTACTCCCGACTTAGAAGGTCTCGAGGTGACTGGGGTCACACGTCAATGGTGATGCGGTGTGCGAGCGCGTTGATGCGTCGACCGAATCCGTACCGAGATGAGGCTGACAATTGATGATGGTATGCGAGCCGCATCGATCGCGTCGAAGTCTTGAAGCGCACCGGCGCATCGCCTAAGGTTTTGCCCCGCGGCACGGACAGATCGGGCGGTCGACCTGCAGACCGATCCAAGCCTGTGCCGCGTGTTCCGCACGACTCGAATGTTCAACTCAAAAGAAGAGGCAATTGATGCAGTTTCGAATCTTAGCAACCGCCACCCTCACCGCTTTGATCGCAACCCAGGCGAACGCCCAGGTCATGACGCCAACCAAGCCCGATGGCGCCTGGCGCGGCGGCCTCGGTCTGGGCGCGGCGCTGGCGCGTGGCAATACCGAGTCCACCAGCATCAATGGCGTCGCCGATGCGATACGCCAGACGGGTGTCGACAAGACCGGCCTGTATATCTCGACGTTGCGCAATACCGCCAAGATCGACGGCGTCAACAAGACGACCGCAAATCTGCTGCGCCTGGGTGGGCGCTACGAGCGGGATTTCGCCAGCAACCTGTATGGTTTCGGCGCGCTCGACCTCGACAAGGACAAGCCTGCCGACATCAAGTGGCGCTGGCTACCGCAGGCTGGCGTGGGTATGCACGTCGTCAAGACGCCCACGACGACGTTCGACGTGTTCACCGGTCTGGCCTACAACAAGACCGACCGCTACGTGAATCCGGATAGCAAGGGTCTGGAAGCGCTGATCGGCGAGGAGTCGTCGCACAAGATCAGCGAAACCACCTCATTCGTGCAGCGCCTGGTGGTGTACCCGGGTCTCACGAGCGATCGCAGCGGCGAGTTCCGCCTCGCGTTCGACGCCGGCTTGAAAGCGCAGGTGATCGGCGGCTGGAACCTTACGTTGACTGTCGGCAGCCGCTACGACTCCGACCCGGCTCCGGGCAAGAAGAAAACCGACACGGTGTTCTTCACCGGTCTGCAGTATGTGTGGGGACCGAGCGCCAAGTAACGGCCAGTCCAATCGAAGAAAAACGCGAAGCAAAACGCCCCGTCGTCGGGGCGTTTTTTCATGCGCGAACTGCGCCGTTTGAAGCGACGGTGCGCAGGCGCATCACGCAGACGTCAGGTTGCGGCGCGCGCTCGTTCGCGCTTTTCCTTCCGATACAACTCGCGGAACGTCCGACCCTGCGGCGCCGGCATGTCGCGATCGATCGTCCAGCCGCCGCCGACGCCGAACGGCATTGCGCGGATCATGCGTGCGCTGCCGCCGTACATGCGCATGAAGCGGACTGCAGTCCGCGTGGCCAGCGCGTAGAGCCGTGGATGGCGTGCGACCCACGCCCACGTGCGCAGTCCGAACACTTCCTTCGCCGGACGCTGTCCGGCATCGAACTGCTTCTCGCGTAGCTTGCGCAGCAGTTCCGGGAGCGGGATCTTCACCGGACACACGACGCCGCACTGATTGCACAGCGTGGCAGCGTGCGGGAGATCGAGCGCGTTCTCGCCGCCGATGTACGAGGGCGTAAGCACCGAGCCCATCGGCCCCGGATACACCCAGCCGTAACTGTGTCCACCGACGGTGCGATACACGGGGCAGTGGTTCATGCACGCGCCACAGCGGATGCAGCGAAGCATCTCCTGCATGTCGGTGCCGAGCAGCTTGGTGCGCCCCGAATCGACCAGGATGACGTACATGTGCTCGGGGCCGTCGAGTTCGCCCGCGCTGCGGGGCCCCGTTACCACGGTGAAGTAGTTCGAGATCGCCTGTCCGGTGGCCGAGCGCGGCAACACCCGCATCATGGTCGACAGGTCTTCCAGCGTCGGCAGCACTTTCTCGATGCCGGTGATGGCGATATGCACGCGCGGCAAGGTCGTCACCATGCGGCCGTTGCCTTCGTTGGTCACCAATGCCACCGAACCGGTTTCGGCGATGAGAAAGTTACCGCCGGATACACCCAGATCGGCACTGAGAAAATGTTGCCGCAGCACTTCGCGCGCCTCGCGCGTCAGCGCCTGCGCGTCGGTGATGCGCGGCTTGTTGTGATGCCGGGCGAACAGATCGGAGACGTCGTCTTTGCTCTTGTGCACCGCCGGGGCGATGATGTGCGAAGGCGGCTCACCGGCGAGTTGCAGGATGTACTCGCCCAGATCGGTCTCCACCGGCTGTACACCGTTGGCCTCGAGCGCTTCGTTGAGTCCGACTTCCTCGGACACCATCGACTTCGACTTGATGGCCTTGCGCACGCCATGCCGCCGGCACAGATCGAGCACCAGCGCCCGCACATCCTCGGCGGACTCGGCGAACAGCACCGTCGTACCGCGTTCGCTTGCCTTGCGCTCGAACTGCTCGATCCAGGTGTCCAGATTGGCGAGCACGCGGTCGCGAATGGCGGCTCCGGCCCCACGCAAAGTCTCGAACTCGTCGCGGCCGAACTCGTCGACCGCTTTGGCGCGCATGTTCGCCAACCCGCCGCCGGTGCGCTTGAACAACGCCTGGAACGGCTCGTTGGCCAGCGCCGCCTGCGTGCGCCGCTTGAAGTGCATCGACTGGACCTGCAAGACCTAGCCTCCTCGCTTTGCCGGAACCTCGCCCGCCAGCACCTCGGCAACGTGCAGCACCCGCGTGGCAGTGCTGCCGCGACGATGCAGACGCCCTTCGATGTTGAGCATGCAGCCAAGATCGCCGAGCACGACGGCTTCGGCGCCGCTCGCCTCGATGTTCTGGCACTTGCGATCGGCGATCGCCGCCGACACCTCGCCGAACTTGATCGCGAACGTGCCGCCGAATCCGCAGCACTGCTCGCAATCGGTCATCTCCTGCAGTTGTACGCCCGCCAACGAGCGCAGCAGGCGTCGCGGCTGCACTTTCACGCCGAGCTCACGCAGCCCGGAGCAGCAGTCGTGGTAGGTGAGCCGACCGGCGAAGTTGCTGTCGGCGCGCTCCAGTTTCAGCACATCGACCAGGAACGACGTGAGTTCGTAAGTGCGCTGCGCCAGCCGCTCGACGCGCGCGAGCATCGCCGGCTCGTCGCGAAACAGCTCGGGGTAATGCGCCCGGATCATCCCCGCGCACGAGCCGGAGGGCAGCACCAGGTAGTCGCACGCCTCGAACTCCTCGATCAGCTTGATCGCCAAGGCACGCGCCGAAGCGCGGTCGCCGGAATTGAAACCGGGCTGACCGCAGCAGGTCTGCAACTCGGGCACGATCACGTCGCAGCCGGCCGACTCGAGCAGCTTGAGCGCCGCGAATCCGATCGATGGCCGCATCAGATCGACGAGACAGGTGACGAACAGGCCGACTTTCATACGTTCCGCGGTCCGCGTTTGGATCAAGGTGCACGAGGCAAGCGCACGGCGCGGCGATCGTATCACGCACCCCGCGGACATCGGCCTGATCGGCTGATCGGCGGGCGTGCAGTAGAATTTCTCTCCGCAGATTCCAGCCGCGCACCATTCCGCGATGTCGGAGAACGAATCCAAGAGTTCCATCCAGGTCATCGAGCGCATGACGCGGCTGCTCGATATCCTCGCGCAATCGCCCGACACCGTCACGCTGAAGCATCTGTCGCAGACCTCGGGCCTGCATCCGTCGACAGCGCATCGCATCCTCACGGCATTGATGAGCGCGCGCCTGGTCGAGCGCGTCGATCAGGGTAACTATCGCCTCGGCATGCGGCTGCTCGAACTGGGCAACCTGGTGAAGTCGCGCCTGTCGGTGCGCGAGCTGGCGCTGCCGTTCATGCGTGCGCTGCACGCCACGACCGGCGAGGCCGTGAACCTCTCGGTGCGGCGCGACAACGAGATCGTGTACGTCGAACGCACCTCCAGCGGACGATCGATGATGCGCGTGGTCAATATCATCGGTGCGCGCGCGCCGTTGCACATCACCGCGGTCGGCAAGCTGTTCCTGAGCGAGGATCCACCGGAATTGCTGCGCGAGTACGCCGAGGCAACGCGTCTTCCGGCGTACACGCCGAACACGATCACTTCGCTCGAAGCATTGCGCAAGGAACTCGAACAGGTGCGCAAGCTGGGCTACGCGTTCGACAACGAAGAAGCCGAAACCGGCGTGCGCTGCATCGGCGCGGGCGTGTACGACGACAGTGATGCGTTGGTCGCGGGACTGTCGGTTTCGGCGCCGGCCGAGCGCATGAAACCGGACTGGGCGGCGCTGGTGAAGGACACGGCGCAGAAGATTTCGCGCGCGGTCGGGTTTAACGGCGGCACCGATACCGCGGTCGGCGGCACGGCCTGAACGGCGCGCGAGTCAGGCTATTCGACGCAGAGCTCCGAACACCTCCGCGCATCACCGCCCCATCGCGGTGCGCCTCGTGCCGCTATCGCGCGCTCATCGCGTAGACGCCGAACATCCGCTGCGGATCGAACCAGGCTTTGCCGGCCTGAAACCCGCTCGCTTCGGCCAGCGCGACAAACTCCTCGGGGGAGTATTTGCACGAGATCTCGGTGTGGATCGTCTCGCCCGCCCGAAAAGAAAAACGGTGCACGCCTATGCGCGCCTGCTGCTCGCGCAGACTCTCCAGATGCATCTCGATGCGTCCACGAGCCGGATCGTAGAACGCCTTGTGCCGGAATGACGGAACGTCGAAGTCCGCGCCAAGCTCGCGGTTCATGCGCGCGAGCAGATTGATATTGAACTCGGCCGTCACCCCTTGCGCATCGTCATACGCCGCATCGAGTACCGCCTTGTCTTTCTTGGTATCGACGCCGATGAGCAGCGCGCCCGACGGCCCGACGAGTTCACGCGTGACGCGCAGGAACGCGCGTGCATCCTCGGGTGTGAAATTGCCGATGGTCGAACCGGGGAAGTAGGCCACGCGCCGCCGGCCGCGCAGGTCGGGCAGATCGGGCAAGGTGAGCGGCTTGGCGAAATCAGCGCGGATCGCGACGATGTCGAGCCAGGGATATCGGATGCGCAGCGAGCTCGTCGCGCCTTCCAGGGCGCTCTCGGAGATTTCGATCGGCACGTATACCGCGGGCAACGCGTGCTCGATCAGGATGCAGGTCTTGACCGATGCCCCTGAACCGAGCTCGATCAGTACGCCGTCCTGGCCGATGAAGGCGGCCATCTCACGGACCGACTCGCGCATGATCGCGAGCTCGGTGCGCGTGGGGTAGTACTCGGGCAGATCGCAGATCGCCTCGAACAGTTCCGACCCGCGCGCATCGTAGAAATACTTCGGCGGAATCGCCTTCTGCGCAAGACTCAGCCCCGCGATCACGTCGGCGCGAAAGCTGGTGGTGGATTCGAGGAAGTCGAAGCGACGCACGCTGCCGACCCGCTCGACCGCGGCCGCACGAAGTTCGCGCACGCGCATGCTCTCTCCTTTTTCGCGAGCTGCCGGCTCGCACCGATTTCGATACGGATCAGGCGCCCGGACGGATGCACCGGCGGGCTCAATCCGTCGTTCTACCCTACTGCTGGACCTTGCGCTTCTTGTCAGCGACCGCAGTGCGCGGCGCAGTATAGCCGGGCTCCAACCACTGGCGGATGCGGTGCGCATCGCCGAACGACGTGTACTTGCCCGCCGCATCGAGCAGCACCAGCGTAACCGGTCGATCGGCCATCCGCGTGCGCATCACCAGGCAGCGTCCGGCCTCGGCGATGAATCCGGTCTTGGAGAGCTCGATCTGCCAGCGCTTGCCGCGCACCAGCGAACTCGTATTGCCGAAGGTGATCGGCCCGAACTTCGTCTGCACCGTGTGCTCGGTGAGCGTGGAGTAGTCCGCGATGCGCCGATAGCCACGCACCACGCGAACGAGCTTGGCCAGATCCGCAGCGGTGGATGTGTTGTCGCTCGACAGACCGGCCGGGTCGGCGAAGCGCGTGTGCTGCAGGCCCAGCGCCGTCGACTTTCGATTCATCGCCGTGATGGCGGCATCGGGCCCGCCTGGATAGGCTCGCGCCAGCGCGAGCGCCGCGCGATTGTCCGAAGCCATCAGGGAAAGCCGCAACAGATCGTCTCGCGACACCACCGCGCCGACGCGCAGCCGCGAACGCGTGAACTTGACCTTCGATTTGTCGTCTTCGAGGATCTCGATGCGCTCCTCGAGATCCTGGCGGGCATCGAGCACCACCATCGCCGTGACCAGCTTGGTGATCGAGGCGATCGGTTGCACCGCATCGGGGTTCTTCGCCATCAGCACCTTGCCCGATTCGTCGTCGATCACCAGCGCGACGTTCGAGCGCAGGCTGGGGGCCTGCTGCGCGTGCACAACGCCGGCGAGAGCGCACAGCAGCGGCACGCACCATAGCGGGACGAACCGCGCGATCGATCGGATCATCGCAAGACGCGCATGGAGGAAGGTTGCAAGCGCACGCAGTAGATCACTTTCGCTGCCAGCGCTCAAGCTCACGCCTGTCGCGTTTGGTCGGTCGGCCTTCCAACTCGGACGAAGGGTCCTGCCAGATCTTTCGACTGGCGATCCGTTCGGCGCGACGCGCGCTGCTCTCGGCGCTCTCTTCATAGAGCAGGCGCGCAACCGGCGCCGAACCGCGCTGCGTCGATAGCGCGCGCACTTCGACGTCCCACTCGTATTCGCCGATGTGGATCTGTAGTCGATCACCGACCTTCAACTCGCGCGATGGCTTGATGCGCTCACCCTGCCAGCGCACCTTGCCACCGTCGACCGCCTGCGCGGCGAGCGAACGCGTCTTGTAGAAGCGCGCGGCCCACAGCCATTTGTCGATGCGACAGCGTTCGGCGGAATCGGACATGGCGCCTCCTCCTATCGCAGCAGGCGCCGGCGCGTGCCGCCAATCATCGCTTCGCCACCACGGCGTCGAGCGCCGCGGCGCCGTCGGAATCTTCCTGTTGCTGCATCGCCCACATCTGCGCGTAGATGCCGTCTTGCTCGAGCAGTTCGCGATGCGTGCCGCTTTCGGCGATGCGACCGTGGTCGAGCACGATGATGTGATCGGCGTCCATGATCGTGGACAGCCGGTGCGCGATCATCAGTGTGGTGCGCCCCTGCGCGATGCGTTCGATCTCGCCCTGGATCGCCCGCTCGGAGCGCGAATCGAGCGCCGAGGTGGCTTCGTCGAAGATCAGCACGCGCGGATTCTTGAGCAACGCGCGCGCAATCGCCACGCGCTGCTTCTCGCCGCCGGACAGTTTGAGACCGCGCTCACCCACCATCGCCTCATAGCCGTCGGGAAGACTGACGATGAAATCGTGGATGTGCGCCGCGCGTGCCGCCTCGATCACCTCGGCCTCACTCGCCTCGGGTCGGCCGTAGTGGATGTTGTAGCGGATGGTGTCGTTGAACAGCACCGTGTCCTGCGGGACGATCGCGATGGCCGCGCGCAACGACGTCTGCGTGAAATCGCGCAGGTCGGTGCCGTCGATGCTGATACGCCCGACCGAGACGTCGTAGAAGCGGTAGAGCAGTCGTGCGAGCGTCGATTTGCCCGAGCCTGAGTGACCCACGACCGCGACCGTCTTGCCCGCGGGGATCTCGAAACTCATGTCGAACAGGATCTGCCGTTTCGGGTCGTAGCTGAAATCGACGTGCTCGAACCGGATCGTCGGCGCTTCGCTCGCGAACGGCCGCGCGCCGGGCCGATCCTCCACCTCGCGATGTTCGCCGAGCAGCCGGAACATCCGGTCCATGTCGACCAGCGACTGCTTGATCTCGCGATACACCATGCCCAGATGGTTGAGTGGAATGTAGAGCTGGATCAGCAGTGCATTGACCAGCACCAGATCACCGATGGTGAGCGTCTTGGCGATGACGCCCTGCGCCGCGAGCGCCATCAGCACGGTCACCGCCGCGGCGATGATCAGGCTCTGGCCGATGTTGAGTACGCCGAGCGAAGCCTCGCTCTTCACCGCAGCCGACTCGTACTTCTGCAGGTTTTCGTCGAAGCGCCGCGCCTCGAACTCCTCGTTGGAGAAGTATTTGACCGTTTCGTAGTTGAGCAACGAGTCGATCGCGCGGGTGTTGGCCTTGGAGTCCAGTTCGTTGGCGCGCTTACGGATCTCGATGCGCCATTCGGTGATCGCGATGGTGAACGCGATATAGGCCGTCACCGCCCCGAAGGTCACCGCCGGGAATCGCCAGTCGAACTTCGTGATCAGCACTGCGGCCACCAGGGCGAACTCGAGGATGACCGGGATGATCGAGAACAGCATGTACGAGAGCAGCGTGGAGATGCCGCGCGTGCCACGCTCGATATCGCGCGTCATGCCGCCGGTCTGGCGCTCCAGATGAAAGCGCAGGCTCAGACTGTGCAGATGCCGGAACACGTTCAGCGCCACGCGCCGGATGGCACGCTGCGTGACCTTGACGAAGATCGCATCGCGCAGCTCGGCGAACAGCGTCGTGGAGAAACGCAGCGCGCCGTACGCGGCGAGCAGCGCTACGGGCAGGGCCACCAGCGCGTAGCGCGGGTCGAGCCCGTCGACTACGTTCTTCAACACCAGCGGTACGCCGACGTTGGCCAGTTTCGCCGCCACCAGAAAGGTCAACGCCACCACCACCCTGACCCGGTACTCCCACAGGTAGGGCAGCAGCAGGCGCAGCACGTACCAGTCGCCGCCGCGACGCCGCACGGGGAACGCCTCGGCTGCTGTCTTGGGCGGAAACGGGGTGGTCGAGGCGTGCGGATTCACGGATTGGGCGGCGGGCCCCGGCCGGCGGTGGTCGCGCGGTCGAGGGGGATCGGACGGTCGGTTTTGGAGCCTTCATTCTAAGGGCCGCGGTGGGCGCGGTGAACCCTGCCCGATCAGCGACTTGCATCACGGGCCACAGGGTCGGACGCAACCTGACCCTGATCGAGGCCCTTGACGGCGCGATGTCGAAACGTATGCTTCAAACATCCGTTTGAAATCTGCTTGCGTCGAGGTCCATGGTGTCCAGGTCCGAATCCATCAGCCGGCCGGCCAGCCGCTCCGCACTGCCGCATCGAAAGCCGCGCCCAGGTCGGGGCAAGCGCGTGCCGCGTGCGGCGATATCCACCCGGACGGCGCGGAGATCAAAGCCAAGCCTGGCGGCGGCGATGGATGAAACGCGCGAGCGCCTGCTGCAGGCTGCCGAAGCGGTGTTTCTCGAACTCGGTTACGACGGCACGACGTTGCGCACTGTGGCAACTCGCGCCGAGGCGAACATCGCTGCGGCCAACTACCACTTCGGCGGCAAGGACGCCCTGCTGCAGGCCATGCTCGCCCGCCGGCTCGACGCCCTGGCCGAGGAACGGCTCGCACTGCTGGAGCGCTACGAACGCGAGGCCGGCCGCAAACCGCTCGCCTGCGAGCGCGCCATGGCCGCGCTGTGCATGCCGGCTCTGGCGATCGCGCGCGATCCCATGCAAGGGGGCCAGGATTTCCTCAGGCTGCTCGGTCGCGCTTACGTCGATCCCTCGCCGGTGCTGCGCACCTTCCTGAAAGACCGCTACGCCCGCGTGGCAGCACGCTTTCGTGAGGCGTTTGCGCGCTCGCTGCCGCGCCTGGAACGCACGGAACTGTCATGGCGTCTGCACTTCGTGCTGGGAGCATTGTCTTACACCTTGGCTCGCAGCGATCCGTGGCAGCTCATCGGCACGATCCGCGCCGAGAACGAAGATGACGAACGCCTGCTCGCGCGGCTGGTGCCGTTCGTGCTGGCCGGACTGCAGGCGCCGACAGCGCCGCAGATCGAGACAGGCGCGCCACGCCCGCGCGGAGCGCGCATCAAGCAACCGATTGGCAATGCCGTGAGGAGCACCACATGACCATCGCACTCGTCATCGCAGTGATCATCACAGCGGGCCTGCTCGCGGCATTGGTGCTCGCCTACCGGAATGTCGGCGCGCTCGCCTGGATCGGCACGATCGCCGCGTTCATCGTGGCGCTCGGTGTCGGCGTCGGATGGCCATGGTCGATCACGATCGGTCTGCTGGTCGTGCTGGGTGCCGTCGGCGCGCCGCTGGCGGTAGCCGCGATCCGCCGGCCGCTGATCAGCGATCCGGTCCTGCGCGCGTTCCGCGGCATGATGCCGCCGATGTCGCAGACCGAGGCCGAAGCGATCCACGCCGGCACGGTGTGGTGGGACGCCGAGTTGTTCTCAGGCAAGCCCGATCTGCAGCGGCTGCTGAGTTTCCCCAAACCCGCGCTCTCGGCCGAGGAGCAGGCGTTTCTCGACAACGAAACCGATCAGCTGTGCGCGATGGTGAGCGAGTGGGACACCACGCACCACAACTACGACATGCCACCGCACGTGTGGCAGTTCATCAAGGACAAGGGTTTCCTCGGGATGATCATCCCGAAGCGATACGGGGGCAAAGGCTTCTCCGGCTACGGCCATTCGCAGGTGATCCACAAACTCTCGACGCGATCGAGCGCGGCGGCGGTATCAGTCATGGTGCCCAACTCGCTTGGACCGGCCGAACTGCTGCTGCACTACGGCACCGAGGAGCAGAAGAATCACTATCTGCCGCGGCTCGCCAAAGGGCTGGAGATTCCGTGCTTCGGACTCACCAATCCGCACGCGGGATCGGATGCGGCGTCGATCCCCGACGTAGGCGTGGTCTGCAAGGGCATGTGGCAGGGCAAGGAAGTGCTCGGCATGCGCGTCACCTGGGAGAAGCGTTACATCACGCTCGGCCCGGTGGCCACACTGCTCGGCCTGGCGTTCCGGTTGACCGACCCGGATCACCTGCTCGGTTCGACTGACGACATCGGCATCACCTGTGCGCTGGTGCCCACCAACACGCCAGGCGTACAGATCGGCCGGCGCCACATGACGCTCAACGCGGGTTTCATGAACGGGCCCAACTGGGGCAAGGACGTGTTCATGCCGCTGGAGTGGATCATCGGCGGGCCGAAGATGGCCGGCCAGGGCTGGCGCATGCTGATGGAATGCTTGGCCGCGGGCCGCTCGATCTCGCTGCCCTCCTCCAACGTCGGGCTGGCCAAGCTCGCTGTGCGCGGCACTGGAGCGTACGCACGGGTCCGCAACCAGTTCAAGACCGCGATCGGCAAGTTCGAAGGCATCGAAGAGCCGTTGGCCCGTATGGGCGGCCAGCTCTACATGATGGATGCGGTCCGGCGCATGACGGTGGTAGGCGTCGATGCCGGCGAGAAGCCCTCGGTGCTCTCGGCGATCGCGAAGTACCACGTGACCGAGCGAGCGCGCGCGATCGTCAACGACGCCATGGACATCCAGGGCGGCAAGGGCATCTGCCTGGGGCCCAACAATTTCATCGGCCATGTGTATCAGCAGATCCCGATCTCGATCACCGTCGAGGGCGCAAACATCCTCACGCGCAGCCTGATCATCTTCGGCCAGGGCGCGATCCGCTGCCATCCGTTCGTACTGCGCGAGATGAACGCCGCGCGCGACGAAGACCGCTCGCGCGCCTCGCGCCACTTCGACCGCGCGTTCTGGGGTCACGTCGGACTGCTGGTATCTAACGCTGCGCGCGCGTTCGTGATGGGCATGACCGGTTCGCACTGGGCCAGCGTGCCCAGCAACGTGGCGCCGGAAGCGCGGCGCTACTACCAGCAACTGCTGCGATTCTCGGCCGCGTTCGCGTTCATCGCCGATGTGTCGATGCTCGTGCTCGGTGCGGGGTTGAAGCGCAAAGAGAAGCTGTCCGCGCGGCTGGGCGACGTGCTGTCGCAGCTCTATCTGGTGTCATGCACGCTCAAGCGCTACGAGGACGAAGGCCGCCAGCAGGCCGATGCGCCGCTCATGCACTGGGCGGTTTGGGACAGTTTCTTCGCCGCACAGAACGCGCTCGAAGGGGTGCTCTCGAACTTCCCGAGCCGGATGGCCGCATGGCTGCTGCGCCGCGTGATCTTTCCGCTCGGTCGTCCCCTCATGGTGCCCTCGGACGAACTCGGCCATCAGGTCGCGCGCCTGCTGATCGCACCGTCGGCGACGCGCGATCGGCTGACCGCCGACATCTACGCGCCGGCGCCGGGCACCGACATCGTCGGCACGCTGGAGGCCGCGCTGGAAGCGGCCATCGCGGCGGAAGCGGTCGACGCCAAGGTCCGCGCGGCGATCAAGGACAAACGCATCCGGCCCGAAGGCGATCGACCGATGAGCGCGATCGCGCTGGCGGCAGGCGTCATTTCAGCGCAGGATGTCGCGATTCTGGAGCGTGCGGTGAAGCTGCGCGACGAAGTCATTCGCGTCGATCATTTCCCGCAGGATTTCGGGTTGTCCGAAGCGCTGCGATCAGCGCCCGCGCGGGCGGCTGCCTGATCGCCCGATTCGCCTGATCCGTCATACCGGCGCCAAACGAGGAGGACGCCATGCAACCGATCTACATCGTCGATGGTGCGCGCACACCATTCCTGAAATCACGCAACCGGCCCGGCCCGTTTGCCGCCAGCGACCTGGCCACCGCCGCCGGCAAGGTGCTGCTCAATCGGCAGCGCTTCGAACCCACCGAACTCAGTGAAGTGATCCTGGGAGCGGCCGCGCCTTCAGCCGACGAGGTGAACATCGGACGCGTCGCAGCGTTGCGTATGGGCTGCGGCCAGAAAGTGCCGGGCTGGACCGTGATGCGCAACTGCGCCTCGGGCATGCAGGCGCTCGATTCGGCCATGGCCAACATGCAGCTGGGCCGCTCGAGCCTGGTGTTGGCCGGTGGCGTCGATGCGCTGTCGCGCGCGCCGGTGCTGTTCTCCGACAAGATGGTGGTGTGGCTGGCCGACTTCTACGGCGCCAGAACGCTCGGCCAGAAGGCGGCGATGGTGGCGAAGTTCCGGCCCGGATTCCTCGCACCGGTGCTGGGCATCATGCGCGGGCTGACCGATCCGGTGGTCGGACTGCTGATGGGCCAGACCGCCGAGAACCTCGCTCATCGCTTCGGCATCACGCGCCAGCAGATGGACGAATTCTCGGTGCGCAGCCACCAGCGCGTGGCCAAGGCCTACGACGACGGCTGGATGAACACCCCCAAGGACGGACTGGCCCCGGAAGTCGTGCCGCTGTTCGACGCCAAGGGCACGCTCTACAGCGAAGACGACGGGCTGCGTCGCGACTCCAGCGTCGAAAGTCTGGCCAAGCTGCGGCCGTTCTTCGATCGCAAGTACGGCAACGTCACCGCCGGCAACAGCTCGCAGGTCACCGACGGTGGCGCGTGGCTGGTGCTGGCCACCGAAGACGCGCTCAAGCGCCACGACCTCACGCCGATCGGCCGCATCGTCGATTCGCAATGGGCGGGGCTCGACCCGGCGCAGATGGGGCTCGGTCCGGTGCATGCGGCCACGCCGATTCTTCAGCGCCACGGCCTGGGGCTCAACGACCTCGACGCCTGGGAGATCAACGAAGCGTTCGCCGCGCAGGTGCTGGCGTGTCTGGCCGCGTGGGAGAACGACGCCTACTGTCGCGACGAACTGGGGTTGAGCGGCGCGCTGGGCAAGCTCGACGACGCGAAGCTCAATATCGACGGCGGGGCGATCGCGCTCGGTCATCCGGTCGGAGCGTCGGGGGCGCGCATCGTGCTGCATCTGCTGCACGTGCTCAAGCGTACCGGCGGAAAACGCGGCATCGCCACGATCTGCATCGGCGGCGGGCTGGGCGGGGCAATGCTGGTCGAAGCGATTCACTGAGCGCGAGGCTGCGATGAAGCACTTCCACGTCGAACGCGATGGCGACAGGATCGAATGGCTCAGCATCGATCGCGCCGATGCATCCACCAACACGTTGTCGGGCGAGTTGCTCGACGAGCTGTCCGCCTATCTCGATGAGGCGCGCAAGCAGCCACCGCGGGCGATCATCGTGCGCTCGGCCAAGCCCTCCGGCTTTATCGCCGGCGCCGACGTCGACGAGTTCACCCGCGTGAGCAGTGGTGAGGCGGCCATGGCGATCGTGCGCCGCGGCTGGGACGTCTTCAACAAACTCGCCGCGATGCCCTGCCCGACCGTTGCGCTGGTCCGCGGGTTCTGCATGGGCGGTGGAATGGAACTCGCTCTCGCCTGCCGTTACCGCGTGGCGATCGATGCGCCGGACACGCGTTTCTCGTTGCCCGAGGTGATGCTGGGCATCGTGCCGGCATGGGGTGGCGTCAAACGGCTGCCGCGCATCGTCGGTCCGCAGGCCGGTCTGGACATGCTGCTCACCGGCCGCGCGGTCGATGCACGGCGCGCGAAGAAGATGGGGCTGGTCGATGCGAGCGTGCCCGAACGCGTCGCGCTCAATGCGGCGCGATCGTTCGCGCTGGAGCAACCGCAGCCGCGCGAGCTGCCGTTCCTGCCCAACCTGATGCTGATGCCGTTCGCTCGCAGGTTCGTGGCCGATCAGGCCCGCAAGCAGGTGCAGAAGCGCGCGCCGCGCGAGCACTATCCGGCGCCCTACTCGATCCTCGAGCACTGGGAAAAGCACGACGGCGATCCGTTCGCCATGGCGCAGTCCGATCCGCTGTCGATCGCCTCGCTGGTGCAACACCCGACCACCGCCAACCTCATCCGCATCTTCGGCCTGCAGGAGCGGATGAAATCGTTCGGCAAAGCCTCGACGTTCGAAGCGAAGCATGTGCACGTGATCGGCGCCGGCACGATGGGCGGCGACATCGCGGCGTGGTGCGCGCTGCGCGGACTCACCGTCACATTGCAGGACCAGGACGCCAAGCGGCTGGCCCCGGCGATGAAGCGCGCGCACGAGCTGTTCGAGCGGCGGCTACGCGAGCCGGCACGCGTGCGCGACGCGATCGACCGGCTCATCCCCGATACCGCCGGCGACGGCGTGCGTCGCGCCGACGTGATCATCGAGGCGATCTTCGAGAACCTCGATGCCAAGCGTGCGCTGTTCGCCCGCATCGAGCCGATCGCCAAACCGGGTGCGATCCTCGCCACCAACACCTCCAGCCTGAAGCTCGCCGACATCGCCGCGCAGTTCGCCGATCCGTCGCGGCTGGTCGGCATCCACTTCTTCAATCCGGTGGCGCAACTGCAACTGGTGGAGATCGTCACTGGCGAACGCACTGCCGATCGCTGGCCGCAGGACGCCGCCGCATTCGTGCGCGCGATCGACAAGCTGCCGCTGCCGGTCAAGGACGCACCGGGCTTTCTCGTCAACCGCGTGCTCGGTCCGTACGTGGCAACCGCGTTTCGCATGGTCGATGAAGGCATCGCGCCGGAAACGCTCGACAAGGCCGCGACGCGCTTCGGCATGCCGATGGGGCCGATCGAACTTGGCGACGTCGTCGGTCTGGACATCTGCCTGGCCGCGGGCAAATCGCTGGCCGGTGGCGACCGAGCGCCCGAACGTCTGGTGCAACTGGTCGAAGCAGGCAAGCTCGGCAAGAAATCCGGCGCGGGCTTCTATCGCTGGGAGAACGACAAGGCGGTCAAAGGCGAATCGGGTGCGGTGACGGAAGCCATCACCGAACGGCTGATCACGCCTTACGTCGAAGAGGCGAAGAAAGCGGTGGCCGAGGGCATCGTTGCCGATACCGATCTGGCTGATGCCGGGCTGATTTTCGGCACCGGCTTCGCGCCGTTCCGCGGCGGACCACTGCGGTACGCGCAATCGCTCGCCGGTGCAGCTACGCCGTCGACGCCGCCCGCGCAGCTCACCGCGCCGGCACCGAGCACGTAGCACCTGACATCTAGCATCGAGCCCCTGGCGCGAAGTCTCGGCTCCGCGCGACCGGGGCGGCGCTCAGCGCCGGTCGCTATCAGCCAGCGCGTCGTCGAATCCGCGGCCGAAGCGCGCCTCGAGCCGGCGCTGTACGAATTCCCACACCGTCGTCATCGCCAGGTAGTAGAGCGCCGCGACCAGGAACAGCTCCAGCACCAGGAACTTCTCCTGGATCAGGATTTGCGTGCGCCGCAGCAGCTCTTCCATCGAGATGACGGAGGTCACCGAGGTGGTCTTGAGCAGGCCGTTCACGCTGTTGCCCAGCGGCGGAATGATGATGCGAAACGCCTGCGGCATCACGACGTAGCGCATCACCTGCGTCGGCGTGAGGCCCATGGCCATGCCGGCGTTTACCTGCCCGCGCGATACCGCCAGGACGCCGGCCCGGATGATCTCGGCAAGGTACGCCGCCTCGTTCAACGCTAGGCCGAGCAGCGCCGATTGCACCACCGACAGCTTGATGCCCAGTTGCGGCAGGCCGGTGAAGATGATGATGAGCTGCACCAGCAGCGGCGTGCCGCGGAACACCCAGATGTAGAAGCGCGCCGGGCCCGACAGCCACCCGTTCCGCGACAAGCGCATGAACGCCAGCACCGACCCGAGCGCAAGGCCCGCGGCGATCGCGAAGGCGGTGAGCCACACCGTCGTCACCGCGCCCCAGAACAGGTACTCGTTGGTGACGTACTCGGAGAAGCCGGTCCAGTTGAATCCTTGCACGGGCACCTCTTATTGCGGCGACGGCGCGAAAATGAAAAAGCCGCGCCTGGGCGCGGCCTCGTCATGCCATGCGGAGCGCTACGGCACGACCTTGATCGCGAACTGCTCGGTAGGGAACGGCCCCAGACCGTAGCGGCCGAACAGCTTGTCGTAGTAGCCGTCCTTCTTCATCTCGTTGAGCACCTTCGCCGCTTCCTCGGCGAGCGGCTTGCTCTTCATCGCCAGCCCGACCGGCGTGGGATACAGGCCCGAGAGCACGCGTTCGAACTCGCCGCGATCCTGATATTCCTTGGCGACCGAATCGATCGACACCACGCCTTGCACCTGGCCGGCGCGCAACGCCTGATACGCAGTGGCGAAGTTATCGAAGGTGCGCACGGTCACGGCCGGCATGCCCTTCTTCTGCAGATCGGCCGCCAGCTCCTTGATCTTGCGCTCCTCGAAGCCGCCGAGTTCCACGCCAAGCGTCTTGCCGGCGAGATCCTCGGGCTTGCCGATCTTGGTCGGGTTGCCCTTCGGCGCGGAGATGCTGATCGCCTGGTTCTCGTACGGGATCATCTGCATCAGCTTGGCGCGCTCATCGGTCACGAAGATGCCGGTGTTGATCACGTCCCAGCGGCCGGCCTGCAGGCCGGGAATCATCGCGGAGAACTCGATGCGGATGTACTCGGACTTCAGGCACAGGCGCTTGGCCAGTTCCTCGCCCAGTTCCACGCGCATGCCTTTGAGTTCGCCTTGCTGATTGACGAACTGCATCGGCGGCAGCGTCGGGTTGGTCGACATCACCAGCGTGCCCGGTTTGACCAGTGCGCTGTCGGGTACGCGCGGCTTGCAGCCCTGCGCGAACGCGCCCGCGCTCACGCTCATTGCCAGAACGGCGCCGGCAGCCAGTGCGACGGACTTCATGGTTCGTCCTCTCCTTGTTTGATGCGGAACGTTGATGGCGATTGTTGATCGCGGCGTTCAGGCGGCGGCAGCCTTACGCGCGCCTTCAGCGCCCTGAGCGAGCAGCTGCAGCGCCTCCAGCGTCTTGCGCAACTCGATCCGCTCGTGCTCGGGCAGCGGCAGGCGCGGCGCGCGCGGCCCGCCCATCGGCATGCCCATCATCTCGAACGCGGCCTTGGTGGCGGTGACGAAGCGATATCCGCCCACCCACTTCACGATCGGCAGGATGCGCCGATAGAGCGCCAGCGCCTGCGTCATGTCCTGGTGGTCGGCTACCAGGGTGAACAGATCAGCTGAAGCTTTCGGGATGATGTTGGAGCACACGGCCACCCAGCCCTGCGCCCCCAGCCAGAACGACTCGTAGCCGAGCACCCCGGCGAACACGGTGATACGGTCACCTGCCAGGCCGATGATGTCGCGCACCCGCGTGACCTCGAGCGTCGACTCCTTGATGTAGCGCACGTTGTCGATGCGGCTCAACCGCGCCACCAGATCCGGGGTGATGTCGATGTTGGCCGTGGCCGGATTGTTGTAGACCATGATCGGCAGCGAGATCGCCTCGCCCACGCGCCGGTAGTGCTCGAACAATTCGTCGGGGGTGGGCGTCATGTAGAACGGCGGGATGATCATCACGCCGTCGGCCCCCATGCGTTCGGCCTCGCGCGAAAGCGCCACGACCTCGTCGGTCCACTCCGCGCCGGTGCCGATCAGCACCGGGACTCGACCGCGTGTCTGGCTTACCACCGCTTCAATAATTTGTTGCCGCTCATCTCTTGTCACCGAGAGAAACTCACCGGTGCTGCCCAGCGGGATGAGTCCGTGGATGCCTTGCGCGATCTGCCACTCGACCAGGCGGCGCAACGCAGCAACGTCGACATGCTTGCCATCGGCACTGAACGGTGTGATCAATACGGTAAAAGTTCCGCGAAATGCCCGGCTCATCTGCGCTCGTCGTACGGGGGCGAAGGGGCGCCGATGATAACCTATCGATACAGGCCGTCCCGCTGGTATCCAAGCGTTACTCCTCGTACGATTTCTCCTCGTACGCGCGCCGCCAGAAGAACCAGAACACTCATCGCATCGTGCGACTCACCGGCCCTACGATCCCGGCATCGAACCCGGTAGAGATCACCTTCAACGGCCGCAAGCTCCAGGCCTACGAAGGCGAATCGATCGCGGCCGCGCTGTCGGCGCACGACATCGTCGCGCTGCGTCGCACCGCATCGGGCAGCGAGCGCGGGTTGTGGTGCGGCATGGGCGCGTGCTACGACTGCGTCGTCACGGTCGACGGCCGCATCGGCGAGCGCGCCTGCATGACCCGGGTGCGCGCCGGCATGGTGATCGAGTCCTCTCCTCCCGCGACGCTCGCCGAGGCCGCGCCGCTCGCGCCGCTGCCCAACCGCGGCGCGCTCGAAGAGCGCCACTGCGACGTGCTGGTCATCGGCGCCGGCCCGGGCGGGCTGGCTGCAGCGGTCGCGGCAGGTCGCATGGAGCTTCACGTCACCGTGCTCGATGAGCGCGCGCAGGTGGGCGGTCAGTTCTACAAGCCGCTCGCGCCATCGCAACGCTTCACCGATCGCGGCAAGGCCGATGCGCAGATGCGCGCCGGCAGCGCACTGGAACGCGAAGCCCGCACGATCGGCGTGAAAATCGAATCGGGCGCGACGGTGTGGGGCGCGTTCTCACCCACCGACATCGGCGTCCTGATCGGCGATCGCGCGGTGGTGTATCGACCCAAGCGTGTGGTGCTCGCGCCCGGTGCGATCGAGCGACCCGTGCCGATTCCCGGCTGGACGTTGCCCGGCGTCATGACCACCGGCGCGCTGCAAACGCTGGCGCGCGCCTATCGCGTCGCGCCCGGCAAGCGCGTGCTGATCGCCGGCAACGGTCCGCTCAATCTGCAGCTCGCGCTGGAGTTGCTGGCGGGCGGCGTGCAGGTCGTGGGCGTGGTCGAAACCGCGCGTCCGCCATGGCAGCGCAATCTGCTCGATGCGATCCGGCTCGCCGCGCATGGCGCCGATCTGATGGGCGATGGCGTGCGCTACCTCGCGCGCCTGCGCAGCGCCGGCGTGCCGGTGTACTGGCGCCATGCGGTGGTGCAGGCGCGCGGCGACACGCAGTTCCGCGAGGCGGAGATCATGATGATCGACGCCAAGGGCAGCCCGATTCCCGGCAGCGAGAAGACGCTCAGCGCCGACGTGCTCACGCTCGGCTATGGCTTCATCCCCTCGGTGGAGATCGCGCGGGCGCTCGGCTGCCGGCTCAAGTACAGCGAACGTCATGTCGGCTATCTCACCGTCGAAACCGGCGACGAGGGTCGCACCACCGTGCCTGGCATCTACGCGATCGGCGATGGCGCCGATCTGGGTGGTGCACGCGTGGCGCACTGGCGCGGGCAGATCGCCGGACTCACCGTCGCCGAGGTGCTCGGCCGCTCGATGGCGCGTGCCGGCATCGGCAAGGCGCTCGATGAACTCGAACACGCGCTGCAGTTCCAGCACGCGCTGTGGCGCATGTTCGATGCGCCACCGTTCAATCCGGAGAGCATCACTTCGGAGACGACGGTGTGCCGCTGCGAGGGCGTATCGGCCGGTGCGATCCGCCAGGTGTTCGACGAAGGCTTCACCAGCATCGGTGCGGTCAAGCGCCACACCCGCTGCGGGATGGGGCGCTGCCAAGGACGCTACTGCGCGCCGATCGCCGCGCGCATGGTGCAGAGCGCGACGGGCATCGCACCGGGGCCCTCGACGCTGTTCGCACCGCGGCCGCCGATCCGTCCGGTACCGATCGCCGCGCTGGCGCTGGAGCGGCCCGAGTGGGGCGGACACAAGAGCGCAAGCGACGCCGATGCGGGCGACGCCGACGCACCGGTCAGTGCACCGGCACAATCGACCACGCCGCTGCCGCGCATGGTGCGCATCGTGCGCGAGCCGCTCAGTCCGAGCGAAGCGCATGCCGACGTAGTCGTCATCGGCGGCGGCGCGGTCGGCACCTGTTGCGCCTACTTCCTCGCCGAAGCCGGTGTCGACGTCGTGGTGCTCGAGCGCGACGAACTGAATCTGCAAGCCTCCGGCGCCAACGCTGGCAGTCTGCACGTGCAACTGCTTTCGTTCGACTTCGGACCGAAGGCGCAGGCCGGCGGCTTTCCTGCCTCGGAGACGCTGCCGCTGGGGCCCGAATCGGTGCGGTTGTGGCAGGAGCTGCAATCGCGCTGCGGCGAGTCGTTCGAGATCCAGACCGGCGGCGGCCTGATGGTCGCCGAGTCCGAGGCGCAGATGCGATTCCTGGAGGCGAAGATCGCACGCGAGCGCAGCTTCGGCATCGAGGCCGAACTGCTCGATGCGAACGCGCTGCATCGGCTGGCGCCCGGGTTGTCGGAGCGCATGATCGGCGCCGAGTTCTGCGCGGCCGAAGGCAAGATCAATCCGATGCGCGCCACCTACAGCGTGGCCAGGCGCGCACAGGCGCTGGGCGCGCGGTTTTCGATCGGCGCCGAAGTGCAGGCTATCGAATCGACGGCCGAGGGCTACCTGATCCGCACCGCGCGCGGTGTCGTGCTGGCGCGGCGCATCGTCAACGCCGCCGGCCCCTGGGCGGCGCGCATCGCAGCGATGGTGGGGCTACGCAATCTGCCGGTGCAAGGCGCCCCGCTGCAGATGCTCGTCACCGAGCCGGCGCCGAAGCTGCTCAACCATCTGGTCGCGCACGCCGATCGACATCTGAGTCTGAAGCAGGCCGACACCGGCGGATTCATCATCGGCGGCGGCTGGACCGCCGGCACCGATCCGGCCATCGGCTTCGCCCGGCCGCTGCGCTCGAGCATCGAAGGCAATCTCTGGGTCGCGCAACGCGTGGTGCCAGCGCTCGACCGGCTGCGCCTGGTGCGCGCGTGGGCAGCGATGAACGTGAACATCGACGGCGCGCCGATCCTCGGCGAAGCGCCCGGGCAACCCGGCTTCTTCAACTGCGTCACCTCCAACGGCTATACGCTGGCGCCGATCGTTGGCAAGATCACCGCCGACCTGCTGCGCACCGGTCGCTCGGACATCCCGATCGATCCGTACACGCTGGAGCGGTTCGAGTAGCCTGCACTCGAAGCATCGTCGGCCATCCGGCCAGCACGCGCACCATCTGTACGCCCGGATTGCGTCCGGGTAGTCACCCAAAACAAGGAGGAGTTCGCATGACCCACCCGGTCTGGATCAATGGCAAGCTCGCCACCGACGCCGCCACGCACGTGTCGTTCTTCGACATGGGCTTTCAGTTCGGCGACGGCGTGTACGAGGTGATCTCCACGCGCGCCGGCAAGATGTTCCGGCTCGATGATCACCTCGATCGCCTCGATGCCTCGATGCACGCCACGCGCATCGTGCCGAAGATGTCGCGCGCCGACTGGCGCGCCGCGGTGCTGGAAGCCACGCGCGCCAGCGGCCTCAAAGATGCCGGCACCAAGATCATCGTCACCCGCGGCGAGCAGCCGCCGAATACTTCCGATCCGCGCGCTGCCACGCCCAACGTGTTCATCTGCGCCACGCCGTATATCTATCTCGCCAGCGACGAGCTGCGGCGCAAGGGGATCCGGCTGCTGGTGTCGCAGCAGCGCGGCATGCCACCCGACACGCTCGACCCGCGCTACAAGCACATCTCGCGGCTGCAGTATCAGCTCGCGCGCATCGAGGCGGCCGATGCCGGCTACGACGATCTGGTCTGGCTCGCGCACGACGGCACCGTGCAGGAGGCGCCGCGCTCGAACATCTTCATGGTGAAGAAGGGCACGCTCTACACGCCCGCCGCCGGCGTTCTGCACGGCATCACACGGCTCACCTTCTGCGAACTGGCCAAGGAACTCGGCATTCCGCTGGCCGTCGGACCGTTCACCGCGTTCGATCTGTTCGTCGCCGATGAGGTCTTCACCTGCAGCACGTCCGGCGCCGCACTGCCGGTGCGCGAAGTGTCGGGCCGACCGGTGATGGGCTCGGTGCCTGGTGCGATCACGCAGCGGCTGAACGACGCGTACTGGAAGATTCGCGACGAAGGGCGGTACACGACGGCGGTGTATGGGTAGTGTTAGTGCGAAGAGCAAGGCGCAATTCCGAAGACGTATAGGCCTGACTGTCGCAGCTGTTCAAGAATGAGCATCCTGAGTCGCCGAAGCTAATCGTCGCAGTTCGGAGGACGGACGTCTGAAGCTGCCGAAGCGGGCGGCGGGCGCAGCGCCTCCTAAGGCCGGGGTCCGCTCGCGCGGACTACCCTGCGGTGCTCACGCGCAGGGAGGGAAGACAGGGCCCCTCCCCCGTCTCTGGCGGCTGCGGAATTCGTTCCTCGCTGGCAGCACCATGACTAATGGCAGATCAGTGCGGGCGAGGATCCGAGAAGACCGCAGCCGACGACCCCTCGCCGCGCTGCGCTCCTCGGCCCGTCCAAAGTCGGCGCCGCGCCCGCCGCCCGCTTCGGCAGCGATCGTGCTGTGCGAGAAGTGGGGCGCATGCGCGCGTTTGGCGCCAACGTCGCGGGCCGCTTCCGTTGCCCGGTGTCCGGTGTCCGGTGTCGGGTTGCTCGGTTTCTCGATCTCTCGATTGCCTGAAGGTCGAAAGACACCGCCTCCCGCGCTGCCCGCAGCCTCCAGCGTTGCATCGGGGCGGCGCCCCCTGGCGCGAGCGTTAGGCGATGCCGAGGCGGGACTCGCTGGAGCGGGGCTTTAGGCCGCGAACTGTTTGAGGTCGCGCACAAACTTTCGGGCCCCGGCTTTTTGGGGCCCTTTCAATGCGCGGCCGAGTTTTCGCGGCCCCGCTCCAGCGAGGCACGCCGAGGGTAGTCGCGCAAAGCGACCATCTTCTTCGTTCGCGCCAGGGGGCGCCGCCCCGGTGCAACGCGCGCACGGTTTCCGCACTGCAGGGAAAGCCGTTCCAAGCCAACGCAGATCGCAGCGCCCGCCACCTACCCCCGCAAGAACTCCAGCACCGCCTCGCTGTAAGCCTCAGGCACGATCTGATAGAGCAGATGCCCGCCTTCGGGCAGCGCCACGAGTTTTGATCCGGCGATCACCTGATTGAGCGCCTGCGAGAAGTACTTCGGCGTGAGGCTGTCGTCGTCCGCGACGATGATCAGCGTCGGCGTCTTGATCTTGTTGAGTTCGCTCCGCCGATCGAAGCGCATGATCGCCTCGATGCGCGAGAGCACAATCTCCGCCGGCGGGAAGGCCGCGATCTGCTTCGCTTCGAAATCGTCGAGCCACGCGGCATTCTTCGAGGTCCACCAGCCCGGCCACAGGCCGGGCGAAGAGCCACGCGTGTAGGCGGCCGGTCCAAGATGCTTTAGCAGCGCGTGGCGCGCTTCGAACACGCGCGAGAAGTGGGCGTCGTTGTGCGTCCAGGTGGCCGAGAGCACCAGCTTCTTCAGCCGCGAGGGCTGCTTGATCGCCAGCGTCTGCCCCATCGCGCCGCCGGTGGAGTGGCCCAGATAGTGCGCGCTGTCGATCTTGAGCGCGTCCATGAGCTTGATCACGTCGTCAGCCATCTGATCGACCGAGTAGGTCATCAGCGTCTTGTCGCTGCCACCGGTGCCGCGATGGTCGTGCATGATCACGCGGAAGTGTTTGCTGAGCGCCGGCACGATCGGCGCAAAGCCGGCGTAGGCGCCGCCCAGCCCGGGCACCAGCAGCAACGGTTCGCCGCTGCCCTGCTCTTCGTAGTTGAGCGAACAATCACCGATCGAGATCTTCGGCATGGGAGATTCCTCCTTGTGGGATAGCGCAACCGCGTCGCGCCGTGGTGGGGTGCGGTACCGTGGGGTGCGGTACCGAGCGATCAGTGTAGCGCCGCCCGGATCACGCCCGACAGTCGCCATCGGCGGCGGCTGGCCGCGACCGCCGCTCGCCATCGAGCCGGCGCTAGAATCGCGCGCATGTCCGCAAATGCAGCCTCGTCAGCGACCTCGCCCGCCGCGTTGCCCGCCGATCGCCGCCCGGTGCTGCGCGTCGTGCCGATGCCCGCCGATGCCAATCAGCACGGCGACATCTTCGGCGGCTGGATCATGTCGCAGGTGGACATCGCCGGCGGCGTAGTGGCCGCGGCTCGTGCGCGCGGACGGGTCGCCACGGTGGCGGTGAATCAGTTCGTGTTCAAGGAGCCGGTGTTCATCGGCGACGTGCTCTCGTTCTACGCCGACATCGTGCGCGTGGGTCGCACTTCGATCACCGTGCAGGTCGAGGTGTATGCGCAGCGCAATCCGGCTGCGGTCGAGGTGTTGGGCGTGACCGAGGCGACGCTCACTTACGTAGCCACCGGACCGGATCGCAAGCCGCGGCCAGTGCCGCCCGAGTAGACCGCTTTGGCCTGCGGTCAGGCGCCCTCTTCCGCGCCGAGATACGCCTGCTGCACCTGCTTGCTCGCGCGGATCTGCGCCGGGGCGCCGGTTTCCAGCACCGTGCCATTCACCATCACCGTGAGTACGTTTGCGAGCGCGAACACCGCGTCCATGTCGTGCTCCACCAGCAGAATCGCATGGTCGCGCACCAGCTGGCGCAGCAGCTCGACGATGCGCACCGACTCCTCCGCGCCCATGCCGGCGAGCGGCTCGTCGAGCAGCAGCAGCTTCGGTTGCGTCGCCAGCGTCATCGCGATTTCGATCTGACGCTGCTCGCCGTGCGACAGCGTGGACACCGCCGTGCCGGCCTTATCGCGCAAGCCCACCGCCGCGAGCGCCTGTTCCGCCGCTTCGTTCACCGCGCGATTGGCGAGCGCCGGACGCACGAAGCGCATCGACGTGGGCAGGCGCGACTGCGCGGCGAGCCGACAGTTCTCGAACGCAGTGAACGGCAGGAACACGTTGGTCTTCTGGTAGCTGCGCCCCACGCCTCGCCGCGAGATCTCGTTCGCGGAGAGGCCGGTGATGTCCTGATCGAGCAGCGTGATGCGTCCGCTGCTGGGCGGCAGATCGCCCGAGAGCATGTTGATGAGCGTGGTCTTGCCGGCGCCGTTGGGGCCGATCACCGCGTGAATCTCGCGCTGACACACCGCGAGCGACACGCCGCTCACCGCGGTCAGCCCACCGAAATGGCGGGTCAGGCCCTCGGTGCGCAGCACGACCTCAGTCATGTCCGTTACTCGTGCCGCGACGCCTGGTGACAATATCGGCCAGGCCGATCAGCCCGTTGGGCAGGAACAATGTTGCCAGCACGACGAACCCGCCCATCAGCAACTGCCAGTGCTTGGTCATGCCCTGGAACAAGAGCTCGAGCAGCAGCCACACCGCCGCGCCGAGCATCGGCCCCACCAGGCTGCCCATGCCGCCGAGGATCACCATCATCATCACCGCGCCCGACAGATGCCAGCCCAGGTATTCGGGATTCACCACGCCTGCATCGACGGAGTAGAGATAGCCCGCCACGCCGGCAATCGCGCCGGCGAGCGAGAAGCACACCAGCTTGTAGCGGAACGTCGGGTAGCCCAGCGACATCATGCGGTGCTCGTTGACCTTGATGCCCACCAGCACGTGACCGAACGCCGAGCGCAGCACCATGCGCAGCAGCAGGTACACCACGACCAGCGCCACCAGCACGACGTAGTAGCGGTGGACGAAGTCATCCAGGCTGAATGGCTGCCAGCCGAAGATCTCCGCGACAGGCCGCACGTCGATGTAGATACCGTCGTTGCCGCCGGCGATCTTGGTGTCGTGGAACAGGAAGTACAGCATCTGCGCGAACGCGAGCGTCACCATGATGAAGTAGATGCCGCTGGTGCGCACCACGAAGAAGCCGATGATCATTGCCAGCACCCCGGCGCCGATGATCGCCAGCGGAAAGCTGGTCCAGAAGTTGGCGGCCTGATACTGCGGCGTGAGCAGCGCAAGCACGTAACCCGCCGCGCCGTAGAACGCGGCATGGCCGAAGCTCACCAGCCCGGTATAACCGAGCAGCAGATCGAGGCTCATCGCCAGGATCGCCATGACCATGATCTTGGCCACGAACTGCACGTAGTACTTCTCGACGAACGCAGGCAGCAGGCACAGCACGACGAGCGCCACGCCGAGCATGACCAGGCGGGCGCGGCTGTCGGCGATGGCGTTCACGGCTTCGTTCCGAACAGGCCGGCGGGCCGCCACAGCAGCACGATCGCCATCAGCAGATACACGCCCATGCTCGACAGCTCGGGCAGCACCTTGACTCCGCCGATGTCCAGATGGATCACCTTGCCGAAGGTGTCGACCAGCCCGATCAACAGCGCCGCGACCATCGCGCCCTTCACCGAACCCAGGCCGCCGATGACGATCACCACGAAGCACACGATTAGCACCTGGTTGCCCATGCCGGGGAACACCGAAGACACCGGTGCGGCGATCATGCCGGCGAGCGCAGCCAGCGTCACACCCGCGGCGAACACGATGCGATAGACGAACTGGATGTTGATGCCGAGCGACTGCACCATCTCGCGATTGCTGCTGCCGGCGCGGATCATCATGCCCAGGCGGGTGCGCTGGATCACCAGATACATCGCCACGGCAAGCAGCACGCAGATGCCTGAGATCCACAGCCGGTACACCGGATACGACAGCGTCTCGGTGAGCGGGATCGACACCGACAGCGCGCTCGGAATGCCGATGCCGCGCACGTCGTCACCCCAGAGCAGGCTGCGCAGTTCCTCGAACACCAGGATCAGGCCGTAGGTGAGCAGTACCTGGTAGAGGTGATCGCGCTGATACAGGCGCGCGATCAGCAGCCACTCCAGCAGCATTCCAAGCAACACGGTGAGCACGATGCCGGCCGGCAACGCGATCCAGAAGCTGCCCAGGTGTTCGGAGAGCGACCACGCCAGATACGCGCCGATCATGTAGAAGCTGCCGTGCGCGACGTTGATGATCCCCATGATCCCGAACACCAGCGTGAGTCCGCTGGCGAGCAGGAACAGCAGCAGCCCGTACTGCACGCCGTTGAGCAGCTGGATCAGGAAGGTGTAGAGATCCAATCCTCCCCCTTCGCAAGTTGCCGGCGAGCGGGCGTCAGCCCATCCGGCAGCCCTTCATGGTGTCCGGATCGTCGTCGAGCGCCTTAATGGCCACGCTCTGGTACTTGTTTTCCTTGCCGACGACCTTGCGCAGATAGTGGTCCTGGATCGGGTTGTGCGCCTTCGACATCGTCCATTTGCCGCGCGGACTGTCGATTGTCGTTTTCTCCAGCGCAGCGACGAGTTCTTTCTTCTTGCGCACGTCGCCGCCAACCGCCTTCAGCCCGGCGTTCAGCAATAAGCCGGTGTCGTAGCCCGCGACCGCATACACATCGGGCTGCAGCTTGAAAGACTTGGCGTAGTTGAGCCGGAACTGGCTATTGCGCGGTGTATCGAGGCCGTCGGCGTAGTGCAGTGTGGTCTCGACGCCTTCGGCGGCGGGCGCCACCGCGTCGAGCACGCCATCGGTGAGAAAGCCCGGCCCCACCAGCGGAATCTTGCCCATCAATCCGGCCTGGGCATAGTCCTTCAGATATTTCGCTGCGCCGGCGCCTGCGAAGAACGAATACACGGCATCGGGTTTGAGCGAGGCGATCTCGGTGAGCTGCGCCTGGAATTCGACCTGCGGAAACGGGATCCACAGTTCCTTGGCGATCTTGCCGCCCCCTTTGAGGAAGCCGTCCTTGAAGCCTTTGACGAACTCCTCGCCGGCCGCGTACCGCCACGCGAAGGTGACGACGTTCTTGACGTTGGGACGCTTGGCCATGACCACGCCCATGGCATAGCCCGACTGCCAGTTGGAGAACGAGGTGCGGAAGATGTGAGGCGCGCACAGCGCACCGCTTGCCTGCGACAGACCGGCGTTGGGAATGAAGTGGAACGTGCCCGACTCACGCGTGACACGCAGCATCCCGGCCGCGACACCTGAGTGCACGGTGCCGATCAGTACGTCGACCTTCTCGCGATCGACCATGCGCTTGGTGTTGTCGGTGGCTTTTGCCGGATCGGATTCGTCATCGACCTTGGCGATCTCGACTTCTCGACCGCCGAGCTTGCCCCCCGCCTCTTCGAGCGCCAGACGAAAGCCATTCTCGATGGCGATGCCGAGCGGCGCGAAGGTGCCGGTGTAGGGCAGCATCAACC
>CADEDU010000062.1:0-8761 GCA_902826155.1 uncultured beta proteobacterium
TGAATGAACAAGGAGGCAGCTCCTTGTAAGACCCGATGGCAAACGCCCGGGACTGAGCTGTCAGCAAATCAATAGGAGACGAGCAATGGCAAACCGCAGACAATTCATCGGCGCAACGCTCGCGGTCGGCGCGGCGTCCACCGGCCCGTGGTTCATCCGCGATCTGCGCGCGCAGAGTCAGCCGATCCGCATCGGCATTCCCACCGCGATGACCGGCACCTGGGCGGTCCTCGGCACGCAAGTGCAGCGCGGCGCGCGCCTGTGGGCGAAGGAAGTGAACGCCAAGGGCGGCATCGACGGGCGCCAGGTCGAGCTGTTGTTCGAAGACTCGCAGGGCCAACCGGCCGTGTGCCTGCGCAAGGCCGAGGAGCTGGTGCAGAAGGGCAAGGTCAACATCCTGACCGGCATCATCGTCTCGTCCGAGGCGCTGGCGGTACTGCCCAAGCTCGCGGAGTGGAATGCGCTCTTCATCTCCGCGGTGAACGGTGCAGGCTCGATCACCGCCAAGGATTACGTGCCCAACATGTTCCGACCCAATACCTCGGGGCCGATGGGCGCGCGCACGATCGCGCTGTGGCTGGAAGATGCGCCGTACAAGGACTTCTTCTCCCTGTCGCTCGACTACGCGTGGGGCCATTCCAGCGTCGCGACGTTCGAGAAACTCATCACCGGCATCAAGAAGAATCCCGCCGGCAAGATCTTCGCCCCGATCGGCACCAAGGACTACTCGACGTACATCGCCAAGATCCGCCAGGCGAGCCCGCATGCGCTCTACATCGCGCTGGCCGGCGACGACGCGACCGCGTTCTTCAAGCAGGCGGGCCAGTACAAGCTCGCCGACAAGGTGCAGATCGTCACCGAGACCATCGAGCTGGCGAACGTCAAACCCTCGGGCGATGCGTCGGTGGGCGTCGTGGGCTCGACCCGCTATACCTTCGCCTACGACAACCCGCTCAACAACGCGTTCGTGAAGTCGTTCCAGGCCGAATACAAAGACGTGCCCGACACCTACGACGGCGAGCAGTGGCAGACCTGCCAGTTCCTCGAAGCGGCGATCCGCAAGGCCAAATCCACCGACACCGCTGCGCTGGTGAAGACGCTGGAAGACATGGAACTCGACACGATCAAGGGCAAGGTCAAGATCCGCGCCTGCGATCACCAGGGCGAGAACCAGGGCTTCGTCGTGAAGGTCGGCAAGAAGGCCGGCTTTCAGCATGCGGTGCCGGAGGTGGTCAAGACCTATCCGCGCGAGCGCGTAACGCCGGGCTGCCGCAAGGATTCCTACGACGCCTAGGGATTGACGGCACGAGCGGGCCGCTCACAGACCCGCGCCGTTCCTCACAGGCCCGCGCCGTTCATTTCGCGAGAACCGCAGCCAGACGTTCATGGAAGCCCACGCGCTGTTCCTCGTGCAATGCCTGAATTCGCTGTCGCTCGCAGCGCTGCTGTTCTTCATCGCGCTCGGGCTCACGCTGATCTTCGGCATCATGCGGATCATCAACTTCGCCCACGGCGCGATCTACATGTTCGGCGCGTACATGGGCGCGACCGCCTACCAGCTCACCGGCAGCTTCTGGGTCGCGATCATCGCCGGCCCGATCGCGGCGGGGTTGCTGGGCGTGCTGTTCGAGTGGGCGGCGCTGCGCTGGTTGTACGGGCGCGACGGTTCGGCCTATCTGCTCGTGACGTTCGGGCTGACGCTGATGCTCACCGAGGCGATCCGCTTCGTGTGGGGTCCCGATGGACGCACCGTCGAGCTGCCCGAGGCGCTGGCCGGCGTGGTGTTCGTCGCCGGCGAACCGTTCCCGATGTATCGCGTGTTCCTGATCGGTGCCGGCATCGCGGTCGCGCTCGGCACCTGGCTCGTACTGATGCACACGCGCCTCGGTCTGCTGATCCGCGCCACCGCCCAGAACCCGACGATGACGCACGCGTTGGGGCTCGACGTGCGCGTGATCCGCCGTGGCGTGTTCGGCATCGCTTGCGGACTCGCGGCGCTAGGTGGCGTGTTGGCCACGCCGTTGCTCACGGCGTTCCTCGGCATGGGCACGCTCGTCGTCATCGACGCGTTCGTCATCGTCATGATCGGCGGCATGGGCAGCTTCGTCGGCACCGCGATCGGCAGCCTGCTCGTCGGCGTATCGCAGACGTTCGGCAATTTCTACTTTCCCGACTACGCGCTCGGTGCGACGTACGCCCTGATGATTCTCATTCTGCTCATTCGGCCGGGCGGACTGTTCGGCGAACAGGAATAAGCGCGCGTGCACGTCGAATCCCGCTTCATGATCCGCGCGTTGGTGGTGGTGGCGATCGCGGCCACGCTGCCGCTGTTCACTGACGGCTTCCTGCTGCACTTCGCGACCGAGGCGCTGATCCTCGCGCTGTTCGCGATGAGCCTGGACATCCAGGTCGGCTACGCACGCATGATCTCGTTCGGCCACGCCGGCCCGTACGCATTCGGTGGCTATGCAACGGCGCTCGCGCTGACGTATCTGCAATGGCCGCTGCCGCTCGCACTGCTGGTGGGCATGCTGGCCACCACGCTGGTGGCGATCCCGGTTGGCTGGCTGTGCACGCGCGGCACGGGCGTGGCCTATGCGATGTTGACGCTCGCGTTCGCGCAACTGGGCTACGCGGTCGCCTACAAATGGCAAAGCGTCACCGGCGGCTCCGACGGGCTACCGGGGCTCAAGCGGATTGCCGGTCCGTTCGAATTGGACTGGTTCAGTTCACGCCCGGGCTACTACTTTCTCGCGCTGGCGACGCTGTTCGTCTGCTACCTGCTGTGCCGCGCCTTCGTGCGCTCGCCGGTCGGCACCGCGCTCATCGGCATTCGCGAAAGCGAGCAACGCGCCGAAGCCCTCGGCTACAACGTGCGCGCCTATCGCATCGTCGCGTTCGTCATCTCCTATGGTCTGGCGGGCCTCGCCGGCGCGTTGTATGCGGGATTCGCCGGCTATGTCTCTCCCGAGCTGTTCTTCTGGGTGTTGTCGGGACACATCCTCGTGATGACGGTCGTGGGGGGCGCGGGCACGCTCATCGGTCCGATCCTCGGTGCGATCGTGATTTTCTCGCTCGAACATCAGCTCTCCGCCGTGACGACGAGCTGGGGCTTCTTCCTCGGGCTGATCTTCATCATCTTCGTCATCTTCGCACCGCAAGGCATCTGGGGGCTGGGCACCAACTACTTCAGTCGGCGCACCGCGCAACAGCCGACACCGGCGGCGGAACCCGAGCGGAGCAGCGCGCGATGAGTCTGCTCGAATGCCAGGGCCTCACCCGTTCGTTCGGCGCGTTCACGGCCGTGAACGCCGTCGACCTAGCGGTCGAGGAGAAAACGATCCACGCCGTCATCGGCCCCAACGGTGCCGGCAAGACCACGCTCTTCAATCTCATCACCGGCACCATCGGCAAGACCGCGGGCACGGTGCGGCTGGGTGGTGAAGATATCTCGGGTCTCACTCCGCATCGCGTCGCTGCTCGTGGCGTCGCGCGCACCTTTCAGATCACCACGCTGTTTCCGCGTCTGACGGTCCGCGAGAATGTACGCGTGGCAGCGCAGGCGCGACTGGCCGGCCGCTGGCATGTGCTCGGCGGGCGCACGTGTCTGGCCGAAAGCGAATCGATCGCGATGCGCTGGATCCGCCGCCTGGGCATGAGCACGCTGGCCGATACCGCCGCTGGCGATCTGTCGCACGGCGATCAGCGCTTGGTTGAAGTCGCACTCGCGCTGGCGCAATCGCCGCGTCTGTTGATCCTCGACGAACCCACGCAGGGCATGTCGGTCGAAGAAACGCATCACACCTCGGCCACGTTGCGCGACGTACTGCGCGAATCCGGCACGACGGTACTGCTGGTCGAGCACGACATGGAAGTGGTGTTCGCGCTGGCCGATCGCATCGCGGTGCTCCATCGCGGGCGCAAGATCGCCGACGACGTACCCGAGCGGGTGCGCGCCAACGCCGACGTGCAGGCCGCGTATCTCGGAGACATCGACTGATGTTGCGCGTCGATTCCCTGCACGCGCGCTACGGCACGAGTCACGTGCTGCGCGGGGTGACGCTCGCCACCGAAACCGGCAAGGTCACCGCGGTGATCGGTCGCAATGGCGTAGGCAAGACCACCCTGCTCAAGACCATCATGGGGCTGGTCGAAGCGAGCGAAGGCCAGGTCACGATCGGCGATCGGGCGCTGGCGCGGCAAGCCCCGCATGTCATCGCGCGCGCTGGTGTCGCTTATGTACCCGAAGGGCGTCAGGTGTATCCGCAACTCACCGTCGCCGAGAATCTGCAGGTCGGTCAACGCCGACCCTCGCGTCGCTGGCCCGACGATCGGCTGTTCGAATTGTTCCCGAGCCTGAAGGAGCGGCTCGGCAACAAGGGTTCATCGCTCTCGGGTGGTGAGCAGCAGATGCTCGCGATCGCGCGTGCGCTCGTCACCGATCCGAACGTGCTGCTGCTGGATGAGCCCTCGCAGGGCCTCGCGCCGATGGTGGTCGCCGAGCTGTCGCGGCTGATCCGCCAACTCGCGAGCGAAGGCATGACAGTGCTGCTGGTCGAGCAGAACATGCGCCTCACCGAAGCGGTGGGCGATCGGATCCTGGTCATGCTCAAGGGCCAGATCGTGCACGACGGCAGCGCGGACGAGTTCCGCACCCGCGGCGACGAGATCCGGCGCAAGTGGCTGACCGCTTGAGTCGTTGCGCACCCAAGAGTCGATCATGCAATTCCAGACCCGCCTGACGCCGGAGATGTCGCGCAAGTACCGCGCCATCGGCTTGTGGACCGACGAGACACTCACCGACATCCTCTCGCGCCGTGCCGTCGACACGCCGGAGCGCGAGGTGTTGTTCGACGGCACGCATCGCATCAACTACCGCCAGCTGGCCGAGGGCGTGGATCGCACCGCGGCCCGATTGCGCGCGCTCGGCGTCAACGCCGGCGACATCGTCACGGTGCAGATCCCCAACTGGGTCGAGTTCGCCTACGTGTTCATCGCGCTGGAACGACTGGGCGCGGTGGCGATTCCGGTGAGTGTCGATTTCCGCAGTCGCGAGATCGAGTACATCATGCAGTTCGCCGGCAGCACGGCGTTCATCTGCTGCGACAAGTTTCGCGACTTCGACCATGTTGCGATGTTCGAGTCGATCCGCCCGCGTATCCCCGGCGTCAAGCTGGTCGCGACGGTGCGCGGTCCGGCGCGTCCGGGCGTCGTGAGCCTGGACGATGCCGTCGCGGCGAACGGGCCACCGCAAGGGTTCACGCCCGCCAAGAGCGAGGTCGACGCCATCATGCGCATGGCGTTCACCTCGGGTACCACCGGCAATCCGAAGGGCGTCACGCACAGCCACAACACCTCGATCGCCGCGGCGCGCATCCAGAACGCCGATCTGCACGTCACCGCCGACGAGGTGATGCTCATCTATCTGCCGCTGGGCCTGAACTGGGGCTACCTCGCGCTGGTGCAGACCATTCTCACCGGCTGTCGCGCGGTACTGCTCGACCGATTTCGGGCGAACACGGCGCTTGCGCTGATCCAGCAGGAGAAGGTGACGTACATCCCGACGGCGCCGGCTTCGATCACCGCGATGCTCAACGACGCGAATCTGGCCGCCTACGATCTGTCGTCGATCCGCATCACAGTGACCGGCGGTGCGTCGTGCCCGATCGAGACGATCCGCGCGTATCGCAAGCACATGCGCGGCGCGCTGCTCGAGCTGTACGGCATGCTCGAGACCGGCTTTCACACCTACACGCGCGAAGTCGACGACCCCGAGAAGGTCACCGGCTCCTGCGGCAAGGCCGCCAGCCACATGGGCGTGCGCATCATCGACGATCAGTTCAACGATGTACCGCAAGGCCAAGTCGGCGAGATCATCTGCGACGGCCCATCGGTGCATCTGGGCTATCACAACAATCCAGCCGCCAATGCCGAGCTGTTCACCCGGGATGGCTGGTTCCGCACCGGCGATCTCGGCCTGATCGACGACGCCGGCAATCTGCGCATCGTCGGCCGGCTCAAGGAGATCATCAATCGCGGCGGCAAGAAGTTCTTTCCGCGCGAGATCGAGGAGATCCTCTACCAGCATCCGTCGGTGATGTACTGCGCCCTGGTCGGTGTGCCCGACACGCGGCTTGGCGAGCGTAATTGCCTGTGCGTCGTGCCCAAGGGCACCGCGCCGACACTCGACGAGCTGGTGAACTTTCTCGGCGACTCGGTGGCGACCTACAAGCTGCCCGAGCAGATCGTGATCCTGAACGAGCTGCCGTTCACGCCCACCGGCAAGATCCAGCGCCATGTGCTGGTGAAGCAGTTGATCGATCGCGGTCTGGTCAAACCGCAGTAGCACCCCCCGTTCGCGCGGAGCGAGCGCGCTTCGCTTCGGATCGTCTTTTCCACGACACACCACAAGGAGCCTGCAATGGCCGACCGCTACGCCCACTACGAGCGTCTCAAGCTCGATCGCCCCCATGCGCGCGTGCTGCGCATCACGATTTCCAACCCGGAGCGGATGAACGCGGTCGACCCGCGCACGCACACCGAGCTCACCGAGATCTGGCGCGACATCGACACCGATCCGGACACGAACGCGGTGATCGTCACCGGCGCGGGCAAGGCGTTCAGCGCAGGCGGCGATCTGTCGCTGGTGGCGAAGATGGCCGAAGACTTCGAGACGCGCTGCACCGTCTGGCGCGAGGCCAAGAACATGGTCTCCAACATGATCAACTGCAACAAGCCGATCGTCTCGGCGATCAACGGCGCGGCCGTTGGTGCGGGCATCGTCGTCGCGCTGATGGCCGACATCTCGATTGCGGGCAAGTCCGCACGCCTGATCGACGGGCACACCAAGCTCGGCGTGGCGGCGGGCGATCACGCCGCGATCATCTGGCCGCTGCTTTGCGGCATGGCGAAATCGAAATACCACCTGCTGCTGTGCGAACCGCTCGACGGCGAAGCGGCGGAACGCATCGGACTGGTATCGCTTTGTGTTCCGGACGAGGCGCTGCAAGCCAAGGCGCTCGATGTCGCGACGCGGCTGGCCGAGGGTTCGCCCAGCGCGATCCGCTGGACCAAGTACGCGCTGAACAACTGGCTGCGCATGGCGGGCCCGACCTTCGACACGTCGCTGGCGCTCGAGCTGCTGGGATTCTCCGGTCCCGACGTGCTCGAGGGTGTGGCGGCATTGCGCGAGAAGCGCGCGCCGAAGTTCGAACCGCGCAGCGTCGTGTAACCGGTTGCGAAAGCGGGCGCCAACGTTCGCGCACGGGAAGCCACGACGATGCACGCATCGACCCCGCCTTATCTGACGCCCGGCACGATCGGATCGCTCACCCTGCGCAATCGCCTGGTGCGCGCGGCGACCGGCGAGACGATGGCGAACGCCGCGGGCGAAGCCACCGAGCGCCATGTGAACCTGTACGGCGAGCTTGCGCAAGGCGGCGCAGGGCTGCTCATCACCGGCCACATCGCGGTCGAGTCACGCGGACAGTACGCGCCGTTTCAGCTTTGCCTGTACGAAGATCGGTTCATTGACGGCCTGCGCCGTGTCACCGACGCGGTGCATCAGGCCGGCGGAACGATCTTCGCGGAGCTATCGCATGCCGGCAGCCAGTCGACGATGCCCGACATCGAGCCGATCGCGCCATCGGTGATCGCCAACACGGTGTTCGCGCGGCAGCCACGCGCCATGACTACGGCCGATATCGAACAGGTAATCGATGCATTCGGTGCCGCCGCGCGCCGCGCGATGGCCGCGGGCTTCGACGGCATCCATCTGCATTCGGGCAACGGCTATCTGCTGGCGCAGTTCAATTCGCCGTTCAGCAACCGGCGCGACGACGATTGGGGCGGCGATGCCGAGCGGCGTGGCCGATTCCTTCGCGCCGTGTACCAGCGGGTGCGCGAGGTGGTCGGCAGGCAAGTGCCTCTCACGGCGCGAGTCGGCGTGGCGGACGCCGTCGCCGAGGGCCTGCAGACGCCCGAGAGCGTCGCGCGCATCGCACAGTTGCGTGCCGACGGGCTCGATGCGGTCGAGGTCACTTATGGCCTGATGAACAGCTACAAGGAGAACATCCGGCCGTACGTCGCCGTGACCGGCATGCGCGCGCTGCGCGATGCGCTCCCGCACCGCGTGCTGATGCCGGCCGCGCCCGAGGCGTACTACCGCCCGTTCGCGCAGGCGGTCAAGCGCAGCGTCGCGATCCCGGTGATCCTCGTCGGCGGCGTGCGCACGACCGAGACAATGACCGATGTGCTGCGATCCGGCGATGCGGACTTCATCGCCCTCGCCCGCCCACTCGTGCGCGAACCGGATCTGCCCAGGCAGCTCGCGGCCGGTCGTCAGGGTCAGGTCGACTGCGTCTCCTGCAACCTGTGCCTGGTGCACGAAGGCAGCGACGGACTCATGTGCTGGCGCAAGCGCTGGCGCGACTTGGCGTACCACGCGTATTGTCGGTTCTGGCGCGACCGCCACTGAGAAGATCGGCGCGGCCGGCCTCGCCAACCGCTACGCACGCATCAGGAAGGAACCATGAAGTTCGCGCACTTTTCGCACGTGTGGTCCAAGCCCGACATGACGCCGCACCAGCGCTACGAGCAGCTCTGGCGCGAACTGCAGCTGTGCGACGAGACGGGCTACGACTACGCCTTCTGCGTCGAGCACCATTTCCGCCCGGACGAGAGCCTGATGAGCTCGCCTTCGCTGTTCTGCGTGGGTGCGGGCGCGCGCACCAAGCGCCTGCCGATCGGGCCGCTGGGCGAC